>NZ_BDAS01000010.1:0-123255 GCF_001602235.1 Alcanivorax sp. NBRC 102024
AGTCATCACCCGCTTCGGCGGAAAGATTACCTAGATCGTGCAAGTCAGTTGGCCGGTTATCCATGTAAATCAAGGTTGTGGCTGATTCGGCAAAAACCAACACATCCCACTTTTCGCCATTTTCTTCGCCAACGCCTTCATAAACCAAGGTAAACTCATCGGGATTGTTTTCGAACTTCAGGCTTTTAGCCGTTGCGGTATACCCTTCCGTGGTATTTTCCTCCGGCGTACCTACCTGATTGTACCAACCTCCCTCTTGGGCGTTTGTGAAGCTAATTGTCTCGCCATCATTAAAAGTGACGTTCCGAATACCGGGATCTTCACCAACGACATACAAGCGCCAAACCCCAGTGCCTGACAGAAGCAAATCTTCCATCTGACTATCAAGGTGCTCTTTCGCCGCATCTGCTGTAACCGGAGCTGAATCACCCTCGACAAGCGCCGCCTGAACCCCTGTCTCTGTATCACTTACAAAGTCATTAACCGGCTGGTCGAAATCAACATTAGCCGCCTTGTCAGCAGTCTCTTCCGTTTCGTCAGGAATCTGGATGCCATTGCTGGCATCGCCATCGCTGTCCAAGGATTGCAAAAGAATGGCGATATTCAGACCAAGATCACCACTATCCGCAGTTGATACTTTGTCAAAATCATTGATGGTCACTTTGCCTGTAGCAGGCACAGAAGGAAGATCAACGCCTCTAACCGAGAAAGTCACAGTATCGCCACTTTCAAAATCGAAGAACCCGTTTTCATCTGTGAAACCGGTGGTTCCAGACGGAGAAGCAGTGTAAGCGATATTGGCCACAGCAGAATCCACGAACTGCCCAGAGCGAACCTCCCCGCTTCCTCCGGCATCACCGCCATCGCCACCATCATTGTTGGTTCCTCCACCAGAGGAGCTTCCGCCTCCTCCGCAAGCATATAGAGCAGCCGTTCCACAAATCAGAGCCAAAGCTTTCAACTTAGTATTCATTTCAGTCCCTTAGTATTAGCAAAACCACAATCCCGCCACCTTCCGTGAACAGGCTCACACATTCTGCCGGGCCAAAGTCACATATTCAAATTGGATATACCGGGGTTCTGAAACGTCATAGACAGATTAGAGATGCGCAGAAAAGGCTTTGAACGTTACAGCAATAGGCGAGGACGAGAGAATGCAAGGAGGGCCGTTACAGGCCATTTTGGTGGCTTTAAGGGGGCCTTCAGCTTCTGCCCTACCCCATCAATCCTGCCACGCTCATTTTGCTACAAAGTTTTGCTACAAAACGCCCAACAAAAAGCCCCGTAACTCATTGAATTACGGGGCTTTTCTTTATATGGCGGAGAGGGCGGGATTCGAACCCGCGATACGGTAACCCGTATGGTTCCTTAGCAGGGAACTGGTTTCAGCCACTCACCCACCTCTCCGGAATGCGGTCATATTGTCAGTCTGGAATCTGGGATCTTGCCGGCCTGTTTCCAAACTCGCCGCGCATCATAACGATTTTGCGGAGAAAATACAGCCCAAAAATCAGGCAGACTCACCGTCTGGTGATTTTTCGTGCTGTATACGCTGGTAGATTTCTTCCCGATGCACGGCAACCTCTTTCGGCGCGTTCACACCGATGCGAACCTGGTTACCTTTTACACCCAGAACAGTCACGGTGACTTCATCACCTACCATCAGGGTCTCACCAACTCGACGCGTAAGAATTAACATAATGATCCCTCCTGGGGTCCTTCAATTTCCGTGAGCGCATGCCGTACCCGGGGCTCGCGGGTTGTCGTCCGTGACGACTCCTTGGTGCGGGACCATTTACCCACCCCTGGTACGGGGGCGGTAGTATGCCTGAAGCGTTTTCGTAAGTCTCGCCGTGAAGGGGGGCGAGACCAACCGGTCGTCGCCCCGTACCTACCTGGCAGTATGTGGCTTAGTTGGCAGGCTGATCCAGCTCGAACGCGGAGTGCAGAGCACGCACCGCCAGCTCCAGATATTTCTCGGCCATGACCACCGATACCTTGATTTCCGAGGTGGAGATCATCTCGATGTTGACCCCTTCCTTGGCCAGGGTTTCAAACATCTTGGATGCCACGCCGGCGTGGGAACGCATGCCCACACCCACCAGGGACACCTTGGCGATCTTGTCGTCACCAATGATTTCCGGGTTACCCAGCTCCTCGGAAGCCTTGCGCAGGGCTTCCTGGGCACGGGCAAAGTCGTTGCGGTGCACCGTAAAGGTAAAGTCGGCGGCGCCGTCCTTGCCCACGTTCTGCACGATCATGTCTACTTCGATGTTCTCTGCACTCACCGGGCCGAGGATCTTGTAGGCAATGCCCGGAGTATCCGGGGCGCCACGCACGATGATTTTGGCTTCATCACGGGTAAAGGCAATTCCGGAGATTACCGGCTTTTCCATATCAACCTCGTCGTCGACGGTAATGAGAGTTCCAGGACCATCCTGGAAACTGGACAAGACACGCAGCGGCACATTGTACTTGCCGGCGAATTCCACGGAGCGGATCTGCAGGACCTTGGAGCCCTGGCTGGCCATTTCCAGCATTTCCTCGAAGGTAATGCTGTCCAGGCGACGGGCGTTATCCACCACACGGGGATCGGTCGTGTAGACGCCATCCACATCGGTGTAGATCTGACACTCGTCGGCCTTCAGGGCCGCGGCCAGCGCCACGGCGGTGGTGTCGGAACCACCACGGCCGAGGGTGGTAATGTTGCCGTCCGCATCAACACCCTGGAAACCGGCCACGACCACCACGCTGCCGCCATTCAGATCGGCGCGCACTTTCTTGTCGTCAATCTCTTCAATACGGGCCTTGGAGTAGACACTGTCGGTGCGCAGGGGAATCTGGCTACCCGTGTAGGAGCGGGCATTGATACCCAGCTTCTGCAGCGCCATGGACAGCAGGGCAATAGTGACCTGCTCGCCGGTGGAAACCAGCACATCCATTTCACGCGGTGAAGGGTTATCGCTGACGCCTTTGGCCAGCTCGATCAGGCGATTGGTTTCGCCGCTCATGGCGGAAACCACCACGACCACCTGGTCGCCCCGTTTATGGAAACCTGCCACCTTCTCGGCGACGGCTTGAATGCGTTCGACCGTACCCACTGAGGTACCGCCGTATTTCTGCACTATAAGGGCCATAAAGTCGCTTTATCTGCAAAAAAGAGCGCGTAACCTTAGCAGAAACGCGCTCGGATTTCATGTTGAGGGCTGAGTCGCGGTCTTGACCGCAGCTTACGCCCCCTGCTCAGACACCCAGTTTTTCACGCTTTCCAGGGCCGCCGGCAAGGCGGCGGGATTGTTGCCCCCGCCCTGGGCCATGTCCGGGCGGCCACCGCCGCGACCGTCCACCTGCTCGGCCACATGCTTGAGCAGATCACCGGCCTTGAACCGGTCGGTGAGATCCTTGGTGACACCCGCCACCAGAGCCACTTTATCGCCATCCACGGCAGACAGCAGGATAATCGCCGAGCCCAGTTTGTCTTTCAGCTTGTCCATGGTGACCCGCAGGGTCTTTCCATCGGCACCGTCCAGCTGGGTCGCCAATACCTTCACACCGGCGATTTCCTGCACCTCATCGGTGAGGTCGCTGCCGGCGCCACTGGCCAGCTTCTGCTTGAGACGCTCGATTTCCTTTTCCAGCTCGCGCACTTTCTGCGCCTGGTTGCGCACCCGCTCGGCGGCGTTGTCCGGTGTGCTTTTCACCGTGGCCGCGATCTCACTGAGCGCCCGCTCCTGCTGACGCATCACGCTCAGGGCATGCTCACCGGTAACCGCTTCGATACGGCGCACACCGGCAGCGGCGGACGCTTCCAGGGTAATCCGGAACAGGCCGATATCGCCGGTACGACTCACGTGGGTGCCGCCACACAGCTCCTTGGAGAAACCGTCGCTGCCCATGCTGAGCACGCGCACCTGATCATCATATTTCTCACCGAACAGGGCCATGGCACCGGCTTCCCGGGCGGCATCAATATCCATCAATTCGGTGGTCACCGGGGTGTTGGCCAGAATCTGGCGGTTCACCAGAATCTCGATCTGTTCGCGCTGGGCGTCACTGACAGCTTCGCCATGGGAAAAGTCAAAGCGCAGATAGTCAGCAGCCACCAGGGAGCCCTTCTGCTGCACATGCTCCCCCAATACTTCACGCAAAGCGGCGTGCATCAGGTGAGTGGCAGAGTGATTGCGCATGATGGCGCGACGACGCTCCACATCCACGTAGGCAGACACTTTGTCGCCCACCTTCAGGCTGCCGCTTTCCACCTTGCCCAGATGCACATGGGCCGCCTGACGCTTCTTGGTATCGGACACCGCGAAACGGTTGTCGCCCTGCACCAGGAAACCACTGTCGCCCACCTGGCCGCCAGACTCCGCATAAAACGGCGTGCTGGCCAGCACCACCATGCCTTCTTCACCCGCCTGCAAGGCATCGACTGCTTCGCCGTCCTTGAACAGGCCAACGATCGCGTCGTCATCCGCCAGTTTCTCGTAGCCGGAAAACGCGGTCACCGCCTCGATGTTGAGTCGGTCGCTGTAATCATTGGCAAAGCTGCCGGCACCACGGGCCCGCTCACGCTGGGCTTCCATGGCTTTTTCAAAGCCATCCATGTCCACGGTCAAGTCACGCTCGCGGGCCACGTCGGCGGTGAGATCCGGCGGGAAGCCATGGGTGTCATAGAGGGTAAACAGCACCTGGCCGGGCAGTTCTTTGCCGTCCAGCTCGCCGATAGCCGCTTCCAGTACCTTCATGCCGGCGGCCAGGGTGCGACCGAACTGCTCTTCTTCCGACAGCAGCGCCTTCTCGATACGAGCCTGTTCGCGGACCAGCTCCGGGTAGGCCTCGCCCATCTGTTCGACCAATGCGCCCACCAGGGTGGAAAAGAACGGTTTGTCCTGGCCCAGCTTGTGGCCATGACGCAGGGCACGACGGATGATGCGGCGTAGCACATAGCCACGACCTTCGTTGGACGGAATGACCCCATCGCAGATCAGGAAGCTGGCCGAACGGATATGGTCAGCGATCACCCGCAGGGATTTCTCTTCCATATCCTGGCAGCCAGTGGCCTTTGCCGCCGCCTGCAGCAGGGCCTGGAACAGATCGATCTCGTAATTGGAATGCACACCCTGCAGCACCGCGGCGATGCGCTCCAGGCCCATGCCGGTATCCACGCTGGGCTTGGGCAGGGGTTTCAGCTCACCGTCTTCCTGACGGTCGTACTGCATGAACACCAGATTCCAGATTTCGATGTAACGATCCAGATCGTCATTCTCGGAACCCGGCGGGCCACCGGGCACATCCGCCCCGTGGTCATAGAAAATTTCCGAGCACGGACCGCACGGACCGGTGTCGCCCATCTGCCAGAAGTTGTCTTCGTCCAGACGCGAGAAGCGCTCGGCGCTGACGCCCATTTCCTTCAGCCAGATATCCGCCGCCTCATCGTCGGACACATGCACGGTGACCCAAAGACGGTCTTCCGGCAGGCCCAGGGTGCCGGTGAGGAATTCCCAGGCGAACTTGATGGCTTCGCGCTTGAAGTAGTCGCCGAAACTGAAGTTGCCCAGCATCTCGAAGAAGGTGTGATGCCGCGCCGTGTAACCCACGTTCTCCAGATCGTTGTGCTTGCCCCCGGCGCGGACACAGCGCTGGGAACTGGTGGCACGGGTGTAATCCCGGGACTCACGGCCCAGAAAGACATCCTTGAACTGGTTCATCCCCGCGTTGGTGAACAGCAGCGTGGGGTCGTTATGGGGCACCAGCGACGAGGACGGCACCTTGGCGTGCCCCTGGCTGGCGAAGTAGTCCAGGAAGGCCTGGCGTAGTTCAGCACTCTTCATAGGAGAAACATTATCGGCTGGCTGTCAGAGAGCGCCGAGTATACCGCCCTCAAGGCCCGGTTGCGATGGGAAGAAGACAGGAGCGAGTGACGAGTTTCGAGTAACGACGCGGGCCAGGATTGAGCAGGCCCGAAACGACCTCTTCGCGCACAACTGTCCGTGAATCGCGGCGAGACACAACCCCATACAACCAGAGCCAACTCGCGTCGCAACTCGGTACTCGTCACTCGCCTCTCAGCCCTGGATCGCCGCCGCCAGGCACACCGCCAGCACCATCACCAGCAGAATCCGCTTGAGCACTGTCGGGGATACCCGGTGGGCGAAGCCTACGCCCAGGCGCACGCCCAGCAAGGTGCCGGCCGCCACCAGCAGGCCGGGCAGCCAGGCCACCTGGTCCCGGGCCACAAAAATGCCCAGCGCCAGCACGGTGAAACTGCCGGTGATGGCCAGCTTGAGCGCGTTGCCGCGCAGCAGGTCATAACGCAGCTGCCCCACCAGAACGGCAATCAACACAAACCCTACCCCTGCCTGCACAAAGCCCCCATAGGCACCACAGAAGAACAAGCCGAGCCAGCCGGCTACAGAGTCGTTGGGTTGCAGTGGCACCTCATTCTCAGCCGGTGACATCTGGTTGGGTTTGAACACCATGATCAGGGCCACCACCACCAGGGTAGACAGCAATACCGGTTTGAGGATGCTCTCCGGCAAATAGGACGCTGCCAGCGTGCCGACCAGGGTACCCAGCAGACAGGGCACCAGAATGGCCGGCAGCGGTTTGAACGGCATGGTGCCGCGCTTGTTGAACTGCCGCACCGCCTCGACGCTCTGTATCAGCACCCCCACCCGCATGGTGCCGTTGGCCAATGCCGCACTCATGCCACTGAGCATCAGCAACGGCAGTATCAACAAGCCACCGCCCCCGGCCAGGGTATTGATAAACCCGGCCAATACACCGGCACCCAGCATGGCCGCCGCCAGCCAGGGATCAGACAGGTATTCCATGGGAGATCTCACACAAGACGCAAAAGCGAAGGATACGCCTTGAACCGAATTCAAACCAAGCGGCAAATTACCGAGGGATCCGCTTCTTCACACAAACCAGCCCCGTTGGAGCTTTGCTCGCAAAGCGAAGACTTCAGCAGGCACCGGGATTCATTCTCCCCTTCGCCTTGCGAGCAAGGCTCCAACGAAGTAAGGAATGCAGTGATGGGGAACACGAAGTGAAGGACGTACTACAGCTCATCCTCCGGTGAACACTCCAGTGCAGCAAAACTCTGTTCGGCGTCGAAACCCCGCTGTTGCAGGAAACGCAGCTGGCGGGCTTTCTCTTTCTGGTCCTTGCCCGGGTACTGACGAAAGCGCCGGGCCCGCACCTCCCGGGCCAGGGCAAACCAGTCCACCTCTGCCGCCTCCAGAGCCTGGGCGATCAGTTCATTGTCCACGCCCTTGAGTTGCAGCTCCTGACGGATTCGCAGGGCGCCCTGCCCCCGCTCGATCCTGGAACGCACAAAAAAACCGGCAAAGCGCCGGTCGTCGATAAAGCCATGTTCTTCACACCAGGCCATCACTGTGTTCAACGCCGGATGCTCACCCACCTTTTGACGCAGCTTGGTCTCCAGCTCGCGGCGGGCGTGATCCCGACGCGCCAGCAGGCCCACGGCCCGCTGGCGCAATTCGGATTCAGTGAGCGGTTCACTCATTACCGACTTCAGCTTCCTCTTCCTTGGTAGCCGGCGCCTCAGTGGGATCCGGCAGCAAGCGCGCACGGATTTCCTGCTCGATTTCCTCGGCAATGGCCGGATTCTCCCGCAGGAAGTCACAGGCATTCTGTTTGCCCTGACCGATCTTGTCGCCCTTGTAGGCGTACCAGGCACCGGACTTGTCTACCAGGCCCTGTTGTACGCCCAGGTCCAGCACTTCACCCAGCTGGTTGATCCCCTGGCCGTAGAGAATCTGGAATTCCGCCTGACGGAACGGCGGCGATACCTTGTTCTTCACCACCTTGACCCGGGTTTCGTTACCGGTGACTTCATCACCCTGTTTCACTGCCCCGATGCGACGAATGTCCAGGCGCACGGAGGAGTAGAACTTGAGGGCGTTACCGCCGGTGGTGGTTTCCGGGTTACCGAACATCACACCGATCTTCATGCGGATCTGGTTGATGAACACCACCAGGGTGTTGGCATTTTTCACGTTACCGGTGATCTTGCGCAGGGCCTGACTCATCAGGCGGGCCTGCAGGCCCACGTGGGCATCGCCCATTTCACCTTCGATTTCCGCCTTGGGCACCAGGGCCGCCACGGAATCCACGATCACCACGTCCACGGCGCCGGAACGTACCAGCATGTCGGTGATTTCCAGCGCCTGCTCGCCGGTGTCGGGCTGGGACACGATCAGGTCATCCACGTTGACACCCAGTTTCTCCGCGTAGTCCGGGTCCAGCGCGTGCTCCGCATCCACGAAGGCACAGGTGGCGCCTTTTTTCTGCGCCTGGGCAATCACGCTGAGGGTCAGGGTAGTTTTACCGGAGGATTCCGGCCCGTAGATTTCCACGATACGCCCTTTCGGCAGACCGCCAATTCCCAGAGCGATGTCCAGTCCCAGAGAGCCGGTGGAAATGGACGGCATGCGCTCGCGCTTGCGATCGCCCATGCGCATGACGGAACCCTTGCCGAATTGACGCTCGATCTGTGACAGCGCCGCAGACAGCGCCTTACCTTTATCGCTCATGTGACCCCTCTCCGTTAACTGGTGCGTCATTCATTGACGGCGACCGTATTGTGCCTTGCCGTATCTGGCCTTTTAGCCAGCACTGACAATATGGACAGTATTATGAACAGCTATTGCGGCTCATTGCAACCCCGGCAACCGGGACCGCTTGCAGGCTGATGCGTTGTTGCCATCATCAGTGCGGTAAATCGTTGATTTTCCATGCCCATGGCCTTGTCTGAAGCATCGTCGATGCCCGGCAAGGGAGGCGTGAAAGGTGTCACCCGGCGCTTAAGGCCCGGTGAATGATGACGATTGTGGCGACTTCAGGCGCGCATTCAAGCCCCTAATGGCTTCCACAATCGTCTGCTGACGGACGGCATCCCGGTCACCGGAAAAATGAAAACACTGCGCCTCGGCCTGCCCATTGCGGTGCCCCCAGGCAATCCAAACCGTCCCCACGGGCTTGTCAGGAGAGCCGCCCTCCGGACCGGCGATGCCGGTGACGGCCATGCTTACCTGTCCACGGGAATGCCGTACCGCACCCAGCGCCATCTCCAGTGCAGTGTCTTCACTGACCGCGCCGGTGCGCTCCAGGGTGGCGCTCTGCACCCCGAGCATCTCCTGCTTGGCCTCATTGGAATAGGTCACGAAACCCCGCTCGAACCAGCGGGAAGACCCGGCAAGGGCAGTCAACGCCTGGGCAATGCCGCCCCCGGTGCAGGATTCCGCCGTAACGACCATGATCGATTGCTGGATCAGCTGCTCTGCCAGTTGCCGCACGGCCTGGGCGATGTCGTCGTGATGCACGGTGTCTCCGAATATAATCCTGCCAGCGAACCCGCAAGATACCACCGCCGACCCGTACCGCCCAAGGCGCTATTCCAGCTCGGCCAACGAGGCCTCGAAATAATCCAGGAAGCGCTGGATATGCGGCAGGGTGTCACGGCAGCCGATCACCCCGAACTCCAGACTGTCCTTGTAGCTGACCACGGTGATATTCAGCGCATACCCGTGCAGCACCAGGGATACCGGGTAAGAGGCCAGCAACTCCGCACCATTGAAGTACAGGGTTTCCTTGGGCCCGGGCACGTTGGATATCACCAGGTTGAACATGGGGCTGACTCGACCGGACAGGCCCGTCACCTGTCCCAGGGAGAGAGGCATGTTGGTCATCACCGTATAGGCGTCGATATCCGACTTCTGCATCTCTCCCAGCCGGGTCTTCACCGCCTGCATGGATTCCTGGATGGCGACCAGGCGGCCCAGCGGGCTGGCAATGTGGGTGGCCAAGCTTACCTGTACCGTGGTGATGGCATTGCCACCGCCTTCGGCCTGGTCCGCGCTGCGCAGGGACACCGGTACCTGGGCCACCAGCGGCTCGGCGGGCAAGGCATCCAGTGTTTCCAGGTAACGGCGCATGGCGCCACCACACATGGCCAGAAAAATATCGTTGACGGTGCCATTGTGTTTTTTTGCCGCGGCCTTGATGCGCGGCAGCGACCAGGACTGGGCGGCGAACCGGCGGGCACCGGTAACGCGACGATTGAGCACCGTCTTGGGGGCCCGGTAGATGGTTTTCACATTACTGTCTTTGGGCAGACGCAACAGATCCACCAGTTGCCCGGCACCCCGGCGCACACTGCCCGCCCCATCCAGCACCCCGGCCTTGGCAGCCACTGCCACGCTTTTCTTGCGGGGTTTCTTGCGCTTGTCCCATTCCCCGGACCAGGGCGCCGGCAGATTTTCATCGGCGCTACTGGCCATCCGCGACTGCATCAGGTGCATGCCGGCCATGCCGTCCACCATGGAATGGTGCATCTTGGTATAAAGGGCGAAGCGGTTGCCCTCCAGGCCTTCGATCAGATAGCTCTCCCACAGGGGACGCCCCGGATCCAGACGCTGAGCATGCAGCCGTGACACCAGCGCCAGCAACTCCCGCACCCGGCCAGGGCGCGGCAAAGCGGAGTGGCGTACGTGATAATCAATGTCAAAATTCTTGTCCTCCACCCAGGCCGCATCCAGCCGGCCCGGCAGCCGTGACTGGATCTTCTGGCTGAAGGGCCGGCACACCCCGTCCACCTCGACCATGAAGCGGTAAACGCTTTCCATGTAGTCGCTGGGGGCATCCTCCGGTATCGCAAACAGGGCCAAGCCGCCCACATGCATGGGGGTTTCCCGGGTTTCCATCATCAGCCAGCCGGAATCCATAATGGATAATTTTCGCGCCATCCCGATCTCCTTATTGTTATGGGCCACGGTCGATACTGGTGCCGTGACGATCAACTGCCAATAGCCAAATCATCCATATTCATGGCAAAACAGCATTATGAGATTCGTTGCGTTTGGTTATTTGGCATGGCCGTCAGCGCCCTGCCCTGTCCTCCCGACGCGCTGGTTCACAGCACGCTGGACAAAATAACCGGCTCTGCTAATCTCACTCCATGAATCTGGTTCGCCCTACTATTGCTGTTACTGACAGCTTCATGCCTTACTCCACTGCCGGCGCTTTCGCGCAGGTTGCGAGCACCCCTGCCTTTCTCTCCTGACGCCGAACACCCGATGACACACCGGGGTTCGGCGACCCGGCAAAACCACTGTTAACACCGTCAGGAGAACACCATGAACACACTACCCCCTATTACCGTCAGTACCACAGACCGTGACCGCCTGTTTGCCGTGCTGGATAACTTCAAGGGCGATTCGGACCAGATCGATTACCTTTACGACGAACTGGCCCGGGCCAATATTGTGGAGGCGAGCGCCATGCCAGAGGACGTGGTTACCCTCGGCAGCCGCCTGCGGTTTCGCAATGTTGCCACCGGCAGGGAGCACGAAAGAGTGCTGACCCTGCCCCACGAAACACAGACCGTCAGCGACGCCATTTCCATTCTGACCCCGGCCGGCGCGGCCCTGCTCGGCCTGAAGGTAGGTGACGAGATACGCTGGCCGCACCAGGGACATTTTTTGCGTTTACAGCTGCTGTCCGTAAGCCGGACATAACGCCGGATAACCGGGACTCAGTTTGATACGCTCTCACACTGACTCACTCATACAACAACACAAGGACTGCTCATGAAGATGGAAACCCTTGCCGTGCGTGCCGGCTTTCAGGTGGATCCCACCACCAAGGCAGTGGTGACACCGATCTACCAGACCACGTCCTATGCCTTCGACAATACCCAGCATGGGGCGGATCTGTTTGATCTGAAGGTACCCGGGAATATTTACACCCGCATCATGAACCCCACCAATGCGGTGCTGGAGGAACGGGTCGCGGCCATGGAAGGCGGCGTGGGCGCGCTGGCGGTGGCCTCCGGCATGGCAGCCATCGAATATGCGCTGGAAACCATCACCGAAGTGGGCGACAACATCGTCACCACCAGCAAACTCTATGGTGGCACCTACAACTTCTTTGCCCACAGCCTGCCGCGCCGGGGTATTGAAGCCCGCTTTGTCAGCCACGATGATTTTGATGCCCTGGCTGCCGCCATTGATGACAACACCAAGGCCGTCTTCTGTGAGTCCGTGGGCAACCCGGCCGGCAACATCGTCGACATCGCCCGCCTGGCCGAGGTGGCCCACCAGGCCGGAGTGCCGCTGATCGTCGACAATACCGTGGCCACGCCCTATCTGTGGCGGCCCATCGAACACGGTGCGGATATCGTGGTCCACTCGCTGACCAAATACATGGGCGGGCACGGCAACTCCGTGGCCGGGGTAATTGTGGATTCCGGGAAATTCCCCTGGACCAAACACAAGGCGCGTTTCCGGGTATTGAATGAGCCGGATCCGTCCTACCACGGTGTGGTCTATACCGAAGCCCTCGGTGAAGCCGCCTTCATCGGCCGTGCCCGAGTGGCACCATTACGCAACACCGGTGCGGCCCTGAGCCCCATGAATACCTTCCTGATCCTGCAGGGCATTGAAACCCTGCCGCTGCGCATGGACCGCCACTGTGAAAACGCCCAGAAGGTGGCCGAGTTCCTGCGTGACCACCCCCAGGTCAACTGGGTGAACTACGCCGGCCTGCCGGAAAGCCCGGACAATGCGCTGGCTCAGAAATACATGAACGGCCGCGCGTCCGGCATTCTCAGCTTCGGCATCGAGGGCGGCCAGGAAGCCGGGGCGCGATTCATCGACGCCCTGCAACTAATCCTGCGCCTGGTGAACATTGGCGATGCCCGCTCCCTGGCGTGCCACCCGGCCTCCACCACTCACCGGCAGCTGGATGACAAGGAACTGGCCAACGCCGGCGTCAGCCGCGAGATGGTGCGCCTGTCCATCGGTATCGAGCACATTGACGATATCCTGGCAGACATCAGCCAGGCCCTGGACGCCGCGCGCTAGAACGGGGGTATGGTAGGCAAGCTATCAAAACACCGTTGGAGCTTTGCTCGCAAAGCGAAGCGCTTGAAGAACAGCAACACCCCTTCGCTTTGCGAGCAAAGCTCCAACGGCTCTTCCTCGATACGTAAGACTCCTTACGCCCAGCCCGACGATCGGCCCAATTGCTACAACAGAAGATCATCCCCAATCGGGTGATACTCCGAGGCGCTATCAATCAGAGAACGCGCTGTCAGTGACGCAACCCCATAGACCTCCGTTCGAACGCCAGGATCAACGTTGATCCGCTCCAGCAGCACATCAAAATCGCCATCACCGGATAGCAACACCACGGTATCTACCTGCGGCGCCAGGGTCATCACATCCACGGCGATACCCACATCCCAGTCCCCTTTGCTGGAACCATCACTGCGCTGGATATAGGGCTTGAGCTTTACGGTAAAACCAATGTGTTTGAGTGCATCCTGGAATTTGGTCTGCCCGTCATCGCCGCGATGGGTGGCATAGGCCATGGCGCTGACAACCTCTCCCTGGTTACAGAGCTGTTCCCACAATGCGCGATAATTGAACTGTCGCCCAAAAGCCTGGCGAGTGGTGTAGTAAATATTTTGAACGTCGGCAAAAACGGCGATGCGGGACATAATGTCCCTCCAGATTTCTGTAGAGGCTTATTGGATAGTACACACTATTTTTGCCGTTGATCCGTTCTCGGCAAAGCTGCTACTCACGCCAATAACCTTAACACTTTTGAGCCGTCGCACACCGATAAGGAAAACGGAATCGTTATCCTGCTTGCTGCTCCTTGAAACCCAGCCACTCATGAATAGCGCTCTGAATCTGCGGAAAAAATTCGCCTCCGATGGTCCAGTGACAACAATCAGCAATCTCTATCAATGTAGCTTGCCCCCTGAATCGGTTAGCAATCTGACGCTGTATGCTGATTGGGGTAATGCGGTCAGCAGTTCCTCCGATAATCAGCACCGGGCACTGAATTCGTGAAAAATCCACATGGGCGGAAGAACGGGAGCGTAGCATTAGCCCCATAGAAATTTGCCAGGTCGCCATGCCCGATTCATAAGTACAGTTTCTGGCAATATGCTGTTGCAGGGCCGGACTTTGCGCATTGGCGATGCCATATCTGACCTGCGCTTCCGTCACTTCGGTGACGGCCTTCCATAGAGGAAACTGCCACAAGTTTCGGCCCAGGGTGCGAATGACTGATAAGCCGAGGCCATTGATGCCTGCCGGAGCGGCCGACGACAGCAGGACCAGCCTTTCGCAAGGCACCCGGGCAGCGGCCAGTTGTGCCAGAAGCGCCCCCATGGAATGGCCCACCAGAATCGGTGGGCGGGATTTCTGGCGAATTCGCTCGACGATATGATCCACGTAGTCTTCCAGCCGGGCCGAGGCCAATCGGGCCTTGCGATCATCGTCATAGGCCGATTTTTCATAGTGGTGCGGAAGACACAGGGACTCCACACCATACCCCATTGCCACGAAAGCATCGTGTAGCTCCCGCAGGGTCTCCGGCAGGCTCCACATGCCGTGCACCAGCACTACGTCCGGCTGCTGGGGGAGGCTGTCGCCCCCCGCCTCCGGATTCACATTTTCCGAATTCATCCTGCCACCTTTAACGCTGGTACGTGTTCATCATCTCGACCGGCCCGTGTATCAAACTGCAAAATATCGTCATCCACCGGTTCTTCCAGAAGGACCCGCTTGTCGTTGCCATAATGCATCGTCACTTTCCACGGGGCCTGCTTTCCCTGCCGTGGCATGATGTCTTTCGCTCGATTGATATAGCCGGGAGCAAAGCCGTCAAGCATTCCCTCATCGGTATGATTTCCATAGCGATCTACGGGGGTCGCCACGGTAAAGCCACTTTCTTCCATGTGATCGAAGAGGCGGCACAGGTATTGCCCGCCGATGTCACATTTCAGCGTCCAGGGCGCATTGGTATAACCAAAAATCCAGGCATAGTTGGGCACGTCCTGAACCAGGATGCTTTTGTAGGGCATTTTTTCCGGCAGAGGGACATGATTTCCGTCCACCGATAGTGTCAGCCCGCCCATCAGCTGCAAGTCCAGCCCCGTGGCGGTCACGATAATATCCGCCGCCAGGTGCTTGCCTGACTTCAGAACAATGCCTTTTTCATCAAACTGATCAATGTGATCGGTCACGATATCGGCTTTGCCCGAGCGGAGGCAGGCAAAGAAATCACCATCCGGTGCAGCACATAAACGCTGGTCCCAGGGCATGTAGCTGGGGCTGAAATGACGCTTGTCGATATTCGGCGCCTGCTTGTGCATATGCGATACCAGCAATTTTTTGGCGGGCCTTGGCCAGCGCTGACAGGCGAGATACAGCCCGCGTTGAAGCAGGATGTTACGACCACGGGCCAGGTTAAAGACCCATTTTCGTGGTAGCACCTTGTTCAAGGCCATGGACAGTTTGTCGGTGTCCGGCATTGCCATGATGTAACTGGGTGAACGCTGCAGCATGGTAACCTTTTCCGCTTTTTCCGCCATGGCCGGCACAACCGTAATGGCGGTAGCTCCACTACCGATCACCACCACTTTCTTGCCGTTGTAATCCAGCGATTCCGGCCAGTGCTGGGGGTGAACAATCTCTCCCTTGAAACGCTCCTGACCGGCAAAGTGCGGCTGATATCCCCGATCAAAGTTGTAGTAACCGGCGCAATTGACCATGAAGTCACAGGTAAAATGCCGGTCTTCACCGCTGGCTTCATGCAGTGTGGAAAGCTCCCATCGCTGATCGCGACTGGACCAGTCAGCATGATCGATTTTGAGACCGTACTTGACCTTGTCGTAGAGACCGAACTCCCTGGCGGTATCTGCCACGTAATCACGGATGTCCCCGCCTTTTGCCAACACCTTGTTGGAGTACCAGGGTTTGAAGTTGAAACCGAAGCTGGCCATATCGGAATCGGAGCGAATACCGGGGTAGCGAAACAGATCCCAGGTGCCACCGACTTTTTCACGGCGCTCGATAATGGCAATACGCTTATGGGGATATTCACGAGCGATGTGGCTGGCCGTACCAATGCCGGACAACCCCGCGCCAATGATGATGATGTCGTAGTGCTCGGGGGTCATGACGCCTCCTTGTTATCAATTCTATGCTGGTCACTGACTATTTCAGGATTGGTGAATTCGATATTGACGAATGGAGACTTTTTTTGACGAATCGCGACAACCGCGCATCGCAGTTGCTCCGGCGTCCCAACGCAAAACGGCCCCGGGAAACGGGGCCGTTTTGCTGGCTCATGGGTTTTTATAATGCGTTATAGGCATCACAACCCAACGCTTCGAATTCTTCCGTTGTGAAATATTCGATGGAGGGAAGATACTCTCCCAGCACCTCCGCTTCATCACCGGGCTTTTGGGTATCCTGGATTGCCTGGTCGAAGCCATTCATGGGTTGCATGTTTCTGACAATCACCAGGGCATCATCCGCATGGTCTTCCCGGCCTTCCTCAATAGAAAAGCCATCGCCATTTTCAGGCCAGGGCAGGAAACCCACCCCACATTGCTCACTGGCATTTTCCGGTCTGTCTGCCTCTGTGCTGGTCACAATGGTGAACTTTCCATCAGGGTTAATGGTGATCTGCTCATCGTAGAGGCAGGCTTCTACCCGTTGCGAGTAGTATTCATTCTGGCAGATGGACCAGTAACGCAGCTGCGCCTCTGACGTATCGAAATACTCATCTCCTCCAAGCGTTTTCGGGGTTGCAGGAATCTTTCCGCGAATGACCACGACGGGCTTGATACTTTTGTCCAGGAAGCTGCTCATGTACTGATTATCAAGATTCGCATACCAGCCAACCTGACGGACCGGATCGGTATCGCAGAGATAGTAAAACCCACATTCGAAGCCCCACTGGAAGTTATAAATCGCCTGCCAGATAGGTGGCACTCGGGCCGGGTTGTTCTGTCTCGCCTGGGCATACGCCTCTTCCGGAACGCGCGGAATCTGCACCAGCTTTTGCTGGGCGTCGATTTGTTCACAGGCAGCGTCACCGGTATGCGTTACCCCATCAGCGGTTGTCACAGTAACCTCAGGTAATTCCACTCCACCCAGGATCCCCTTGCCTTCGTCGGGGACATAAATCCGATACATCAGGATGGACTTCCCCTCTTCCGCATTGTCATACAAGGTATTTTCGGCACGATCCTCCGGCACGCTCCCCGCAGCAACCTCAATCTGATAGCCACGATGCTGTCCCTGACGTGGATTGCCATTCACGAAGGGATTCACTGCGCCCTGTTCCGGCACGATATTGTTATCAGCGATCACATCCGCCGGAGAACCGTCACTGCGATAGCTGTTATAGGAAATATAGCGTGAATAGGGAAACTCCCCATCGAGCTTTAGTGTAGCCCCTTCCGGCAGTGAATATTCTGCGGTCCAGTAGGCGGCACCGGAATCCGGATAGGCAAAGTTTGCTGCCGGATTTTCCTTCACATAAGGGCCGTTCCAGAAGCAGGTACTGAGCCTGGGCTCAGCGGCAGTAACCGTTGAAGAGTCGCTGTTTTCTCCTCCACAAGCAGCCAGCCCGGTAACTAACATCACCATAGTGAATTTTTTTATCATTATGTCTTTCTCCTGTTGCGCACATTGATACACCCGGAGGCTGAGGTACCCGGGATCGACAAACTGAAAGCACTATTTCAGAAAGGACCGTTGACTTTCTTGACGAATCAAGACAGTTTTTTGACGTATCGCGACATAGCAATCAGTTGATCTGTATCCGGATCAATGTGGGTATTTTCAGGGAGACAGCATGGCCAACCTGATCAGGGCAACAAACTTGTGGGGCTATGATGAGCTGCTGATCCAGCGAGGCGAGGACCCTCTCCCTTTGCTTGCCAGGCATAATATTCCTGCTGCTGCGCAGCGTGATGACCAGTCTTTTCTGGTCTATCGCGACATGGCAGCGCTTTTCGAGGACACCGCGAAAACGTTGAATTTCCCGGAACTGGGTTTGCGGTTAGCAGAATTCCAGGGCATGGATATTCTCGGCCCCATTACCGTGATTGCCCGTAGCGCCCCAACGGTAGGCGATGCCTCATACAGTATCGCCCGCTATTTGCACCTCCATTGCCCGGCACTCAAGCTCAACTACATTCCAGGGATGTCGGGCAAACAAAGGACAGTCCACCTGAATTTCACGATTGAAGACGGCAACGGCCCCTATCAACTTCAGGCCTATGAGCTGAGTCTGGCCAATATGCGCCAGGTGATGACGCTGCTTTGTGGAGAAGATTTTCGACCACTGAGTGTCCATTTCATGCACGACCGGGCCAGTGACAAGACCATCTACGACTCGGTCTTCCAGTGCCCCAGCCACTTTCGTCAACCCTGGTGCGGCTTCGAATTACCCGAAGCTGCCTTTTCGCTACCGTTATCCAGTGCCGACCACCAGACCTGGCAGCTGGCCGAACACTACCTGGCCGCCCAGCAAGCGCCCAATCCGGTGTCCATGACCGAGAATGTGGTGCGACTGATCCACACATTGCTACCGATAAACCAGTGTCACAGTGAAGTCATTGCGGCGGAACTGTCGATGCACAAGCGCACCATGCAACGAAAGCTGAAAAGTGAAGGCACCACCTTCGAGGAAATTCTCAGTCAGGAACGACAAGCTCTAGCCACACGATACCTGGCTGATCCCAACATGCCTTTCAGCCAGATTGCGGGGTTGCTGGGCTACTCGGAGCAATCCGCCTTTAACCGCGCCTGCCGCGTCTGGTTTGGCAAAACACCGAGACAGTACCGTCTGGAACATGCCAGGGATTAACGCTTCCCCCCGGAATCATTCCTCATCAAAGGACTCATAGAATTCCACAAGACTGTCAATCAGGGTTCTCACCGCGGGGAGGACACCCCGTCGTGACGGGAACACCACATGGATAATATCCCGGTGTAACGCCCAGTGGGGCAGAACCCGCACCAACTCACCGCGCTCCAGTTGTCTTTGCACCGTCAGTATGGGCAGCTGCACCACCCCAACTCCCGCCATGGCCGCACGGCGCAGGGCAATCATGTCCGTGGTAACGAAACGAGGCTGGTGAAAAACACTGATCTGGCTGCCATCCTCGCCCCGCAACTCCCAGCGAAAATCCGGCCGCGGCGAACCCAGTCCCAGGCTGGGCCACAGCTCCAGTTCTCGTGGATGGCACGGCATACCGAATTGCGCTACCAGCTCCGGGCTGGCAACCAGGGCCAACCCCCTGTCGGATAACACCCGCAGTCGCAGATCGCTGTCCTGCAGCGGGGGTGGGCGCACCCGAATGGCCACGTCCACTCCTTCATTGATCAGGTCCACCCGGCGGTTGGTGGCCTCCAGATGGATGGTGATATGGGGGTATTTCCGCAGAAAGTCGGCCAGAAAAGGCCCGATATGCACATGCAACAGCGTGATCGGACAGGTTAACCGAATCACGCCACGGGGCTCCGCCCGGACGGCATCAATGGCTTCCTGGGCCGATTCGGCTTCGATCAGCATGGCATTGCAGTGCTCGTAGTACTGCCCACCAATTTCAGTGACTGAAAATTGACGGCTCGATCTGTTTAGCAAGCGAACGTCCAGACGCTCTTCCAGGGCGGCTACCCGCCGACTGAGCTTGGACTTGGGGACTCCAATGGCCCGCCCCGCCGGGGCAAAACCGCCGTATTCCACCACCTTGGCGAAATAATACAGGTCGTTAAGGTCTTCCATTTATCGTTCCAAAAATGCAACGCTGCATCACGATTTTGCCACCTATTAGCAGAAACGTTCCACCCCTATCATTCATAGCAGATTGATAAGGAGGCCGTCGATGAAAAAAATTCTGGGTGTCTATTCTGCGCCTCAACCCCACTGGGTCGGTGACGGTTTTCCGGTTCGCTCCCTGTTTTCCTATGAAAGTCACGGCAAGCAACTGAGCCCATTTCTGTTACTGGACTATGCCGGGCCTGCCCGCTTTCCCCCAGCGACCAAGCCTCGCGGTGTGGGTGAGCATCCCCATCGCGGCTTTGAAACCGTCACGATTGTCTACCAGGGCGAAGTGGCGCACCGGGATTCCACCGGTGAGGGTGGCGTGATCGGGCCCGGGGATGTGCAGTGGATGACTGCCGGTGCCGGCATTCTCCATGAGGAGTTTCATTCTCCGGCATTCACCTACCAGGGCGGACACCTGGAAATGATTCAGCTGTGGGTCAATCTGCCCGCCGCCGACAAGATGACACCGCCTTCGTATCAGGGGATTACCGGTGAACAGATTCCCGTGGCGCCCCTGGACGACGGCAAGGGCGAAATTCGGGTCATTGCCGGTGACTATCAAGGGCACAAGGGCCCAGCCAGGACCTTCTCTCCCATGCTGGTCTGGGATGTCACCGTGCAGGCTCATGCCAATGTGATCCTCGAGGTACCCGATGGCTGGAATACGGCTGTGATCGCCAGAAACGGGTGCTGTCTGATCAATGAACACGCTCGTGCCGCCGTCGGCCAGATGGTTGTGCTCAGCGCACAGGGTGACCAGGTGCAAATTCAGGCGGAGGCAGACAGCCAGCTTTTGCTGATCGCCGGCGAGCCACTGAACGAACCCATTGAAGGCTATGGCCCTTTTGTCATGAACACCAAGGAAGAAATTCGCCAGGCGATCCGGGATTTCCAACAGGGTGATTTCGGAAAGATGTCATCGTAACGATTTCAATTACGGGTAACGGGATCGTTACCCTCTACCACCAGGAGAAAGACTATGGGTAAGCAATACAATCGCCTCGACAAGGACAATGCGGCAGTGCTGCTGGTCGACCATCAGGCCGGTCTGCTGTCTCTGGTTCGCGACATTGATCCGGACAAGTTCAAGAACAACGTGTTGGCCCTGGCCGATCTGGCCAAGTACTTCAACCTGCCGACCATTCTCACTACCAGCTTTGAGACTGGCCCCAATGGTCCGCTGGTACCGGAGCTGAAAGAAATCTTCCCGGATGCGCCTTACATCGCGCGCCCGGGGCAGATCAACGCCTGGGATAACGAAGACTTCGTCAAGGCAGTAAAAGCCACTGGCAAGAAACAGCTGATCATTGCCGGTGTGGTCACCGAGGTGTGCGTGGCCTTCCCGGCACTGTCCGCCCTGGAGGAAGATTTCGAGGTCTTCATCGTCACTGACGCTTCGGGTACCTTCAATGCCATGACCCGTGACGCGGCCTGGGATCGCATGACGTCTGCCGGCGCCCAGCTGATGACCTGGTTCGGTACCGCCTGCGAACTCCATCGTGACTGGCGCAACGACATCGAAGGCCTGGGTGCGCTTTTCTCCAAGCACATTCCGGATTACCGTAATCTGATTACCAGCTACAGCACCCTGACTGAAGGGAAGTGATCCATCCGGCCCCGCCTGGCGGGGCCATCCCTGCCATATCAAGCATCCAACAGGAGCAGCCATGCACTCCCCGACACATGGGCTCTTTCGCCCCAAGGGCGATCATTCAGAACACAAGGTCTCTTTCTCCGAGCTGTTCTTTGATCTGGTCTTCGTCTACGCAATTACACAAAGTGCTCACCTGCTGATTGCCCATTTCACCCCTTACGGGGTCTACCAGGGTTTGCTGGTGATATTGGCCGTCTGGTGGGTGTGGGTCTTCACCACCTGGGTCACCAACTGGCTGGACCCGGAGACCGTTGCCGTTCGACTGATGCTCTTTGTATTGATGCTGCTGGGGATGGGCCTTTCCATTGCCATTCCCGATGCCTTTGGAAAACACGGCCTGTTGTTTGCACTTTGCTACGTTGCCATGCAAATCGGCCGTACCGTTTTTATTTGCCTTTGCAGCCGACAGCACCGACCGGAACTGCATCGCGGCTTTATCCGCATGACCATCTGGTTCGCTGTCTCGGGCGTTCTCTGGATAACCGGCGCCCTTCAGGAAGGCACAACCCGAACCGTCCTCTGGAGCCTGGCCCTGCTCATCGAGTATGCCTCCGCCTCCCTGTCCTTCGCGGTACCCGGACTCGGCCGCTCTGACACTAAGGAGTGGGATATCTCCGGCCCGCACATGGCGGAACGCTGCGGACTCTTGCTCATCATTGCCCTGGGGGAATCACTGCTGGTGACGGGCAATACCTTTTCGGGCGCGCACTGGGACCTGGCCACCTTCACGGCGTTTATCAGCGCCTTTGTGGCCACCGTGGCCATGTGGTGGATCTACTTCAGTCTCAGCGCAGAAAAAGCCAGCGAGGTTATCGCCAGCAGTGATAACCGTGGACACCTTGCCCGCGTGGTCTACACCTATGTGCATCTATTGTTGATTATTGCCATCGTGCTGGTGGCCGCTGCTGACGAGTTTGTTCTCGCCCATCCCCTTGGGCATACCGGTATCGGCACCATGGTCGCCATGATCGGAGGCACCGCCCTCTACCTTATCGCCAACATTCTGTTCAAGCGATTGGTGTTCAACGGCCAGCCGCTTTCCCATTATATTGGACTGGCACTTCTGGCTATGCTCTGCGTTGCCGCCTTCCATGTACCACCCGTCGCCGTCGCGGTAGCTACCACCCTGATTCTGGTCCTGGTGGCCATTCAGGAAACGGTGGTGGTGATGCGCAAAAATAGTCATTAAACGCGTTTCATTTTTGTTAATGACAGCTGTTTTGGCCTGAAATGTTTATTCGGGGGCCGATCAGGCCCCTGTAATCCCTGCGCTAACTGTCTATATTTCATGCAACCGTGTGTATTGCCACGGATTAACAAGAACGAATAAACGGCATTACTCCCTGACCCTCATGGCAGACAATAACCCCGTCTTCTCGCTACTTCCCGTTCAGGCCGGCCTGCTCCGACATCTGTCTCTCAGCTTGCCCGACATGGGTCTGGACCTGGACACCCTTCTCGAACGGGAGGGCTATACCAGCAGTCTATGGCTGGATAACCAGCAAGAAGTGCCGGCGCTGCTGCTGGAAAACCTGCTTAGTCATTGCCTGAACGAAACCGGGGATGAGTTATTCGGATTCCATCTTGCCCAACGGGTCAGGCCCGAGGGATTTGGTGTGCTGGGTTATATTCGTCAGGCTTGCCAGAATCTGCAGGATTTCATCCTTCTCTGCATCCGCTACGAGCATCTGCTCAGCGGCTTTGGCAAAACCGGGCTGCAGAAAGAACCGGGACGCTGCGTCTGGTCATGGTCCGCTTATACCCTGAATCCCACCTTCGAACGCCATGCGTCAGAATTCATCCTTGCAGCATTCAGTACTACCCGCAGCCTGCTCAAGGATCCCCAATGCCCCTGGCTCACCGAAGTGCGATTCACCCACTCGGCGCCACAAACGATGGCGGCAAGAAAGGAAGTAGAGGCTCATTTTGGTTGCCGTGTTCGGTACAACCAGAAACACAATGGGCTGGTCATGCCTGTTGAAACCCTGTCCCAGCCTTTCAATAGTGCGGACCCGGGCTTGATGCATTCGCTGGAGCAGCATGCCCAATCACTGGAAGCATCCCGCACCGTGAAGGGGTTCTACTATCGTGCCTACAAGATAACCCGGGAACAGATCCTGTCCAGGCAGGCGTCAAAGGAGAATCTCGCCAGCGCATTGGGCATCAGCAGTCGTCATCTTCACCGGCAGCTTTCCAGGGAAAATATCAATTATCGCGCTCTCCATGAGCAAGTCATGCTCACCCTGGCCATCGAATACCTTTCCACCAGTGACCGAACCATCGAAAACATTGCCATGGCCCTGGGTTATACCGAAAGCCAGTCATTCATTCGCTGGTTCAAGAAACAGACCGGGCAAACGCCCAGTCGTTATCGGGACATCTCGCTGTCGCGTAAACCCTGACGCCCCCGGCAAGGTTGGTGATGAATCACAAAGCGAGAACGCTGGTCGTGCCGGGTGCTGGTGTGAGTGACGGCACGGCAATCGACGATCAAAGGCATTAACCGCATGGTTACAATTTTCCGCATTCTTCCACCCCGATTCACTTCCTGATTCATGTACAAATTTATTGAGGGCCGTGACGTGAGCTGATCCTTCCCGTCCAGGCCTGCTCATGATCACCATCAAAAGGATAATAATGATGCGTTACCTGAAAGGATTGTCATTTCTTTCCACCGTGGCCCTGATTGCTGCGTGCGGTGGCGGTGGCAGTTCGTCCCCGGCGCCTGCCCCGAACAATAATCCGGCCCCGCCTCCCACTACGGACCCCCCCGAGCCGACCCCGCCGATCACCGGCATTTCCTGCGACCGTGACAGCTGGGTGGCGGGTACCGTGGAGCTTTGTGATGGCGCCCTGATCTATCGAGACTACATCTATGATGATTATGGCGCCGATGGAGGGCTGGTGGGGATTTCCCCTACAAACGGCATCGACCTGCTCAATCTCCTGACCCGGGCTGGTGGAATTGGTAGTCCAATCGCCACGACACCGGGTCTGCTTTCCCCCACCGCCGGCGATCAACGCTACCCGGCCGGCCTGGAAAACACCGCGGACCTGGCCAAATTGACACTACAGCTCGACGGAGATCAGATTCATGTCAGCTTCGAGCTGAATACGCTTTATGGCAGTGACGATGCCCTGGCGGCTCTGGCCATTGATACGGACAACGATCCTTCCACCGGCGGTGGCGACTGGGACGGCCTTGGCATTCGCAGCGATGGCTGGGACAAGCTCTATCGTTTCGAGCAAGGTGATCCGGTAAGCAATACCTTATCAGGGAGCATTCCGGCTCCCGACAGCCCCAGTTGGCGCATCCAGGCTGTGGTAGCCCAGGCCAACGGCACCGTTATGAATGTGGCCTTCCGAGGCCCACACGAACTGGCGAGAGCAGGCGCACTGCCGGAACAGATCCTGCCGGATGGAGGAAATTTCTGGGAAGACATCCAGGCCCGGGTACTCGCCAATGGTGATATCTCGGAGTTTGGTCATACCGTGGAACGTGCCGACCTGGAGAACCGGGCCCAGGTGGCACCTGCCGACGTGAAAGGCTTCCAGCAACGGGTCTATACCTCCGAGTACACCCTGCCCCCCGGCGAGGGGGTCTCTCTACGAGGAGTTCCCGGACGCCACGGCGACACCAATATTCCCTGTGAACAATATTTCCATTACCTCGGCCGCTATCAGCCCTATGGGTTTTATGTGCCTGAGGGCGATGGTCCCTTTGGTTTGCAAATGATCCTGCATGGCTGTGAAGCGAACCATGCCAGCCAGATCAATCAGCCAAATTTCCAGACCGCTTTCGCCGAAAATCAGAATCGCATCCTGGCTGCCCCCCTCGGACGCGGGCCACGGGGTTTCTTTTCCGATATTTCAGAGAGAGATGTTCGTGATGTACAAGCGGATGTAGAACGTCATTACCCGATTGACTCCGCAAAACGCATCATTAGTGGGTATTCCATGGGAGGCTATGGTGCCATGAGATTAGCGGCACTCTACCCGCAGGATTACGCCGCCGGCGTCAACTGGGTGGGCTTTACCGGCAGCCTGCTGAACCTGCCGCTGACCCATGAACTGATCAATGACGGCCAGATCCCTGTGGCAGGCAGTTTACTCGACAGCCTCATCAATAATATTCCCGTCGTTGGGGATCTGGTCAATCTGGAAGATCAGTTGTCCCTGGCGCTATCGCCGATTCATGAAATTCAGGAAGTCTCCAGCATCGGCGCGGTGGACAATGTCTATGATTATGTGAGCAATCTGCAACACATCCCCTTTGCCCATGTGTATAGCGGAGCCGACGAAATTGTCCATGTGACGACGGCTCTGGGGCTGGAAGAACAGTTGTTGAAGGGAGAGATGCCCTATCAGTTTTATCTGCATCCGGTGGCAGAGCACCTGACGTATATCCTGATCGACAAATGGAGCAAGGAAGCCCGTTACATCACGGACCGCACCCAACAGGAAAACCCGTCGAGAGTGACCTTCCGCTACGAACCGGAAAATGCCTATCCCGAATATGATATTGATCATAATCGCGCATACTGGCTGTCCGGGTTAGCCGGACGAAGCCAGGAGGCTGTAAAAGTCGACCTCACCACCCAGGCCTGCGGTGCCGAACAGTACGCCGTGGAGAAAAAGGTGCTCGAAGGCGGCACGGAAGTGTTGCCCTGGGTCGGCAGCCATCGGACATTGACGCTGACGGGAGAAGAGCCCGTCAATGCCAGCCTGACCGGAACGCTGGAAAACCTTCATCAGGGGACCATTGATGTCTTAGCCACTTGCCTGGAGCAGGGATTCGAATATGACATCATCAGCGACGGACCGGCCACACTCATGCTGAGTGACGGGCGCTCCATTGATCTAAGCCAGGGCCAGAACCAGGGCTATCTGGCGCAGTAAAAAACACCGGCGCCTCAGTCTCTGAGGCGCCGCATTACTCAAGCTCAGCCAGCCCCTCCTCCAGATACTGCAGAAATCTTTGCAAATGCGGCACTGTCCGCTGACAACCTATAAGACCGAATTCCAGATTCCCCGCATAGCTGGTTAACGTGATATTCAACGCCACACCGTCCATGACAATCGAGACCGGATAGATACCCTCAATGACGGCCCCGTTCCAATAACGAGGCTTATCAGCTCCAGGCACATTGGAAACGACCAAATTGAACGCCTGCCAGGCAGGGTTAATGCCCAAGGCCATATTCGTCCCATGGGCTGTCATTATTGCTGAGGTATAGGCCATGCTCTCAGCCTGATTCATCCTGGAAAACCGCTCTTTACTGTTATTCACAGACCCCTGAATCGATTTCAACCGATCCATAGGGCTCTCAAGATGGGTGCCGAGATCTGCCAGAATGACTGCGACCTGATTGCCCCCCTCAGAGTCGTCCTTGCGTAACGACATGGGCACCATGGTCACCAGGGGCTTTTCGGGCAAGGCATCTATATCAATGAGATATCGGCGCAGTGCGGCACTACACATGGAAAGCACAATATCATTCAATGTTGCTCCATGACGCTTTCCCACTGCGCGGATACGATCCATCGACCATGACTGCGCGGCGAAACGACGACTGCCAGATATACGCTGATTGAAGATAGTACGGGGAGCCTGAAAGATGGAAACATAATCCTTGTCTTTATTGCGTCGACGGATCGAATTGGCTACCTCTGAAACAACCTTGCCCGCTGAAGTTGCCATTTTTTTGGCGCCTTGAGCCTGTTGAATAAGCTGACGAACCGGATCCAGCGCCAATTCATCCTGATCCTGCTTGCTTCTCTGTTTTTTCGGCAAGGCCCAAACAGGGATGATTGTCTCATCAGGGTCAGCAGTAGTTCCCCGCTCAAGAAGTCGCATGGCTGACACGCCATCCACCAGGGCATGATGAATCTTGCTATAAACGGCAACGCGTCCTCCTTCGACTCCCTCAATGACATACACCTCCCAAAGCGGCTTATGGCGATCAAGCAATGCACTATGCAATTTTGAAATCAATGCCAGCAGTTCACGAATTCGGCCAGGTTTTGGCAATGCCAGGTGATAAACATGCGACTCCAGGTCAAAGTCCTCATCCTCTGTCCAGAATTGGAAACCACCACGCGTGACTAATCGCTGATTGAATGGCGGAGTTGGAACCTTATACCCCATAACATGACCAACAAGGTCTTGAACGAATGAGGGGCCAGCATCTTCAGGGGGCTTAGCGAGGAAAAGACCGCCAACATGCATGGGCTGGTTACGGCGCTCAAGCAATAAAAACACCAGATCCATCGGATTGACAGGCTTCATTTCTCTCTCCTTGCAGCAGGCTGGTTCAATGATTTTTTATATTGTGAGGGGGATATGCCTGTCCAATGCCGAAAGCGCCGCTGAAAAGCCCTAACATCAGCAAAACCCAGCATGGATGCCACATCCTTGATTTTGTAATGAGGTTGGGCCAGATATTCATGGGCAAGCTGGCTTCGAATCGAGTCCACCAACTGCTGCCACGTTACCCCCGCTTCAGAGAGTCGGCGGTCTAACGTCCTGGAAGAAACCCCCAGCCTTTCTGCAACACTCTCTCTCCGAGGTGGAGCACTACACATCAAATCCTCTATGTGAAGTTTTATCTTCCCAATAACATCCTGCTGCTTTTTTTGAGCTTCAAGCTGCTCATCGGCGAGCTTCCTGGCCATTTCAAGACTGTATTTTCCATAATCATGTAATCGTAACTCCGCTTTCTTCCTGGCAATGATGGCACCATTAAAACTGGCACCAAAATGAATGGGAGAGATGAAAAAATCCCGAATCTCTTTCTCGGATTTTTTCGAAGGGGAGTTGTGCTCAAAGAATATTTTTTCCGGGTACAGTGACTTGTTATGGAACCGGAAAGCCTGAAACAGCAAAGCCCCAACAGCCTCGATCCAGTGACGCCTTACCACATGATTACGGTAGGCCAGCAAGCCGAGGAAGATCTTGTCGTCCCCACTATCTCTGAAGTCAAGCCCACCAGCAGAGCCGACGACCAGAGGAGAATATTGAATAGCCAAACGGACCGCATCTTCAACACTCTCGGCGCTCATGATCAGCATTGACAGCGAACCATAAAGTGCCGGCATGATTTGCTGGCCAATATGGAGACCGAACAACTCATCCCCGGAAGCCAGAATCAACTCAAGCAGGTAGTTTTCAAAAAGGGGCAAAGGTATTTCACTGGAAGGTTCAAGAGCCTGTACCGGATCAATGCGACACGTTTTCATGATATCAAAGGCAGGAACACCCAGCCTTTCTGCACCGTAAGCCCACTGAGCTAGCGCCACGCCTCTTAAAAATGGCTCTTCTGACATAAAAATCCTGAAGCTATTTTTTCTTATAAATTAGTAACATAAAAAAACAAAAAACAATGTCGTCTTTTTATTAACCAACGAGGGTTTTCATGAAAAGTATACATCAGCCACACCCACCAACAACGTTGGCATAGCGGCTTTTCGAGACACAAAAGGAACCCATCTTGCCTCTGACATAAAAAATTACAGATCCACCAATGAATTGCTTTACTCTAAGACGCCTAATAATCCTCGAAATTTAAAAATACTCATAAAACAAGAACTTGGTTTATTTTATGGTTAAAGACGTTCTTTCAGCTTTTGGCCAGAAAGTTGATATATGGAAGCATTCCGCACTCTCATCATCATCGCCATTACCCGAATTTTATATTGCCTATCCCGGCGTCAATCATACTCGCATCATTAAAACCCCGGACGGTCTGAATCTATATGGGCAATGGTGGGAGCCTCAGCGTAATACGCCGACCGCTATCGTCCTGCTACTTCATGGCACCGCGGCCCATGCCGGCGTCTATGCCCCCTGGGCCATGCACCTGGTAGAAAATGGCTATGCGGTTTTCGCCTATGACATGCGAGGCTGGGGCCAATCACAGGGATTTGGTCGTGCCGGATTTACCTGCTCCGTGGATGATTATGTCAACGACGTCGACCTGGCCCTGGAAGAAGTAACAGAAAGGTATCCTGGCGTCCCTGTTTACCTGCAAGGGGAATCATTGGGTGCCAGCGTCGCATTACAATGGAGTATTCGTGGCGGCGAGAACGCGGCTGGGCTGATTCTCAACGCCCCTCCGGTCATTGTTAATTTAAGGGCCGCTCCCTTTCCCGTACCTGACTGGTTATCTAACTTCCTGGTCTGGAATGCCGGCCTGGTGGGGCGCATCGCCCCAAACGCACCGGTTTACCCCCTGAATGGGCTGGCCGGAAGCTGGATATGGAACAAGGCGATTTTTGATTCTCTGGTCAGGTCACAGGTGGCCGTGGAAGTCAATGTTACCCGGTCCAGTATTGCCGCCAGTTATATCACCAATCTGCAAAAACTGTCGTCCAGCATCCGAAAGAACGTTGACAAGATAAAACTGCCAATGATTGTTCTTCAGGGAAGCAACGATCATCTCGTATCCGCCAAAGCCGCCGAACACCTCACTAAAAAGGCAACATCCAGCCCTCACCGTCAGTGGCACCTTTACCCAGGAAGATCCCACTGCGCACTTCACGACACCAACAAAGAGGATGTATGGCGAGACATCATAAGCTGGCTCGGGACCATGACTTCAATTAACCATTGATAAACTGACACACGGTACAATTCAATGACTATAAAAATGACTGACTTTTCTTATTTCAAGCTGACTTTCCCTTTTAACGCTTCTACAGGGAAGTCACTGAACTCCCAAAAAACCGAAATCCGTGAAGACATGTCCGGTCTCCTGAAGAATCTCAATCTGAGATTGTCCACACGTAGCCAACGCTCCCTGGCCAAGGCAATGGAGCAAGCAGCGCAGTTCTTCGCAACAGAAGAAAAATCGTTTTCGGTGAGAGTGGCACATCAAATGCGGGGGGACGAGCTAGTACCGATTGTGTACATGCAGTGCGAGGAGCAAAGAGACTGAACGCCTCAGAGAGGGCAACACCCGAGGAACGACGTTATCACTCCGACAACAGGGCCTGTTCAGCCCCTCATCGCGACAATGCCCGGCGCCTCATACTGAGACGCCGGGATCATACTTACTGACCCTCACTGACCAGAACCGCCTCCGGGAATTGCCACTCCCCCTTGAGGATACTGTCATCTGGCCGATACAAGCGGACCATATAATTCCACCCCTCTACCACTGGAAGGCAATTGGGAACCGCATCCCCACAGTCGCCAAACTGGATAACCATTTCACCGGAATCATTCTTGACTCCGGTCACACTGTTCACTGTGTAGGCATTCTGATCATTGGGCTCGTAATAACCCTCACGGTTGTAAACGCTGATTGACCAGAAGGCCTCCACAGGCACCTCTTTCACCGTGAGCTGGTAAACACTTTTCCCGTCATTCTGTTCCGGGTTCACATTCAGATAAATGGCATCCTTGTCAGGATTCAGTCCCCAACCAGCCGCTGAGGCAATCAGACGACGAACCGCATCGACGTCCTCTGGGCCAGCGCCTGCGGAGTAGCGCATATCTGGAAGGGATCCTGCCAGCTGCAGCAGGGCGGCTCGCACTTTTGCCTGGCTAGCCTGATCCCATGAGGGAATATCAAACTTTCCCGGGCCTCCGGGCTGACTGACAACAATGGCATCCTGAAGCGCTCTTGCCGCTTTCATGTCTGCTTCATCATTGGGGTTAGCCAGTGTCCGGATAGCCACCATGCCATAGCGGGTTCCGACCCGCTCTCGCGATAAAACATAGTCGCCAGCCTCGTAGCCCACCAGAGGGTTATAATGATCCTGATTGATCACCAGCATGGACATGAAGCGCCCTTGGGAATCCGGTAGCGTCACCGTCACCGGCCCGGCATCGAAATCAAACACGGCCGCCGAATAGATAGTGTCCCGGTTCAACCGAATCACGAGCTGGTTATCAACCGGTGCCACATCCCTGGTGTGCTTAAACTTCCCAAAGGCGCCATCCGCCACTTGGCCAGCCAGATACAGGTCAGATTCAGCGCGAATGAAATTGTCCGGCGTTACCACGATGCTGCCATCCGTCGTACGCTGCCAAAACTTCTCAGAGCCCAGATCCGGTACAGTAGAGGCAGAGGTTTTTGTTGCTTCCTTTTCTGGCGTCTGCTGACCACAACCTGCTATTAACAGCATCATTGCCGATGCAAAAAACAGATTTTTCCGTTTCATAAAACCTCCTAATTTCGATTCAAGACGCTCACTGCCCTGTTTCTTCAGGTAATACCATCAATAAATTCGCACCAGCGAGACCTTTCCATAGGGAAAACATCACTTTTACCACGAATATCCAAGCAAAACTCGGTGAACAATCATCGTTCACTCGACTTAATCGATGACACGCATAACCTGGCCCCGATAATTCCTGCTGCCAATTTTTATATCATGCCTGCTTTCACTTTTAGTATCTCCTTGGAGGAATCGTGAGCGAGAATTTGAGCCAACATACGCCGATGATGCAGCAATACCTGGCGATCAAGGCCGAACACCCGGATCAGCTGGTGTTCTACCGCATGGGGGATTTCTACGAGTTGTTCTTTGGCGATGCCCAGAAGGCCGCGCGGTTGCTGGACATTACCCTGACGCAGCGGGGCCAGAGTGCCGGCAAGCCAATTCCCATGGCCGGGATTCCCTACCATGCCGCCGAGAACTACCTGGCCAGGCTGGTGAAGCTGGGGGAGTCCGTGGCCATTGCCGAGCAGATCGGTGATCCGGCGCTGGCCAAGGGGCCGGTGGAGCGCAAGGTGGTGCGCATTGTCACGCCGGGCACGGTCAGCGATGAGGCCCTGCTGGAAGAGCGCCGCGACAACCTGCTTTGTGCCGTCTATGAGGACAAGGGCCAGTATGGCTGCGCCAGCCTGGATGTGGCGGCCGGACGCTTTGTAGTGACCCAGGTGGAAGGCGGCGAACAGCTGCAGGCGCTGCTGGAGCGCTGGTCACCGGCGGAGCTGCTCTATAGTGAAGACAAGTCTCTGCCCGGCCGCTGGGGCGAAAAACCCGGCAGCCGTAAACGCCCGGACTGGGAGTTTGATGGAGAGTCAGCCCGCCGCCAGTTGTGTCAGCAGTTCCAGGTGCAGGACCTGGCCGGCTTCGGCGAACCGACGCCGGTGGCCGTGGCCGCTGCGGGCGCGCTGCTCGGTTATGCCAAGGAAACCCAGCGCGGTGAATTGCCCCATGTGACCGGACTGGTGGTGGAAAGCTTCGATGACACCGTGGCCATGGACGCCGCCACCCGCCGGAATCTGGAATTGACCGAAACCCTGGATGGCCAGGAGCAGCACACCCTGGCCTGGGTCCTGGACAGCACCAAGACCGCCATGGGCGCCCGCCAGCTGAAACGCTGGGTGCATCAGCCGCTACGCAACCGCACCACCCTCAATCAGCGCCAGGACCAGATCGACGCGTTGCGCCAGGGCTGGTGTTTCGAGTCCACCCGCGATGTGCTCAACGACATCGGCGACATGGAACGGATTCTCGGCCGGGTGGCCCTGCGCTCGGCGCGGCCCCGGGATCTGACTCGCCTGCATGCCAGCCTCAAGGCCATGCCGGCCCTGATCGGCACCCTGCCCGCTTCCGATGCCTTCTATGAACTGATCGAGCGCATCGGCCAGTTCCCGGAGCAGGTGGACCTCCTCGGCCGGGCTGTCATCGAGAACCCGCCCATGCTGATCCGCGATGGCGGCGTGATTGCCCCCGGATACAGCGAGGAACTGGACGAGCTGCGCTCCATCAGCGAGAACGCCGGTCAGGTGCTGGTGGACATTGAAACCCGCGAGCGTGAGCGCACCGGCTTCTCCACCCTGCGGGTGAAGTACAACAAGGTCCACGGCTATTACATCGAGTTGTCCCGGCGGGAGGCCGATGATGCGCCGGTGGATTACCAGCGCCGCCAGACCCTGAAGAATGCCGAGCGCTTTATCACCCCGGAGCTGAAGGAATTCGAGGACAAGGCCCTGTCTGCCTCCAGCAAGGCGCTGACCCTGGAAAAGCGTCTGTATGAGGAGCTGCTGGAAAAAGTGGCCGCCGACCTGCACCCCCTGCAACGCTGCGCCGCTGCCGTGGCTGAACTGGATGTGCTGGCCGCCCTGGCAGAACGCGCCGAGGCATTGAACTGGGTACGCCCGCAACTGGTGGACGAGGAAGCCATCATCGAGATTGTCGATGGCCGCCACCCGGTGGTGGAGCAGGTGCTGGATGACGCCTTCGTGCCCAACAGCCTGCATCTGGACGATGCCCGCCGCATGGTGATCATCACCGGCCCGAACATGGGCGGTAAATCCACCTACATGCGCCAAACCGCGCTGATTGCCCTGCTCGCCCACCTGGGCAGCTGTGTGCCTGCGGCCAGTGCCCGCATCGGCAACCTGGACCGGATCTTTACCCGTATCGGTTCGTCCGATGACCTGGCCGGTGGCCGTTCCACCTTCATGGTGGAGATGTCGGAAACCGCCAACATCCTCAACAACGCCACCGCCCAGAGCCTGGTGTTGATGGACGAGATCGGCCGCGGCACCAGCACCTTCGATGGCCTGAGCCTGGCCTGGGCGGCGGCGGAACATCTGGCCCGCAATCTCAAGGCCTTTACCCTGTTCGCCACCCACTACTTCGAGCTGACCCAGCTGCCCGCGCAGTTGCCGGGCATCTACAACGCCCATCTCACCGCCAGCGAACACGACAACCGCATCGTGTTCCTGCACCGGGTACAGGAGGGCCCGGCCAGCCGCAGCTATGGTCTCCAAGTGGCACAGCTGGCCGGGGTGCCGCAAAGTGTGATTCAGCAGGCCGGGGAAAAGCTTCGCGAGCTGGAGGCAGGCAAACCGCTGGCAGCCGCTGATCGCTCAACACCGCCAGCCACACCGTCACCGGCTCCCGCCCAGGCCAGTCTGTTCGCCGAGCCCAGCGCCGTGGAGCACGCCCTCAAGGAACTGGACCCGGATGATCTGACCCCGAAGCAGGCGCTGGAGGCACTGTATAAGCTGAGAGGGCTGCTGTAGCGTTGCCTGCGCGCGCCCCGCGGGAGGCGGCGCGATAGGCCAGTCGCGAGTTTCGAGTTACGAGAAGCGAAAATCGTCAAGCTTTACCGTGGTTTCGGGTTTGCCTTTCGAAACTCGCTTCTCGCAACTCGACACTCGGGTTATCGCGCCGCTAGCGACGCTCCTGCAAGGGTCTGCAGCCGCCCAGTTGTCCTCCGGTAACACTCTGGGCTATTACCTTATATCAAGGCTTTGTTTGCCTGCCCTTGACCATATCGCTAGACTAGCGCCACCCCAAGCGAGACCGCACCGGATGCTGCTATAATTGGCAGTCTGGCGCTGTACAAAGATCAAGACACCTGGCGAGGACAGGCTATGACGTTCGTAGTAGGTGAGAACTGCATTAACTGCAAGCACACCGATTGTGTAGAAGTATGCCCGGTAGACTGTTTCTACGAAGGCCCCAACTTCCTGGTAATCCATCCGGACGAGTGCATCGACTGTGCACTGTGTGAGCCGGAGTGTCCGGTCAACGCGATTTTCTCTGAGGACGAGCTCCCCGAGGGCGAGCAGGAGTTCCTGGAAATCAATGCGGAACTGGCCGAGAAGTGGCCGAACATTACCGAAATGAAAGACGCCCCGGACGACGCAGAAGAGTGGGACGGTGTGCCCAACAAGCGTGAGAAGCTGGTGCGCGAGTGGGAAGGCTAACGCCTTCCCGCTGAGCCGGTGAGGCCACTCACCGGACTCTGGTGTTTTTCAGACAAAGAAAAAGGGCGGCATCCTGCCGCCCTTTTTTGCGTCGAGTCGTCCTGACCCTTTTGCGCTCACCGCAACTTCCCTGTGTGCTGTCCTTGCTTGTCCCTGTGCCCTTGTCCCTGAACACAAATCCACTATAGCAATGGCTCTCGGCCGTTTGGGTAAAATAAATATTAAAACTCTACTGCCAAAACACCCCGAAAAGCACAAAACCCTTATAAATCATGATTTTAGGCAAAATAAATCGCCTGAAACGGGTTAAATTCGCCCCAAAAAGACTGCTTTTTCCTACAGCTTTGTAAGAGATCTCTTACAAGCGACCAGGGGGCACTCATTGATATCCGGGAAATAACGCTGACCCGCGCAACATGGTGATGCCAAAAGACGCCTACGTTTTTACATTTTCTCACCCGTTTTTACAGCACCCATAGGCACTTACGGTTAGCATTGTTTCCATGAAGTGACGGGCCATTTTTGTCCGGCAGCACTTCAAACAGTATCCCCCCAAGGCGCTAGCAATAGCGCTCACAACCCCCCTCTTCCACCCCCTTATTCGGAAGAGGGTTTTTTTTGTCTGAAAGTCAGGAAAAGCGCTCGGCTCAGACCTTGCGCAGGGCGGTACAGGCTTGTTCAAACGCCGTCTGGAGTCGTGCCAGCAAGTCAGTTGCTTGTCCCAACTCCCCTTCCCGAGCCAGGCTTTCCAGCTGCATGCACAATTCGAATACCTGCACCGCGCCCAGATTCCCGCTACTTCCCTTGAAGCTGTGCGCCTGACGGCGCAGAACCTCCTGATCACCGGCGGCCTGGGCGGCCTGCAAGGCGGCAAGCCGTTGTGTCCCGTCCCGGTGAAAGGAATCCACCAGCATCTGGAAATCCTGGCCCATCACGTCCTGTAGTTCCTTAACGACCTCGTCGTCGAGAATCGCTGAATTTTGCATACTGGCTCCGTCGTCCTTTACGGGAGGCAACCCTAACGATTAATCATTAAATCTTATGTGGACTACCGCGAAAATCCAGAAGAATTTAGTAGAGATGTACACCGACTCTGCCGGCTTCGCGCCACCGCCAATGCCACATTCAATCAACGGCTGGCGGTATCCTGGGCAAAACACCACAGCGCTGGGCACGGATTACGTCATCATGGGTATCCACGTCCCACAGGGTCGGCAGGCGTGCCACCCGCTCTCCCGGAAAACAGGCGACGCTGTCGGCCAGGGCATGCTCGCCGCCAAAACGAACCCCCTGGAAGCGCTGGCGTTGCCACAAATTCTGCCGGGAACTGCCAATTAACACGTAGCCGCCATCCTCGCTGGGACCGAATACCACCGGCGCCGTCTCCAGGGCAGTCAGCGCCTGTTCGAAATACTCCTGGCCCAGTACCGCGCAGTCACTGCCGATCAGTAACACCCGGTCCGCTTGCGACAAGCCCATATTGAGCGCGAGGGCCATCTTCTCGCCCAGGTCGTCACCCTGTTGCTGATGGCAAGACCAGCCATTGCGCTCCGCCAGATTCTGTAGCTCCGTGTCCGGCTGATCCAGCCACAGCTCCACTCGCCCCGGAAAACGGCAGGCGGCGGCAATGGTGCGGGTCAACAGGAAGCGATACAGCTTCAGCGCGCCCTGTTCGCCGAACTGGGGAATCAGGCGGGTCTTTACCCGGCCGGCCTGCAATGCCCGGGCAAAGAGAATCAGCAACGGCTGCGACCGCGGCTCAGGGCTCACCATAATAATCCCGATACAGTTGTTCCGGCGGCGCCCCCCGCCAGTAGCGGTAACGAAGGGACCACATCAGCCAGATGGTCGGCCAGGCTCCCCGGGTATCCCAGCGCCGACTGCTGGTGATCAGCGGAGGGCGCAGGCAATGGGGTCGGCCCGTTTGCTGCTTCAACAAACGGCTCAGGGCGATATCTTCCATCAAGGGTTGGTCCGGGAAGCCACCGGCAGCAGCAAAGAGGTCGCGGCGGACAAAAATACCCTGGTCCCCGGTGGCAATAGCAGTGATCCGGGAACGCAGATTGATCATGGCGCCGATGACCCGGTAGAGGAAACGCCGACCGCTCAGACGCACATCAAAGCGGCCCCATCCGGCAGCTGCCGGCACGCCTGCCAGTGATTGCCGGTGGGCAGGCCCCAGCTGGCTATCCGCATGCACAAACCACAGCCAGTGGCCATTGGCCTGTCGGGCACCGGCATTCATTTGCCGGGCCCGGCCCGGTTCACTGAGGACCACCCGGTCCGCCAGCCCACGGGCAATTTCCACACTGGCATCGGTACTGCCACCGTCTACCACCACCAGCTCATCACCATCCTGCAGGGCATCCCGGAGCATGGTCAGGATAGTGGCCAGGCTGCCGGCTTCGTTGCGTACCGGCACGATCACAGTGACAGTGGCTCCGCTCACCCCAGGGCACCACCGCAACTGCTGCCGGCACCGGCGGTGCAGCCAAAGCAATGGTCCGCCACATAAATGGGTTCCCCTTCCAGGTCATGGTCCAGCAACACGGAAAGATGTTGATGCCCATCATGATGCCCCTGGGGCATATCAAGCATCTGGTTGAAGTCGCAGTCGTACAGGTAACCCTGGTAATCCACACTCACGGTGGCCCGACACATCACTGCCGGCAGGGTGTCGCGGTTGAAACTGTCGCGCAGCAATTGCATGTAATCGTTGAACTGATTGTGGGCCAGCAGTACGGCACCGAAACGGCTGATGGGCATATTGGTGATGGTCAGCAGACTGTTGAAACGCAACCCGAACCGCTCATCCAGTTCCCGCTTGTAATCCGCTTCCAGCACCGCCTGGGGCGGCGGCAAAGAAGGGCCGGTAGGGTTGTAGACCAGATCCAGCAGCAGCCCATCGCTGCCATAGCCCAGGGCATTAAGCCGGCGAATCGCCTCGATGCTGCCCTGATAGACGCCTTTGCCGCGCTGCTTGTTCACATTTTCTTCCAGGTAACAGGGCAGCGACGCCACCACATGCACCTTGTTGTCCGCCAGAAACTGCGGCAGATCTTCGTAACCCGGCTCCAGCAAAATGGTGAGATTGCAGCGATCAATGACCTCCACATCCATGGCTCTGGCCTGTTCCACCAGGTAACGGAAATGAGGGTTCATCTCCGGTGCCCCACCGGTGAGATCCAGCACCTGGATGTGGCGAAGGCGGATCACCTCCAGCACCATGTCCACGGTTTCCCGGTCCATCAATTCCGTGCGAGTGGGGCCCGCGTTCACATGACAATGCACGCAACTGAGATTGCACAGATACCCCAGGTTCACCTGCAAGATGGACGTGGCATGGCGCCTCAACGAGGGAAAGTCTGTGCTGCTGCGCACCAGTAAATCGTGGGTATCCTGCATACATCACCTGTCTCAATTTCTTCAATGCTAGCAATTGGATGCGGCGTTGTCGCAAAGGTTACGTGAACGCAGCAAGCGCCACGCGACATGTCTGACGTCTGACGTCTGACGTCTGACGGAATTTTGACCGCTTTCTCCCTCAGGACTGGCACCACGAGTCAAAGTCCTTACAATCATCACTGCTTCAGCCCCGGTAGCTCAGTTGGGTGAGGTCGGGGGTTTCCAAAGCGTGCTTTGGCCGAACGAACGCGAAGCGGATATCGCCGCTTTGCCGGCGCCCGGAGGGCGAGTAAGCGCCGACAAAATAGCCGCTTGCGGCCCGGAAACTGGCACCGCCACTAAAAGTCCTTACAATCGTCAATGCTTCAACCCCGGTAGCTCAGTTGGGTGAGGTCGGGGATTTCCAAAGCGTGCTTTGGCCGAACGAACGCGAAGCGGATATCGCCGCTTTGCCGGCGCCCGGAGGGCGAGTAAGCGCCGACAAAATAGCCGCTTGCGGCCCGGAAACTGGCACCGCCACTAAAAGTCCTTACAATCGTCACTGCTTCAGCCCCGGTAGCTCAGTTGGATAGAGCAAGCGCCTCCTAAGCGCTAGGTCACAGGTTCGACTCCTGTTCGGGGCGCCATTTCCTTTTCTTTCCTGTTGAATACCGGATATTGCCTGCGTTAAGGGCCATAAGATCCTCTTTTACATATCAGTGATTTACCCGGTGGAACGGCTGCTCTAGATTGAGGGTTCCATTTGGGTACGAGAAGGATCTTGCTGATGAAACTCCTGGGACTGCTACAACTGGCCCTGGCAATTTATGCCATCGTGATGATCATTCAATCCAGCGCGGAAACCCTGCACAAGGTGCTGTGGGTGTTGCTGGTACTGATCTTGCCACTGGTCGGGCTGATTATCTGGGCGCTGATGGGGCCCGGGTCGCCGCTGAAGCGTTAGCGACTTCCTGCTTCTCTTCCGGCTCCTGCCAGCTCTCCGGAGTCTGGTAGTAGCCGTGGGAGATGCCCTGGAAACGCGGCAAATTCACCACCCGACGAAGACGCCGCAGTGAGAAATACGGAATATCCCGCAAAATGATATTGGCCAACCAGGCCGGTATCGCCCCACCCGGATCCAGTATCACTTCAATGGTGACCTTCACCTCCCCCGGCGACAGCGGCTCGAACCGGTAATAGCCCTCCATCTGCGGCATGCGCACATAATCCGACTGCTCGGGGAACACCTCGGGATTAAGGGAAAACGGCATCACCAGGTCGTAGCTATCCGGCTCCTGATAGAAGGTGACTCGCAGGGGCGCATCCCGATCCTTCACCGGCCAGGGCAAGCGCGTGGTCACATAGACATCTCGCTGGTACGGCGATGCCCGGTGCAGGTCGCGAATTTCCGAGACCATGTGCATGAAGGAGGCGACCGCCTCGTAATCATCCATCAGCGCACCAATGGCATTGAAATCCGCCACCGGTACGAGACCCACGCCTCGAAAGGTTTTCAGGCGCGAGCTGTCATCGTCCTGCCGATACACCTGGATACCATCCCGATCGGTGACCAGTACCCATTTTGCCGTGTCCGCCACGGACAGGGCGGATCCGCCCAGCAGGAGCAGGCCGAATAAAAACCGTTTTATTATCATTCTGTTTCCCTGACGCATCCCCACCGCCGCACTTGAGACAGTCCGGCGAGTGATCACTTTATAACCTGCCAGACAGCGCCAGACCTGCCTGACGAAGAAAAATGTGACATAGACAACCCGAAAATGCGACTTGTCGCACAGCCGGTGCGCTGGAAACGCCGCTGACTGGTGCGTCATGGCACAGGTTCAGATCAAAGATAGGGTTCCATGAGATGCGAGAGCGCGTTGCGCAAACGACGCCAGGGCGCCATGTCGCGGAAATGCTCCGACTCCATGCGGGTAGACAGCAGGATATGGCGATCCAGCATCTTGTCCACCCGGGTGGTCAGGGTGGCGCTGTAACACTCCAGATCGAATTCGAAATTCAGGCGCAGGCTGCGCGCATCCCAGTTACCGGACCCGAGCATCAGCCAGTGCTGATCCACCGTCATCATCTTGCTGTGATCAAACGGCGGCGGCGACAGATACAGCTCGGCCCCCTCGCCCACCAACCACCGCAGCGCATGCAGACTCGCCCAGTTCACCATGCGCAGGTTGCTCTTGCTGGGTATCACGATCTGCACCTGCACGCCTTTCAATATCGCCATCTGCAGGGTGGCCATAAGGGTCAGGTCCGGGACGAAATAGGGAGTCACAATGCGGATGCGCCGCTCGGCGCTGCCAATGGCCGCCAGCAAGGTAAGCCGGCGCTTATCAAAATCCGCATCCGGACCGGCGCTGATACCCCTCGCCTGCACATCGCCGACCAGGGCCGGACCGCGATAGCTGGTTTCCAGCACTTCCCCGCAGGTGAATACCCAGTCGGCAGCGAAACTGCGCAACAGCTGACCCACCACCGGCCCTTCGACCCGGGCATGCAGATCGGTGGTGCGAGCGGGTTTGTGCAGGTAGCCGGCGCGAATATTCATGCCCCCGGTAAAGCCCAGAGCGCGATCCACAATCATGATCTTGCGGTGGTTTCGCAGATTGATATACGGCATGCGCCAGGGCGCCAGGGAGTACAGAAACCGCTGCACCGGCACCCCGCGCCGGCGCAGGCGCCAGACCACCGATGGCAGGGAGTAGTGGGCTCCCACACCATCGATCAGCACCCGCACCTTTACCCCACGCTGGACGGCGGCCGCCAGGGCATCCACCAGGGGTTTGCCGGCCGCATCATTGCCGAAAATATAGGTGGCCAGATAGATGCTCTCGGTGGCGTTTTCAATGGCATCCAGCATGGCCTGATAGGTTTGCGGGGCATCCAGCAACGCCAATTCGTTGCCATCGGTCAGCGGCAGGTGCGTCAGGCGCCCTACCAGACGGCTGAGGACCTGCAGGTGTGGCACGGTGGGCACCGCCTCTGCGGCCACCCGCCAGCCGTCATCGCTGTCGATCAACCCGCCAGTCAGTTGTCGGGCGCGACGCTGAATACGATTGACCCCCAGCATGAAATACAGCACCGCACCCAGCACTGGCACCAGCCACACCAGGCCGGTCCAGGCGGCGGCGGCACGGGCATCGCGCTTGTTCTGGGCCACATGGGCGGTGACATAAATCGCCAGGAAAAGGCTGATGGCCGCAGCCAGATAGGGCCAGAACGGCTCCAGCACCGCCAGCCCCTGATCCCAACGGCTTTTCCAGAATGTCAGATCCAAAGGTTTTCAGCTCCGTATCCACCCGTAGCCTGCCGGGACCGCATGCCCCCAGGCTGGCAATATTGCGTCAACATAGCATATCCCCCCGGGCCCCGTTTCCGGGAAAAAACCCAGTCAGATCAGCGGTTTTGCGCTTTGCGGGCCAAGTCACTAAAATACGCCCTCTTTTGGAACGCCGGGTGGCCTCGCTGGCCCCACGCCTGCCCCGAAAATCGCTGGGTAGCGTCATGTTCCAGGTCCTCCGCGTCACCTCGTGGACGCACGTAACAGCGGGCACATGCCCAATTTCAGCGCCAGCCACCGCTGGCCATCAGCAGCAGTAGCACAAAGACAAGTCCTGCTGGTTTAGCAACCAGTGTACCGGTGTTGACGCCAGTGTCGTCATGCCGGCGCATGATGAGGAGCGATACCATGCCCGAAACCAATGCCGTCATTCCGCTGCATCAGAGCACGGAAACGCAGTTTGAAGAGCCGCGCCGTTTCAAGGTATTCACCGCGCGCCAGCTCGACAAGATCGAGCCACTCAAACGCCTTGACGACGAGACCCGCTTTGCCATGGAAGTCGTTGCCAATGTGCTGCCTTTCCGGGTCAACGAGTACGTCATCGACGAACTGATCGACTGGGACAAGGTGCCCAATGATCCCATCTACCAGCTTACCTTCCCGCAGAAAGGCATGCTGGCCCCGGAGCATTTCGACAAGGTGGCCGAGGCCATGCGCGGCGGTGACAAGGCGGAAATCAAGGCCGCCATCGCCGAAGTCCGTGACGCCCTGAACCCGCACCCCGCCGGGCAGATGGAACACAACATGCCGGAAGTGGACGGCGAAAAAATCGACGGCGTCCAGCACAAGTACAACGAGACCGTGCTGTTCTTCCCCAGCCAGGGGCAGGTGTGTCACAGCTACTGCACCTTCTGCTTCCGCTGGGCCCAATTTATTGGTGACAACGATCTGAAAATCGCCACCAAGGAAGCCGGCCAGCTGAAGAAGTACATCCAGGCGCACCCGGAAATCACCGATGTGCTGATCACCGGTGGCGATCCGCTGGTCATGAAGACCAAGAACCTGCGCGCCCATATCGAGCCGCTGCTGGAACTGGAACAGATCCGCACCATCCGCATCGGCTCCAAGGCGCTGACCTTCTGGCCGCAACGTGTGGTATCCGACGACGACGCTCAGGATCTTCTGGATCTGTTCCGGGAAGTGCAGGCCAGCGGCAAACACCTGGCGCTGATGGCTCACTACAACCACTGGCAGGAACTGGAAACCGACATCGCCCGGGAAGCGGTACGCCGGGTCCGCGCCACCGGCGCCGTGATCCGCGCCCAGGGCCCGCTGCTGGCACACATCAACGACAATGCCGATGACTGGGCCCGCCTGTGGCAGACCCAGGTCGAGCTGGGCATCATCCCCTACTACATGTTTGTGGAACGGGACACCGGTGCCCGTCGTTACTTTGAAGTCCCGCTGGCCAAGGCCTGGCAGATCTACCGTGATGCCATGAAGCAGGTCTCCGGTATCGCCCGTACCGCCCGTGGCCCGAGCATGTCCAGCCACCCGGGCAAGGTGGAAATCCAGGGCGTTACCGAAATCAACGGCGAGAAAGTGTTCGCCCTGCGCTTCATCCAGGGGCGTAACCACGACTGGGTTCAGCGTCCCTTCTTCGCCAAGTACAACGAGGATGCCACCTGGCTGAATCATCTGGAACCGGCCTTCGGCGAAGAGAAATTCTTCTTCGAAGACGAGCTGGCAGAGATGGAAAGCGAGTAAATTCAGTGAATAATTAAAAATTAATAATGAATAGCGGCGCGTGACAGCGCCGTTGATGTTGACACGCAAGAGGCCGCGTCCAAGGTTTGGGCGCGGCCTCTTGCGTTTGGAGCTAACCATCCACGAGGCCGTTGGAACCTTGCTCGCAAGGCGAAGAGGGGCATCTTTTCAACAGCCTGTCAAAGCAAGCGCGACAAGGTCACCAGCGCCTGTTCCACCCGGTTGTCCCACTTCACGGCGCAGTTCAGCCGCAGACAATTGGCGAATTTTCCGGAGGCGGAAAACAGCGAACCGGGCGCAAAACTCACCCCGGCTTCCAGTGCCTTTTCCATCAGCTCGGTAGTATCCACCTCCCCCGGCAATTCCACCCACAACACGAACCCTCCCGCAGGCCGGCTCACCCGGGTCTGTTGCGGAAACAGTTGCGTCACCCGCTCGGTCATTCGCACCACACCCCGGGCGTGCTCAGCGCACAGCTGGCGCAGGAACCGGTCGTAATGGCCCCGCTCCAGATAGCGTGCCAGCACCAGCTGTGAGGGTGTGGCCACCGATACCGTATTGATGAATTGCAGATGCTGGGCCTTTTCCCGATGACGCTCCGGCGTCACCAGCCACCCTACCCGCAGGCCTGCAGACAGGGTTTTTGACGAAGACGAACAGTAATACACCAAACCATTCTTGTCCCAGCTCTTCACCGGCCGGGGCCGGGGGCCGCTCAGCGGCAGATCCCCGTAGATATCATCTTCCACCAGCGGCACCTTGTGCTTCGACAACAGCGCCAACAGGGCCTGTTTGCGTGCGTCGGAAAGCCTGACCCCAAGCGGGTTGGAAAAATTCGACACCACCACACAGGCCGATACCTTCCAGCGCTCCAACGCCAGGGTCAGGGCTTCCAGGGAAATCCCCTCCACCGGGTCGGTGGGAATTTCCAGTGCCTTCAGGCCCAGCGAATCGATCACCTGCAACAAGCCATAATAGGTGGGCGATTCAATCGCCACGGTGTCGCCGGGTTGGGTCGTCAGCTTGAGCGCAATGGCCACGGATTCCTGGCAGCTATTGGTAATCAGCACATCCTCCGGGCTGACCTCGCACTGCAGCCCCGCCAGCCGGCGGGCAACCTGGGTGCACAGTTCCGGCGCCCCGGGCGGAAAGGCATAGCCCACACAGCGACGTCGTTCCTCACGCAGCACGCTGTGAAACATCCTTTCCATGGTGGCCACCGGCATATATTCCGGCGCCGGCACCGCCGCGCCCAGGTTCACCACCGACGGGTTATTCACACTCTGCAATATCTGCAGCACCCGCTCCTGGCCGGTAATCCGGCGCGGCCGCCGACTTGCCGTGGTCACCCGGGGGGCCTCGCGCACCACCGGCGGCTGGCGCACGTAGTAACCGGATCGCGGACGGGCTTCCAGCACACCACGCTGCTCCAGCTCCCGGCAGGCATTCACCGCCGTGGACACACTGACCTGTTGCTGCTCCGCCAGCACCCGCACCCCGGGCAGGCGACTGCCCACCGGGTACACCTGATCCCGGATCAGGACCTGCAGACGATCCGCCAGGCTTTGATACAACGTCATGAGCTCCACACCCGATACAGTTTTTCGCATAACAACCAGTACAGATTACTCTTCTTACAATCTGTACCGCTTCAATATTATTTTCTTATATCTGTATTGATATGCGTTGTCCACCTAGTCTGTTGAACCATCTTCAGAAAAGAAGGATCGCGTCATGTCGACGGAACAGTTAGTGGCACTTATCGGCTTTGTTGCCGTGATGACCGGCACCCCCGGCCCCAACAACCTGATGCTTATGGCATCCGGTGCCAACGCAGGTTTCCGCCGTTCCTTGCCGCACATTCTGGGCATTGCCATCGGCTGTCAGGTAATACTGGTGTGCGTGGCGCTGGGACTCGGCCAGCTACTGACCCGCTTCCCGCAGGCCGTTACCGCACTGCGTGTGGGCGGCGCCTTGTACCTGCTGTATCTGGCCTGGCAGCTAGTGCGCACCCGCAACCTGAAAAGTGATAGCTACAACGCCAAACCGCTCACCTTCATGCAGGCCGCCCTGTTCCAGTGGGTCAATCCCAAGGCCTGGATGATGATTCTCACCGGGGTAGCCACCTTTACCCAACCGCAGGACTTCACCTTGAGCGTGGCCATTGTGGCCGGCACCTTCCTGATCGTCGGATTACCGCTGATCAGCAGCTGGAACCTGTTTGGCGCGGTGCTGAAAAACTGGCTGCACCGGGGCCGGCGCCTGCGCGCCTTTAATCAGGCCATGGCGGTGCTGCTGGTAGCGTCGCTCTATCCCACTTTTGGCATCAAGCCCAGCCAGGCCAGTGAAGCCGATACCCCGCCAGCGCAAGAAAGACAGGAAACACCGCAACCGCAAAAGCGTGAACGACTAAACTGGTGGATGAGCGTGCTGTAGTGATTCAGTAGCGAGTGACGAGGAGCGAGTTGCGAAAGTCAAAACCTTCAACCGAAGAATGGTTTTTGTTTTTCGAGACTCGAAACTCGTTACTCGCCCCTGCCACCCCATTATTTCCCCACAACAAAACCTGGCTACCTTCGTGCTTTAGCAACCCCTCCTTTGCCCCACATGTGGCTAGCTGTTGTAGCACGGCAAGCGCTTCTCCCTTAGGCTAGACCCTTTCGCACAAACACAATTTCGCGCAAGGAATGTCCATGCAAAACGGGCTGATGGTGCTGCACGGCAACCGTCTGGAAACCCTCACCGAGCTGGTGGCCGACTGGCTGCAGCGTGAGCCACTGTCACCACTGGAAACGGAAACCTTCCTGGTGCAGTCCAACGGCATGGCCCAGTGGCTGAAACTGCAACTGGCGGATGCCCTGGGAATCAGCGCCGGTTTTCAGTTTCAGATGCCCGCCCGCTTTTTATGGAGTGCCTATCGCACCGTCCTTGGCGAAGACCAGGTACCCCGTACCTCGCCCTTCGATAAATCCCGGCTGCTATGGCGTCTGTACCGGTTATTGCCGACGCTTCTCAATAACGACCATTTCGGCCCATTGCGGCATTTTCTCGCCGACGATGTGGACGGTCGCAAACGCCATCAGCTGGCCGAGCGGCTGGCGGATCTGTTCGATGCCTATCAGGTCTATCGGGCGGACTGGCTGGCGGACTGGGAAAACGGCAACGACCGTCTGCGCAAGGCCCAGGATCGCGACGCTTTTGATGAGTTTCCCAGCAGCCAGCTGTGGCAGGCGCATCTGTGGCGCGCCCTGCTGGCGGACATGGATGACAGCAAACAGGGGCTTAGCCGCAGCGCTATCCATCGGGATTTTATCGCGGCACTCACTCAACAACAGCAACAGGGCACGCCACCGCCGGGCCTGCCCCGCCGCCTGATCATCTTCGGTATCAGTGCCCTGCCCCAGCAAGCCCTGGAAGCGTTGGCGGCGCTGAGTCAGCACTGCCAGATCCTGATGCTGGTACAGAACCCCTGCCAGCATTACTGGGCGGATATTGTCGAAGACAAACAACTGCTGCGCCGCCAACTGGACAACCGCAAACGCCACCTGACCGCCCTGCCGGAAAATCGCGTCAATCCACTGCTGGCCGCCTGGGGCAAACAGGGCCGGGACTTTATCGGCCTGCTCTACGACCACGACGACCCGGACAGTTATCGCAGCGCCTTCCAGAATCAGATCGATCTGTTTGAACACCAGGAACCGCAAACCTTGTTGCAACAGTTGCAGCAGGACATTCTCGATCTGGAACCCTTGCCGGCGCCGGACCAACGCCCCTCTCTGGCGATCGATGGCTCGCTCAGTTTCCGCATTGGCCACAGCCCCCAGCGGGAAGTGGAAATCCTGCAGGATGAATTGCTGGACCGGTTCAGCAACGACCCGAGCCTGCAACCCCGGGACGTTATCGTGATGGTGCCGGACATCGAAGCCTATGCGCCGCACATTGATGCGGTGTTCGGCCGACTGGAACGGGACGATCCCCGCTATCTGCCCTATACCCTCAGTGACCGAAGTGCCGGGGCCGCGTCCCCCCTGGCCCAGGCGGTGGAATCCCTGCTGCACCTGCCCCAATGGCGCTTCACCGCCACCGACATTCTCGACCTGCTGGATGTGCCCGCCGTGCGCGAACGTTTCGGCATCGACGAAGGCGACCTGCCGCAACTGGCCCGCTGGATCGACCAGGCGCGCATTCGCTGGGGCCTGAACAGCCAGCAGCGCAAGACCCTGGACGTACCCGGCTTCGAACAGAACAGCTGGGCCTTCGGCCTGAAACGGATGCTGGCCGGCTACCTGCTCGGCGACGGCCCGGCCTGGATGGGCATCGAGCCCCTGGACGAAGTGGCCGGGCTGGGCGCGGAGCTGGCCGGCCGCCTGTCGCGCCTGCTCGATACCCTGGAACACCACTGGCAACGATCCCGTCAGGACGCCAGCGCCAGGGAGTGGCAACAACGCTTCACCCGGTTACTGGATGACCTGTTCGCCCCGGTGGACGAAACCGACCAGACCCTGGATGCGGGCCTGCGCGACGCCCTCAACGACTGGCTGGCGGCCTGCGCCGAAGCGGATTTTGACAGCGTCCTGCCTCTCACCGTGGCCCGCCGCCCGCTGCTTGATGCCCTCAACGCGGAAAGCCTGTCGCAACGGTTCATGGCCGGGCGCATCAATGTCTGCACCCTGATGCCCATGCGCGCCATTCCCTTCCGCCATGTCTGCCTGCTCGGCATGAAGGACGGCGACTACCCCCGTCAGCAGCAGCCCATGGATTTCGATCTGATGCGGCAATGGGGCAACTACCGCCCCGGCGACCGATCCCGCCGGGATGACGACCGCTACCTGTTTCTGGAAGCCCTGCTCAGCGCCCGGGACAGCCTCTATATCAGCTGGACCGGCCGCAACGTGCGCGACAACAGCGAACGGCCGCCCTCGGTGCTGGTGGCGCAACTGCGCGACCACATTAACCAGCGCTGGCACACCGACCAGGGCGAACCGGTGGATGCCCTCACCGTGGCGCACCCGCTGCAACCGTTCAGTGCCCGCTATTTTTTCCACAGCGACCAGGATGCGGCCAACGATTCACTGCACACTTATGCCAACGAATGGCGCGCCCTCCACGATGGTCAGGCACCTGCTGTCAGCAATGATCAGCCCTTGCCGCCACTGGACAGCGACGAGCCGATTACCTGCGCCGCCCTGGGCCGTTTTCTCAAACAGCCGGTGGCGCATTTTTTCGAGCAGCGCCTGAAGGCCCGCCTGAAACAGCAACGCCAGGTACTGGATGACAGCGAACCCTTTGCCTTCGACGGCCTGCAACGTTTCCAGCTCCAGGACCAGTTGCTCAGCGAGGCCCTGCGTGCCGGTCCGGAGCATGCCGGCGACGCCATGGCCCACACCCTGGATCGCCTGGCCGGCAGTGGCGATCTGCCCCTGGCGCCCTTTGACGAAGGCAGCCGCGACAGCCTGCTGATGCCCCTGTCGCAGCCACTGGAACACTACTTTGCCCTGCTGGCCGAGTGCGGCGCACCGCAACCGCAACAGGAAATCCGTCTTAATGCCGGGCCCCTGCAGATCGAAGACTGGCTCACGGATTTGCGTGGCTCCGCAGCGAATAGCCAGCGCTTGGTCCTGCACACCGGCAAGCTCAAAGAGCGCTTCGACAAACTCACCCGGGACTGGACCCTGCACCTGGCCGCCTGCGCCGCCGGGTTCCCGTTAACCACCCACGTCCAGGGCCAGGATGGCCGCATCACCCTGCCTCACCTGAACCGCAGCGACGCCCAGCACTGCCTGGATCAATTGGGCCATGCCTGGCAGCAGGCCCTGTGCGAACCGCTACCCATCGCCTGCGCCACCGCCTTCGCCTGGCTGAAAGGGGAAGAAAAAGACAACGGCGACAACGAGGCCCGCAAGGTGTTCGAATCCGGTTTTATGCACACCGGTGAACAGGACAAGGAACCGGCCCTTGCCCGCGCCTGGGCCGACTTCGATGACATGCTGGCTGTCCGCCACGGCGACGAGCGCGCTTTCGACTACTGGACCGAGCAACTCTATGCCCCGCTCTACCAGCACGCCCAATGGAGTGAACATGGTGACCATTAAACGCACCCATTCTCCTGTTTCCGTAGGGTGCACTGAGCCTAGGGCGAACTGCACCGTTAAACAGCGACAAGCTACAAGCTGCAAGCTGCAACGCGAGAAAGTGCGATACCTGGCTGACAGTTCCTTAGCCGCGATTCGGTTACTCTGCCGACGGTGGAATGGTGCAGTTCGCCTTGGGCTCAGTGCGCCCTACGCAGTTGCAACCGGGGGTAGCGCATGAATGCTGAACGTCCGCTCCCGATTACCTTCCCGCTGCACGGCACCCGGCTGATCGAAGCCAGCGCCGGCACCGGCAAGACCTTTACCCTGGCCGCGCTGTATCTGCGTCTGGTGCTCGGCCATGGCGACGACAATGCCTTCGCGCGCCCGCTGCTGCCGCCGGAAATTTTGGTGGTGACTTTCACCGAAGCGGCCACCGAGGAACTGCGCGAACGGATCCGCGACCGCCTGGCCGATGCGGCACGTATCTTTGCCGATGCCAATGCAAAAGCCGACGACCCGGTGCTGGCCGAATTGCTGAACGACTATAGCGATCCGCAAGACCGGGCCCGTTGTGCCCAGCGTCTGGATGCCGCCGCCCAGTGGATGGACGAAGCCGCCATCTACACCATCCACGGCTTCTGCAACCGCATGCTCAAACAGCACGCCTTCGATTCCGGCAGTCTGTTCAGCCTGGAGTTGCAGGAAGACGCCAGCGACGAACAACAAATGGCGGCGCGGGATTACTGGCGTTCCGTGATCGCCGATTTCCCGGTGAGCGCCGCCAATGCCTTGCAAAGCGACAACCTGGGCAACCCGGATGCGTTGCTGGAGGCCTGTCGCCCCCTGCTCGGTTTGAAAGAAGCGGACCCGGAAGCGTTACCGCAAAGCGTCACACACTGGCTGACACAAACCGGCCCCCAGGCGGACAAGGATCAACACGCCCGCCAGCAACTGGCCGCCGAACTGCCGGACTTTCTCGAGTGGGTGCGCGCCGCCCGCGACAACAAATGGCTCAACGGCAACAGCTACCGCACCACCAGCCTGCCCGGCATGCTGCAAACCCTGCAGCGCTACGCCAATGGCGAACGGCTAAACGACAAGGCCTACGACACCCTGGCAAAGTTTTCCCATGAAGGTATGAAACTCACCAAGGCCGGCCAGGAACACCGCCCGGACTTTGCCTTCTGCCAGCAGCTGGATGCGGTCATGGAAGGCCGGGCAAATACACAGTTGCCCCGCACCGACCTGCTCGCCCATGCCGCCGCCTGGATCGACCGGCGCGTGGATCAGGTCCGCCGCCAGACCGCCACCATGGGCTTCGACGACATGCTCAGCCGCCTGCACGATGCCTTGAAAGGCGGCAACGGCGAACGGCTTGCCCAGGTCATCCGCGACCAGTTCCCGGTGGCATTGATCGACGAATTCCAGGATACCGACCCCACCCAGTACGGGATTTTTTCCGCGCTTTATGAAGGGCAAGCCGGTACCGGCTGGTTCATGATCGGTGACCCCAAGCAGGCCATCTATGCGTTCCGTGGTGCCGACGTCTTTACCTATCTGAAAGCCCGCCGGGCCACCGCAGGCAATCACTACACCCTGGATAAAAACTTCCGCAGCGCCGACGCCATGGTCAAGGCGGTGAACCATCTGTTCACCTACAGCCAGAATACCTTTGGCGATGTGTTCATGATGGACAACGCTATCCCCTTCGAAGAGGTTGACGCCAACGGACGCAAGGACGTTCTGTTAGTCGACAACAACGAAAAATCCGGCATTACCCTGTGGGTAGACGAGCAGGAAAAACCGGTCAGCGCCGGCCAGTACCGGGACGAGCAGGCGGCACGCTGCGCCAGTGAAATTGCCCATCTGCTTAACGGTGCCGAAAAAGGCGTCACCGGCTTCCGCAAAGCCGACAGCTTCAGGCCCCTGCATCCCAACGACATTGCCATCCTGGTTCGCGACCGTACCGAAGCCAAAGCCATCCGCGATGCGCTGATGGAACGGCAGGTGCGAAGCGTCTATCTGTCTGACCAGGATTCCGTGTTTGCCCAGCCGGAAGCCCATGACCTGCTGCTGATCCTGCACGCCTGCGCCACCCCGGAATCCGACACCCGGGTGCGCAGCGCCCTGGCCTGTGCGGTGCTGGACCTGGCCTACGCGGAACTGGATACCCTCAATCAGGATGAAGTGCGCTGGGAAGAAACCGTGGAGCAGTTTCACGGCTATCGCCAGCAATGGCAGACCCAGGGCGTGCTGCCCATGCTGCGCAGCCTGCTTATGGATTTCCATGTACCCGCCCGGCTCAGCCAAAGCCTGGACGGCGAACGGGCCCTGACCAACCTGCTGCATCTGGCAGAGCTGCTGCAGCAGGCCGCTACCCAGCTGGACGGCGAACAATCATTGATTCGTTATCTGGAAGACACGGTTGAAGAAGGTCGCGGCAGCAGCAAGGAAAGTATCCTGCGACTGGAAAGTGATGACGACCGGGTCAAGGTGATCACCATCCACAAGTCCAAGGGCCTGGAATACCCGCTGGTGTATCTGCCCTTTATTTGCAGCTTCCGCCCGGCGGACAAGAACAAGCCGCCGCTGCGCTACCACGAAAACGATCATCTCAATGTGTCGCTGGAGCCGGATGACGATGTCGAAAACAAGGCGGACCACGAACGACTCGCCGAAGACATGCGTCTGCTCTACGTGGCCCTGACCCGCGCCTGCCACACCTGCACCCTGGGGATCGCGCCCTATATCAAGGGCCGCGGCAAACAGAACCAGCTGGAAAAAAGCGCCATCGGCCGTTTGCTGTTCGGCACCGGCGTGGCCAACGACGGCCTGCGCGACGCGCTGGTGCCGGTAGCCCATGAGGCGGTGTCCATCATCGCCGCACCGGACAGCAGCACAGAAACCTATCAACCCCAAGCCGAAGCGCGGACCCTGCGCACGCCTCTGATTCCTGTGGCCCGGCAACGACAACCCTGGTGGATTGCCAGCTACAGCGCGCTCAAACAGGTACAGGAAACCCTGGCCCCGGCGGACCCGCGCGGCGATCAACTGGCCGAGCAGCAGGATGACACCGTTGTCGATGATGCCGAGCCCCTGCCAAACAGCATTCACGCCTTTCCCCGTGGCGCCGCGCCGGGCACCCTGCTCCACGATGTGCTCGAGCAGGCCGCCAACCAGCGGTTCACAGAGACCCTGGCCGACCCGGCCGAGTTTGAAACCAGCGTGGAAGAAAAACTGCAGGCCCGGGGCTGGCAGGATTTTATGGAAGTGATCCGCCACTGGTGGAAGCAGGCAGTCACCACTGCCCTGCCGCTGGAGAACGACAAGATCGCCCTCAATACCCTGCACACCTATGTGCCGGAACTGGAATTCCTGTTCCCCGCCCACCAGGTAAAAGTGGCCGAGATGGACACCCTGATTCGCCAGCACATCCACCCACAGCACTCGCGCCCGCGACTGGAAGCGGACACCCTGAACGGCATGCTCAAGGGCTTTATCGATCTGGTGTTCGAACACGACGGCAAGTACTACGTGCTCGACTACAAATCCAACTGGCTGGGCGTGGATGACAGCGCCTACACCCTGGAGGCCATGACCGACGTGGTGCTGGAAAAACGCTACGAAGTGCAATACGTCCTCTACCTGCTGGCCCTGCACCGCCTGCTGAAAAGCCGACTGGCGGATTATGATCCCGACCAGCACCTGGGCGGCGCCGTCTATGTGTTCCTGCGCGGCCTGCAAGGGCCGGCGGCGGGCACGGTGTTTGATCGACCGGACACGGCATTGGTTGAAGCGCTGGATGCGATGTTTGGAGGGAACGAATGAGCGCGATGACAAACCATCTCAACGCATGGAGCGTCTCACCCTCTCCCCCAACCCCTCTCCCCTCAAGGGAGAGGGGAGCTAACCATGCGCCCTTCTGGAGGGTCCCCTCTCCCTTGAAGGGAGAGGGACAGGGAGAGGGTGACGCTACGAAGCGCATTGCTATCCGGCCTCTCAATCGGCCAATCGCCAGGAGAGTTCATGCAAACTGACCTGTTCTCCGCCCTCACCTGGGAAGACGCTCTTCTCCTGCTGCGCGACAACAATCTGCTGCGCGATCTGGACGTGGCCATTGCCCGTTTCCTTAAGCAGCAATGCCCGCAGGCAAGCTACGAAGTGCTGCTGCTCGCCGCCTTCACCAGCAATCAACAAGCCAGCGGCCACCTCTGTCTGGACCTGAAAAACCGGGAACTGGCCACCCAGCTGTGGGGCACCAGCCCACCGCCGGAGCTGGTCACGCTGCTGCCCGGCAAACCGGACGACTGGCTGCATGATCTGCAACAGAGTCCGCTGGTCTGCCAGAACGGCAGCACGCCGTTGGTGCTGGATGGCAGTCGCCTTTACCTGCGCCGAAACTGGGCCCGGGAAGTGGCGGTGGCCGAGGCCATCGGCCAACGACTGGCCACCGTCAGCCCCTTGCCTGCCGAGCGTCTGCGCGACGCCCTGGCTCGATTATTCCCGAACGCCGGCGACCAGACCGACTGGCAACAGGTAGCCTGCGCCCTGGCCAGCCGCAGTGGTATTGGCATCATCACCGGCGGTCCGGGCACCGGCAAAACCACCACCGTGGTTCGCCTGCTGGGGCTGCTGCAAAGTCTGGCCATGGCGGACAACCAGCGTCTGCGGATCCGCCTCGCCGCTCCCACCGGCAAGGCGGCGGCTCGGCTCACCGAATCCATCGGCGAACAAGTGCAACAACTGGACGTGGACGTCGCGGTACGCGACGCCATCCCCACAGACGTGACCACCCTGCACCGCCTGCTCGGCACCCGCCCGGACAGCCGTCACTTCCGTCACCATGCTGACAATCCGCTGCATGCAGATCTGGTGGTGGTGGACGAGGCCAGCATGATCGACATGGACATGATGGCCAGCCTACTGGAAGCCCTGAGCCCGCACACCCGGCTGATCCTGCTGGGCGACAAGGACCAGCTGGCCAGCGTGGAAGCCGGCGCGGTGATGGGCGACCTGTGTCGCCATGCCCACCAGGGCCGCTATCAACAACGCACCATCGATTTCATCAAGGACACCTGTGGCGCCGACATCAGCGACTATCAGGAAACCGACCAGGCCCCGGGCAACGCCCTGGCCCAGCAGACCGCCATGCTGCGCACCAACTGGCGCTCCAAGGACAGCCCCGGCATCGGCGAACTGGCGCGGGCGGTGAACGACGAAAACCTGCCCCAGGTACGCAAGGCGTTTCAAAAATACGGCGACAGCCTGCATCGCCATCCCCTGCGCAGTGATGACCGGCAACTGGAAACCTTGCTGCTGAACAGCAGCGGCGATCACCAGGGTTTGCGTGCGCTCTTTCAGACGGTGGCAACGCCGCCGTCGCAACGGCAGGATTTCGATGCCTGGGCCGCCGGACTGCTCAAGCAACTCACCCACCAGCAATTGCTCAGTGGTTTGCGCAGCGGGCCATTCGGCGTGGAACAACTGAACCAGCGCATCACCCGTCACCTGCAACAACAGGACCTGGCCCCGGAACGGGAGTGGTATCCGGGCCGCCCGGTGATGATGACCCGCAACGATTATCAGCTGGGGTTGATGAACGGCGATGTGGGCCTGACCCTGCCGCTGCTGGAAGAGAGAAATGGCAAACCGGAGTTACTGTTGCGCGTCGCCTTCCAGTTACCCGACGGCCGCATCAAGTGGGTTCTGCCCAGCCGCCTGGACGGGGTGGAAACCGTCTATGCCATGACCGTGCATAAATCCCAGGGCTCGGAATTCCGGCATACCCTGCTGGTGCTGCCTGATGCTCCCCATCCGCTGCTCACCCGTGAACTGATTTACACCGCCGTCACCCGTGCCCGCGATCGTTTCACCTTGCTGGAATTCGGCAAACCCACAGTGCTGGACAGCGCGGTGAAAAAACGCACCTGGCGAGCGTCGGGGCTGGCAGAGCGGCTAATGTAGGAGCGTCGCTTGCGGCGCGATTAACAACGCTGGAATCGCGCCGCAAGCGACGCTCCTACGGCAAACGACAACATTGGCCCAATGTATTTAATGGCCGGGTGAATAAATGCCTCGGAAGGAATATAGACTGTAGGAACCATGCTCGTCCCCCCAGGGGATCTACGACATGCGAACCGAGCCCTAGCGAGGAAAAAAGCAGTTAGCCGTTCGCCATGCTCGCATAGCGCCTACAAACAGAACCCTTGGTCGAAGAGTGGGCAGTAACCTTCACCGATGACCCTAAAAAAACGGGATGCCGAAGCATCCCGTTTTTTGTTTCCCGAATCACGCGGTTACTTGAACTGCGCTTTCTTCTCTTCGGTTTCCACGATGATTTCCGCACGACGGTTCTTGGCGCGGCCTTCGCGGGTGCTGTTGTCCGCTACCGGCTTGTTCTCACCATAGCCTTCCGTGCTGATGCGATCGCCGCTGACGTTGAAGTCTTTCATCAGACGGTCTTTCACGGACTGGGCACGACGCTCGGAAAGGCCCTGGTTATAGTCCGCCGGGCCGGTGCTGTCAGCATGGCCTTCCACGCGGATATGGCCCTGCTCACCCCCGTTCAAACGCTCTGCCACACCGCGAATCTCATCAGTAAATTGTCCCTGAATGGTATCGCGGTCAAAACCAAAGTAGATCACCGAGGTTTCACGCTGCTCCAGGCTCTCATAGACCTGACAACCATCCGCATCCACCACCGCACCGGAGGCGGTGTTCGGGCAACGGTCACGGTCATCGTTGACCCCATCACCATCGCTGTCACCGGTTACCACTTCAGCCGGGGTAGCCGCTACCACCTCATCTTCAGCGCTGTCGTCGCTGTCGTTACTGATACCAAACGCCAGATTAAGGCCCGCATACACCTGACCTTCCCAGTACTCGCGGTCGGTGCTGTAGGCGTGACGGGTGCCCAGATCCAGAATCACATGCTTGAAGAAGGCACGCTGAACACCCAGCTCGACCCCCGTCATCAGCTCGTCATTCTTGTCACTGTTGGGGTTATTGAGACTCTCAATGTACTGCTCCCCCACATTGATACCCGCATAGGGCTCAAAACCGAGGAGACTGGTATCGTTAAAGTGATAACGACCGCTGACAAAGTAGTTGGTCATGTCCACACGACGACCGGAATCGTATTTGCTTTCCGCATCGCCTTCGACCTCGTCATACCAACCCTGCACAGACCAGTTGGGATGGAAACGCCAGCCCAGCTGACCGCCATAAAAAGGCACATCATCCAGACCGTCGACACCATTGCCGATCACGTCGTTATCGTAAAAAGTGTAATAACTGGCATGGCCACCAATATACCCATAACGGTCCGGAACATTTTCTCCGGCCATGGCGAGGGGGGATAGAAAAAGCGGGATCGCCGCACTAACACGCAAGATCGTTTTCATGGCAGAATTCCTTCAAAGTTGCTCCCTGTGATTCTGCAAATGTAACCACAAGGTGAAGGAACCCATAGCCCAGAGAGGGCGCTGAGTGCTTGAATTTACTGAAATTTAACCACTCTCAGACAAAATATTACCAATGGATTAGGGATTTCGTCTCAGTTAGAACGTTCGCTCCAATGCTGTTTATATAGAAATATTTTTTTATATTTTTATGGGAGGTATCAAAACATTTCGGGAAGGATCCACTCATTCACATTGAGTGGATCACAATTCTTCCCTCCCGCTCCGGGCTCACTTTTCCGGTGAGAACGAGCCGGGATTCATCCTCCGAGGAACACCGGTATTTACTTGGTGACCCACTGGCCATCGGGAGTCCGCACATAGTCTCCAGCGTCGGTTTTATCGATGGCTTTCTGCCCGGCCAGTCGCGCCACCTGATCCAGGGTAATACCGTTCTGTTTGGCGATGCGTTCATAGGCATCACGGCGTTTCTGGTTGATATCCGCCACCAGCTCCACGGCGGCCGGGGTCGCCTTGACCACGCCCAGATACCCGTCCGGTTGTTCACCCACCATGCCCTGGCTCTTCGCCGCATCCAGATCCAGTGCAAACGCTGCCATGCTCAACAGCAAGGCCAGGGTGGCAATCAGAGTTTTTGCAATTTTCATCATCCCTACTCCTAAAACAGGTCGCTGTCTTCGCTGAACAACTGATCGATATCCTTTTCCACCTTGAGGCGGATTTCGTGGTCGATCTTCACGTTCAGATTGATGGTGATGGGTTCCTCCGGGGCTTTCAAAGCCACCGTCGGGGTGCAGGCAGGCAACAGGGTCACCGCCAGCAACAAACCCGGCGCGAGTGTTTTCATTGTGCATTCTCCGTGCGCAGTTTCTCGGTGATGTCATCGCCAATACGCAGGCTGCGCATCAGCACCAGCATGTTTTCCCGATGGGTGTAGTTAAACACCACCGGCAGATTATTTCTCTGTGGATTCACTCCCTTGATGGTCACCGCCGCTTCCAGCCAGCCCTCCCGGTCCATGTTCATGCGGGCCTGAAAATCCGGGATGGTCAGCACGCTCAGGCTTTCCAGTGCCAGTTTCACGGCCTGGTTGGAGCTGGCCATGGATTGCACACTGGACGACGGCGGGATACGCAGGGACAGGGTTTCCTCATTGGCCAGCCGGGCTCCTTCCACCACCATAAAATCCGTGCCCAGTTGCAGGGGCACATAGCCGCCAACACGCCCATCCAGAAATACCGCCGGCGGGTTCTGCAAGGCGGCCACCTGCTCCAGATCAATGCGGGTAATCACCACCGGCTGGGGACGGGATGATGGCCACTCCAGTGCCGGCGAACGCAGGGAGCCGCCCAGCAACTCCGCGCGGATATCGGTGAACTGCCATTGGCTGAGATCACTCTCCATCTGCAGGGACAGGTCGGTAATGGGCGTACCGATATCCAGGGTACCCGCCGTCACCGGCCCCGCACTCTTCAGAGACACCGCCCCATCACGATAGTGCCCTTCCAGGGTGCCCTGAATTCCTCGGGCCGTGACGCTGCCCCAGTCCACTGCCGAATCGGCCAGACGCATTGTGCCCTGTGCAGACAGGGTATCGCCCCATTGCCAGCGACCCTCACCGGAGAGGGAACCTTTACGGGGGGTCATGGCCAGGCCTTGGCCCATGGCCGGAATCAGTGGGCTATGGATCTGGAAACGGCCCTGGGGCGTCTCGCCGGCCAGGCAGGCCTGTGCCGTCAGCTCACTTTGCCAATCGGCAATCGCCAGCCTGGCGGTGACTTTTTTACCTGCCAGCCGGGCGTTGCCTGACACCACCGGCAACCGCCAGCGGGCTGCCAGCAAGCCGCCACTGCGCAGTTGTAACTGCCCATGGGCCCCGGCCGTGTCCACCGTTACCGGGCCACGGGTAGTCACGGTGAGCGGCCGCAACAGCACCTGCTCCACCAGCCCTTCGCTGATCGAAAGCCGGCTGCCATCCGCCAGCACCACAGCATCCTGCTGCAAATGCCACGGCACCTGCAGGGAAACCTGGCCACCCCGGTCGTAGTCGGGAAGGGACGAGGTGGCCGACAGGGTGCCCTGCCAACCGCTTTCCCCTTGCCGGAACGACAGGCTGCCATCAAGCGGGTAACCGGCGTACTGACCTTTCAGAGTTGCCCTGGCGCCATAGGGAGCCCGTTGCAGGGTTTTCAGGGGCAGCCGAAACGCCAGATGGTCGTCACCGTTCCGCGCGTCGAGGGTGATGGGTTCTCCCTGCAAACCCTTGCTGGCGGCCTGACCCTGCCAGTGGCCCTCCAGCTGAAACCCTTGCCATTGCCCCTGCAGTGCCAGCGCGCCCTGCCACTGCCAGTGCTTGCCCTGCCATTGAAGCCGGCTGGGGTTGGCCTGCAGGCGCAGATCCTGATAACCCAGCCACAGAGGCAGTTCCACGTCGCCATCCTCCGACATGGGCACTTGCAAGGGTTGCTCCCAGCGGGCGGAAACCTGTTCCGGCAATGTGAGGCTTGCCGGCGCCAGGGTCAGCCGTCGATCCTTCCACTGGAAATCCACTTGCCCATCCAGCTCTGGCCCCTCCAGCACGACCCGGCCAGCGCCCTGCTCCACGGAGTCCTCGTCACTGCCAGCGAACACATGAATCTGCCCTGGCGGTCCTTGCAGTTGCAACTGCCCCCGGGCTTGCCACAGATCAATGCCCTGCCCTTGCAGGGATAACGGTTCCGGGATCGCCAGCTGCCATTGTCCATGGACTGCCAATGGCTCCGTCAGACGCATCTCCGCCTGCCACTGCGCACCGGTAAAACGGGCCTTCATCGCCAGGTCCGCTTTTTGCGGCTGCGATTGCAGGCCCGCGTCCTCCAGGGTTGCACTCAGGGTGCCCGCGGGTTGTCCCTGCCAGACACCCTCACCGTCAAGCTGCCATCTGCCTTTCCCGTCCGCGAGCCATTCATTCAACGCACCGTTGCCGGACACCGACCACTGCCCGTCACCGCGCTCATAGTCCGCCTGCAGGTGACTGGCCGTGCTCTCCACTGTTAACGACCAATGCTGTTGTTGCTGCCGGGCCGTTACCTGCAACGGCGGCGGCACCACTCCGCCGATCTCGGGAGCCTGCATCGCGTCGATGGAAAGCAGGAAGGGGGGCGTCCAGGGCAGGGATGCCGGCAACACAGCACCGTCATCGTCCGCGCCGCTGTCACAGGCGGCGACAGTGACCGTGCCCATGTGGACGGTGACAGGAAACAGATCGCTCAGGACCAGATCTGTACCGGCAAGGGGCGCGCAGTCGTCCGGTTGCCAGCGCCACTGCGCCAGGGTCAGGCCGTTATGCCAGCCCGGTTTCCCCACACGCAAGCCCTGGCTATACAGCCAGCCAGCGACAACCAGTGCCAGAATCAGCACCAGCAGCAATGCATAACCAAGGCCTCGAAAAACAGGCGGAAAAAATCGAACCATAACGGTTAGAGCCAGCGCAGCGATAATGGTTCGATAGTGGTGGCTTGGCGAGGTTGTGGCAACTGCCTACCTCCTCCCGTTGGAGCCTTGCTCGCAAGGCTCCAACGAGTGGCGTGCGGGGTTATGGTGTTGAAGAGGCGCCTTCCATCACCGCCTGATGCAGCACCAGCGCCATGGCGGCCACGCGACTGGTGGCATCCACGGACAGGGTGGCACCGGTGATGCCATCCACGTCGCCGGACAGGGTATCGTCATCATTGAGTGTCATGCCTCGATACTGACGACGGAAAAAGGCCTCATGCACTTCGCCGCCACGGGGCTCCCGGTACACCAGAATTTCCAGATCCACGATGCCCTTCGGCCCCACGGCCACGCCCACCGTCATGGGCATGTCCTTGCTTTTTTCGTCGATGATCCAGGCACTGGTGGTATCGGTATGCCAGTAGCGCAGGCGCAGGCCCCGGTAGGGGTGGCCCAGCACCTTTGTCACTCGCTGGCGCAGTTCGCCGCGCAAGGGCAGCAACCCCGGTTGTGGCGAAGCCGAGCCAAACACCTGCTGCAGAAAGTCCGGCTGACTGAGATGACGGATCTGTACCTCATAGGCCGGCAGAGTTGCCGCCAGCCCGAGCATCAGTAGCAGTGCGATGACTCTTGGCATCAGTTAACCAAGCGCTCCTTGTCCAGCAACGCTTCAATCAGGAACTGGTTGTAAGTGCCTACCCGTTTGCCTTCCAGCCGCGCATTGGCCTCGTGATAAAGCGGGTTACGCTCCAGGCTCTTTGGCAGCATCCATTGGGCCACCGTGGCACCGCTCATGATCCAGGCGTTGTTGAACTTCTGCCACCAGCCATACTTCATTTCAAATTCATCACGAATGCGCGGCGGCAGATTGGCGGCGGTGACCTGCTCCTGCACCCATAACGGGAAGATCATCCAGACGGAGCGCGGGTCGAACAGATCTTCCTTCAGGCGAATACCGTTTTCTTCCACGGTAAGCTGGGGGCTGGCCCACATGGCGCGGTTGTATTCCATGAAGGCATTCCAGTCTGCTGGCAGGGCCGGTTCCGGCACACCGAACAGCATGGCAAACAGCTTGGTTTCTTCGTAGAACTGGTCCTTCTCTTCCCGGGTCAACTCGCCTTCCATTTTCTCGTACATGTAGGCCAGGGTTTCCCACAGGGTGGCATGGACCCAGATCATGGCCGCCACTTCATTGGCCCGGTATTCGCTGCCCCGTTTGAAAGCCCCGGAATCCATGGGCACTTCGCCTTCGATTTCTTCGTGGATATCACGCACCTGATTGGCCGACGTCATCACCTGGGGCATGCTGCCGAACACCATGGTGCCCACATGCTGGAAGGTGCGACGGGCGCGGCCCAATGGGTCATCACGGACCACCGAATGTTCGTCGATACTGGCGGTGACCCAGGGGTGGGCCAGTTGCAGCAACAGCGCCCGGCCCGCACCAAAGGCGCCGGGCATGCCCGCCCGGGACAGTTTCCACATCATGGAGTCCGGCCCGTACAGGCCCACCCGGGCATCCGGTATCTTGCCGTGAATCTTCACCAGCTGCCGACAGAAAGCCGCTTCATCCACCCAGCGGGGGATGGGTGGGCTACCGTCGCTGGGTACCAGTTGGCGCACCGCGTCCTGTCCGGCGCTATTTTCCGGCTCTGCCTCAAGCTCGGTGGGCGACACATTCTGGCCGCAGGGATGAGTCAGGTAAGCCGTTTCCGCGCGTACCATGTTCAGCGTGAAGGAACCCGGCTCGCCCTTGAACGTCACTTCTGACGGCAACAGATAATTCTGCACCGCCATGTATTCCTGGTAGTCGATATCCCAACCGGCTTCCTCAATACGGTCCACCCGGTCCAGGTCTTCCTGATACACCACCGCATCGGCGGTGGCCGGCAAACCCCTTAACCAGTAAGACAGATTGCCGGCACGAATATGCGCCTGCAGATGTTCGGCCACTTTCATGGCCTCCGCCCCGCCGATCACATCCACCGTTTCACTGTCCGGCTCGTAGACGTTACCGTGAATGATGACTTTGGGTTCGCCCACCGGCTCGTCCATCAGAATGGACAGGGCGTACTCCTCACCGATTTGCCGAAAGGCGAAATGGCTTTTGCTGACGGTACTGTCCGCCCGCAGAACAAAGCGGCCTTCCACTTCCCACTCACGCATGTTTTCCGCCGATTCCGGCACGAAGTGGGATGCTTTGAATGCCGAGCAGCCCTGTAGCATCAGTAACATGCCCAGCAGGATCACCTTGCTGTATTGCAGCGTTATTCTTGTCATGGTCGTGACCCTTTATCGTTATGGGTATGAGTAAAAAATATCGCCAGCCTTTCCCGTAGGGTGCACTGAGCCTAAGGCGAACTGCACCACATAGGCCTTGGATCGGTGCAGTTCGCCTCAGGCTCAGTGCACCCTACGTTTTGAGCTAAGCGGTTTGCCGTAATGCCTTCTTGTCGATCTTGCCCACCGAGGTGAGCGGAATGGCATCCAGGAAGAACACTTCTTTCGGCACCTTGTAGGGCGACAGGTTTTCCCTGCAGAAACGGTCCAGCTCGGTCTTCAGGTCGGTGTCGTTCTTGTCGCAATCCGCGCTGCGCTCCACATAAAGCTGCACGATGTCATTGCCTGGCCGGTCGTTATCCGGGCGGCCCACCACCGCACACATGGCGACCCAGGGCAGGCTCTGCACCTTGCCCTCCACTTCCACGGAAAACACCTTGTAGCCGCCCACAATCAGCATGTCCTTGCTGCGATCACAAACACGCACAAAGCCGTCGTTATCCATCACACCGATATCGCCGGTGTGCATCCAGCGCTTGCCGTCGATTTCCTCCAGGGCCTTTTCCGTGGCCTCCGGCATGGCCAGATAGCCCTGCATCACCTGGGGACCGGCGGCGATGATTTCGCCGGGTTCGCCCAGTGGCATTTCCTTACCGGTATCCACATCCACAATGCGCACCTCGGTGCCCGGCAGGGGAATACCCACATGGCCTTCCTTGAAATGAGAGGCCGGGTTGAGGGTGATCACCGGGCTGGTCTCGGTCATGCCATACACTTCGCAGAACTTGTTTTTGCCGATCACACTTTCCAGCCGTTGCACTTCTTCTTTGGCAAAAGGCGCAGCACCGGAAATGGCCATGCGCAGGCCGCTGAAATCCAGCCCCCTGAATGTCTCGTTGGCACACAGCATCTGGTACAGCGCCGGTACTGCCGCCAGCACGGTGGGCGTTCGTGCGGTCATTTCTGCCACGAAGTGATCAATATCGCGGGGATCGGGAATCAACAAAAAGGTGGAGGCGGTGCGCAGGGCGTTGAACACCACCGCCGCGCCGCCGATATGAAACAACGGAAACGCGGAAGCCACGGTTTCCTCGCCGGTGCGATACCCGTAAAACACATTGGCCTGCAGGTTATTCATAAACAGGTTGCGCGAGGTCAGCCGCGCCCCCTTGGGCAGGCCCGTGGTGCCGCCGGTGTACTGCAGGTACAGCACCGAATCCATATCCACCGGTGTGTTCACCGGTTCGGCAGTGTCCGGCAGATGATCGTGCAGGGAGATCACCGACACGCCTTCGTGCGTCTCTTCCAAGGCCTCCCCCTGCCCGGTGATCAGGTCCATGGGACCGGAGACGATCACCGTGCTCAGCGTCGCCACCTTGCCCAGCACCGGTGGCACCGAGGTCTGCCAGAACGGCACCAGCGTGAGCAGGATTGTCACCTGGGCATCGTTGGCCTGGTGGGTAATTTCCGGCGGCGTCATCAACGGCGAAATGCTGGTGGTCACCATGCCCAGTCGGGCCGCCGCGATAAAGGCCACCACGTACTGGGGGGTGTTGGGCATCTGCAGCCCCAGCACATCACCCGCCTTGGCTCCCCGGGAGGCAAACAGGGCCGCCATGCGATCCGCCAGCTGATCCAGTTGCCGATAGGTGATTGCCTTGCCCAGGAACACCAGCGCCTCCCGGTCCGGAAACTGTTGGCCATGATCCCGCACATAATCGGACAGGGTTTTCTCGGGCAGCGCCGGCAGGGTGTGCCAGTCGTACCCCAGAGAGGCGTAGGTGGACAGCCAGGGGCGGTTATCCGATGTCATAACGGGCACCTTCGGGAATGGTATTGATGTGATAAGCCTCGGGGTGTTGCCTGGCATCGCGGTAGGCCCGACGGGCCAGCGGAATCAGCCGCAGGCTTTTGGGCGTCAGGGCATGCAGCACCCGGTAAACGCCACACCAGGCACGGAACAGTCGCTGGTCCGTCTTGCTCCAGGGGATCTGGAATTTTTCCCGGAACGGGTGCGGCAAGGTGGCGCGCAGATTGAAGCGCATGAAACGCCCCATCACCGCCAAAATCAGGCGCCAGGCGCCATCGGGGATACGACTGCCCGGCGGCTTGGGAATGTCCAGATAATGGTCCGGGCGCATCAGGTCCTGCACCACCTCGCCCCACTCCAGGCGGTCGCGGATGATGCCGTGGAAATAATCCCAGTAATCGCTTTCCGTGGCGGGCAGATCCTGGTCGCGAATGCCCATCATCTTGCCCAGCTGCCGCCACTCCACAAACATGGCGTGACGTTGTTCGGTGGTGGGCGACTTGCCCAGCATCTCGTGCATGCGGATGGTGGCGTCGTAACCGGTGATATGCACCCAGCTGTAGGCTTCCGGGTCCAGGGCGAAGTACTTGTTGCCGTGCTTGTCCACGCCCTTGATGGAACGATGCAGGTCGCGCAGCTTGATGCCCATTTCGATGGCTTTCTGCGGGCGGGCATAGACGATGGGCCAGAGCAGTTCCGTGGAGCGTTTGGCGCGCCCCCAGGGATCCGTCTTGTAGACCGAATGCTCACCCACCCCGGCATCAATGATCGGGTGGGCCACCTGCAGCACGAAGGCCTGGGGCAGCATCAGGTGGAAACGCCAGGAACCGAAATCCTGCCAGGTATAGGAATCCGGACCCAGGGGTTGGGGGATTTTCCGCTGTGTTTGCGTGGCCGTCTGTGTCATGGCAAATCCTGTCGGTGGCATCCTTGATTGAGACAAATAGAAAAATACGTCTCAATTGGTCACACAAACAAGCCCATCACACAGATTTCGGATTTCTGTTTAGATCATTTTGGTCAGGCCGGGAAAGAAAATGTCAGGGATTGAGCAGCGGCCGCAGGTAGTCATTGGCCCACTGGCGCACCCCGGCTTCGTTGGCGGGATTCATCAGGCCGTCCGGGGACAGCACCATGGACTGGGTGAGCCGCAGCATCAGCTCGGCCAGGGCCTCGGAGGACTGCTTGCGAATGGCCCCCTTCTTCTGCTCCTGGTCCAGTATGCCGGCCATATAGACACGGAAGAATCCCATCATCTGCCACAGGCGCTGGGTGAGAATGGGCAGGATCGTTTCCGGTTCGGAGGTAAGCAGCCGCTGCAGCAGCGGGTGGCGATGGGCGCGTGTGGTCGCCAGCACAAAGGATTCCAGCACCCGCTCCACACCGTTATCGATCTGCGCCAGGTCCGCTTCGATCCGGGTCAGCTCCCGCTGACACTCACGCAGGATCACCACCTGGATCAACTGGTCCTTGTCGGCAAAGCGGCGGTAGGCGGTGGCCCGGCCGATACCGGCCTTGCTCGCCACGTCTTCCATGGTGGTACGGCGCAGGCCGAACTCAACGAATAACGCCAGCCCCGCATCCAGCACCTTCTCGTAGGTCTTGTCCCCTTCCGGCACCTGCAGGTTTTGCAGCAGGGTTTTCGATGCGGCGGCTTTGCGTGACATTCAGACTCCCGGTGGCTCCGTGGTAATGTCCATGGCTTATACCGTAAGGCCACCGTGGTGAGCAAATGGGTTTCCGGTTCCCGCCATCGCAACCGGCCCGTTACGCCGAGCGGGCGATGGCCATCAGGTGCACATCCGCATTGCCGAACAGGCCATCCACGCCGGTCACCCGCTTCACATAGTGGCCCACGCCCAGTTCGTCGGTCATGCCCATGCCGCCGTGGATCTGGATGGCTTCCTGGGCGATCTTGCGCCCGGCCCGGCCCAGTTGCGCTTTCATGGCATGCACCGCCATGGCCGCATCGTCATGGCCTTCCACGGTTTTCAGGGTGGCGGCCAGCAGCAACGACCGGGTCTGCTCCATGGCGATGAACATGTCCGCCATGCGGAACTGCAGCACCTGGAACTTGCCAATGGGCATGCCGAACTGCTTGCGGGTCTTGCTGTATTCCACGGTTTCATTGAGCAGCACGGACAGGCTGCCCACGGACTCCGCCGACAGGGCCAGCAGGCCCTCATGGAGCACCTGCCGGGCGATGGCATAGCCGCTATGCAATGCACCGATGCGGGCCGCCTCGGCCACCTTTACCTGGTTGAAGCGGATCTCCGCACCCTGGCGACCGTCCACAGTACGGTGGGGCACCCGCTCCACCCCCGGTGCATTGGCATCCACCAGAAACAGGCTGAGGCCATCCTGATCACCGGGCTGGCCAGCGGTACGCGCCAGCACCACCAACAGGTCCGCCTGGTCGCCGTTCATCACGCAGCTCTTGGTGCCATTCAGTATCGCCTCGTTGCCTTTCAGGTCGGCGACCATGGCGGTGTTTTCCAGCGTAAACACCCGCTCATACTCTTCCGCGGCAAAGGCCACCTGTAGCTTGCCTTCCAGCAAAGCGGGTATGGTCTCCGCCTGCTGGGCCGCGCTGGCCTGGCGCAGAAAACCGCCGCCCAGCACCACGGTGGCAATATAGGGGGCCATGATCAGGCCCTCCCCCAGGGCTTCCAGCAGCACCATGGTTTCCAGCGGCCCCATGCCCAGTCCGCCGTGCTCTTCCTCGAACGGCACCGCCAGCCAGCCCAGGTCGGCAAATTGCTGCCAGGTGGCCGCATCCAGTGGCATCAGTTTCTTGTTCCGGCGATGGGTTTCCACATCACTGTTGTCGCGCACAAACCGCTTGGCGCTATCCGCCAGCATTTGCTGTTCTTCACTCAACTGAAAATTCATCGTTGTTCTCCATTCCCGGACGGGGTCTTCCCCCCCTTACCGTTGGAGCCTTGCTCGCAAGGCGAATACCCTCGTCGACGCGCTTCGCCTTGCGAGCAAGGCTCCAACAATATCGTTTACAGCCCCAACACCGCCTTGGCGATAATCCCGCGCTGCACCTCATTGGATCCGCCATAAATGGAACAGGCCCGCGAGTTCAGATAATGGGGCATGGCAGTGAGTGCATACTCCGGCCCGATCACCGGCTGTTCCTCGCCGGGCACCAGGGCCTGGGGCTGCCAGATCACACTCTGGCTACCCAGGGTTTCAATGCGCAGCTCGGTGACTTTCTGCAGCAACTCGGTGCCGAGAATCTTGGTCATGGAGGACAGGGCCCCGGGATCCTTGCCGGCAGACAGGGCGGACTTGATGCGCATCTCGGTGAATTCCAGCGCCAGCACATCCGCCTCCAAGGCGGCAAACTTGTGCTGCCATACCGGGTCTTTGGTCAGCGGCCCCAAAGCGGTCTGCTGCTTCTCGGCCATCAGGCGGATCTTTTCCAGCATCACGTTCAGGCCCGGCGCATATTCCTGGCCACCACGCTCGAAGGTGAGCAGGTACTTGGCCACGGTCCAGCCGTCATTTTCCGCGCCCACCCGGTTCTTCTGCGGTACCCGCACATTGTCGAAGAACACCTGGCATTGCTCCGGCACTTCATCCAGGCCGACGATAGGCTCGATGGTGATGCCCGGCAGGTCCATGTCCAGCAGCAGGAAAGTAATGCCCTGCTGGGGCTTGCCGTCGCGATTGGTGCGTACCAGCGCGAACATCTTGTTGGCGTAGTGGGCGTAGGTGGTCCAGATCTTGGTACCGTTGAGGATATAGTCGTCGCCATCCTTGTCGGCAAAGGTCTTCAGGGAGGCCAGATCGGAGCCGGAGCCCGGTTCGGAATAGCCCTGGCACCAGAAGTGTTCGCCGTTGAGAATCTTCGGCAGATATTCCTGCTGCTGCTCCTCCGTGCCGCAACCGATCAGGCAGGGGCCGCACATGTGCAGGCCCATGGGCACCAATGGCGGGGTCTCGGCCCGGACCAGCTCCTCCGCAAAGATGGCCCGCTGACTCACACTCCAGCCGGTGCCGCCGAATTCCTTCGGCCAGTGCGGCGCCGCCCAGCCCTTGTCGTTGAGAATCCGCTGCCAGGCCATGGCTTCCTTCACCGGCGCAAACACCGAGGTCACCAGCCTGCCCGCTTCCCGGATTTCCGGGGTCAGGCTCTCCTCCAGAAAGGTGCGCACCTCATCCCGAAACGCCTTCTCCTGCTCCGGCACCCGCAGATCCATACCCTACTCCGCTGTTATCAGATTCAGTGGACCCAGTGTACGGGAGACAAAATGAGACACTCATGACGATTCGTATCACGCCACTGGCGAAAAGCGTCAAAGCCCGCCGTCCTGGTTCAAGACAAAGCGGGCACGAGCCACGCCCCGCCGGGGCAAGTCCGTTATAATGCGCCGATACTTCATGCAGACAGGCAACACCCGCTTATGAGCATCAACTGGTTCCCCGGCCACATGAACAAGGCCACCCGCGAAATCCGCGACATCCTGCCCAAGGTGGACCTGATCATCGAAATCGTCGACGCCCGCCTGCCCTACAGCAGCTCCAACCCGGTGATCGAGAATTTCCGTGCCGACAAGCCCTGCCTGAAACTGCTCAGCAAAAGCGACCTGGCCGACCCGGACATCACCCAGCAGTGGCTCGACCACCTGCAAAAAGACCCCACCGTCCGCGCCCTGGCCATCACCACCCACAAACCGGAATCCATCCGCAAACTGGCGGACCTCTGCCAGCAGATGGTCCACAAAAAACGGGACCGGGCCACCACCATCACCGCCCTGATCACCGGCATCCCCAACGTGGGCAAATCCACCTTTATCAACACCCTGGCCGGCCGCCAGGTGGCCCGAGCCGGTAACGAACCGGCGGTGACCCAGCGCCAGCAACGCATCGAACTGGGCGGCGGCCTGATCCTCATCGACTCCCCCGGCATCCTCTGGCCGAAAATCGAAAACCGTAACAGCGGCTACCGCCTGGCCCTCTCCGGCGCCATCAAAGCCACCGCCATGCAGGAAGACGACGTGGCGCTGTTCGCCGCCGAATACTTCATGCAGGCCTACCCGGAACAAATGAAAGAGCGCTTCAAACGCGACGACCTGCCCGAAGACGGCGTGCCTTTCCTGGAAACCATCGGCAAACAGCGGGGCTGCCTGGGCAGCGGCGGCCACGTGGACTTCGACCGCGCCGCCACCCTGCTGATCAGCGAATACCGCGGCGGCCGACTCGGCCAGCTCACCCTGGAAACCCCGGCCACGGCGGAGCAAGAGCATGTAAAGGTGGCGGAGATACGCCGGCTGAAAGAGGAGGAGAAGGAGGCGAAGAAGAGGGCTAGGAAGGCGGCGTATAAGGCGAAGGGGCAGAAGGGAAATCAGTAAGAGAGTGTCACCAATAAACTTGTCGTAGATAACTTCTAGCCCCGAGCAATCACACACCAGCGCAACAGAAGTAATTGCCCGCTCGGCATCAGACAATGCTTCGTCGTCTTCGATGTTCAGCCGGTTTTCAGGGCATCACTCTCGGGGTAACAATATCCATTCTGGACAGCCCCGTATTTATCTATTTCAGGCTTTCGCTTTAACCGGACGGCTGTGGGCAAGGACTGCTGCTTTGCGCGACGTAAATCTCACATCACCGTCCTTCACGGTGAAGCCTTCCAGGCGCAAGCTGGCCGCGTAGTTGGCCCGACGGACCCTGGCAAAATAAGCTTTTTTTGATTCCAGCGAGGGAACAGGCATAAGCACCTTCAACCAATTAAGATTCTGAAATTATCGCAAAAACAGACCGCCAGACTAAATTTTAGTCAAATAAAAGCTGACTTCTAGATTAATCACTAACTTTTATAAATAACGCTCGCTTCTTATCACTCTATTATCAAATAACGCAAACGAACTCCCCAACAACTCTGTAACTCAAGACCTCATCATCATTTAATATAATTGGATTAAAGCTCTCATCGTCAGAGTTGGGGCTTAATTCAATCCGTGAGTGTCTCCAACCTTCCTCATCTTCTACCTTGAAGCTTTCATATACCTTGATGGTGTACCTTGATCCAGTCTCTGCATCAACGCCATCAACACACTCAACCAATACCGTCTTTCCATTGCGCGATCCGCCCTGGTCTTGCTGGAACAAGCAGACGGCTCCATTCGGAATAACACGGTTCATGGATTCCCCCATGACTCGGCAGGCAAACATCCCCTCTTTCAGGATCACTCCATCCGGCACAGGCACCAAACTTTCATGCTGGACATTCTGCAGATCACTGAATTCACCAGCAGCAGCCTGAAGGTCAACTAATGGGACAGCATTCTCATAGAGGACAAGCGATTCGACATTATTATCCTGAGCAACAATCTTCCGGGAATAAGTGGGAATATATTGCTTTAAATATTCCTGGAGACCGGGATCACATGCATAAACAAATGTACCTCTTATCCCTCTAAGCATCACAGTTCTATAGATATTGATAATATACTGCTTCAGTTCTTCTGGACCCTTAATGCCTTGACTACCAGTACGATCAAAATAATTGGTTTTATCAATAACAATTGATTCACTCACCTTGTCATACCGAATCTCTTGACCAAAGATTATGCCTGCATAGTTCAGGTCATATCCTTGTGTGGTATGAATACAACCGACCTCCTTGTATGAATCTTTTTTGTTAATCCAATCAGTATTGGTGCTATTCCAACGAAGGCTTACACCATCAATTTCAATATCAAATGCTTCATTATCTTTCTTTGAAGTCCATGGCCATGAATAACCGGCGACGATCCTGGAAAGCCCTGTCTCAATCTCCTTCCCCTTTATCACATCGACCATGTCACCTAAAGATTCAAAGAATTCGAACTCATAATTTTTATCGGAAAAGCGCTCCCCATGATCAAGGCGACAGTTAAGCAAGGCATCAATAAACTCAACATAAGGCTGACCAGCTTTGACTCTAAACTGGGAAAGCAGCTTGTGGGTTACCGACCCCTTAGCAGTTTTGAGGCGATCAAAGACAGAAGAATCAGCGTCTGACGGCTTGATGGATTGCCCCTTATCGTAGAAAAAAACCGCTTTATCAGACTGTTGACAAACCCAGTCCACCTCACTGCAGGCATACTTATCCATACCCAGTGCCTCACAGCTTTTATCAAAAGTGCCAAAATAGGCACCCAGATTCTTTCTTTTCCTCAAGCGATGCGATTCATCGACCAAGACGATATCGTAATGTTGTTTGGCAAGTTCAGCAGGACTAATCACCATCTTGGGACTCAAACCAGAGACATGCTTGAAAGCCTTCTTCAAGGTCGTCCTGAAGGATGTCATCGGAACAACAAGAGCCATACTAGGGTTAGGATTATTATTCTTGAAGTCATCGATAAGAGACTGAATCTCAGCCTCATCATCAGCAAAGTCACGAAGATCAATCTGTCTGTCGCCTTTGCTCAGTAATTTAAACAGGAATATTGCCAGAACAGACTTTCCTGTTCCCGCTCCGCCCTCAATAACAACATTCCTGACTTCAGGGTTAAGTAACTCATACAGGATGGTAAGCAAACCCTGGCGCTGATCAAAGGAGAGAGATTTATAAGGTGAATACTTGAACACATCAGAGTTATCGATATGGTTCAACGTTTTCGACGCCACGCCACAAGAGATCAGTGCATCCCAGACGTCCCGGAAAACCTTTTCGTAAAGATCATCTCTCTGATAATAGTTATGGTCGGACAACCCCAGATTACCATTGAGAAGTGAGTATTTCCCATCAGCAGCCATGTACTTGATCAGCAACGACTCAACATCCAATGTCGCTGATTTATTGAAGTATTCACTAGTTATTAAATGGACAGCCGTAAGCAGTTTCTTCTCATCATGTTTTAGGTGCGTACCCATTCTGGATAGCGCATCCGTTGTCTCTCCAATGTAGGCATGCAGCTTCTTCTCATCACTAAGAACATAAACCAGAGGCCACCCACCTACAGCAAACGCATTGCTACGCAGATCATTCAAAGATTTTCCGCTGAAAGGGTAGCGTTTTATGTCTACGAGGGAGTCACTACTCATAGGTCTGTATACTTCTTGGCTGTACCCTTCGCCTTGTTAACAGGGTATTTCAACTCATTCTTCCTGATTTTTTCCAACACTATCTCGCTGATGTCCAGGTCATAGCTATCTGCCAGCAGAAAGGCATAGGCCAACACATCTGCCAGCTCTTCTTTTACTTTCCCAACATCAGCATCTTCGGATGATTTCCATAGAAAAACTTCCAGTAACTCTGAAGCCTCAATACTGAGAGCCAAAGAAAGATCTTTTGGATTATGAAATTGCTTCCAATCCCTTTCATCACGAAATTGGCGCAGCTTCAAAATTACGTCTTTCATATTTAGTCCTCAATCTCCTTCGACTGGCCAAGCAAGTATGCAATCTGTCTTTACCAATCACTTTATGGGAAGCAATTCACAATAATGAACCAAGTTAGGTTCTACCTGCCTGCTTTTCACGAAAATGTTCTCTGTGATGATTTAGATACTGCTGGTGACTATCATCCAACTTGACCACCATATCCTTATGAATACCTAGCTTTCCTGGATCTTCCAGGTGACTGGAGATCAGGATGCGACCACCCCTGTCAAAGCTGATTAACTGCCGATCAAATACCTTATCCAAGTTCGGAACCAGCAACAGGCCATTGTAGGGATCCAGGCGCTCCTTGTTATCTGCCTCTCGCCAGGGCTTTATGTGAGAAGCGATGAGCAGGCGTACATCCGGATATTGGGTGATAGCGCAGCCGCGCCAGTAGCCCACCAGTCCCTCCCTGAACTTGCCGTGACCGAGACGAGTGGTCCGCAGCGTGCTGCGCTCGGTTTCTGACAAGGTCTTATCGTTATCCAGATCGGCAAGGTCGTTGGTCAGTTCATAATCCGTGGCGTCTTTCAAAAACTGGCCGTACAGGCGCAGGGCAGCACTGTACATACCGTGGCCGGTATCATCTTTGACCTGGAAAGCAGGTTGGCTTTCGATGTGTTTACTGAGCTGCTGGTATTGTTCCACCGAGCCTACATCAAAGAAGGATTCGATCAGTGCCCCTTCGCTCTGCAGCAACTTCGGCAGGGTGTTATTCAGTGCCCCGGCGTAGCTTTTGACGGTGCGCTCGCTTTTGCCAATGGAGTCGGCCCAGTGGGAAAAGTGTTTGCGCCGATCCTGGAGATTGGCAAACAAGGCTGCTTCAATTTGCGGCTGCATGGCGGGATCCCGGAACAGGTTGAATAACGGTGTATCCAGCCACGCATAGTCGATCAACTGCGGTGTTGACCGGGGGCCCGGGGCTTTATGGTCTCTTACCCGCCGTTCGTACTCTTCTTCCTTTCCGGCGACAGGCTTGTGGTGCCAAAAGCCGGATGAGCGCAGATAAAAGTACGGAAACTCTGGGTTGTCCCGGTCATTGTCTTGCTTCAACCGCTCAAAGCGTTTTGTGAATGCCTGCCTGAGGGGCTCATTGAAGAGAATCCGGTTGTCTTTCAGGGTGCCGGCACGGATCAGATCCAGCACCGCCAACAACAGGCACACCTTGTGAGGGCGCGGCCGGTCCTTGGTGCGATCCATACGCAGACTGCTGAGCTGGTCCAGGTACTGGGCGGTGGTCATTGTTCACTCCAGTAATCTGCCTGATCCGGCTTTACCCAACGCACACCTCCTCTGGGATCGTCGCTGTCCCCCTGATAGCGGGGAATGATATGGCAGTGCATGTGCTGGACGGTTTGGCCGGCTGCTTCGCCGCAGTTCATGCCGATGTTGTAGGCATCCGGGGCGTAGCGCTCGTCCAGCCAGGTTTTTGCCTGGTTGATTAGCTGCATGACGGCGGTCTGTTCCTGCTCGGTGAGGCAGAACCAGTCGTTGGCGTGGCGTTTGGGGATGACCAGCAGGTGGCCGGGGGAGATGGGGAATTTGTCTTCGCGCACATAGGCCAGGGCATTTTGCAGGCTCGGGCCATCCGGTACTGCGTCCGGCACGGTACAAAATGGACACTCTAGCATTGCCATCCCCTTCTACTGCCTTGGCATTCCCTGCCTGAAGGCTGTTCATTCTTATTTGAGAACCTTATCACAAGGCTAAATAGCTGCCAGCCTTCTCTCACCACTTTTTCGTATTTGGCTGACAAGGATTGTCGGGATTTGCGTATGGCAGGGGCGATTAAAGGAGAATGCGATCGCGCCGCGAGCGACGCTCCTACCGCGGGGATGGAAACCGGCCGAGAGACACTTCACCCATAAGGCCGCGATCTCTGCAGCGATCAATGTCGAGAGAATGGCGAAATTTCGACATGGCCAAGTCGGCATGTCGATTGAGTCGACATCTGCTAAGCGATGAGCTATCTCAAATTCTGCGACAACTTGACCAAGGACTTGCGCATTATTTAACGAAACCTGGGGCCTTTGCGGTCTATTTTCAGATTTTGCGGGGGAAATAATGAGGGTTTCTCGACGTGGGCGTTTCGCACCTCGAGCGGTGTTATTCGCTGCGCCACCCTTTAGGCCGCACGGAACTCGCTGCGCTCCTTCGGCACACTCCGTTTTTACCGCAGGGTTAGCCTTTGGCGGAGCCGCCGAATGTCAGGCACAAAAAAGCCCGGCTGTTTCCAGCCGGGCTTTTTTGTATCTCGATTGGTCGGACGGGAGGACTCACAAAGCACCCACAAGGCACTGTTTTTATTTGACATTACGGTAACAATGTTAAATTTATACCCCCAGAGATACCCCCAAACTGGCCTGGCTGGGCCGATGACCAAGTCAGTTCTGTACACCCGCCGGCCCAATGTTCATGCGGGCCGGCTCGGACAGAGAATTGGCCGGCCCTCGCCGCCGGCTACAATTTGTACGGTCAGCATTCTACCGCCAACCCTTGCTTACACCGCCAAAAGTCCACCCCAGATCTCCTCGCGCGTAGTGACCGGCATAAAACCTTCCGCCCCACATCAGCCATTATCGCATTTCAGCATTTTTCAGCAGGTTGCCAAGTTAGTGGACTGCAAGAAAGCCCAGGGTCAGACCTTAGGTTTCTGGGGTAGCCACAGCGCTTACCTCGTCGTTGGGCTGCGGGCAAATCCTCAATTTGATGTCAAGTTTTGACAAGTAAACGCCGCGTATACTTGCACTAGGAGAGTGGCGGCAATCAAAAGTACTGAAGTGCTTCAGTATCTACCTTGGGGACCAAAACCACGATAGTGGCTTCTGCCGGAGCTAGTTATCGGGCTGTAAAAAAGGGGAGGATCCAGCAAAGCATTTTTTGCCCGCGTTCAAAATACTTCCCACGCCCCTAGTTCCAAACTTGCTTACACGGTCCAGCTGTAGAAGTGCTAGCCACAACTGCAGGAGGTCGATGCTCGACCAACCGCACAGCACACTACACATAGACCAATAAACAGAAGCCCCAGCAGCGGTAACTGCTAGGGCCTCCAAAATCCACTCTTGCACGCACCAAGGAGCGGAACTGTGGACTATAGCAAATCCATAGATGCCATTGAGCGCCTAGCACAACGAAAATCAACTAGCCGTATTGCCTGGCTGCTGACTATCGCAATCTTGCTTTTTGCGCTGTCCAGCCTCATTTCGGCCATTGCTCCAGGGGGGCTGCTATGAGACCGAGCAGGCGGGAGAAACTATGCCCACCAGCGTTTGAAACGCGGATCGGGAGGACGCTCCCGCGATGTCATGTTTTGACATGTTGCCCCGGGCTTACCCCCATCAAAACCCAATTCGCGGCTTCAGGTTTTTCAGGTGCCGGCATTGCCGATGTCAACATTTGTCAACATGCAAGCAGACTCGCTCCAGGCTTCAACATTCTTCAACACCCCCGGGAGCGAAGTTCGCAGCCTGGTTCGCACCCTCTACGCGCGTAGTGACCCCGGAAAAACCTTCACCCCTACTTTTCCCTACCTGCCTCACGCGCGTATTGGTCGCAAAACGTCCAGGCCGCAGCCCTCGCGCGCGGATACATGCGCGTAACTGTCTTGAAACCCCATTCCCAGCGCGGAAGGATGTTAAGTATTGTTAAGGTCAAAATAGGAGGCAGGCACCTCATGAACCCCGAGATAATCACCGAAGAAGAGCTGCTTGAAGACACCGGTTTCAATACCCGAGCCCCGCTCAAGCGGTGGCTGGACCGGAATGGCATCAGTTATCGCACAGGTGCCGCGGGAAGGATCTGCGGGGTATCCGTCAAAGAGTACTGCGGCATTGCCGATCCAGAAGAGCAAAAAGACTCAGAGAGCCTCGAGTTTCTCTAGAAATGCCTGCCCCATATTGCTGACATCAGCCAGTGGGCACATAAATGACGCGTTTCCTGACCAGCGTGGGGAGGGGTAAGAGTTAGAATGGCCGGCATTCCTGCCGGCCATTACCAGTACCGATTACTTCCTGCGAGCAGTGCGCAATAGCAAAATCAAGAGATCAAGCAATCGCACAACCACCCACCAGAAAGGCTCTGTAGGATGTGCAAGCATCTCACAGCCCTCATAGGTAGGCTGCAGAATGGCCAGCTACGGGCATGAAGTTGCTGTTGACGCATTATTGCGCAATAGGGCAACATTCAATTGTACCTTACTGAACCCTTAGTTTGATGGCCAAGCTACAGCGGGTTTAGTTACCAAACGGGCTGGCGCTCCAACGCTGGCCCGTTTCTCTTCCAGGGGCATCTTTTCCCCCTTCTGTGAATAATCATGTAGTCAAACTCGGGTTGAAGTCAAAGCGGGAGGGGTGTTTTTTTTGCACTGTACCTATAGGTACGTACCGGTACTAAAAACATCTTCCTAGAGGCATAGGGAATGCCTTCAGCTGTAGCGAGGCGAGACACCTGCCCTAGCCAAGTGATAATCCCTTCTCTCCCTGAAGTTTTGAAGTATTTCCTCCACCCTGTCGCGGTTCACCGAAAGAGAGTGAACTGCTTGCTTGATGGTTTCTTCTACCTTGCCGCTGGATTTGATGCACTGGATATGCTTCAGCATCAGGGCTGACAGATGACGCATACGAACAAACTCATTAACCAGCAGTATCTCAGGAATCTGCTGTACATCGATTCGCTTAATAGCATCATCAACCTGTGTTGCCTCGACTCCTCTGACACTCTTTCTGAGCCTTTGAAATTCATCATTTACGGGGTGCCCCCGCGCAATTTCCAATGCATGAGAGGCAATTCCATCCCAGTGCTCAATCAATGCCGTAATAGGGATAATCCGGTCAGCTACTGAGCGGTGATAAGCAACAGTTTCCCGGCTTACTGTTTGCCTGTTCTGTTCGGCAAGCAAATCGAGACTTTCCTGGTGCTGTCTAGTAGCTAATTTCTCTGCCGCACGGCTTTGCTCTCGGTTGAGCCATATAGCCACAGCAATAGCCAAGATGCTGCCGATGGCTTGCAACCATGGCGCTAGCTCACCAAGCTCAAAGGTGAATACTCCGAAAACGTACCTTTCCATCCCCACCCCAAACACAACGTCGTTTACAGATTTCCAAAGTCGATGAAAGAACACTTCCCTGCCATCACTGTGGCTTTTGTGAAGACAACAGAGTCTCCGGCTCGACTGGTGACCATGATGAATTCAAGATTTCGAGACGTGGTTTCTAGAAATGTGTACGTCTCAACAGTCTTTCCAGGATATAGCACGACAAAGGAAGCGGAACTCTTCCCGCGGCTTGCCATAGCGACAGTGCCGCCATCCGCCCTAGATGAGGTTATGGTCTCTGACGCATCGATGAAGAGAATGTCGAACTTCCCGTCCGCGCCTTTAACAAGGGTTACCTTACCCTGCGAGATCTGGTCCTCTTTCCAGCCAGCACTGTCCGGACCGATATGACCAATTTCAGGGTAGTACGAGTAGCCTTTTGGGCTGGAACATTGAGCAATTGAGGAGGCGCTCGCCATGCCTGACAGCAGCAGGGCTGCAGCAAATATTGTTATTCTCATATCCCATCCTTTGGCCGAGTCACTTGGGTGCGGCTCGCATCCGAATTCCTATCGGTTGAATCAGAATCATATAGGCAGATCATATCTCCAAGCAAAAACGCGCAACAGCCAGCCTTGAGGTGCTCGCGGGCTAGTTGCTGTATCCTTTTTCAGTGATAGACCAACGGTTTGATAGCAGATGAATGAAATCTCCCCCTACCTCTGGCTTGCAGGCTTTCTCACCATGCTGATGGTGCTGATTTTCATTGCCTGGAAACTAGCCGGGCCTACTTTTTATCCCCCGCCTCTTCTGTCAGCCACTCATTGAACGCCACCATGGCATTCTCATGGCTTGGGTTTTCTCGGAGCCTAAAAAGGTCTCTCAACGCCCTATTCAAGGTAATCACGTTGAATTTGCAGCGATTCAGATAAGCACGGTACTTTTTGGATTCCGCCTCGGAAGGGGGGTTATTGGCAGCGCCCAACCAATACAAGACATGAACCATGGCATCATGGTGCTTCCCCTCTTTCCGCAGGATGTTGGCGAGGTGCTTGTGCACTGAAGCATCCAAGGCCAAGGCCTGTCTTGCTGTCATCCCATAAAACCTCGCCTGGTCGAGATAGTGGGATTTCACATCATGCAGCAGACCCCATGCCTTATCGTGCTCACCCTCGCGAATGGCCTGCAAGGCCTCGCCACGCGCAACGGCCGCTTTCCCCAAATGATTATGGAGCTTGGGTAGGCTTTCCACTGGGTTCGCCGATGGGACTCGGCGCACCCTGAACCGGATCCTGACCCTGTACCCCTTCTTGTAAAGCTCAATTAGGTACAGAGCCCCCATAATTCCGACAGCAATAGCCAGTATTTTCATGAATTGCATGCTGATTCCCTTCAGGCATGAACAGAACACCCATGCGAGACAATACTGACATCACCCTAGTTAGTCGCCAACCCTCCTGACACCGGTTCTACGTGACAGCTGGCGGAAGAAAGGCCCGTCGCTCTCCACATCCTGAATCATAATGTCTACCACCTTTAGCCCATCACTCTGGCGCTCCCGCACTGCAGTGCCTGGAGGCGCATTGTGGACATTGACGATGGTCTGCTCTCCCATTCCCTGTCCCTTGCCCTTGGTATGGTCCATCACGGTTTCATTTGGGTGGAGAATGGCTGGGAAGCCCCCCCCTTACCATCAATCCCGCCAGAGCGAGGACAAATGCCGGGCTTCCATGAGCTGCGGGCACTGAGCCTTCACCTGCACAAAAAGGCAGGCAAGTACGGGCAGAAGATCGCCGGGCATGCCAGCGGGAAGATGACGCGGAATTACGAAGCGGATCATGAAGACGTGGTGTGGAGCGAAGCAGTGCCGGACCTGGATATTTCCAAAATTACCGGATAGGTTTTGCAGGAGTTTTGATTTTGTTTTGCAGCGGGCCAAAAACGAAAAAGGCCAGACACCGCTAAGTGACTGACCTTTCGGGGTATTCTTGGTCGGGACGGGAGGATTCGAACCTCCTACCCCTTGCACCCCATAAAGGTTACAGCTTGTCCGTCGCCGTCCAACAGAATCTACAAACCATTAAATATCAGTAAGTTAGTTAAAAATACATCTTTGCATTGTCCAACAACGTCCACTAGAATCCACCGAAAGCGATTGAGAAACGGTGACGGAACGGTGACGGAACGGTGACGAGATTTCGGAGCATACATGGGCATCATCACAGATAGACACCTCACTCCAAAAGAGCCCAAAGATGCCTGGCTAACCGAAGACGGCCCACGTGGGCATGGTCGATTCATGGTCAGACTTCAGCCAAACGGGAAGCATCTCTTCTACTTCCGTTACAGTGACCAGACAGGTAAACGCCAGTTTCACCCGCTTGGAGTTTACTCACGCACTGGCACCACCGGGCTCACTCTCAAGCAAGCCCGCACCCAAGCCAGCGAGTTATCGCGGCTCTACGTCTCAGGCATCAAGAACATTGGAGAGCACCTTAACTCAGAACGGGCCGCTCGAGAGGCCGCTAGGCAAGCAGAGCTATCACGCCTTGAGCAAGAAGCGGCACAAAAAGAGGCCGAGGCCGCTGCACTGGCTTCTCGGCAAACCGTTTCCCAGCTCTTTGAGCGATGGATGGAAATTGACGTGTCACACCGGAAAGACAAGGGTACAGAAGTCCGGCGCATGTTCGAGAAGGACGTTCTCCCCCTCATTGGCCAAGTCTTTGTCGCAGACATCCGTAAAGGGCACATCACTCAGGTGACAGATGCCATGGCGGCACGGGGTGTCACCCGCATGGTGAAAGTCGTATTCAGCCTGATGCGACAGATGTTCCGCTTTGCCGTGGACCGAGACATCATTGAATTCGACCCCAGCAGCAGTATTCGGAAAGCCAAAATCGGAGGTAAGGAGACTGAACGTGACCGAGTGCTATCCGAGGACGAGATTCGACAACTGACAAACGCCCTACCCTCTGCCAACCTGCTGAAAACCTCTGAATTGGCTGTCTGGATAGCACTTTCCACCTGTTGCCGCATTGGTGAACTTCTGGCGGCACGCTGGGAGTATATTGACCTAGAGCAAAGAACTTGGCTTATTCCTGCCGAAAACAGCAAGAACGGCAAGCCTCATCAAGTACACCTGTCAGCCTTTTCTGTCAGTTTCTTCCAACAGCTGCAGGAAATGACAGGCCTGTCCCCATGGTGCTACCCGAACAGAGCGGAAACCGGCCCTCTCTGCTCAAAAACCATAACCAAGCAGCTTTCTGACCGACAGCGCCCGTCAAATAGTGGCACCATGAGCAATCGCACTAACAACGCGCAAGCTCTTTGTTTACCCGGTGGCAAGTGGACACCTCACGACCTTCGCAGAACCGGCGCAACCATGATGACCGCTCTAGGCGTACTTCCTGAAGTCGCAGAACGCTGCCTGAACCACACCGAAGAAAATAGGGTTAAAAGGACCTATCAACGCCATAGCTATACCAAGGAATGCAGCGAGGCTTGGGAGAAATTGGGCTCCCGGCTCCAGGATCTGACAGAACCAAGATGATAGCTGATGCGTTAAATGAGAGTTTTCGCTCCAAGTGACATCTAGAGCTCAACTAAGCATTCAGGCTACCTACTCTTTCTATGAAGAATATACTCACATATTTGACCCACGCCTAAATAACACGCCTATTATTGAATTCTGACAGCCAGCAATCGACATTAGTCTAAACAGGATTGGGCTATTTTCCGCAAAATAGTCGCTTTCCTCACCATAGATCAATTCCCCAGCGTTTTACCAAGAAAGCAAGCAGAGCAAAACAAAACACGGTCAAAAAAGCTGACACTAATAAAGCCAGCCAAAATCCCCAGCGCTCAAGCATTGCTGGGAATAAGGCGAACATGGGCAGCGTTGGGAGCACATACCAAAAGGTATACCAAGCATGATTGGCCAGTTTGGCAGTGGGTTGGCCCTCAAAATAAAGCCACACCAAGACCATTAGTGTAACGACAGGCAGTGACGCCAATAGCGCCCCCACCCTATCACTCTGCTTAGCCAGCTCGGAAACCAAGACTATAATTGCTGCTGATACTAGGTATTTAATGACTAGCATTGACATAATTTTTCCTCTTGATTCCCTAGCTTAATATCAATCAATTCCTTTGAACTCACCAGTGAAGTTTACGTCGTACACATTACCCGTGTTGGTCATAAGTATATAAAGCGTTCTCTCCTCATCTTCATGATCCATAGCCACAATGTAATATCCGGGGCCAAATTTACTGATACCCACGCTCTCGTCGGGGATCTCTCTCCAGCTTTCGTCCAGTTTGCCAAATCCCATACCCCGATCTTCCTCGGTGAGCTCGACAGCCACATACCTGGCTACTTCCTCCGCCTGATCGGCGGTTACCGTGGCATGCCCTCCGCCGTGAGAAAACACCGGCGAGGCAAAACTCAAGGCCATCATCGTCATCAAGGTTTTCATCCATCTCATAACATTTTCCTCATAAAAACAGATCAAATTTATTAATGTACATGGGCTTCGCCGTCACCATGGGCGTGAGGATTAGAGGCACTGTTTGGCAACTCCTCCGGCTCACGACCCTCTGTTTCAACCTCACCGTTAACACTATCCTCTGCATCCAAATCAAAGCGCTTCTCGTACCCGGACAGCGGAGAATTAGCAACCCCCATGTCTTCATGAGTATGCTGGTGATCATCCTTGTTCAGCGGAAATTCATCAGGATTGCTTGAGTGTAGATATCCATGCAGCTGCATCAACAGCAACAGCAACCCCAACACCATCAGCAGCCCATTGGTCGCTTGACTGAAGCGTTTGAACGATGCCATGCGGCGCCAACCAGACAATAAAAACAACATGATGGCCAGCGCAGCAATCTGCCCCAACTCTACGCCAACATTGAAAGCCAGGATGCGAAAAACCAAACCATCTTCTGCCAGAGGTAATTGCTGCAATCGCGTCGACAGTCCAAACCCGTGAATAAGACCGAAAGCGAAAACCATCCACATTAAGTTTGGTGACTTCATCTTCAGATAAGTCTTGAAACCGCCAAGGTTATCAAACGCCTTATAGCAGACAGTCAGAGCGATAACCGCATCCACTAAGTAGTAATTCGCCTGAATACTATAGAGGGTGGCAAACACCAGAGTAATCGAGTGGCCAATGGAAAACGCGGTTATAAAACGAACAATGTCACTGAAGCGGGTCAGAAAGAACACCACGCCGAACAGAAACAGTAAATGGTCATAGCCTGTGACCATGTGCATCGCTCCAAGCTCAATGTACTCCATGAAACCGGCATTGAGCGCCCTCGCCTTATCCTCTGCTGACATGCCATGCCCCATGGCGATGCTGCTTGCCAAAATGGATAGAAGACCAATCCAGTATTTCAATTTCACAACCTAAACTCCCTTGTTGTTGATTTGCTGCGCTGCCTTCCCATTGACCAGCCGGTACAGGGCTGGCAGGACAAATAGCGTTAGCAAGGTAGAAGAAATAATGCCGCCAATAACGACAGTCGCCAGTGGTCGCTGAACCTCAGACCCGATACCCGTATTCAGCGCCATCGGCACAAAACCCAATGATGCCACCAGTGCGGTGGTTATAATTGGCCGTAACCTGGTCACCGCGCCTTCAATAATCGCGTCATCCAGCGTTACACCTTCATGCATCAACTCACGGATAAACGACACCATTACCAACCCATTGAGGATGGCAATACCCGAGAGCGCGATGAAACCCACAGCTGCAGAAATGGAAAAGGGGATATCTCTGAGAAACAGCAAGCGGTCGGCTAAATCTGTCCTTTTGGCTGCACTTCTCGGCATGCTGGTCGATCATCCGTTCAATTTGCTGTCTAGTCAGGCGCTCTGCCCGCATCACAATGGCTGGGAAAAAACTGGTGGCAGGCGGCCGATTTGAAAATTGACCCGGTAAAAAACCATCCAACCGACCGCTGGGACTTGACGATCTATAATAAATGAATCTGGATATTAGTCGCTAATCAAAGGAAAAACTCCAATGAATAGAGCTTATCCAGCACTCACGGACAACCGTTTCATGGTCTTGGTAAATGTCTTGGCGCTGAACGTAGCCCCCGAATGCGTAGAGGACTTTACAGGCAATTGCTGTGCCGCTAGACTTCGCTTCCTTTTTGTTTGGGCATAACTGGCGTGGTTAGACGCAGATTCATAATGGCAATGATGCTCCTGATGGCTTTGCAGTCGGTGGTGTCTGTTGCTGATATGGGTCAGTTTTATAGTCCGGGAGTGGTTCACCACGATGCTGAACTTTTAACTGACCCCTCGGATATTGAGCCAGCCGACACGACCGGCAATCAGTCTCCCGCCGCGCCGGACGATTCCGGCCATTCATTCGTGCAATGTGATCTGTGCCATGGGCACTGCCATATGCTATCGATGGGTTACCTGCCGGACGCTTTGGGCAATATGCCGGACAAAAGCCTGACGGGCTACCAGGCCAGTTTTTCCTCTGTCGATCAATCCTCTCCTTTCCGCCCTCCTATCGTTTGATCCTGCGAGCAGCACCTTCCCCAGCTTGGGGAACTACTGTCATTTAGACTTTCGTAGGAGTAGTTTCATGCTTTTTGGAATGCCCATAAAAAATGGGCGGCGGGTAATACCGAGTCAATTTTTTAACACCTTGCTGTGTCTTCTCGTGCTAACCCTGACGGGCACTGTTGCGTACGCCGAGCAGGCACCTCTCACACTTGCCAATGCCCTCTCGCGGACCGTGGCGCAGAACCCCACCCTGCAGGTTTTCGATTTTCGCCTTCAGGGCCTTGAAGGCCGTCGTTTCACGGCGGATCAAAATCCTGCCCTGGAAGCCGGCCTGGAGGTGGAAAACGTCCTCGGCAGCGGCAACCGGCAGGGGAGCGACGCGGCAGAGTACACCCTGTCCTTGTCATCGGTTCTCGAACTTGGCGGCAAGCGTGAGGCCCGCGTCAGCGTCGTCGACTCGCGATACGCTCTGGTCGAGGCCGAGCGCCAGGCCGAAACCCTGGATGTGCTGGGACAGGTGGCCCAGCGTTTTGTCGCCACCTTGGCCCTGCAGGAAAAACTTGAACTGGCCGCTGACGCTGTGGCGCTGACCGAGGCCACCCACGAGATCGTCACCCGTCGCGCCGACCGGGGCGCGGCGCCCCAGGCCGAAGTCATGCGCGCCAGGGCCGCGCTCACCCGGAGTCGTATCGAGCAGTCCCGCGTGTTAAGCGAATACGAGAGCCGGAAAATAGCTCTGGCTTCGCTCTGGGGTGATACCCGTCCGGACTTTCAGAGTCTGGAGGGCGACCTGTTCCAGTTCGGGTCCTCCGACAGTTTCGAGATCCTGTACCAGCGGGTCAGTGAGAGCCCGGCCATTCAAATCTATGCCAGCGAGCGGCGCGTCCGTGAGGCGGAAGTCCAATTGGCACGGAGCCAGTCCGAGAGCGATATCCGCTGGCAGGTGGGTGTCCGGCAGTTCGAGGAGACGGATGACTCGGCGCTGGTCGGCGGGTTTTCCGTACCGCTGTTTTCCGGACGGCGCAATCGCGGCGAAGTGCAAGCCGCTCTGGCGGCGCGGGATGAAGTCCGGTACCGCCGGGAGGACACCCTGCTTCGCCTCCACTCGCGCCTGTTCGAGGCTTACCGACAGCGGCAGCAAAACATCGAGGCGGTTGAGCAGATTCGCGGCCAAGTGCTTCCCGATCTGAGTGATGCCCTCAGCCAGACCCGCGAGGCCTACGAGAAAGGTCGCTACAGCTATGTGGAGTGGACCGCCGCGCAGCGGGAATTGCTCTCCGCCCGGCAGGCGCTGGTCGACGCCGCCACCACGGCGCTGCTCAACCAGTCGCTGATCGAACAACTGACGGCGCAGCCTCTGGCTGGCCGCTGAACAAGGATTACTACCATGAAAGTCGTTAACTATTTACTCATACTTGCCAGCGTTTATGTGCTGACGGCCGGACCGACTCATGCCGCGGAAGATGATCACAGTGATGATTCGCATGCGCACGGTGACGTCAACGAAGAGCGCGGCGAGCACGAGGAGTCGGAGAGCACTCACGCGGAAATCTCCGCCGAGATGGCGGAGCAAGCCGGTATCCGAAGCAAGGCCGCAGGTGCCGGCATCCTGGAGCGCACCATCAGCAGTTATGGCCGCCTTGTTCCCAATCCCGACGGGATTGCCCTGATCAGGGCACGCTTCCCGGGTCAGGTTACGAAAATCAATGCCAGTCTCGGTGACGCGGTCAAGGCTGGCGAGCCACTGGCCAGCATCGAATCCAACGACAGCCTCCAACCCTACACCTTGCGTGCGCCTTTCGCCGGTACCGTTATCCAGCGCAATATCAACGTCGGCGAGCTGGCCGGGGAGCAGGCGCTGTTCACCATCGCCAAGCTCGACCCGCTATGGGTGGAATTGAAAATCTTCCCGGGGCAGCGCCGCGAAATCGCACCAGGACAGCTGGTGCGAATTGACACCGGAGATGCCCAGCACGAGTCCAGGATCAGTCATATCGTGCCGCAGAACAGCGGCTCGCCCTACGTCATTGCCCGGGCAGAAATTGCCAACGCAGAGGAGCTGCTTTCACCGGGCCGGCTGGTTTCGGCGAGCATCGTGGTAGAGCGTATCGAAGTGCCGCTGGTGATAGAAAATCGGGCCCTGCAGTTGCTCGACGAATCCCAGGTCGTGTTTGTGCAAGAAGGCAATAGCTTTGAGCCCCGGCCTGTCGAGTTGGGCCGCACGGATGGCCAGTTCACCGAAATACTTTCTGGCCTGAAGCCCGGCGAACGCTACGTGGTGGAGAACAGCTATCTCATCAAGGCGGATATCGAAAAATCCAGCGTGTCAGACGACGATTAACAGGAGGCCACTATGATCGACGCTATCGTGCGCCTCTCTGTAGAACGGCGCTATCTCATGCTTTCGCTGATTCTGGTGCTGATCGGTGTCGGTGTCTGGAGTTTCCAGCGCCTGCCCATCGACGCGGTACCTGATATCACCAATGTCCAGGTGCAGATCAACACCGAGGCACCCGGTTATTCACCCCTGGAGACAGAGCAGCGCATCACGTTCCCGGTGGAGACGGCGCTGTACGGCCTGCCCAGCCTGTCCTACACCCGATCCCTGTCCCGTTACGGCCTGTCCCAGGTGACCGTGGTGTTCGAAGAAGGCACGGACATCTATTTCGCCCGCAACTTGATCAACGAGCGCCTTGGCGCCATCAAAAGCGTCCTTCCGCCTGGGCTGGAGCCGGAGATGGGCCCCATCGCCACCGGGTTGGGCGAGATTTTCATGTACACCGTGGATGCGGCGCCCGGCGCCACCCGGGAAAATGGTGAGCCCTGGGATGCCACTGCCCTGCGGGAAGTGCAGGACTGGATCATCAAACCTCAACTGGCCCAGGTGCCCGGGGTGATCGAAATCAATTCCATCGGCGGCTACGACAAGCAGTATCACGTCACGCCCTCCCCGAAAAAATTGTTGGAGCTCGGCGTCAGCCTCGAGGACTTGGTGGCGGCACTGAGGGCCAACAACGCCAACCGTGGCGCTGGCTATATCGAACGCAATGGCCAGCAGCTGCTGGTGCGCTCCCCCGGCCAACTGAAGACCATCGGCGACATCGAACAAGTAGTGATCGCCAACCGCGATGGCGTGCCCCTCCGGGTGAAGGATGTCGCGGAAGTGGCCATTGGCAAGGAGCTGCGCACCGGGGCTGCCACCCGCGACGGCGTGGAAACGGTGATCGGCACCGCCATGATGTTGATGGGAGAAAATTCCCGTAGTGTCGCCCGGGCCGTTAGCGAGCGGCTGGAGGATATCCGGCCATCCCTGCCCGAGGGCATTCGCGTGGAAGCCGTCTATGACCGCACCACTCTGGTGGACAAGGCCATCGCCACGGTGGAGAAGAATCTGCTTGAGGGTGCGCTGCTGGTGATCGTGGTGCTGTTCCTGCTGCTGGGCAACCTGCGGGCCGCCCTTATTACCGCGGCGGTGATCCCCCTGTCGATGCTCGCCACCATCACTGGCATGGTGAGGACCGGCGTTTCCGCCAACCTGATGAGCCTGGGGGCACTCGACTTCGGGCTGATTGTCGATGGCGCGGTGATTATCGTGGAGAACTGCATCCGGCGCCTGGCCGGGTCTCAGCAGGCTACGGGTGCGCGCCTGCCGCTCAAGGAACGGCTGCAGGTCGTCTATGAAGCCACGACCGAGGTGATACGTCCGAGCCTGTTCGGGGTGGCGATCATTACCGTAGTTTACATCCCCATCTTCTCCCTCACAGGGGTAGAGGGCAAGATGTTCCATCCCATGGCCGCCACCGTGGTCATGGCCCTGGTGTCAGCCATGGTGTTTTCGCTCACCATCGTCCCCGCCGCCGTTGCGGTGTTCCTCACAGGCAGGATCCGCGAAAAGGAAAGTGCCGCCATCAGTGCGGCCAAAGGGATCTATCGCCCGGCGCTGGAGCTGGCCCTGAAATTCCGCTGGCCGGTACTGGGGGGCGCCGGCGCCCTACTGGCGGTCTGTATCTGGCTAGCAACCACCCTGGGGTCGGAATTCATCCCCCAGCTCAGCGAGGGTGATATGACTGTGCAAGCCCTCCGCATTCCCGGCACAGGTCTGGAGCAATCCATTGCGATGCAGAAACCTTTGGAGCGGCGCATCAAGGCCTTCCCCGAGGTAGACAAGGTATTCTCGCGAATCGGGACACCGGAGGTGGCCACCGACCCCATGCCACCGAATATCGCGGACAGTTTCGTGATTCTCAAGCCGCGCGAGCAATGGCCGAACCCGGACAAACCGCGAGATGAGCTGATTGCCGAGATTCAGGCGGCGGTCGGGCAATTGCCCGGGAACAACTACGAGTTCACCCAACCCATCGAGATGCGCTTCAACGAACTGATCTCCGGTGTGCGGGCGGACCTGGGCATCAAGGTATTCGGGGACGACCTAGACCAGATGCTCAATGCCGCCAATGTGGTGCTCGAAGTCGTGGAGTCAGTGGAAGGGGCCACCGATGCCCGGGTGGAGCAAATCACCGGGCTGCCCATGCTGTCGGTGCACCCCAAACGCATGGCGCTATCCCGCTACGGCCTGACCGTGGATGATCTTCAGGATCTGGTGGCAGCGGGTGTAGGTGGCGAAAACGCCGGCCTGATCTACGAAGGGGATCGCCGCTTCCAACTGGTGGTGCGCCTGCCCGAGGTCATCCGCCGGGATGTGGACAGCCTGGCGGATCTGCCGGTGCCCCTGCCGGGAGGCGGCTATGTGCCACTGTCAGAAGTGGCGGCGCTGGAGTTGGCTCCGGCCCCCAACCAGATCAGCCGGGAGAACGGCAAGCGACGGGTGGTGGTCACCGCCAATGTCCGGGATCGCGATCTGGGCGGCTTTGTGGAGGAGATCAAAGGAAGAGTTCGACAGGAAGTGGATCTGCCCGCCGGGTACTGGCTGGATTACGGCGGTACCTTCGAGCAACTGGAATCCGCCAGCCAGCGCCTTGCCATTGTCGTGCCCGTGACCCTGGCGATCATCATTGCCCTGCTGGTGATGGCATTCAGATCGCTGAAAGATGCGCTGATCATCTTCAGCGGCGTCCCCCTGGCCCTGACCGGTGGCGTGCTGCTACTGTGGCTGCGGGACATGCCGCTGTCGATCTCCGCCGGTGTGGGCTTTATAGCCCTGTCGGGGGTGGCGGTACTCAATGGTCTGGTGATGGTGGCGTTTATTCGGGATCTTTGGCACAACCAGGGTGATCTGGTTTCCGCCGTGGTGGAAGGTGCTCTTATTCGTTTGCGTCCGGTCCTGATGACCGCACTGGTCGCCAGTCTTGGCTTCGTGCCCATGGCCCTCAATACGGGTACCGGCGCTGAGGTTCAAAGGCCGCTGGCCACAGTGGTGATAGGCGGGATTATCTCATCGACGCTACTGACGCTGTTTGTACTGCCAATTCTGTACACATTGCTGCACCGCCAGGATGAAAAGGTGTAATTGCATCCGGGTAGCCCGCTCTTGGCCGCCATTTGGCCGGGAGCGGGTCGTTTTCGAGAAACAAGTTCGGCATTGATTGCCGGCCAGGAAATGCAGCCTTACCGACTGGCAAGCACGGTCAAACCGAGCGCATTTTTAAGGCTTTTTTCCGCTAAGGTTTCAGGAAGATCCATCCAACTCGGCATTGGGATTTTCTTTTCGCAGTAAGCCTACGAAAACGAGAAGCAATGCACCGAGGACAATTGCAATATCGGCAAGGTTGAAGGCTGGCCAGTGCCAGTCTCGCCAATAGAAATCGAAGGCATCTACAACATAGCCGCGAAAGATCCGGTCAATCAGATTGCCCATGGCGCCACCGAGGATAAGACTGTAAGCGATGGCGTCTCCATTATGACCTTTTTCACGAATCAGCTTGATCAGCACGACCGAGACCACTACCGCGATTCCGATAAAAAAATAGCGCTGCCAGCCCCCAGCATTTGCGAACAGACTGAATGCGGCACCGGTGTTCCATACGTGCACCCAGTTAAAGAACGGGGTCACCGAAATAGACTCGCCATAAGTCATTGTTTGTTGAACCAGCCATTTTACAGCTTGGTCCGATGCTGCCAGCAGGCCGGATATGGAAAACAGGACATACGGCGAGAGATTGTTGTCAATAAAGGGCATGCTTTAACCCTTGAGCGCCAGAATGCGCCTGGCACCGTTAAGCACGACGAGCCCCGCGATGGTACCGATAACCAGATCCGGATAATTGGAGCCGGTCCACGCGACCAGAACGCCGGCGGTAATGACCCCCAGGTTGATCACCACGTCGTTGGCCGAGAATATCCAGCTTGCCTTCATGTGCGCTCCGCCCTCCCGGTGTTTGGCTATCAGCAGCAGACAACTGGTATTGGCAATCAACGCGACGAATGCGATAGCCATCATCACCAGCGATTCAGGCTCACTACCGAATACAAAGCGTCTCACCACCTCTATGAGTACGCCAACAGCCAAGATCAGTTGCAGTACACCCGCAAGATGCGCGGCGCGTAGCTGCATTTTCACGCTGTGTCCAACCGCATAAAGGGCAAGCCCGTACACCGCCGCATCGGCAAAATTGTCCAGGGATTCTCCAATCAGGCCGGTGGACTGGGCGATCAGACCGGCAGTCATTTCCACCACGAACAGAAGTGCATTGATGCCGAGCAACCAGCGCAGGGTCCCGGATTCTTGCTTAGCAGAAGCTGCCGAAAACTCGGCGGCCTTGATGGTCTCCGGATTTGCAGCGACGGTTTCCTGAAGCGAGGCGCCTAGCCCCAAGGTCTTCAGTTTCGAGGTGACGGGCTCGACCTCGCCGTCATGCACGACCTTCAGCCGGCGGTTCGACAAGTCGAAGGACAGCGCCCGAATCTCCTCAAAGCCGTTCAGGGCTAGGCGAATCATTCGTTCTTCTGATGGACAGTCCATCTTCGGCACGGCATAAACACTGACCCATCTCCCTGGCGCCTCGGAGGAGGCCTGTATATCGGTATCCGCTGCGGACGTTGCATCACCGCCACAGGCGCCACCACAGGATTTGCTCATGATACGACTCCACTTGAACAATGTTGTGGTACCATTTAAAACTATAAAGCTACTATAAGGTCAATAGAGTAAAGAATCCGTTGGGGAGGAGGCTGATGCGCATTGGTCAGTTGGCGCAGTTGGTAGGGGTCGAAACACAGACGATCCGCTTCTATGAACAGCAGGGCTTGTTGCCGCCGCCTGATCGGCAGGACAACGGTTACCGTGTCTATACCGAGAAGCATGGTGAGGGGCTGGCCTTCATCCGTCGCTGCAGAATCCTGGGCCTGTCACTGGCTGAGATTCACGAACTACAGAGCTATCAGGACGACCCTCATCAGCCTTGTACCGCCGTCAACACCTTGCTCGATGATCACATCTCTCATGTGCGGTCGCAGATAACCGCTCTGCAAGCGCTTGAGAAACAACTCGTTTCACTGAGAGCGAGTTGCAACGATGACCGGGAAGTTGAGGCGTGTGGGGTTCTTGCTGGAATTAGCGAAGGAAACATGCACCAGCAGTAGGTGAAGCATCAACCAGATAATCCGATGAGATGCCGGTCTGTCTCACTCTCATGCAAAGGTAAGATCAACCATTTAATCCGCTTACCCTCTTGAACAATCGATCCAGCGTGCTCTGGATAGTATTCAAGGTACCTCCGCGCTGCTTCTCGAAATGCGCATAGACAGATTTTGCGTCTGCCGTGCGCCCCTTCCAGAAGTATTGCAAGACTTGCTTTTCTAGTTCACCCAGCTGCATGAATCCTGACCACTTAGAGATTATCAATCTGGCAATCAGACTGACACACATAAAACCGATCGTCAATCGGCTTTTGTATGGCTAGCCCCCCCCCTCCCAGCATCACACGGAAAAATTTTGTCTTTAACACCTGTAACCCCCGCCGATTATTAGTGTCAGATCAGTGCTGATCTGACACTAAGCAGGGTGCCAAGACCAAAAGATTGCGATCCTTATGTGCTCTATTTACTTATTCACAATCGCAACCACCCAAGCTTTAAGCTTGGTTAACCCGGATTCCTGTTGCGTCGTTGCATCAGCAGATAGGCTGCGGGCAGCACGAAAAGTGATAACAAAGGTGCTGTTACCATCCCTCCTACCATGGGCGCAGCAATGCGGCTCATGATCTCGCTACCTGTGCCTCCCCCCCAGAAAATCGGAAGAAGACCGGCAATAATAACAGCTACAGTCATCGCCTTAGGTCGAACACGTAATACCGCGCCATCACGGATAGCACCCATCAAGGCAGCTTCATCCTTTTGGCCCTGCTCCTGCCTCTCCTGCCACGCCTGCTTTAGGTACAGCAACATGATCACGCCAAACTCGGCAGCGACACCCGCCAGGGCGATGAAGCCGACACCAGTAGCCACCGACAAGTTGTAGTCCAGCAGATACAAGAACCAGATACCGCCGGTCACCGCAAACGGTAACGTAGCCATAATCAGCAAGGCTTCACCGATACGGTGAAAGGTCAGGAATAACAGTACGAAAATAATCAGTAAGGTCGCCGGCACCACCACTTTCAGTCTCGCATTGGCCCGCTCCAGGAACTCAAACTGACCGGCAAAGGACAAGCTGACCCCCTCTGGCAGCCTGACTCCATCATTCACTGAGGCACGTAGATCATCCACTACCGAGGCTAGGTCACGCCCCCGAACATCGATATACACCCACCCAGACAGTCGGCCATTCTCACTTTTTAACATCGGTGGCCCATCGGTAATCTTGATATCCGCCACGGTTCCGAGGGTAATTTGTTTTCCTTCGGGAGTGACTATGGGCAAATCGCGTAAGCGATGCACCGTGTCGCGCCACTCGCGAGGATATCGAAGGCTGATCGGGTAACGCTCCAGCCCTTCCACTGTCTCACCGATGTTTTCACCACCAATCAAACCACTGACAACCGACTGAATATCCGCGATGTTGAGGCCATACTGAGCCGCAATGCCACGCCGAATATCGATATCCACATAACGACCACCAGTCAACCGTTCAGCCAATGCTGAGGAAACACCGGGTACTTGTTTGGCTACCTGTTCGATTTGACGACTCACCTGGTCAATGATCTCTAGGTCATTACCCGCTACTTTGATGCCAATTGGGCTCTTGATGCCAGTGGCAAGCATGTCGATACGATTGCGTATCGGAGGAATCCAGATATTTGCCAGTCCAGGCACGCGTACAATACGGTCCAGCTCCTCGACAAGCTTCTCCGTTGTCATGCCTTCACGCCATTGGTCCTTGGGTTTGAAACGGATGGTGGTTTCAAACATCGTCAATGGTGCAGGGTCAGTCGCTGTCCGCGCACGCCCCGCCTTGCCGAACACCTGCTCCACCTCAGGCACCGTTTTGATCAACCTATCGGTCTGCTGTAGAAGCTCGGTAGCTTTTTGTGCTGACAAGCCTGGTAAGGCACTTGGCATATACAGCAAATCGCCCTCATCCAGCGGTGGCAAAAATTCACCACCAAGCTGACTTAGCGGCCAAAAGGCGGTAACAAAAACTAAACCGGCAACCAGCAAGGTGGTTTTCGGCCACGCCAAGACTCGCTCTAGTACGGGTTGATAACAACTAATCAAAAAGCGACTGATTGGATTACTTTCCTCGGAAGGTATCTTTCCCCGAATCCAGTACCCCATTAACAGTGGAACCAATGTCACCGATAGGCCGGCTGCCGCCGCCATAGCCCAGGTTTTGGTAAATGCCAGTGGGCCAAATAGCCGCCCTTCCTGTGCTTCCAAGGTAAAGACAGGAATAAACGACAAGGTAATAATTAGCAACGAGAAGAACAGCGCTGGCCCCACTTCGACAGCTGCTTGCTCTATGACTCGCCAATGCGCATTACCAGTCAGAGATTGCCCTGGGTTATCCCGATGCCAAATCTCAATTTTCTTGTGAGCGTTCTCGATTAACACCACTGCTGCATCCACCATAGCGCCGATAGCGATAGCAATGCCGCCAAGCGACATGATATTGGCATTGATGCCCTGGTAACGCATCACAATAAAGGCAGCAAGGATTCCCAGCGGTAGGGAAATGATGGCCACCAGTGACGAACGCAAATGGCCAAGAAACAATACGCACACCAGTGCAACTACAATGAACTCTTCAATCAATTTGTAACTGAGGTTTGTTACCGCTCGATCAATCAGCTCACTTCGATCATAGGTGGTGACGATCTCAACCCCTTCCGGCAAGCTTTCCCGCAGTGTCTCAAGTCGCTCATGCACGGCAGATAGCACGGCGCGGGCGTTCTTGCCTGAACGCAGAATGACGACCCCGCCGACGACTTCCCCTTCACCGTCCAGCTCGGCAATACCACGCCGCATCTCCGGACCAAGGCGAATCTGCGCCACATCTCCAAGCTGTACTGGCACTCCATCAACCAGTTTTAGTGGGATTTTTCGGAAATCCTCGAGTGACTGAAGGTAGCCACTGGAGCGCACCATGAACTCCGCTTCGCCCAGCGTCAGCACTGCTCCCCCGGTTTCCTGGTTAGCTTGTTCTATCGCCTTGCGTACTTGTTGATGACTGATCCCATGGCTGGCGAGTTTGACCGGGTCAGGGACTACCTGATACTCACGTACCATGCCGCCTATGGTTGCCACTTCTGCAACGTCAGGCAGAGTCTGCAGCTCGTATTTTAGAAACCAGTCCTGTATCGAGGTTAGCTGCGATAGATCATGCTGGCCGGTGCGATCGATCAATGCGTACTGATAAATCCAGCCGACACCGGTAGCGTCTGGCCCAAGTGATGGTCGTGCTGTACGCGGCAATTCAGACTGGACCTGACTAAGGTATTCCAACACCCGTGAGCGTGCCCAATACAAGTCGGTACCATCTTCAAACAACACGTAAACATAACTATCACCGAAGAACGAGTAACCACGTACTGTGCGCGCACCTGGCACGGCCAGCATGGTGGTGGCAAGTGGATAGGTAACCTGTTTTTCCACCAGCTGCGGTGCCTGACCTGGGTAACTGGTGCGGATAATCACCTGTACATCGGACAGATCCGGTAAAGCATCTACGGGGGTATTGTTGATAGACCAGATTCCCCACGCACTCATGAACAGCGTCGCCAGCAGCACCAAAAATCGGTTAGCCAACGACCAGCGAATCAGGGTAGCGATCATGGTGCAACCTCCTGTTTGTCGAGAGACACCACAGTCAAGCCATTATCGGTATCTTTGACGCCGACGCGCACACGATCGCCCACTGCTATATCGCTGGCCACCTGTTCGCTGGCAAGACGAAAGCGCATGGTCATGCCAGGCATACCGAGCGTCTTAAAAGGACCGTGTTTAAGCTTGACCTTGCCGTCGGATAGCCCCTCGATAACCCCCTCGGCGTAATGCAACGAATTCACTTGGGTGTCTTTTTGTTCCGCCACCTGCTTTTCTAGGCGCTCCACAATCAACCCTTTGTCTGTATCACGAATGCCAATGCGCACGCGATCACCTACCGATATCCCTTTGCCTACTTGTTCATTCGCCAGGTTAAAACGCATGGTCATGGCAGGCATGGACAAGCTCTTGAAAGGGCCATGGTCCAGCATTATTTTGCTGCCATTCAGTTGCTCGACAACACCTTCGGCATAGTGCAGTGCGTTCATCATTTCCGTCTCATCTGACATAGCCAGCTCCTGAACGGCAATGCCTTGCAGGCTGGCTTCGGAATCGAGCAGGAACTGACCACTGACAACCACCTTCTGGTCTTCCTTCAGCCCTGCCAGGATCAGCGTTTGGTCTCCCAGCTCGCCCCCCGGCAACACTGCCTGCGGACGATATCGACCCTCCCCCTCATCAAGCATCACCAGGCTGCGCTTTCCTGTATGCAATAAGGCTGCGGTTGGTACGGCCAATGCTTTCTGTGTGGCTTCGCCATGAATGCGTACCTGAGCGCTCATGCCCGGACGCAGATCACCCTCGTCATTGGACAAGGTCACTCGCACCGGCACAGTTCGGCTGGACTGATCCACCAGAGGCAGAATGTCGGCAACTTGCCCCTCACGCAGTGCTGGCTTCACTCCTTGAACGGTCACGTCAACAGCGTTACCACTACTGACTTGCCCCAATTGGCGTTCCGGGACTGCTATCTCCACCCACACGGGGTTGAGTGACTGAATCTCCGCCACGGGAGCACCGGCCGACAGCGTCATGCCAGCACGAGCATTGAGACTGCGTATCACGCCATCATGCGGAGCTGTCACCGTCCAGGTTTCCAGCGGTTTACGTTGGCGTTCAATACTTCGGATCAGGGATGCAGGCATGCCCAATGACAACAGGCGCTCCCGCCCGGCGACGATCAGTTCGTTGTTGCCGCTGCCGAGCACGGCCAGCCATTCATGCTGAGCTCCAGTCCAGGCCGGAACTCTCAATTGCATCAGCGGCTGACCACTGGAGATGGTGTCGCCCTCAGCCAGAGGCCAGACCTTGTCTACGAAGGAAGGCGCGGGGCTTTGCAGGCGTGTCAGGGCGCGGTCGTTGTAAGCAATCAACCCCGTGACATCAAGCTGAGATTGTGACTGAGCCACGACCACCGAGGCACTGCGAATTCCCAGATTTTGTACCATGGCTGCATCAATACGGACCGTTGGCTGATCGCTATCATTCTCTGGATGAAATCTATTCCATACCCAGTCGTGTTGTGCAAGGGGCTCCGGCATTGGCGCACTGGCTCAAAACGCAAAGCAACCTACTGTTGGTAGGGCCCGACAGCGAAAGCGAGCAATGGGTTGATGAGATTGCTGCCTTTAGTCAACATCCTTTTGTGATTGGAGAAAAGCAGCGCTTCGGGGATCGCCAAGTCGAAGTGATGCTGCCCGACATCAACGAATTCAGGGATAGAACGGCAGTGATTATCGACGACGTTATTTCCAGCGGGCAAACAATCCTGGAATGCGTTAAAACACTTCGGTCCAAAGGTATCGACAACATTCAGTGCGTGGCGGTGCACGGCATATTTGCCGATCACTCCGATAAAACCTTACTGGCCTCAGGCCTGAGCCAACTGGTCACATCCAATACCATCCCCCATCCTTCCAACGCTATTGATATTACGTCGCAACTGATTGCGCCCGTTATAAGCATGCTTAAATTGCCAGGAAAATCATTATGAAAATTACCTTTGTCGGCGGCACCGAGACCGTTACCGGCTCAAAATTTCTGCTGGAAACTGAAACGACAACCGTATTAGTCGATTGCGGTTTGTTCCAGGGCTACAAGTGGCTGCGGGAACGCAACTGGCAAACCTTGCCCCTGGACATCGACAAACTGGATGCGGTGCTGCTCACTCACGCACATCTGGATCACTCCGGTTATATCCCGGTGCTATACAAGCGCGGCTTTCGCGGCCCGGTGTTCACCCATCACGCCACTAAGGCCCTGTGTCAGATTTTATTGGCCGACAGCGGCCATATCCAGGAGGAAGACGCTAAGTATTACAGCAAACATAAATTGGGCAAGCACGCGCACCCTGAGCCGCTTTACGACCGTCAAACGGCGGAAGCCAGCATGAGGCTATTTCAGTCTGTGGAGTTTGATGAACAGATCGAGGTCGGGGATATCCGTTTTTATTTACAGCCTGCCGGTCATATTCTCGGCGCCGCCAGCATTATCGTTGAAGCGGAAGGGAAACGAATCGGCTTTTCTGGTGATGTCGGTCGCTTCGATGATGTGCTGATGACCCCCCCTCGACCATTGCCGGAGCTGGATCTGCTGTTGATGGAGTCCACCTACGGCAACCGCCGGCACGACACCCAAGATCCGTTTCAGCAGTTGGCGGAAATTGTTAACCGTGTCGCCAAAAGCGGCGGCGTGCTGCTAGTCCCGGCCTTTGCGGTAGGGCGGGCGCAGGCCTTGCAACATCTGTTGGCGACCCTGATGGATCAGGGCGATATCCCCAAAATGCCCATCTATCTCGACAGCCCCATGGCGATCAAAGTATCGGATATTTTCTGCCAGTTCAGTGATCAGCACCGGTTGAGTCACGAGCAATGCTACCGCCTATGCGATGGCGTGACCTATACCCGCACGGTGGACGAATCGAAGGCGATTGCCGGACAGGCTTTCCCCCATATTGTTATCGCTGGCAGCGGCATGGCTACCGGGGGTCGTATTCTCCACCACTTCAAACGCCTGTTAGGCAGTTCTAAAACCACGGTACTGTTTACCGGTTATCAGGCGGGCGGCACTCGCGGCGCAAAAATGCTGGAGGGTGTTGATGCGGTGAAAATCCACGGAGGCTGGGTACCGTTGAGAGCCACTGTGAAAGTCATCTCCGGTTTGTCGGGGCACGCAGACTACCTCGAACTGATCCAGTGGTTACAGCAGTCAGCGCTGACCGATACTACTCGAATTCAACTGATTCACGGTGACCCGGAAGCCCTTGAAGGCCTTCGGGTGCACTTGCAGGAGCACACCACGTTTGCGGTGAATGTGGCGGGTTATCGCGATATTTTGCGCCTGTAATCGAAGAGATAATCCACAGCGGAGAAAAAGTTATGCAAATTGAAACCTTAAAAGATGTGCTGCACTGGACCCGAGAATTTCACCAACACCTCAGCCAGTGTTTATCCCACTGTGCGGACAAGAATATGGATGAACGGGCCCGGATGATCCTTGCGTATCTGTCCGATCATGAGAAGGCACTGACCAAGGTAGTCAGCGGGTTTGAAACCTCAGGCGACGAGCATGCACTGAATACCTGGTGTTACGAATATGTGGCAAAGCACCCCATCGTTCGGCATGCGCATTGCGACGCGCCCTTTGCCGAACTGGATGCCACGCAAATCATGGAGGTGATAGTCGATCAACACCAGCAGGTGATTGAACTGTATCGCTATCTCGCCTCCAGGGCGGATATCCCCTCTGCCAAAGAGTTGATGGAATCGCTCCGGTCGCTGGAAGAGCACGAAATGATGCGTATGGCGCAGTCTGCCAACCGGTTCGGGGATTTGTAGAGACACTAATTTCTCACAGATACACCACCATAAACGGAGGAATAATCATGACACTTAATGCGTTCAAATTCGGGATGGCCAGCGCGATTACCGCGGCGATACTGTGGCTGGCTTGCAGTCTGCTGGTGATGTTAATGCCTTCCATGATGTTGTCCATGTCCGGAGAAATGGTGCATATGCAACTGAATGAGATGGGTTGGCACTTGACTCTCACTGGTGTCGTTATCGGGCTGGTGGCCTGGTTCGTGGTAGCGGGTATCGCCGGGTGGTTGCTGGCGGCCATTTATAACCGCTTGCAGTCATCCGACTGATTATCCAGCTGATGAGCAGTTTGCCGCGCTATGACAAACCGGTTCTGTTGGTGTTGAATCCGGGTAGTTCATCCATCAAGTGGAGCACGCATAACGTCTCGGCGCTTGAATATGCGGGTGCAACGGTGCCTGTTGCTATTGGGCAAGCAGGTGTCGGCCAATCAGCTGCGCAGACTTATCCTGGCGCGCCCCCTTGGCTGACCGATGTGCTGACAAATCATGATGTTCGCGCGGTGATTATCAGAGTCGTACACGGGGGCTCTGAATATCTTAAACCTCTCCCCATCAACGACGATAACTTTCGGCAACTGCAAACCCTGATACCACTGGCGCCACTGCACAATAAGGCGGCCATTGAACTGATTGAGCAGCTTCGGAATACCCGATTTTCCATTCCCGTTTTTGCGGTTTTCGATAGTGAGTTTTTCAGCGACCTGCCGGTGCTGTCACAGATTTATGGACTATCCGTCGCACTCACTGAGAAATATCGATTACGCCGTTACGGGTTTCACGGTTTTGCTCATGAGTCCATGGTCAAACACTGGGAGGCAGTGAAGCCCAAGGCCGAACACTACACCCTGGTGACTGCGCAACTGGGAAGCGGCTGTTCCATGGCCGCCATCCGCGACGGCAAACCAGTCGATACCACCATGGGCTTTACGCCCAATGAGGGGTTGTTGATGCGCACGCGCAGCGGAGATATCGATCCCGGTTTGCTGACCTGGTTGCAGTGGCAGGAGGGTTGGACGCCCGAGGATACCGACAGGGTTCTCAATTGCGAATCCGGCTGGCGGGGTCTGTCCGGCGGAATCGATAACATGGCGGATTTGTTTGCGAGTGAACAGCAGGAACACCAACTGGCGTTTGATTTTTTCCGTTATCGATTCCAGAAAACACTGGGCGCGTATTTCGCCATTCTGGGCGGGCTGGACGGTGTCGTTCTTAGCGGCGGTATTGCGGAAAACAACATCGATATTTGCCGTCGTTTGTTGTCCGGTCTTTCCCACTTAGGCATCGCGTTAAAAGATCCCCTGGCTCGCTCCCCTTTACCACTACTTTTATCGTCACCGGCATCGCCGGTGCAGTGTTGGGTAGTGGTCGCCGATGAGGCAGCGGCCATGTTGCGATCCGTACAACACCACTTGTCTTTTGAGAATGAATTTCAGTCGTTGGCTGATTGAGGAATTTCTATGTATGCCATAGATCAACAAAACGATCATCGGACACAACAGCGGGCAAAGTTATATCGCGATACATATCCTGCCTTTGCGCGCTGGTCGGAAGGTTATGGCGTGATCCAACACCGGGATGAAACACAGGTGAGAGTGTTCGATCTTTGCCAGCAACTGCTGTGTACAGGACGGTTTAGACAGATCGATGAAGTGTTGGAGATACTATCTGCCGCTGACCGCCTGGCGACTGCGGCCATGTGGTTGGTGGTGCATATGACCTACACCAACAAAGTGAATTTCAACGGCAGCGCACTCGATGCAGACGACTTTAAATCCAACCCACAGGGGCATACCGGCGGTTCCCTGAATATGGTGCCTGCCTATGCGGGCTATATGGTTGCCAATCGCCTGGCCGGTATCACCCGCAGCTGGTTGATGGGACAGGGGCACTGTGTGGCCGCCATCGATGCGGTCAATGTGCTGTTGCAAAATCTTTATCCGGAACAGGCCGAACGCTATCCGTTGAGTGAGCAGGGTTTGACGCAGTTGGCGCGGGATTTTTACAGCTATGCCATGGCGGATGATGGTCGTCCTGGTGTTCCATTGGGTAGTCACGTAAACCCGCAGACCGCTGGCGGATTGATTGAAGGCGGCTATCTGGGTTTTGCCGAACTGCAATATGTGCATATGCCGCTGCCCGGGGAACGGCTAGTGGCGTTTTTAAGTGACGGTGCTTTTGAAGAACAGCGCGGTAGCGACTGGGCCAGTCGCTGGTGGCGCGCCGAGGATTGCGGGCTGGTGACACCGGTGATGATTGCCAATGGCAGGCGAATTGACCAGCGCTCCACCATGTACCAGCAAGGCGGTTTGTCCTGGTTCTACGAGCACCTGGAACAGAATGATTTTCACCCCATCGCCATCGACGGGCGTGATCCGGCGGCGTTTATCTGGGGAATTTTTGAATCCGAAGCGCGGCTCGAAGCCTGCAGTGCGCACATCCGTGAAGGCCATATGCACTATCCGGTGAAACTGCCATATCTGATTGCTGAAACGGAAAAAGGCTACGGATTCTACGGCGCCGGTACCAATGCTGCTCATGGCACACCGCTACCGGGTAACCCCAGTAGCGATGAACGCTCCCGCAACCTATTTAACGAACACGCGGCCAAATTATTTCTTCCACGAAGTGAGTTGGAACTGGCTATCTCACAAATTGCGCAGCATGAGGCGGATAATCGAGTGCCGGAAAAACACCATGCCCTGTGTATGCGCAACGTCAGGCTTCAATCTCCCACAGAGCCACAATGGCATACCGAGGGTGACCCGACATCCCCGATGGCAGCGGTGGACACACGCTTTTGTGAATGGCACCTCGCTAATCCCGATAGGCGGGTGCGGATCGGCAACCCGGATGAGCTGCGCAGTAATCGCATGGGCAAGACGCTTGATCTGCTTAAGCACCGGGTGCTGAAGCCGGAACAGGGTGTGGCCGAATCCATTCACGGCTCGGTGATTACCGCACTCAATGAAGAGGCGGTCGTAAATGCGGCGCTGGGAAACAAAGGCGGTCTGAACCTGGTGGTGAGCTATGAAGCCTTCGCCATGAAAATGATCGGTGCGCTGCGCCAGGAAATCATTTTTGCGCGCCATCAAAAAGCGCTGGGGCGCCCGCCGGGCTGGCTGTCGGTGCCGGTGATTGCCACTTCGCACTTATGGGAGAACGGCAAGAATGAACAATCCCATCAGGATTCCGCCTTTGGCGAGGTGTTGCTGGGGGAAATGAGCGATATGACGAGAGTTGTGTATCCCGCCGATGCCAATAGTGCGGTCGCCTGCCTCGATGCCTGTTACCAGACCCAGGGTCAAATCTGGGGGATGACGATTCCCAAAAATGACGTTGTTACAGCATTCACACCCAAGCAGGCAGCCCAGTTGGCAGAACAGGGCGCATTGACTTTGGATAAGACTGACGGTGCACCGGTACAACTTGTCGCGGTAGGTGCCTATCAATTAGGCGTTTGTCAGGAAGTAAAACGCACTTTATCTAAACAAGGTATTCAATGCCACATAACGTACCTGTTAGAACCGGGTCGCTTCCGGCAGCCGCGAGATCCCTATGAGAAGACTTATGTCTGCGATGTGGCTACCCGCATAAACCTGTTTCCCGATGACATTCGTTTGCGCATTTTTGTATCGCACCTGCGACCGGAAATATTGCTCGGTGTCTGCCGCCCTTTGGATCTTGGCGTTGATCGATGTATCGCTTTTGGTTACCGCAATCAAGGCGGTACCTTGGATACGCCAGGTTTATTACGGGCGAATCAGTCTGATGCGCAGTCCATTGCCACAGTGGTTATGCAGAAAATAGGCAGAGGAGAGGCATGAAATGACTGAAGTGAATGAACCTCGGCGCCGGTTTCTGATAGGAGCCACCTCCTTTGTTGCAGGTGCGGGTGTGGTCGGAGTCGCCACGCCCTTTGTTCAATCCTGGAATCCCAGTGCCAAGGCCAAATCTGTCGGAGCTCCGGTACAGGTGGATATCAGCAAAATTGACCCAGGTGCCATGATTACCGTGGCGTGGCAGGGAAAACCTGTGTGGGTCGTTCGGCGCACTGCCGAAAATTTAAAAAAACCTGGCTCTGGAAGAGCATAGCGGCGAATTAAGAGATCCCGATTCCGACGTTAATCAACAACCGGATTACGCCAGGAATGCCGTTCGCAGTATCCGGGACGATATCTTTGTGGCGGTGGGTATTTGTACCCATTTGGGGTGTGTCCCCAACACGCAGGCATTCCGAAAATCCTCAAGCGCAGCTTGCAGATCGTCTGCGCTGCTTAACTGGATGAGTTGCCGCGTGCCGTCAATCTCAATAATGGAAATGTTTTGTGCCATCGTCTGGGGGAGCAGGGTTTTACAGGCATTGTGGGTCGGATCGGCATAGAGGCACAACACCCTGGCAGTTTGTAACTGATGGATTGTACCCGCAGGGATCAATAGACTCGCCCCGGTATAACTCGCATGGCCAACGCGCACCTCAACCGGGTTGCCCAGACCCACAACAATCTGATGCGCCCAATGTTTGTGGGGCTTGTTATCGCCAGCTTCACCCCGAAAGGCGATGAGCCCCGGCACCATGGCCACCTCACCTCGCCACGATTGGGCCTGGCGTGTTTTGCTGGACACGCTCATGCTCAGGCGCTTCGCTCTTCCGGGACGGGCAGAAACAGGGTGAAGCTGGTGGCGTGCCGGTCGGAGCTTGCCTCGACACGACCACCATGGGCCTCAACAATGGAACGAACGATGGCCAATCCGAGTCCGGCACCCTCACTCTGGCGCCATCTGGAAGGATCGGCGCGGTAAAAGCGATCAAACACGCTTGGCAGGTGCTGTGCAGGAATTTCGGAGTCGGGGTTGATCACACTCAGCGATACTGAGTCATTCTCCGCTTTACTCAATCGAACCTTTATCCATTTGCCCGCTAGGGTGTGCCGAATGGCGTTCGACAGCAGGTTGGAGATGGCCCTGCGTAGCATGGCGCGATCACCCATTACCCCCGGTGCCTGACCCTCCAAAGACAGGGTGATATGTTTTTCCTCCGCCAGCGCCCCGAAGAAGTCGAACAGCTCCCTGACCTCGGTGGCCAGATCCAGCGTTACCTGCACCGGTTTGAGCAGGTCGTGGTCGCTCTTGGCCAGCCAGAGCATGTCGTTAACCATCTTGGCCAGGCGTTCTTGCTCTTCCAGATTGGAGTACAGGAGCTCACGATATTCGTCCAGTGTTCTGGCCCTGCCCAACGCCACTTGAGTCTGGGTGATGAGATTGGTCAGCGGGGTTCGTAGTTCGTGGGCAATATCCGCCGAGAAATGCGACAGCCGCGTGAAGCTGTCTTCCAGTCGCTCAATCATCTGATTAAAGGCGGAGGCCAGGTCCCGTAGCTCCAGAGGCATGCTGCGAAAATCAAGTCGCATATTCAATCGGTCGGCCTGAATACTGCGCATCTCGTCCGAGAGACCGCGTAAAGGCGCGTGTCCCTGGTGTACCCCAAACCACGCCGCTAGCAAAGTCACACCGCCAGTAAGCAACATGATAATCCAGAGACTGCGGCGAAACCCTTGCAGAAAATGCAGGTGGAAGTCCATGCCGATCGCCGTGGCAATGCGATATTCCCGGCTGTCGCTGACAAACCGTGTGACGACACCCCGATAGGCATTTCCGTCAAAGTGCCAAGTAGCCAGGTTATCGGCATGGATCCGCTTAACGGGGGAAAAAGCTACTATAGCCTGCGCGAAGTCAGCCCCCGGTGTAGCGAACACCAACTGGCCACGGCCATTCCACACCTGAAAATAAACACCGTGGTGTCCCGACACCGCCTGCGACAACGCCACCGGTAACCGGAGCGGATCATCCACCCTTTGCAGGGTCTGCGCTACCGCCTGGTTGATCACGACCAACTCGTCCGCGTCCTGCTCGGCGAAATGGCGCTCGACGGCACCGAGCACCAGATTGCCGATCAATACCAGGCTGATGCCGATGGCCAACGCGACAAAGACCATGACCCTGGCGGTTAGCGAAAGCGGACGCCGCTCAGTCGCCATCATCTTCAGCTTCCACATTGAGCTTGTAACCCATGCCACGCACCGTGTGGATCAGCCTGGTCTCGAAGTCGTCGTCGATTTTGGCGCGCAATCGACGGATGGCCACGTCGATCACGTTGGTGTCGGAATCAAAATTCATGTCCCAGACCTGCGAGGCGATCAGCGAGCGCGGCAACACCTCACCCTGACGGCGCACCAGCAGTTCCAGCAGGCAGAATTCCTTGTGGCTGAGATTGATTTTTCGGCCGGCGCGCGTGACCCGGTGCCCAGGCAGATCTAGGACAAGATCGGCCACCCTGAGCTGATCCGACAGGGGTGATGCCGAGCCTCGGCGCAACAGGGTGCGCACCCGTGCCAGCAACTCGGCAAAGGCGAAGGGTTTTACCAGATAATCATCGGCGCCCAGCTCCAATCCCTTGACACGGTCATCCACGCTGTCACGAGCACTAAGAAACAACACCGGCGTCTGACGTCCCGCTTCACGCAGCGACTGCACAATGCGCCAGCCATCCACGTCGGGCAGCATGACATCCAGCACGATCAAGTCGAAGGACTCGGTCATCGCCAGATGGTGGCCATCGAGACCATTGCGCACCAGACTAACCTGAAATCCAGCTTCAGCCAGTCCTTGGCGCGAATAGTCGCCTGTTTTGATTTCGTCCTCGACCACGAGTAGTCGCATCTATGTCTCGCCCTCCACATTTTGTTTCAACCTAACGGGTTATTCCCCACAGCAAGATTACACACAGATTACATTAATGTAATGTTTGGGTCATCTGGCTGACAGGGGGGGGCAGTTAACTTGATTACACTAGGCATTACTTATGTTGATGCAGTCGGCATTCCGGTCGCTATTGCCGGCCTGTCAGATCGGGCGTGACTCGAAAACGACAGTATCATCAACAAGCACTTCGCCACGGTTGATGTGATCGAGGGCAAGGTTATGAAAAACGATATCGCTGAATTGGAGCATTGATGAAAACGTTTAGTGCGACACGCCGTCACTTCGTACAGGGGCTGGTGGCTGGCGGTGTGCTGGCAAGCTTTCCAGCCCTGCTGCACGCAGGGGGCCGTCTGGAGAACCAGACACACACCGGTACCGCGCCCGTGCTGAGCGGCCAATCGATTGATCTGGTCGTCGCCGAAACACCGGTCAACTTTACCGGCGTGATCCGTATGGCGACCACCATCAACGGCTCCATTCCGGCACCGACCCTGAGGTTGCGTGAGGGGGATGAGGTCACCATCCGGGTAACCAACCGGCTCAAGGTCCCCACTTCCATCCACTGGCACGGGATCATCCTGCCCTTTCAGATGGACGGCGTGCCCGGCATCAGCTTCCGGGGCATAGCACCGGGCGAGACCTTCGTCTACCGCTTCAAACTGCAACAGAGCGGCACCTACTGGTATCACTCCCACAGCGGTTTTCAGGAAATGACCGGCATGTATGGCGCCCTCATCGTCGAGCCGCGCGAGGGCCGCGGTAGCCGTGAGGGAGATAGGATCCGCGCCGATCGCGACTACGTGGTGCAGCTCTCCGACTGGACCGACGAGGATCCGATGTCGGTGTTTGCCAAACTAAAGGTTCAGAGTGACGTCTACAACTTCAACCAGCCCACGGTTGGCGATTTCTTTCGCGACGTTTCCACACAGGGGTTTTCCGGTGCCCTGGACAAACGCCAGATGTGGAATCAGATGCGCATGAATCCCACCGATCTGGCCGACCTTTCCGCCGCTACCTTGACCTATCTGATGAACGGCCGAACGCCAGCGGGCAACTGGACGGGTTTGTTCACACCCGGTGAGCGCGTGCGCTTGCGTTTTATCAATGCAGCCAGTAACAGTTTTTACGACGTTCGCATTCCTGGCCTGACGATGGCCGTAGTGCAGGCCGATGGGCAGAATATTGAGCCTGTCGAGGTCGATGAATTCCGATTTGGGCCGGGCGAGACCTACGACGTGCTGGTGGAACCGAAGGATGAGGCCCACACAATTTTTGCCCAAAGCATGGAGCGGACCGGTTTTGCGCGCGGCACCCTGGCGGTAGGTGACGGTTTGAGCGCGCCGGTGCCGGCGTTGGATCCTGTCGAGTGGTTGACCATGGCTGACATGATGGGCCAGATGGATCACGGCAAAATGGATCGCGGAGCCATGGGACACGACGCGGCGCAGAACAAGGATCACGCCGGGATGGAGCATGGCTCAATGCACCACGGCAGCATGGCCATGGATCACAGTCAGCATGGTATGCCGCAGAATTCATTGGCCAAGCCGTCGCAAACAGTGAACCACGCTCGCACGGAATACGGCCCATCGGTAGACATGCGGGTCGATAGGCCGCGCACCAACCTGGATGACCCGGGTATTGGCCTCCGCAACAATGGCCGACGGGTGCTCACCCTGGCTGATCTGAAATCACTCGACGGGGTGCTGGATGACAGTCGCCTCCCCGTCAGAGAAATCGAGCTGCACCTGACCGGCAATATGGAGCGCTACAGTTGGTCCTTCGACGGGCTGGAATTCGGCAAGAGCACGCCGGTGGCCATGAAACACGGCGAGCGTGTTCGGGTTATCTTGCAAAATGACACCATGATGACCCACCCCATGCACCTGCACGGCATGTGGAGCGATCTGGAGGACGATCAGGGCAGCTTGCGAGTCCGCCGACACACTATCCCGGTACAACCGGCACAACGCATCAGCTTTCTGACCACCCCGCATGATCTGGGGCGCTGGGCGTGGCACTGTCATCTGTTATTCCATATGGATGCGGGGATGTTCCGCGAGGTGGTGGTGTCATGAGTGTGAAGGAATTTGCCCGATTCTGTTTGGGTGCAGGCGTTATTGGCGGGCTGTTGTTCTCGGCCTCTGTCTTTGCCCAACAGGATGATCCCCATGCGATGCACGCAAAGGATGCCGATGTGCCGTCCCAAGAGCACACTGATGACCGTTCGGCTGCTCGCGCCATGGGCCACGCCACCATGGAGCATGCCACCTCGAACCATGGCGACATGCAAATGCAGGGCGGAGATGCCCGCGATCCTCACGCATATTCCGATGGCTACACGCTGACGGAAGGCCCCTATGCGCTGCCGGGTCCACGGCAACTGAAACTGGCCGATGAGCATCGATTCTGGTCGCTGCTGGGCGATCGCCTCGAATACGACGCCGATAATGACGTCACGACCTTTGACCTGCAGGGCTGGTATGGCACCACCTATGACCGCTTGGTGATCAAGCTCGAAGGCGATGCCGTGGACGGGCGCCTGGCGGAAAGTCAGACTGATCTGCTCTGGGGCCACGCACTCAATGCCTATTTCGACACCCAGCTGGGCGTTCGTCTTGATCAATACGATGAAGGCACGGGCCGCGAGTGGCTCGCGTTCGGTATTCAGGGCCTTGCCCCCTACTGGTTTGAACTGGATCTGACCGCCTACCTGGGCGAGGGCGGACGTACAGCTCTGTCGTTGGAAGCGGAATACGAATTGCTACTCACCCAGCGCCTGATTTTACAGCCTCGGGCTGAACTGACCGCCTATGGCAAAGACGATGCGGTTAACGGACTGGGTAGCGGTTTGTCCGATGTCGCCCTGGGACTGCGATTGCGCTACGAGTTTTCACGCCAGTTCGCCCCTTATGTCGGTATCGAGTGGAACGGCACCTTTGGCGCCACCGCCGATCAGGCGCGGGCCAACGGCGATGCCACCAAGGATACCCGGTACGTCGCCGGGATCCGGTTCTGGTTTTAATCAAACGACTTATGTTTTTAACACAACCTAGGAGTCACATTATGAAACGCCAATCACTCAGCTATTTCGTCGCCCTGCCGGCATTATTGCTTGCCCTGTCAGCCCAAGCCCACGATCCCAAGGAGCACATGAAGGAGGCGCAGGCGCCGGACTGTGCGGCCATGAAAGACATGGATCATTCCAAAATGGACATGAAAGATCCGGTCATGCAGGCCATGATGAAAAAATGCATGAAGGCCATGCACAAGGATGAAGAAGGATCGCATGAAGCTCATGGGGACAAAGGCCATACCGATCACGGTAACCATGACGAAAAATCCGATGAAAAAAAGCCGGCCAAACACCAGCACAAAAAATAACGGGTAGCCATTCCTGAGGAGATAACATGACGTCCTTTAAGTTTTTATCCTGCTTTAAATGCCTCGCCGTTGCGGCAGGCGTGGCGGCGGTGACCGGTGTGGGGTTCCTCTATTCGGGTCTCTATCCGATGGGAGCCGATGACCATCACAACGACTTGACTTATTGGGCGCTGGAAACCCTGCGCGAGCGATCCATCGCCCGCGCATCAAACGACATCGAGGTGCCGACCGACCTGAATTCGTCCGAGCGCTTGCTGGCAGGCGGCGCCGACTACAACGACATGTGCACCGGCTGCCATCTCAAACCGGGCAAGACCGAAAGTGATTTTACCCTGGGGCTGTATCCCGCGCCGCCCAATCTAACACTGACGGGTGATAGGCATGGGCATGAGCATGCCGGTGACACTGATAATGATGACGAGGCCATTAAGCGACAATTCTGGATTATTAAACATGGCATCAAGGCTTCCGGGATGCCGGCCTGGGGGCCGGGTCATGACGATCAGCGCATCTGGAACATGGTGGCGTTCCTGCAGCGCCTACCCGAGTTGTCGCCGCAGCAATACCAGATCCTGACCGCGCGCGGCGCGGATGACGCCGGGCACCATTAAGGCTGGCTTCAGGAGGATACCCATGTCGCATGCCCGTGACGACCACCGACCCCGTCAGCGCGGCGAGTCCAACAGCACTGAATTGACCGACCCCGTGTGCGGGATGTCGGTCATGAAGACATCCTTCCACAAGGCCGAGTTTCAGGGCAGGCTGTACTCCTTTTGCAGCGCGCATTGCCGAAGCCAATTTATGAATAATCCACAACGCTATCTGACAAGATCCGAACGCGCCGAGGGCGATGCCAACACCGAGTACAGTTGTCCTATGCATCCGGAAGTGAGGCAACTGGGCCCGGGCACCTGCCCGAAATGCGGCATGGCGCTGGAACCGGTGATGCCCAGTAGCGAGGCCAGGGACAACCCGGAACTCGCGGATTTCAGGCGTCGTTTCTGGTACACCTTACCACTGACTATCATGGTGACTCTGATCGCTATGTCGGGTGGGGCATTTGACAGTCTGCTGGGGACGGCACGCCCCTGGATGGAGCTGGCGCTGGCCACTCCGGTGGTGCTCTGGTCCGGCTGGCCTTTCTTTGTCCGCTGGATCCAGTCCCTCAAGCAACGTTCGCCCAATATGTGGACCCTGATCGGTACTGGCACCGGCGCAGCTTATCTGTACAGCGTTATCGCAACCGTCGCGCCCGGCATTTTCCCGACTTCGTTCCGTCTCGATGGCGACGTTGCGGTATATTTTGAGGCGGCTGCGGTGATCATTTCACTGACCTTGCTCGGTCAGGTGCTAGAACTGAAGGCCCGCTCGGAGACCGGTGCCGCCATCCGCGGCGTGATGGATTGGTGAGAGGCTTTTTTGTGCGACCTGGTGCATGGGTAATATGGCTGCTGCTGGTGACGCTCCTTGCGAGGAGCGCGTTTGCGGCTTCGTCAGACTTCTGCACCATGCCTGCCAATCAACCGGCACCGGTCGGCCTATTCCAGGGTGAGCATGCGCATCTGAACTACGCTCAGTTGGAGCATGATGCCATGCAGCATGACGCCGGTGAAGTCCAGGATCGACACGGCTGCTGTGCCGGTGATAAGGGCGACGCTGACTGTATGATGAGCGGTTGCCTGTCAATGATGCCGCCCGTTGCTCACTTCGCTTCCCCCATTCATGCAGGTTCCATCGCAATTGTTTTTCATGTGCCCGCCTTCCCGCGACCGCCCAATTTTCCTCTATTGAGACCTCCGATCGCCTGATTGATAGGTAAAAACCGTTTTCTCGAACTGTGATACAAGGCGCTTCGCCTGCACGACTGAAGTCTGCTCGTTACCTTGTCATCCATTACTTAATGTTCTATTCAATTGTCTTCGGAGGCAACTATGTATCGATTTAAATTAACGGGCTTGGTGTTGGGGCTGTTGACGCTGCCCTTGATCGCGGCCTGTAATGATGGGCCTAAAAACCCAAAAAAATCTGACCCATCCGCTGGTGCAGTTGAAACGCTTACCGTCTACAAAAGCCCTACCTGTGGCTGCTGTAAAAAATGGATAGGTCACCTTGAAGACGAGGGCTTTGAGGCCAGTGTCGAACACCCGGCTAATCTGGACGCCATCAAGGATCGCTATCGAATCGCAAACAACCTGCGTTCCTGCCACACAGCGGTGTCGTCACAAGGCTATGCCTTTGAGGGGCACATCCCGGCCCGCTATATTCATCAGTTTCTGGCTAATCCGCCAGCCGACGGGATTGGGCTGACAGTGCCCGCCATGCCCGTTGGCAGTCCGGGTATGGAGGTGGGTGACAAGTTCATGCCATACCGGGTTCTGCTGATGAAAAAAGACGGCAGCACTGAAGTGTTTGCCAGTGTCGAGAGCGCGGCTCAACAGGTTCAGCCACTCCAACAACCGGAAGCGCAGCCATGAAAATATTCGTCACCATGCTTTTTATCCTGCCGCTCGGTATAGGCAGTGTCATAGCCTTTGCGCAATCCCTTCCCGAGACCCTGACGCTGGACGAGGCGATAACCCTCGCCATAGATACCGATCCCTGGCTCACCGGTAGCCAGTACACTCAGCAGGCCCTTACCGACGAAGCGACTGCCGCGGCGACTTTGCCGGATCCCCGAATGAGCCTGATGGCCGGCAGTTTCCCTGTTGATTCTTTTGACATCAATCAGGAAGGCATGACTCAGTTGTCGGTGGGGATCAGCCAAATGTTTCCCCGGGGTGACAGTCTGTCGCTCACCCGCCGACAAAAGCAGCAGCTAGCCGAGCAGCATCCCTTACTAAGGCTGGATCGTCGGGCCAAGGTAGGCGCTACGGTCAGCCAGTTGTGGTTGGAAGCCTTCAAGGCGCAGGAGAGTATCCGGCTGATCGAACAGGATCGCGCACTGTTTGAGCAGTTGGTGGATGCCGCCAAAGCGGGTTACTCCTCGGCGCTGGGCAGGGCACGTCAGCAGGACGTAATTCGCGCGCAGTTGGAGCTGATTCGTCTTGAAGACAGACTGACGATGCTCAGGCAGCAACAGCAAGCCGCACAAAAGCGTCTGACCGAATGGATCGGTGCGCCTGCCACTGTCCCTCTGGCTCCGGTACTACCGACACAGTCTCTTTCCAGGCCACTGTCGGTACCGACCATTAAGCAGGCCAGCGAGCATACGCGCTACGAATGGATCCGCCATCATCCCGCGCTACGGGCACTGGACCAGCGTATCGACGCAACGCAAACCGGTGTGGATCTGGCAAAACAGAAATACAAGCCCGAATGGGGCCTGACCGCCCAATACGGCTATCGCGACAGCGATCCCATGGGGCGCGACCGGGCCGATCTGTTCTCCGTTGGCGTCACCTTCGATCTGCCCCTTTTCACCGGTAACCGGCAGGACAAGGAAGTCAGCGCCGCCGTAAATCGAACCGAGGCCATCAAAACCGAAAAGTACTTGCTTGGTCGTCGGCTAATGGCGGAACTGGAAACCGCGAGCGTACAACTGGCACGTCTCGATGAACGCCAGGCGTTATACACCGATCAGCTGCTGCCGCAAATGGCTGAGCAGGCAGAAGCTTCGCTGACCGCCTACAACAACGACGACGGCGACTTCGCCGAAGCCGTGCGTGCCCGCATTGCCGAATTGAATGCCAAGGTCGACGCGCTCGCCATTGCCGTGGATCGGCAGAAGACCATCGCCCAAATCAATTACCTGCTCGCCGAGGCGTCGTTCGACGATGCACGGCCGGCGAAACCGTTTTAAAGGAGTTCAACATGAATACATTCACCAAAACCTTGCTGGGCACGGCCGTCGGCGCGCTGCTCGGCGCATCCGGCGTCTGGCTACTCGGCAACCCCGATGAGGGGGATATGACAGCAACCGGCGGTGAACGCAAGCCACTTTACTGGGTGGCGCCCATGGATCCCAACTACAAGCGCGACAAGCCTGGCAAATCGCCCATGGGCATGGATCTGATCCCTGTGTACGAGAAATCCGCCGGAGAGGATGAAGCCGGCACCGTCAAGATATCGCCCGAGGTCGTCAACAATCTCGGCGTGCGCACCGCCACGGTTGAGTCCGGGTCTCTGAATCTGGATGTCAAAACCGTCGGTTACGTGCAATACGATGAGAACCGGCTGGTGCATATCAGCCCGCGCGTGGAAGGCTGGATCGAGACGCTCCATGTCAAGGCCGCCGGGGATCCGGTCAGACAGGGCGACCCCCTGTACACCCTCTATTCACCCACCCTGGTCAACGCCCAGGAGGAATTGTTGTTGGCGTTGAAACGCGACAATCCGGTGTTGATCGGCGCTGCCGTGGAACGGTTATTGGCATTGCAGGTGCCGCGGGCAGATATCGACCGGCTGCGTAAAACCCGCAAGGTCAGCCAGACCATCACCGTTGCCGCGCCGCAGTCCGGGGTACTGGACAATCTCGCGGTGCGTGAGGGCATGTTCGTCAAGCCTGGCTTGAGTCTGATGAGCATCGGCCAACTGGAGCATATCTGGGTGATCGGTGAGGTGTTCGAACGACAGGCAAGCCTGGTCAAGACCGGCGACCAGGTGCGGATGCGGCTCGATTACCTGCCCGGTCGGGATTGGTTGGGCCAGGTGGACTATGTCTATCCGTCTTTGAATGCCAAGACACGTACCGCGCAAATCCGGGTGCATTTCGACAACCCGGACGACTTCCTCAAGCCGGGCATGTTCGCGCAGATGGTCATTGAGACCCAGGCGGGGGCTGAAGCACTGTTAATCCCGCGAGAAGCGCTGATCCGTACCGGCAGCCAGGCGCGCGTGGTGTTGGCGCTGGGTGATGGCAAATTCAAATCGGTGGCCGTTGAGGTCGGGCGTGTGGGCGAACGGCAGGTGGAAATTCAGTCGGGACTCAAAGAAGGGGAACGCATTGTGACCTCTGCTCAGTTCCTGATCGACTCGGAATCCAGCAAGACGTCGGACTTCAAGCGCATGGCCAAGCGCGATCAGCAAGGCGAATCAATGGATGTAAAGGCAGACGCTGATTCCCGCTCAGTCTGGGTGGCCGCACGTATCGACAGCCTGATGCCGGATCACCGCATGGTGACCCTGGAGCACGAGGCCATCCCGGACTGGCAATGGCCCACCATGACCATGGATTTCACCGTCGCTGAGGCTGTGGACATGGATGCGCTCAAACAGGGAATGCGCCTGCATGTGCAGATCACCAATAACAACAGTGGTGGATACCAGATTACCCAAGTGCATATTCCCAATGAGCAAGGCAATGATGCCATGCCTGCAGGAATGGATCACGGTCAGCACGAGGGTATGGATCACGGTGATATGTCGATGCCGGAGCACAGCGAACACCAGGGCATGAACCACGACGCTCACGATCAAAAGGAGCACAATCATGATTGAATCGATAATCCGTTGGTCCGTCGGTAACCGTTTCTTCGTGCTGCTGGCTACTTTGATGCTGGTGGGGATGGGTCTCTATTCGCTGAAAAACACCCCGGTGGACGCCATTCCCGATCTGTCCGATGTACAGGTCATTATTAAGACCAGTTTTCCTGGGCAGGCACCGCAGGTGGTGGAGGACCAGGTCACGTATCCACTGACTACTGCCATGTTGTCGGTACCCGGTGCGGTTACCGTGCGCGGTTATTCCTTTTTTGGCGATTCCTTTGTGTATGTCATTTTCGACGAGGATACCGATGCCTACTGGGCACGTTCCCGGGTGCTGGAGTACCTGTCTCAGGTCGCGCCCACATTACCGCCCAGCGCCCGGCCGCAACTGGGACCGGACGCCACCGGTGTCGGCTGGGTCTACCTCTATGCCTTGGTGGATCGCAGCGGTCAGCATGACATCAGTCAGCTGCGCAGCCTGCAGGACTGGTTCCTGAAATACGAGCTGCAAACCGTGCCGGGTGTTTCCGAAGTCTCGGCGCTCGGTGGCATGGTCAAGCAGTATCAAGTGAAGGTAAACCCGGAGAAACTGCGCGCCTTCGGTATTCCCCTGTCTCTTATCCAGATGGCTATCCAGCGCGGCAACCAGGAAGTGGGCGCCTCGGTGGTGGAAATGGCCGAAGCCGAGTACATGGTGCGCGCCAGCGGCTACATCCAGGGTATCGATGATCTGGCCAACATTCCGTTAGGGTTGGATGTTAACGGTACGCCGCTGTTGCTCAAGGATGTGGCGGATATCGAGTTGGGGCCGCAAATGCGCCGTGGCATCGCCGAGTTGAACGGCGAAGGTGAAGTGGTGGGCGGTATTGTGGTGATGCGTTTCGGTGAGAACGCCCAGAAAACCATTGATGGGGTCAAGGCCAAGCTGGAAAAACTCAAGGCGGGTTTGCCCGATGGCGTGGAGATCGTAACCGTTTATGATCGTTCAGGGCTGATATCTCGCGCCATTGACAGTTTGTGGAAAAGTCTGGCCGAAGAACTCGCCATTGTGGCGTTGATCTGTGTCATTTTCCTGTTTCATGTCAGGTCCTCACTGGTGGCGGTCTTCAGTCTGCCGCTAGGTATACTCACGGCTTTTACCGTGATGTATTGGCAAGGTCTCAATGCCAATATCATGTCATTAGGCGGTATAGCGATTGCGATAGGCGCCATGATTGATGGCGCGATTGTCATGATCGAAAACATGCATAAGCATATGGAACGTACGCCCTTGACGCCAGAGAACCGTTGGAAAATCGTGGCGGCGTCAGCCAGTGAAGTCGGTCCGGCGCTGTTTTTCAGTTTGCTTATTATCACTGTGAGCTTTGTACCAGTATTCACCCTGGAAGCCCAGGAGGGCCGGATGTTCAGCCCGTTGGCCTTTACCAAAACCTATGCCATGGCAGCCAGTGCGGCGCTTGCTATCACAGTGGTGCCGGTTTTGATGGGATATTTCATCAGAGGCAAGGTGGTAGCGGAAAACAAGAATCCCGTTAATCGATTACTGATTGCCGGGTACATGCCCCTGCTGAAAACCGTATTGCGTTTTCCGAAAATTACACTTGCCATTGCGGTTGTGATTTTCCTCGTTGGGATCTGGCCGGTTAACAAGATTGGTAGTGAATTCATCCCCGATCTGGATGAAGGTGATCTGATGTATATGCCGACCACTTATCCGGGGATCTCGATAGGCAAAGCCAGGGAATTGTTGCAGCAGACCGACAAGCTGATCGCGACAGTGCCTGAGGTAAAAACCGTGTTTGGCAAAATCGGCCGTGCCGAGACAGCCACGGATCCCGCTCCGCTGACCATGATCGAGACCTTTATTCAGCTCAAGCCCAAAGAGGAATGGCGCGAGGGCATGACCACGGAGAAGCTCAAGAAGGAGCTGGATGCGCTAGTGAAATTCCCCGGTTTGACCAACGCTTGGGTGATGCCGATCAAGACTCGCATCGACATGCTGGCCACCGGCATCAAGACGCCGGTAGGCATCAAGGTGGCGGGCGAGGATCTGCGAGAAATTCAGAAGATTGGTCAGCGACTAGAGCAGATCCTCAAGGATGTACCCGGCACAGCCTCGGTGTATTCCGAAAGGGTGGCCGGTGGGCGTTACATCAAGGTGGATATTCAGCGTGCACAGGCGGCGCGCTATGGCCTCAATATTGCTGATGTGCAGCAGGTAATAGCCACGGCCATTGGGGGAATGAATGTGGCGCAGACCATTGAGGGGCTGGAGCGTTATCCGATCAATCTGCGCTACCCGCAGGACTATCGAGACTCGCCAGAACAGCTGGCGCTGCTGCCCATCGTTACGCCCAGCGGCCAACGCATTGCGCTCGCCGATGTGGCCAATGTCTATGTGGAGGACGGCCCGCCAGCGATCAAGAGCGAGAACGCCAGGCTGAATGGCTGGACCTTTGTAGATATCGATGGGGTGGACGTGGGCAGCTATGTACAAGCGGCCATGGCAACGGTCGAGCAGCAGTTGGATTTACCGGCCGGTTACTCGGTGGCCTGGTCCGGTCAGTACGAATACATGCTGCGCGCCAAAGAGAAACTGACCTATGTGGTTCCTTTGACGCTTGCCATCATTATCATTCTGTTATACATGAATTTTCGTAACTTCACTGAAATAGCCATTATTCTGGGAACACTACCACTGGCGGTAATTGGTTCAATCTGGCTGATGTACCTGCTTGGCTATAATTTTTCTGTCGCGGTTGCGGTTGGTTTTATTGCACTGGCGGGGGTTACGGTGGAAATAGGTATCATCATGTTAACTTATCTTAACCAAGCATATCACCAATTGATAGATACCTGTCGTGAGCGTGGAGTGCAACCATTAAAAGAAGATTTGCTCGAAGCCGTGACACAGGGCGCGGGACTTCGTGTAAGACCCGTAATGATGACTACGGCCTCCACTATCGCTGGATTGCTGCCCATTATGTTCAGTTCCGGAACAGGTGCGGAAGTTGTTAGCCGGATTGCGGCGCCTATGGTGGGCGGAATGGTGAGTGCTGTGATTTTAACGTTGTTGGTATTACCCGTCGTGTATTACCTATGGCGCACCCGCTCGCTGAAAGCATAAGAGCCTGTAAACCAAATTGTGTAACTGCCCACGACTGAGTAACCTTTTTAAAAGGATGCCATCGTGGGTATGCAATTGGACCAAGAAAAACTCAAAGCCATGGCCGCCGAGTTGGCCAAAGACATTAAGTCTGAAAAAGATCTCGGAGCTCTTACTCAACAGTTGATCAAAATGACTGTTGAAACCGCCCTCAATGCCGAACTGGACGAGCACCTCGGATACGAGAAACATGCTCCTGAAGGCCGTGGCACTGGCAATAGCCGTAACGGCTATTCAGCCAAGCGCCTGAAAGGGCAGCACGGCGAAGTATCGATACAGGCTCCGCGAGACCGGAACGGTTCTTTCGAACCTCAATTCATCCGTAAAGGCCAGTCCCGTCTGACCCAGATGGATGACCAAATCCTCGCACTTTACGCCAAGGGTCTGAGCACCCGGGATATCGTGGATGCCTTCAAGGAAATGTATGACGCGGATATATCGGCCACGCTCGTCTCTAAGGTGACAGAGCGAGTTATCGAGCAGGTTCACGAGTGGCAGAACCGCCCGCTGGATCCGATCTATCCTATCGTCTATCTGGACTGCATTGTTCTGAAAATTCGACAGGATAAACGCGTCATCAACAAATCCCTGTACCTGGCTCTGGCTATCAACATGGAAGACCAGAAGGAGCTTCTTGGCCTTTGGCTGGCTGAAACGGAAGGCGCGAAGTTCTGGCTATCGGTACTGACGGAACTGAAAAACCGTGGTCTGGAGGACATCCTTATCGCCTGTGTGGACGGCCTGAAAGGGTTCCCAGATGCGATTGCTGCAGAGTATCCGCAGACCAAGATACAGCTGTGTATCGTGCATATGATTCGCAACTCGCTGGGCTACGTGTCCTGGAAGGACTACAAGGCCGTGACGGCCGATCTGAAGCAGATCTACCAGTCTGCCACCGAACGTGAAGCCCGGCAGGCGCTGGATGCCTTTGGCGAACGCTGGGACAGCCAATACCCGCAGATCTCTCGATCCTGGAACAGCCACTGGGACAATCTGATTACGCTGTTCGAGTACCCTCCGGCGATTCGCAAGGTGATCTATACCACGAATGCCATCGAGTCGCTGAACAGTGTGATTCGTAAAGCGACCAAGCGCAGAAAGTTATTCCCCAGCGATGACTCGGCACTGAAAGTGGCTTTCCTGGCGATCCAGCAGGCTTCGAAGAAATGGACCATGCCGATCCGTGATTGGAGGCCGGCATTGAATCGCTTTATTATCGAATTTGGTGACCGCCTGAACGGTCACCTGTAATGGGGTGGGCAGTTACACAGATTTATTTACAGGCTCAGCATTTTTTCTTTTTTGGCAGTAATGCATACGCTATTTGCATGAACGGAGATCAAAATGACTTCGTTGGCCCGTCAACCCCGACAGAGGATTTTTTAACGCATCCCGATGGCACCGCTATCCACTTGGTTACCGGGCTGATGTGGAAAAGATGTGCTGAGGGGCAGACCTGGAATTCTGGAAGTTGCACAGAGTCAGGCTGGGCATCAATGTTTACCTGGATGAGCGCATTGCAGCATGCTCATGCTGAGTCAGCCTTTGCTGGCTATGATGATTGGAGGCTTCCAAACATAAAAGAGCTAGGAACAATAGTGGAAATTAGCTGCAGCGCGCCGGCGATTAACGCAGCAGTGTTCCCCGGCGCTCCAGGTGGTTTGTTTTGGTCTTCTTCTCCCAACTTTTCGGATAGTGGAAAAGCTTGGCCCATCCAGTTTACCCATGGAATTTCCTATCCTGCCGAGAAAAGTTCAATGGCATCAGTAAGACTCGTTCGAAGTGTTGGGGGAAATTAGCAGGCTAACCCTCTACTCATACGGCGGTTAAAAATGGGGGACTACAAAACGGTCTATGGAGTTTAAGAGACAGCAGTCGATACGATGAGACGGCCTACTTCGACTGATAACACTGAGAAATGACATGGCTAAACGAACCGAGTACACGCGGGCTCAAGCCATCGCGCTGATCTCCAGGCAAGCAGCCAGGATCTTGGGTAGCCAGGATAACGCAACGGAGTGGCTGAATACGCCGAACCAGGCACTGGGAATGGCCAAACCGATTGACCTGCTTGGTACGGGGTCTGGCGCCACCCAGGTCCGCAGCGTACTGAGCGCGATTGAGCATGGTGGGCCGGTGTAGGGCTGAAACCCGGAGCCCACATTTCCCACTATTTCGCTAGCCGAGCTTTCAGACCGCTACCGAGGCACCTCAATCAGGCGTTACCGGGGCAGGCAAAATAGGTTGACTGATCAACTATATGGCAATATGGTAACCATATTGCCATATAGGATGAAAGCCATGCCCCCAGTAATCCGGATCTCCGAATCCCTTTACCAGCGCCTCTCCGCCCATGCCGAAGGATTCGACACCCCCGCCAATGTAATCGAGCGACTACTTGACCAGGTTGAAGGGGTTTCCCCCGGCTCCGATGATCATCGCCAGAGCCGTCTTCAGCGGCCGGAGCTTCACTTCTTCCCCAGCGAAGACCGCTTCCGGCAGGGCCTTATCGACGGCAGAACCGGCCAAGTCGTGCTTCACTTTGCGGACGGCAGCAAAGAGAAAAAGCCCTGGCAGTCAAGCCGCTTTACCGAGCGCTCGAACCTCCGTGCGAACATCTGGTCCGGGCTGCTCCGAGGCTGGGAAGAAAAGCAGATTGTCTCTGCCGAATTTCACATGAAATAGCCCGCCCATCACGAAGGAGAACAGCATGTCTCTTCAGCAGGTTAACCAGGTCAAAGCCCGTCTGGATTCCCTTGCCTCTCCATCACATGAGTCATGCGGTGTGTTCTGCAGTACTTGTGGAGGATACGCAAGGCGCCTTCCGCCACTGCTCACCTCTGGGGACCACGACGCCATCAAAGCGATGCTGGAGAGCTCAACGCTGAGCGAGCTAAAGCAGCTTGGCATGTGGCTGGAGTTTCTTCCTGTAGTGCAAGGTGCGGCTTTTCGTCGCTGGATCATGCAGACCTTGGAGGAGCTACCTGGTGCAGACGTGCAGGCAGTCGATGCATTTATCTTTGAAGCCAGGCATTGGACGAGCAGCCCCCAGCTCCTTGCTTACAGCAAGCTGCGAGAGCTGGCTTTGCAGTACGTCGAGCAGGCCCTTCTCCCGGAAAACTGGTCTCTACTGGAAACCATCCTGCTGACCTTGAAAGTCGAAGATATTCCAACCGACCTGATCGATCAGGCTATCGAGATTGCCGAAACCGACCATCAGATTGCTCGCGCGCTCTATAACCGACTCAGAGAAATGGACCCCAGAGTTCGCCAGTTTTCTAGCGACTTAAAGTCTTGATATGTTACGGGCATATCAAGTCTCAGGCAGCGTATCAGCCCGTTGGGATTCGGGAAAAGCGGGCTACTTCGACGATCGACTCTGCGCGTGTACCGGACAGAGAATAAACCAGGCATAATCTCGCTCACATGGCTCGCCCGGCGCGCCACACTCCTCGCAGGTACGCGAGGCCAGCTGCGACGCCATATAGATCATGCCTTTCTGGAAGCTATCGCCACCACCTGCATAAAAACGCAGCTGGGCAAACTTGGCCTTCACTTGATAGGCTTTGACCTGCGCCCCTCTGCCATTATCCGTCAGATGCTGGAGATCACGGCACAACGTATCCACCAGGGTAAACCACCCGTCAGCAATTCCCAGGCCTTCTTGCTGGCAACCCTCAAGAATCTTGGGGTACCGGCTGAATAACAGTTCTTCCAGTTCACGCTTCATGGCTCTCTCCTTTAGTTTTCGTAGTACACGCAACGGGTTTTGCCTGGCAGAGGGTGGGTGGGCATCCGGATTCCGTCACCTCCGATTCCATCACTGCCCATAGGCGATCGACCTGATTACTTCCCGCCTGACCTTTCTCCTGAAGCCCCTCCCGACAGGAATGTAAATACTGTTTCTGGTTTCGATCGGACGCCCAATCGACGAGCCCGTAACCAATACCGAGCTGCAAAGGCAGTTGCCTGCCTTAAAGCCCCCACTGAAGTCATGAATAACCCAATGGGCATAGAGGACAGCAGGCATGAAACCATCGGTATCAAGCTTTTCAGCCTCTTTCTGATTCACCTTGACGTCCAGCCAGATCCAATTCTGGACAATACGGATATTTTTATGCGGTGACGTTTTATAAAGCCCGATAGCCAGCTCCCAAGCATGGCTTTTGGGCGGCGCTTCATGGCAATCGCCCATGTCGCTACGCAGGGCTATCATCATCTCATCCAGAGTCGCGAACACGATGAAATCCTCCAACAGAGACAGGAAAATCAGTTCCGAGAACAATGATCCAAACCTTTGATCAGACTCGTGAAGACATCAGGAGCCCGCGGTATGAGTAGGGCAAAGAGTTCGCCAATGATCCTGCTGCTCGACTCGCTCGCCCGGTGAACCACATACTTCACACGTGCGCATGCTTATCAGGCTGGCCATGTGGATCATCCCCGCCTGGAAATAATCTGCGCCTTCCGCGTAAAAACATAACTCGCCAAATTTCTGCTTCACCTGCAGTGCGCGAACTTGAGGACCTGCGCCGCTATCCGTCAGGTGTTGAAGGCCCAGACAAAGCGTGTCGACAAGGACAAACCATCCGTCACCAATACAAAGCTCCCTGTAGTCACATTGCCCGAGTATTTTCTCGTGCTGCTCGAACAAGCTATCTTCAAGATCCTTTCTCATAGCACCCGCCTCGGTTGATCACGATATTTTGTAGCCCAATGTCCTACTGTAGTGCTCCGACACCAGCACGGACCTTTTCCTCGTCAATAAACGGTAATAGCCGAGCAATGTTTCGGGCATCATCAATACCCCGGTGGTGTACACCCCCGAATTCAAGTTTGTGAAATGCCAGAGCAGACCGAAGTCCTGTACGACGTTGGCGTGTGGTCGCCCTCCAGGCTTTCTTCAGGTTCACATGCGGTCGCTTGAGAAATGCTGAGCCACTGGCGAACCGGCGCTCCATGGACGCGAATTCCCGAAAATCGTAGCCGCCCCACGACCCCCAGATACCGGGTCTTTGGTCAGCCGG
>NZ_BDAS01000011.1:0-91382 GCF_001602235.1 Alcanivorax sp. NBRC 102024
GCGCACTTAAACCATGCTCAGTTCATCATCTGAATTAACAAAAACTTTGTTGACTCGTTCAGAACTGATTATCTGTAAAGACATCGTCCCGAACAGGTCCCACACGTTTGCTTGCCTGATTGTTAAAGAGCTTGGAAGCCTTGGCTTCCTGACTGCGTCCTTGGCGTGTTGCCGTGTCCGCCGTCTCTGTGGGGGCGCATTCTAGAGATTTCCCGGGGACCGTCAACACTTTTTTCATCACTTTTTTATCAAACGGTCACCTTTTAGGCATGGCGAGCAAAAAACCAGCGAAAACCCCTGTTTACGGTGGTTTCTTGAGCAGTTTCATTTGCTTATCGGCACTTTCTCCAGCCGCCCGCAGGTATGAATTCGCCCCACTCCCTTTCTTTTCTACCCTGGGGACAGAGAAACTCACCATCAAAGGCTCGCCACGAGCAAAAAAATGCACTCACCTCCCGCCTGCCTGGCTCCCGGCATGAAAAAGGGCGCCATTTCGGCGCCCTTCGGAATCTTGCGGGAAACTCAATCCGCCTTGCGTAACCGCCACAGGCTCATCAGCAACCCCGCCACCACATAGACAATGGCCACCGTCAGCAGCACCAGGGGCGGATCCAGGAAGACAATCGCGAAGGCCACGATAACCCCAAGCAACACTTTGAACGGAACCCGACCGATATGGAGCTCCTTGAAGGAGTGGTACTTCACCGACGACACCATCAGCAGACCCGCACCCGCCACCACCAGCGCCACAATCCAGGAGATATCATTACCGTCTATGCCCCGGCTGGCCCCCAGCCACACCAGCGTTGCCACCAGGCCGGCCCCGGTGGGGCTTGGCAGACCGATGAAGAAGCGCTTGTCAGTGCTTTCTGCCTGCACATTGAAGCGGGCCAGACGCAATGCCGCGCAGGCCACATAGATAAAGGCGGCCATCCAGCCAAATTTGCCCAGCTCCGAGAGCCCCCAGGAATAGGCCACCAGTCCCGGTGCCACCCCGAAGGCAACGCAGTCAGACAGGGAGTCGTACTCCGCACCGAACTTGCTCTGGGTATTGGTGAGCCTGGCCACTCCGCCATCCAGGCCGTCCAGGATGCCCGCCACGATAATACCGATGGCTGCATGCTCGAACAGGCCATTCATGGCCGCCACGATGGCATAGAAGCCGGCGAACAGGGCACCGGTGGTAAACAGGTTCGGCAGCAGGTAAACCCCCTTGTGACGGGCGCCGGTACGGTGCTCGGCCTCCACCACCTCAAAGGTTTCTGGCTGCTCCGGGGTCGTTGTCTTGTCGTTGTCCTGCATGGTGGTCCATCCAAATTGGGTGTGACTAGTCTAACGCAGTGACCGTAAACAAAAAACGCGGCCGAAGCCGCGTTTTTTGATGATCCGTGCAAGCGCTTAGTTCTTGCTCTTGTCGACGATCTGGTTTGCCTGGATCCAGGGCATCATGCCGCGCAGTTTCTCACCTACCTGCTCGATGGGATGCGCCGCGTTGTTGCGACGGGCAGCCGTCATGGACGGGTAGTTCAGGGCGCCTTCAGAGATGAACTGCTTGGCGTACTCGCCGCTCTGGATGCGCTTCAGGGCGTTGCGCATGGCCGCACGGGATTCGTCGTTGATCACTTCCGGGCCAGTCACGTACTCACCATACTCCGCGTTGTTGGAGATGGAGTAGTTCATGTTGGCGATACCGCCTTCGTACATCAGGTCAACAATCAGCTTCAGCTCGTGCAGACACTCGAAGTAGGCCATTTCCGGGGCGTAGCCCGCTTCGGTCAGGGTTTCGAAACCGGCTTTCACCAGCTCGACCGCACCCCCACACAGAACGGCCTGCTCACCGAACAGATCGGTTTCGGTCTCGTCCTTGAAGGTGGTTTCGATGATACCGGTACGGCCACCGCCGACGCCGGACGCATAGGACAGAGCCACATTCTTGGCGTTGCCTGAAGCATCCTGGAAGATGGCGATCAGGTCAGGGATACCCCCCCCCTTGGTGAACTCGGTGCGCACAGTGTGGCCCGGCGCTTTCGGGGCGATCATGATCACATCCAGGTCGGCACGGGGAACGATCTGGTTGTAGTGGATAGCAAAACCGTGGGCGAACGCCAGGGTGGCACCCTCTTTCAGGTTCGGCTCGATTTCTTCACGGTACAGCTGGGACTGGAACTCGTCCGGGGTCAGGATCATTACCACGTCAGCGGCAGCGACAGCAGACGGCACATCGCTCACTTTCAGGCCATGGGCTTCAGCCTTGGCGATGGAGGAAGAGCCCGGGCGCAGACCGACAGTCACGTCCACACCGGAATCATTCAGGTTGCAGGCATGGGCGTGGCCCTGGGAGCCGTAACCGATGATGGCCACTTTCTTGCCCTGGATGATGGAAAGGTCGCAATCCTTGTCGTAATACACTTGCATGCTCATAGCTCTGGCTCTTTCAGATATCGGAAATCGGTGACGGACAGGCACACAGGGAACCTGCCCGGACAGGCCCGCCACTCTAGGCTATCCGTCGCATTGCGTAAAATGATATATTTGAAACATTGCATTTCATTTACCGCAATACCGAGTGATATAGCCATCCATGGATACCAAGCCGCTCCGCCTGTTCCTGACCCTGGCGGACACGTTGCATTTCGGGCGCACCAGCACCATGTGCCATGTGAGCCCGTCCACGCTCAGCCGTACCATCCAGCAACTGGAAGATGAGCTGGGCGTGCCGCTGTTCTACCGCGACAATCGCAGCGTCACTCTCACCCGGGAAGGACAACGCTTTCAGGAATACGCCCGAAATACCCTGATGCAATGGGACAACCTGCGTCACGCCCTGCAAGAAGACCGGCGGGTGCTGCAGGGGGAGCTGAGCCTGTACTGTTCGGTGACCGCCAGCTACAGCTTTCTCTACGATATTCTCAGCAGCTTTCGCCACCAGTACCCACGCATCGAACTGAAGCTGCATACCGGTGACCCGGCCCAGGCGGTGCAACGGATCCAGTACGGCGAGGAAGATATCGCCATCGGTGCCAGGCCGGATCACCTTCCCGCAGGCATTGCCTTCCGCCCCATCGCCCGCTCTCCGCTACTGTTTATTGCCCAGGCCGGGCAGGCCCAACTGGCGGAACGGCTCAGCGGCAGCGCGACTAAAGCTGCCTGGGAAGATGTTCCCATGATCCTTTCCGAGGAAGGCCTGGCCCGGGAACGGGTGGACCGTTGGTTTCGACAACTGGGCGTCAAGCCGCATATCTATGCCCAGGTGGGTGGCAATGAGGCCATCGTCAGTATGGTGAGCCTGGGCTTCGGGGTGGGTATCGTGCCGAAAATCGTATTGGACAACAGCCCCCTGGCCGGCCGCACCCGTCCCCTGGATGTTCAGCCGGCGCTGGCACCCTATGAGGTGGGCCTGTTTACTCAGGAGAGACGGCGGGAAGAGCCGCTGATTCAAGCCTTCTGGTCGCAGCTACCGGAATAGGGTGAGTTTCGAGTTTCGAGTTTCGAGTTTCGAGTTTCGAGTTTCGAGTTTCGAGTTTCGAGTTTCGAGTTTCGAAGAGCAAAGCCCAAGTCTTTGCCTTTCGCAACTCGCTTCTCGTAACTCGCGACTCAACCACAGGCAGTTATCCCCCCACAAAAAAACCGCTCCGAAGAGCGGTTTTTTTTGTCTGGCGTCAGGCATCGAGTGTTCTTACAGGCTCAACACTTTTTCGCCGCGGGAAATCCCCGATACCCCGGAACGCACCACTTCCAGTACCTGGGTCTCCCCGATGGCACCGATAAAGGCGTCCAGTTTGTCGGAAGCACCCGTGAGCTGAATGGTATAGACGGTGCTGGTCACATCCACGATCTGGCCGCGGAAGATATCCACACTGCGCTTTACCTCGGCACGCTGGGCGCCGGTGGCTTTTACCTTGATCAGCATCAGCTCGCGCTCGATGTGCGCCCCTTCGGTGAGATCCACCAGCTTAACCACCTCGATCAGCTTGTTCAGGTGCTTGGTGATCTGCTCGATCTTCAGATCATTACCAAAAGTGGTCAGGGTCAGGCGCGACAGGGTGCTGTCTTCGGTGGGCGCCACCGACAGGCTTTCGATGTTGTAGCCCCGCTGGGAGAACAGACCGATCACCCGGCTCAGTGCGCCCGGCTCGTTTTCCATCAGAATAGAGATAATTCGACGCATCAGGTCCGCTCCGTCTTGCTCAGCCACATGTCGCGCATGGAACCGTCTGCAATCTGCATCGGGTACACGTGCTCGGTGGGGTCCACATAGATATCCATGAATACCAGGCGATCTTTCAGGGCAAAGGCTTCGTTCATGGCCCCTTCCAGGTCCTCAAACTTGGTCACCTTCATGCCCACATGGCCGTAGGCTTCCGCCAGGGCCACAAAGTCCGGCAAGGACTCCATGTAGGACTGGCTGTGGCGGCCACCGTATTGCATGTCCTGCCACTGACGCACCATGCCCAGGGCCTGGTTATTGATGTTGATGATCTTCACCGGCAGGCCGTACTGCAGGCAGGTGGAGAGCTCCTGAATGTTCATCTGGATGGAGCCTTCACCAGTGACACAGGCCACGGTGGCGTCCGGGAACGCGAACTGCACGCCCATGGCCGCCGGCAGACCGAAGCCCATGGTTCCCAGGCCACCGGAGTTGATCCAGCGACGGGGCTTGTCGTACTTGTAGTACTGGGCGGCAAACATCTGGTGCTGGCCCACATCCGAGGTCACATAGGCGTCACCACCGGTGGCCTTGTAAAGGGCTTCCACCACCTGCTGGGGCTTCATGGGACCATTTTCATTGGTCTCATAGCGCATGCCGTGAACCTTGCGCCAGCCTTCAATCTCTTCCCACCAGCGCTCCAGCGCCTTCTGGTCCGGCTCGCCACCGTGCTCATCCAGAGCCGACAACATCTCTTCCAGCACCTGGTGCACCGGCCCCACGATGGGGATATGCGCCATAATGTTCTTGGAGATAGTCGCCGGGTCGATATCAATGTGGATGATCTTGGCACCCGGACAGAATTTCTTCACGTTGTTGGTCACCCGGTCGTCCAGGCGAGCCCCCACCGCGAGAATCACATCGGAGCTGTGCATGGTCATGTTGGCTTCATAGGTGCCATGCATGCCCAGCATGCCCACATTCTGCGGATCCGTGCCCGGGAAGCAGCCCAGCCCCATCAGGGTATTGGTTACCGGGAAGTTCAAGCGGTGGGCCAGCTTGGTCAGCAGTTCGCTACCCTCGCCCTGGATCACGCCGCCACCCGCATAGATCACCGGGCGCTTGGCTTTCATCAGCTCTTCCACTGCCTTGCGGATCTGGCCGGAGTGGCCACGGCTGACCGGCGCATAGGAACGCATCTTGACCTTTTTCGGATACTCGTAAGGGTTCTTCACGTTCGGCGCGGTCTGATCCTTAGGAATATCGATCAGTACCGGGCCGGGACGGCCGGTGGTGGCAATGTAGAACGCCTTTTTCATGATCTCCGGAATGTCCTTGGCATCGCGGACCATGAAGCTGTGCTTCACCACCGGACGGGACACGCCGATCATGTCGGTTTCCTGGAAGGCGTCATCGCCAATCCAGTCGGAGCGCACCTGACCAGACAGAACGATCATGGGGATGGAATCCATGAACGCCGTCGCCAGGCCGGTAATGGCATTGGTGGCACCGGGACCCGAGGTCACCATCACCACGCCGGGCTTGCCGGTGGCACGGGCATAACCGTCCGCCGCATGGGTGGCCGCCTGCTCGTGGCGAACCAGAATGTGGCTGACCTTGTCCTGCTGAAACAATGCATCGTAAATGTGCAGTACGGACCCCCCGGGATACCCGAAGATGTACTCCACTCCCTCGTCTTGCAGCGCACGGACCACCATCTCCGCGCCGGATAACATTTCCACGGTTGCTACCTCAAATCAGAATGCATACAACCCACTGCCGTGCAGCGGGACGGGGTTCTGGCAGGCTGTTGAACAGCCTGCTAACTTGCTGCCTGCGGGTAAAACACCGGATTTGGGTGCTCTTGGGCCCTGTCGGAGGTGGCCGACACGAACGCAGGCTGGGAGGGCGACACGGAGGCACTGCAAACCTGAAGAGGGATTACTCCCGCTAAATAGGAATGAGAAACCTCCGGAGGCTCCCACAGCGGGACGAGAGTGCAGTGATACTGCTGGCAGGACATCGCGGTAACGGTGCCCCGGGTCCCGGCCTCACATTTACCGGTAAGCAAATGCGGGTCCCGATCTCCGGAAAGGCTCAATTTTGTCAGAAATGTGCGTCGATTCAAAGCCCTTGGTCGGGTTTGGGTTGCAGAAAATCCCCCTCAACAGTCATGCTAAAGTACGAGCCGAAAAGACAACCCGAAAAGAAGACCAACATTATGAACAAATTCAGCCTGTTGCTTGGCAGTGCCCTGCTCACCCTTGCCAGCGCCGGTTCGGCGGCCAAGTTCCACAAATGGGTCGACGAGGATGGCGTGACCCACTACGGGGCCAACCCGCCACAAGGGGTCGTCTCCACGGAAGTGAACACCCGCGCCAATGCGAGCTCCGATCAGGACCGCGAACTGGAGGCCCTGAATGCGAAGCGGAATGCGCGGCAAGATGCCAAAGAAGAGGCTGCCCAAGCAGCCAGGGAGGCCGAGCGCCTCCAGTCAGAGCCCGACGAAGTCGTCAAGGAGCGCTGCGAACAACACCGTAAAAATCTGGAAACCCTGAAGAACAAGCCCATTGTGCGAAGCAAGAATCCGGAGACCGGCGAACTGGAAGTTCTGGACCAGGAAGCAAGAGAAAAGATGATTCAGAGCAGCCAGGAAGCCCTGGAAAAGTGCAACCAGAATTAAGGGTAAGTGAGCCCTGCCTCCCAGGGCTCACTGGACACCGCTCTCACCGCTCAAAAGTGAAGCGGTCCTCATGCACGTCGATGGAAATGGTGTCTCCCTGACCAAACTCTCCCCTGAGCAGGGCCTGGGCCAGCGGGTTCTCCAGCTGCTGCTGGATGGCCCGCTTCAGGGGCCGGGCACCATAGACCGGGTCGAAGCCAGCTTCCACCAGTTTATCCAGCGCCGCATCGCTGAGCTCGAGGCGGATATCCCGCTCAGCCAGCCGCTTACGCAAGTAATCCAACTGAATGCCGGCAATACCCTTGAGCTGATCCTTGGCCAGCGGATGAAACACCACGGTCTCGTCCACCCGGTTGATGAATTCCGGGCGGAAGTGGTTACCCACCACCTCCATGACCGCTGATTTCATGGCCTCGTAATCGTTGTCTCCAGCCAGTTTCTGGATCAGGTCGGAGCCCAGATTCGAGGTCATCACCACCACGGTGTTGCGGAAATCCACGGTACGGCCCTGACCATCGGTCAGGCGACCATCGTCCAGCACCTGCAACAGGATGTTGAACACATCGGGGTGCGCCTTTTCCACTTCATCCAGCAGCACCACGGAGTAAGGCTTGCGACGCACCGCTTCGGTCAGGTAGCCACCTTCTTCGTAACCTACGTAGCCTGGAGGGGCACCCACCAGCCGCGCCACGGAGTGTTTCTCCATGAACTCGGACATGTCGATACGCACCATGGCCTCTTCGGTATCAAAGAGGAAGTTGGCCAGCGCCTTGCAAAGCTCGGTCTTGCCCACCCCGGTGGGGCCGAGGAACAGGAAGCTGCCATTGGGGCGATTGGGATCGGACAGCCCGGCCCGGGAGCGACGCACCGCATTGGCGACCGCTTCCACTGCCTCCGCCTGGCCGACCACCCGCTGATGCAAGGCCTCTTCCATGCGTAACAGCTTGTCTTTCTCGCCTTCCAGCATCTTGGCAACAGGAATCCCGGTCCACTTGGAAACCACCTCGGCGATTTCCTCATCGGTCACCTTGTTGCGCAGCAACTGGTTCTCGGTCTGCGACTGCTGCTCTTCCTGGTCCTGGGCCGCCTGCACCCGCTTCTCCAGTTCCGGGATAACCCCGTACTGCAGCTCGGACATGCGATTCAGATCTCCGGCGCGACGGGCCTGTTCCAGCTCGACACGGGCCTGTTCCAGTTCTGCCTTGTATTCCTGGGCTCCCTGCAAGGCGGCTTTTTCTGCTTGCCAGATCTCTTCCAGATCGGCGTACTGTTTTTCCAGTTCGTCGATATCCGCTTCCAGTTTTTCCAGCCGCTTGCGACTGGCTTCATCCTCTTCCTTGCGCAGCGCCTGGCGCTCCATTTTCAGCTGGATCAGCCGGCGATCAAGACGGTCCATCTCTTCCGGCATGGAATCGATTTCCATGCGGATTCGGCTACCGGCCTCGTCGATCAGGTCAATGGCCTTGTCCGGCAGCTGCCGATCCGTGATATAGCGATGGCTGAGCCTGGCCGCGGCAATGATGGCGCTGTCGGTAATGTCCACACCGTGGTGGACCTCGTAACGCTCTTTCAGACCGCGCAGAATGGCGATGGTATCTTCCACGCTGGGCTCATCCACCTGCACTTTCTGGAAGCGACGCTCAAGGGCCGCATCCTTTTCGATGTACTGTCGATATTCATCCAGCGTGGTGGCGCCCACACAGTGCAGCTCGCCCCGGGCCAGGGCCGGCTTCAGCATGTTGCCCGCATCCATGGAGCCCTCTCCCTTGCCGGCGCCGACCATGGTGTGCAACTCATCAATGAAGAGGATAATACGACCTTCCTGCTTGGCCAGCTCGTTGAGCACGGCCTTGAGACGCTCCTCGAACTCGCCGCGATATTTGGCACCGGCAATCAGGGCCGCCATGTCCAGAGACAGCACCTGTTTGTCCTTCAGCCCTTCCGGCACCTCTCCGTTGACAATACGCTGGGCCAACCCCTCCACAATGGCGGTCTTGCCCACACCGGGCTCACCAATGAGGACGGGGTTGTTCTTGGTACGACGCTGCAATACCTGAATAGTCCGGCGGATTTCATCGTCACGACCGATCACCGGGTCGAGCTTGCCGGACTCGGCCCGTTCGGTCAGATTGACCGTATATTTGTCCAGCGCCTCGCGCTTGTCCTCCGCATTGGGATCGTTCACCGCTTCGCCACCCCGTACCTGCGCAATTTTCTCCGCCAGTGTCTTCTTGGTGATACCGGCATTCTTCATCAGCTTGCCAAGCTCACCGTTATCATCACAGGCCGCCAGCAACACCACCTCGGTGGACAGATATTGATCTCCACGCTGCTGGGCTTCCCGGTCGGCCATGTTGAGTAAACGGCCGGTGGCCTGGCCCATCTGCACATCGCCGGTGAAATTACTGACCGTGGGCAGCTTGTCCACCGCCATGTTCAGGGCAGTAATCACATCTGCCCCGTTGGCGCCGGCTTTTTCCAGCAAGGGGCGGGCCGCACCGCCTTGCTGCTGCATCAGTGCCAGCATCAGGTGAACGGGCTCTATGGTGCTGTTGCCCTGCCCCACGGCCAGGGATTGCGCGTCAGACAGGGCTTCCTGCAGGCGTGCGGTGAGTTTATCCATTCGCATTCGGGCTCTCCTTTCCGGTTGTGATCCGCGCTCCAGCCCCCTGTCGGCAAGCCAGCCACGATCACCGGTTACTTGTCATCTGACCTCTAAATGGGTCCGATTGGGCCATATTCAAGAGCAGTGAAGAGTTAATAGTGAACAGTTAACAGCGACGCGAGGCCGCTTTTCTGTTTTTGAAACGCAAGAGGCCGCGCCCAAACCCTGGGCGCGGCCTCTTGCGTTTCAGAATCAATTCACCCCGGATCGCGAACTATTCACTGTTCACTATTAACTCTTCACTGCTCTTTTATGGGTCCAGCCAAATGAGTGACGCAAACCGACCCGTGTCGCCTTCTTTACGGTAGGAATAGAAACGCTTGAGATCACAGGCGGTGCAAAGCTCCCCGCCCTGTACGTCCTCCACGCCCAGACGAGCCAGTTCAATCATGGCCGCCTGGGCAACGGAAAATCGCCAATGGTGGGGGGTCGCATCTGCATGAAAGGCATCTTTAAAATCTGCCTGGGTATCCACAAAGGCCCGGTAGACCTCGTCACCCACCTGGTAGCATTTGCCACAGATCGCCGGGCCCAGCCAGGCACTGACCGGCTCACCCTTCGGGGCAATCCTGCTCACTCCCTCGGCAATGATGCCCGCCTGCAGGCCTCGCCACCCCGCATGCACCGCCGCCACCGCACTGCCGTCGGTTCGCGCCAGCAACACAGGCAGGCAGTCGGCGGTGAGCACCACACAGGGCCAGCGCTGCTGATCCGTCCAGACCCCATCGGCCTCATTGTCAGCATCCTCTGCGCGGATCACCCGTTTGCCGTGGACTTGCTTCAACCAGGCCACCGGATGATCCGCCTGCAGCAGTTTCTCCACATGGTGACGGGCCTGCTCCACCCGAGCGGGCTGATCACCGCAGTTCATGCCCAGATTGAAGCCATTCCAGGGGGGCGGAGAGTGACTGCCGGCACGGGTGGTCACTGCCACGCGCACTGCCGGGTGCGGTTGCCAGCGGGGCCACAGCCACTGTGTTCGGGCGGGAAGGGCCATCCTTCACTCCAGGTCACTCAGAAAGAGCAACGTCCTTCGGCTTTTTTCAGATTAAAGACAACTTCATGGGGCGCCGACGTTACCGGCATCATCACACCGCCAAAGTCATTCCCGCCGGCTATCACTGGCGCTCCAACCGCAACGGATGACATTGCCGTCACGGTATGGGTGTCGTGCGTGATATCCGACATTAATGCCACATGCGAACCTGCCAGCTCCTGGCAACGCCGTTTCAGATAATCATCCAGCCAGTCCCAGCGGGTGGCCTGTTCGGCCACATAACTGATCCTGTACTGACGCTCCTCAAGCTGTTCCTCCTGGTACCCTTTGGTTCCATCCCAGGCATGATAGGTACTGATACAACCCGACAGGGCAAGGGAAAGCCCCCCCGCCACAAGATTAACGGTCTTCATCATTCGACTTCGTCCTTGAAGTATTATTGCTCGTTGGGCCGTGCGTCCTGTTCCAGTACCCGAATCAACGCCTGCATATCTTCGGGCAGCGGCGCTTCGAATTCACAGTATTCCCCCGTGGCCGGATGAATCAAGCCGAGTTTTCTCGCATGCAGGGCCTGGCGGGGAAAACGGCGCAGGGCTTCGCGCAGGGCCTCGCTGGCACCGGCGGGCTGCTTGAGGCGGCCACCGTAGAGCGGATCGCCCACCAGCGGATAGTTGCGATGGGCCATGTGCACACGGATCTGGTGCGTTCGGCCGGTTTCCAGCTGCACCTTGATCCGAGTGTGGGCCCGATAACGATCCAGAACCCGGTAGTGAGTGACCGCTTCCTTACCTCCGTGCCTTACGACCGCCTGTTTCTTCCGGTCCACCGGGTGGCGACCGATCGGTGCGTCCACCTTGCCGCCGCCGGTCATCACGCCCACGGCAATGGCTTCGTACTGGCGAAACAGGCTCTTGTCCTGCAACTGCGCCACCAGGCTCTGATGCGCCTCCAGGGACCGGGCCACCACCATCAGGCCGGTGGTATCCCGGTCCAGTCGGTGCACAATGCCTGCCCGGGGGAGACTGTTGAGCCGTTCATCCAGGTGCAGAAGGCCATTGAGGAGAGTGCCATCCGCGTGGCCCGCTGCCGGGTGCACAACGAGCCCGGTGGGCTTGTTGATCACGATCAAGTCGTCGTCCTGATAGACCACATCCAGCTCAATGGACTGGGGCAGATCGTCCAGTTCCGGGGCGATTTCCACTTCCAGCGCCAGGCACTCATTGCCAATCAGCTTATCCTTGGGCTTGGCTTTGCCTCCGTTGACGGTCAGCACCCCGTCCTTGATCCAGCCTTGTAGCCGGGAACGGGAAAATCCCTCAAACAGCTCGGCGGCGGCCTGATCGACCCGCTGCCCCGCCTGATCTGCGCGTACCTGCTCGCTACGCTGAATTTTCTCGCCGCCAAGATGTCCCATAGTGCAACCTGTGTTTAAATGCCGAGTCTGAATTATTCAAAGGCTCTGAAGCCTGTATTGTAACCGCTTAACGAGGGAAGAATGCCACGTCTTTTATGGCCACTACTGTGCCTGCTGCTACTCGCCGGCTGCGCCAGCAACAAGGAGCGCCCGGAGCTGACCGAGGTAGACCAGTATCGGGAAGCCAGCGAGTCGCTGGAGTCAAAGAACTATCTGACCGCCATTGACCAGCTCAAGGAGCTGGAAGCCCGTTTTCCCTACGGCGATTTCGCGGAACAGGCCGCCCTGGACCTGATCTACGCCCAGTACCGGGCGGTGGATTACCCGGCCACCGTGGTCGCGGCCCAGCGCTTTATGCGCAATTATCCAGCGCATCCACGCATGGACTATGCGATTTACATGCGTGGGCTGGCCAATTTCAATATGGAAAAAGGCCTGTTCGATAATATGGTCAGCTCCGACAAATCCAGCAAGGATATGGGAGCGGCCAAGGATGCATTCCGGGATTTCGAGCGACTGGTAAACCGCTTCCCGGACAGCGAGTATGCACCGGATGCCCGCTCACGGATGGTGCATATCCGCAACCAGCTGGCCCGCCAGGAGCTGCATGTGGCCCGCTACTATGCCCGCCGCGGCGCAGTCATCGCCTCCATCAATCGGGCCCAGTATGTGGTCAAGCATTTCCAGCAAACCCCAGCGGTACCCGAGGCGCTTGCCATCATGACGAAGGGCTACGAGCGTCTGAAGCAACCGGAACTGGCGGAAAAGAGCCGCAAGGTTCTGGCCCTGAACTGGCCGGACAGCACCTTTCTGGACAATGAAAAACGCGTGGATCTGGCCTGGTGGCCGGACGAGGATGATGGGCTGCTGAGCCTGCTGACGTTTGATTTGCTGTAATGAGCTGAAAGTTTAACGTTCACCGTCGAAAAGCGCGGACCGAGCTTTTTGCTTTATAAACACAAGAGGCCGCGCCCATAGCCTGGGCGCGGCCTCTTTGCTTTCAGGAACCCGCAGGGCTAACCGCTTTTCAAGGTTGAACGTTAAACGTCCAACTATTTTCAGTCCCCAGGGCGCCAGCCATTGGTAATCGGGTAGCGCCGATCCTTGCCGAAGGCGCGACGGCTGACTCGGGGGCCCACGGCGGCCTGCCGCCGCTTGTATTCATTACGGTCGGTTAGCTTGACGACCCGATAGACATTCTCCCGGTCAAACCCATCCCGGATCACCGCTTCCGCACTCATATCCTGCTCCACGTAGCGCTCGAGAATCGCATCCAGCTCGTCGTAATCCGGCAATGAATCACTGTCGACCTGATCCGGGGCCAGTTCGGCAGAAGGCGGGCGGGTGATCACCCGTTCCGGGATAATTTCCACACCGGCTTGCTGGTTCCGCCAGTTTGCCAGGCGGTAAACCATGGTCTTGAAGACATCCTTGAGTACCGAGAAACCACCGGCCATATCGCCGTAGAGCGTGGCGTAACCCACCGCCATTTCGCTCTTGTTCCCGGTGGTCAGAACCACAGAACCGTTTTTGTTGGAAAGCGCCATCAGCAGGACTCCGCGGCAACGGGCCTGCAGGTTCTCCTCGGTGGTATCCTTCTGCTGACCGGCGAATGCCTCACTGAGGATATCCATAAACCCATTGAACGCGGGCTCAATGGGCAGCACCCGGTAGTGAACCCGCAGGGTTTTGGCCTGTTTCTCCGCGTCCTCCAGGCTCATGGCCGAGGTGTAGCGGAACGGCATCATCACAGCCTCCACCCGCTCCGGGCCAAGCGCATCCACCGCCACAGCCAGGGTGAGTGCCGAATCAATGCCACCGGACAAGCCCAACAGGGCCCCCTTGAAACCGTTTTTGTTCACGTAGTCCCGGGTTGCCAGCACCAACGCCTGATAAAGGCTCTCCTCCAGGCCGGGAAGCGGAAGCTGCTCACCCATGGGCTCACAGTGTCCGTCTTGGCCTTGCAGGTCTACCGGCACCAGAGCCTCGGCAAAGCTGGCAGCCTGTATACAGCGCCGCCCCTGGCTATCACAGACGAAGGAAGCACCGTCAAAGACCAGCTCGTCCTGCCCCCCCACCAGGTTGCAATACAGGATGGGCAGGCCGGTTTCACGGCTGCGGGCCTCTACCTGCTCAAGGCGCTCCTGGAACTTGTTGGCCCGGAAAGGTGAGGCGTTCAGATTAAGCACCAGATCCACATTCTGTTGCTGCAGCTGGGCGGCCGGCCCGCTATGCCAGATGTCCTCGCAGATAGTCAGGCCCAGGGTCCAGCCATCCAGCTCAAAAGTGCAGGCTTCGGAGCCAGGCTGGAAATAGCGTTTTTCGTCGAACACCCGGTAGTTGGGCAGATGCTGCTTGAAATACTCATGACGGGGGCGACTCTCCCCCGGGAACATTACCCCGGCGGCATTTCGGCGCTGCCCATTCCGTACCGCAGGATAGCCGATCACCACCGGCACACTGACCTGCTGCCCGATCGTTTCCAGGGCCGCATCCACGCGGCTGTTGAGACTGGGGCGCAACAGCAAATCCTCCGGGGGATAGCCGGTCAGCATCAGCTCCGGAAACAGCACCAGATCCGCACCCAACAAACGACGAGCCTCGTCCGCCGCATCGATTACCCGTTGGGCATTGCCCTCAATGTCGCCCACCAGCGCATTCTGCTGGGCCATAATAATCCGCATGGTTAACCGGCCTTTCCTCAAGTGAGCGCTGATTGTACTCTTTAGAACCTGCTTGGGGTCTATACGCAGCCGCGCCGGAGGCAATTTTTTCGCCAGCCCGCGACGGTGATGTGTAGTCATTCTACATAAGCAAGAGCCGTCACGGGCTGGCGAAAAAAGCTCCCGGCCCTTCGGGTTGCCTATAGACCCCGAGCAGGCTCTGAGCCGGCGACCGATGGACGCATCACGCTAAAACAAGGAGAACAAAATGGGCCTGATACGCCTGCTGATTATTGCCGCCCTGATCTATTTGGCCTGGCGAGTGGCAAAAAACCTGCTTTCGCAGACCGGCAGCCGCAGCAATACCGGGACCGATGCGGATCGGGACGGTCAGGCCATGCTCAAATGCGCCCAGTGCGGCGTGCATGTCCCGGCCCCGGAAGCCTTTACGCATAATGGCCGACACTTCTGCTGCCAGGTGCACCAGCGCCTGTATCTGGAGCACCATGAGCGCTAGCCAGGGGTGGACACCCGCCCGAATCTATAACGTTTACCGGATTGCCATCGCCTGCAGCCTGATGCTGCTGCATTTCGGCCCGGAAAAGCCCCTCATCGGCACCCATCTGCCACTATTATTTGAAACGACACTCTTTGTCTATCTGGGGCTGACGCTGGCGTCGGCCACCCTGGATTTCCGCGCTGAAAAGCGGGCCTACCCCGCTTGGGCGCAACCGGCTTCCCTGATTACCGATCTGACCATGCTCACCCTGGTGGTGCACGCCAGCGGAGGCCTGGAGGGCGGGCTGGCGGTTTTGCTGCTGGTCACCGTCGCCGCAGGCAATATTTTACTGCGTGGACGCCTGGGCTTTCTGATTGCCGCACTTGCGACTCTGTCGATGATGTTCGAGCAGTTTTATTTTTCCATCCAGGCCCTGTCTGAGTCGCCATTCCTGCTCACAGAATCAGGGTTGCTGGGTATCGCCTTTTTCATGGTCTCGCTGATTATCCAGCAGATATCCCAGCGGCTGCAGTACAGTGAACGAATCGCACAGCGACAGCGGGTGGCCATTGAGCGCCTGGAAGCCCTGAATCAACAGATTGTGCAGCGCATGCGCACCGGCGTGGTGGTATTCGACCAATCCTTACGGATCCTGATGGCGAATCAGGCCGCCAACAGCCTGTTTGGCACCCCCATGCTGGGCAACCAGTTACCCAAGCAATTGGCTCACCGCTACCGTCGCTGGCTGGAAAACCCGCTACTGCCGCTGGCCACCTTGAGAACATCAGAACAATCTCCCGTGCTCAGCCCACGCTTCGCGCCTTTGGAAACCGACCACGAGCTGCTCACCCTGCTCTTTCTGGAAGATAGCGCCCGGGTTGCCCAGGAGGCACAGCAGATGAATCTGGCCTCACTGGGGCGCCTCTCTGCCACGCTTGCCCATGAGATACGCAACCCGCTAAGCGCCATCAACCATGCCACCGAGCTGTTACTTGATGGAAATGCCAGCGAGGAAGATCAGCATTTGCTCGGCATTATTCGCAATCATGTGGGCCGCGTGAATGGCATCATCCACGATGTGCTGGACCTGTCTCGCCGAGGACGAGGCCAGGCCGAGCGCTTCAGCCTGGCGCCATTCCTTGACGAGCTTATTGAACAATGGGCGTTACGGGGCTATAGCAACCAGCGCCTCAGCAAGGCCTGCCAATCGGAGGTGGAAGTCCGCTTTGACCGCAGCCAGCTGACCCAGGTAGTCGACAACCTGATTCGAAATGCATTTCAGCACGGCGGGGAGCACTGCAACGTGACTCTGGAATGTGGCAGCCATCAGCAGACCGGCTTACCCTGGCTCCGGATCCGGGATAACGGTAACGGCATCCCCCGAGAAACCGCTCAACACCTTTTTGAACCCTTCTATACCACGGCCAATGACGGCAATGGATTAGGCCTCTATCTTTGCCGGGAGCTCTGCCAGGCCAATCAGGCCGCCCTGGATCTTGAAGATAGCCCGAATGGGGCCAGCTTTGTGATAACCTTTGCTCACCCGCACCGACAATTCCAATAACACGATCTGATTATGAGTGCTGACACCCCACACATCCTGGTTGTTGACGACGAAGCAGATCTGCGCGAACTGCTGGTCATTACCATTGGCCGAATGAAGCTGAAAGCCACCGCCGCTGAATCCCTCGCCGCAGCCAAAAAAGCCCTTGATGAGCAGACATTCAACCTGTGTCTGACCGACATGAACCTGGGCGATGGCACCGGATTGGAGTTGCTCCAGTATATTTCCCGTCACTGTCCCGAGATGCCCACCGCCGTGATTACGGCTTATGGCAGCATGGAAACAGCGACAGATGCCATGAAGTTCGGCGCCTATGATTTTATCGCCAAGCCCGTATCGCTGGACCGCCTGCGTCAGCTGATTGAAGATGGTCTGGGCATCAGCGAAGTGGAAGATCACCACGAGGAAGAAGACAGCCTGATCGGCGAAGCACCAAGCATGCAAGCCCTGAAAGCCCAGGTCCGCAAGCTTGCACGCAGCCAGGCCCCAATCTATATCAGTGGTGAATCCGGCAGCGGCAAAGAGCGCATTGCCCGACTGATACATAGCCTTGGCCCACGGCGCGAAAAACCCTTCGTGGCAGTCAACTGTGGTGCCATTCCCTCGGAATTGATGGAAAGCGAATTCTTTGGCCATCGCAAGGGAGCATTTACCGGTGCGGTGGAAGACCGAAAAGGTCTTTTTCGCGAAGCCGATGGCGGCACGCTTTTTCTTGACGAAGTTGCCGACCTCCCTCTCCACATGCAGGTCAAACTGCTGCGGGCCATTCAAGAAAAGTCTGTTCGTCCGGTAGGGGAAACCAAGGAGTTCCAGGTCAATTTGCGGATTTTATGTGCCACTCACAAGGACCTTGCCCGTGAGATGGCAGAAGGCCGATTCCGGCAGGATCTGTTCTACCGCTTGAATGTCATTGAGGCTCACGTACCCGCATTACGCGAGAGACAAGAAGACATTCCTGCTCTGGTAAAACATATTCTTAACAGGCTAAGTCATGCCTGGGAGATTACCCCTCCCTCCATAACCGATGCGGCCATGGACGTTTTGGCACAATACCCATTTCCTGGCAATGTCAGGGAGCTGGAAAACACGCTGGAACGTGCGCTTACCCTTTGCGATAGCAACACAATCGATAGGGAACATCTCCATCTACAGGCGCATACTCAATCTACTCAGCCCGTGCATGCAAACCCAAACGTCTCGCCATCGCAAAACCTGGCTGAGCGGGATAGCAACCAACCTCTTGAAGATTTCCTGCAAGAGATAGAGAAAAAAGAAATTCTAAAAGCCTTGGATATAACCCACTGGAATCGAACCGCTGCAGCCAAAAAACTGGGCATGACATTTCGATCTTTACGTTATCGGCTGAAAAAACTGGAACTTGATCAGGGTGACAATGAATAAGGCGCCAGACCGACACTTGAGTGTTCGCCACATACAAGCTGAGCAATGAGCTCCGCCGTTACCGGCGCTGACACCAAACCATTTCTAAAGTGACCCGCCGCTAAGAATACGTTAACCGTATTTGGCACTTTGCCAATGTATGGGTAATCCCGCCCAGTACCGGGCCGAACTCCTGCCCAGTGGCAATCCGGAGCGCTGTCTAGCCCAGGCAGCAATAATTTCGCTACCTTTTCCAATTGCCACCTTCCCGATACCGTAGGCCACGTGGAGTCATCCCCTGGACGTGTTGTTGACCCCACAAGGGTGTCACCGTTCTTTCTGGGGATGACATAGCCCTCTTTCGCCAAGATAATATGGCTTGGTGCCTGGCTTCCCAAACGGTACAGTAAGATTTCTCCTTTCACCGGAAAGACAGGGGCAAATTCGACCAGCTCATTCACCCATGCACCGCAAGCAAAGATTAGTCGGCCGAATCTTTTCGCAGTCCCGCTTTCCAGATGAAGTGCAGCGCAGCCACCTCTCTCAGACCATGAAATCACTTTTTGGGAAACGAAAACCACTCCCTTATCGATAAGATAAGATCTCAATGCTTTCAGAAACCAAGGGTTGCGAATTGACCCCAAATCATTAAACCAAAATCCGTGACAACTTTTTCCACCTATCAACCTCTCTTCCTCACAGGTTTGCAATAGGGAAGAAGCAGCCCAAGCACTCGCAATCTCAACCTCATCTTCCTGCACCTCCATCCACATACCTGACAAATGCAAAGCACCGTCAGGTAAGTACCCTAGGGATTGCAGTCGCGCACAAATACTTTTATAGAGAGGAACAGCGCGATCACAGAGCTGATTCATAAATACTGAATAGCGCCAAGGAAATAAAGGAGAAAGAATACCTCCGCCTGCCCAGGAAGCAGGAGGGCGAGAATCGGTTTCATAGATAGATATACTTGAGACTCCACGCTCAAGCAAAAAAAATGCGGACAGTTGCCCAATAATTCCTGCTCCGACGATACCACATGTCTCCATCTATTTACTCATTATGTACTACGCAAAATGAAGAGATCACCTATCGGAAAATAATTTTTAACCAGCAAAATAAAACCATGATAAAAAATACGCGTTCCAAAGGGTTTACATTAGTTGAGCTGGCGACAGGCTTAACTATCTTAGCGATACTAGCAACCTTAGCTACCACACTTACACATCACTTCATTCCTAAACAACAACTAATCGCGAAACGAAATGAGTTGATAGGTTTTTTCCAGCTTGCCCGCGGCGAGGCCCTTTATCATGGGAGCGTACTTGTTTGCAGTGAGAACGCCAACTGCAGGGGCTTTGATGGCGGCGACCTAATTGCGTTTAAAGATACCAACAGAAATCAAAAAAAAGACCGCCATGAAAACATTATCGCCCGACTGTCTTCTTCTCAGGAGCTACAAATATTCCGTAATGGCTGGGGCAAGCAGCATTATCTTGAATATGATTCGATGGGTCGCCTTCACTACCAGAATGGACATTTTTTACTTTGCCACTCCGGATATGGCATCAAACTGATCATGAACTGGCGTGGACGAGTACGTCTTGGGAGCGGCCCCTCCCCTAACAAAAACTGTCCATAAATTTTCAAGAGCGCCTGAAAACTAACGCCCTGACCATTAATAACCAGAACTCCTAGAATACTAGCAAGCTTATCACATCTTTTAACACGCCCCAAAAAACTAAATTGAACGGCTCGAAAAATTTAACATGACTAATAAATTCACATCTCCTCCATATTCTAAGAGTTAAAGCCAAGAGGTAGAAAGTGAGCTAGAAAGCATGCTAATTCCAACTTTTGTCTGAACCGTAGGTGCAACTAGTCTGGTTCGTTTTGCTCCAACAGCTGTCTCCATCGCTACTCAAGCGCATCGCCCCTGACCCCTCCATCAAAGTTCCAGTCTTAGGAACAGCCGTAATCTCATAACTTTGCGCACCGGACGGAAGAGGGTCCTGATTAAAAGAAACTGTATAGTAATCATTCGCCGCTAACCCAGGGGCCAGCACAGAAAGACTTGCCCCTCCGTAAGAGAGATTCTGAGAGCGATAAGTCTCCAAAGATGACGCAAGCGCCATGATATCTCCTTGTGCCTCGGTGCGGCGAGCATTCTCAACGTGATTTTGATAGGAAGGCCAAGCAATAGCAGCAAGGATCGAAACGATGACTACGACAATCATCAGCTCAATCAATGTAAAACCTTCGGCGCTCTTAATCATGGATTGCCTCCGGAATATTTCTTGATCCGTTGATCCGCCTGTTTTTGAGACTCCAGTTCTCGCCATTGCCGCTTCTCGACACCACAAGCACTAATAGTGTTGCCATTAACGATTGAGGTGCCGATCAAAACAGCATATTTGAAATCAGGGCATTCATCCTGACCCGGGACACCAGCACCACCGCCCCCGCCATCTCCATTACCAGATTCTACCGGAGGGAGAATGATCTGAGGCTGGGGAGGAATCCCCTGGTTATCGATATCCTCGTAGCGCTTCTTGGGATCATCGACTTCTCCATCATTATCAAGGTCTGCCGCTGGAGCCCCGTTCATAGCATTAACGATATAAGCTCTCCCCCCGCCAGGGATCGACGCACAATCATTCAGCTTCTTATTTTCCGTGATAAAGGTAGTGAAATACACCAGACCGAACAAAGCGGTTGGTTGAGCCAATACTTTTTCTCCTTTCTCCAAGGTAATATAAAAACCTTTCTCATCGTCTATTGTCGCAGAATAATTATCAGTAACATCAAGAAGGTCCGAATGCGTAACAACAGGCTGCGCTTTGTAGTTATTATAAAAGTGTGTCAAAGCCTCGAAGTCATCGACAGCATAGAACCTGTCTTCAGTTTGTTCATCCATTGGGTGCGGTCTGGCACCCGAGCCTACCAGTACTTGCAGCGTTGTCTTGCCGTTACGGTAACCTATCTGAATAGCTGGCGCAGAGAAGAAACGACGCTGATTCTTTTTGCCACTATCATCACTCAGCCCTAGTTTAGCAATGACTTTTGAGCGCTCAACAACATCGCCGGAAGTTGATGCATCACTATTAAGGTCCACTCGAATAATTTGCCCACCAAGATCCACCGCGTACAGAAAATCGATAATCTTGTCAAAATTCATGTCAACAGATGCAACCGAGGCGGGAATAGACCATTTAAGATCCCCTCCCTCCTGCTTCCAAATCACTGCACCTGTCATAGCGTTGACCAGATAAATAGCATTTCCCATTTTATCCGAATAGCTGATGTCCGCAGCATTATCGTGATTGTCAGGACTGTATCCGCCACCGATGGCAAGAACAGGCACCCTATCACCATCAATTTTAACAAAACCAAAAGTGGGATCGGACCAACTTTGACCCATATTGCCAAAATCACCCTCTCCACCCTTCATTACCCAAAGGAGCTCCGGCTTCTCAGGATTGGTATAATCAAGCGCATAGTAATTCTGGCCACCACGGCGCATACCACCAAATAAATATACTTTCTCGGGGGTGCTATCGGCTGCCCCCTTTCGCCATACACTCCAGCTACCGTCCAGACCATAGGTCACACGCTTATTGCCTGGCTGCTGCAATTGGGGACCCGCTTCACGAAAAGCTGTTTGCCCTAAAATCTCCTGAGGCATAAAGACTGACAGCTCTTTTCCGGTTTTCGCTTCGATGGCGTGCAGCATGCCGTCATTCGTACTGACGAAAACCACATTTTTTTGTTTGTCCGCATCACTGACAGCATCTTCATAGCTACCAATGTAACCATAATTGACCATCACAGGAATGGAATGAAGCGGATCCCCCCATGACTGCAACAAAGTCTCATGCATTTTTTGGTGCTTTTCATCACTTGCTGTTGGTGCAAGGCCAAGTGCCTCTTTGGAAACCTTGTTGTACTTATCATAAAGCAGCAGAGATGCTCCTGCTGCACTATTAGCTGTTTTACTACCGCCTGTAGAGGGACTGGAAGTAGCGACATAAAGTTTTCTTGAGGCCGATGTCACCTGGTTTCGGGCTCCACCCTGCGATACTTCCGGACCATCCTGAATAGTATCCCACCAGCTAGAAGCTGCATCCTTGAAAAAGCCGGTATTAGGGTCTACAGCTTTCAAACCTGTCTGGTCATAAATCGCTAGCCCATCACCATCACGCCCCAAACGATAACGCTTGAGGTTACCATCCCATACTGAAGACGCATTATTAGGCTTGAAAACCGAATAGTAGGTTTGATCCAGGAACTCCAGTCGACTCAGCTGGTTCACCGCAACACCAGGTGCAGCAATTGAAGTATTGGAAGCCGTAAGGCTGTTAATAATATTCTGAAAAACAGCCTCCAACTCTGTGGCATTTCGAGCCGGCGCAAATTGGCCGTTAGAAATATGTGCAACACGCTCAAAGTTTGCCTGCAGGTCTGACGGAACCGCAAAACCAATGGTGTGAGTCGTTATTGGTCTACCCAATCCATTTGCATTGCCGTTGGACAACCACTCTGACAATTGCATTTGGCAATTATAACTTCGCTTATCAGACCCACTGGCATTGCCTGTGCAGTTATTTTTTCCTGTCAGGCTTGTCACCATGTAATAATCGGTATCAACATTCGTCGGCTGACCATCAGACAACGACATGATGTGGTCAGATGTGCAACTTCTGGCATAGGGGTAGTTTTCGTTAGGAGACAAATACTGAGTCCGAGTGTTGTCAGTATATTCCACCGAATCATTGTAACCTGGACCATAAACAGCATTTTTTCCCAGCATGTAACGGGCTATTTCAGCATAGGCTTCCATGGTTGGAGTACCGCCATTAGCCGTCAAAGAGTCCACCGTTTCCTTCAACCGATCACGCACCCTGGGCAAAAATTTAGAAGGGTCGGCGGTGAGGGACTGTATAGTCACATAAGGCTGCGTGGCTGAACCATACTCCGAAGAATATATTTCTAATTTTGAGCTCCCAACCCCCTTGACACCCAACAACAGACCAAAGGCGCTATTTTTTGCCCAGTCTGGATCAGAAATAATTTCCTGTAGAACATCAGTAATTTCGATTTTGTGCCACTGGTTGAAGTCGCCAATTTTCTGTGAATTTTCGGCGGCACCCAGCTTGCGCTTACTGAGATTTTCATTATCCTCCGCAAACTCTGGGACACTACCTCCAACCATACCTTTTACAACAAAATCCCCACTGAAATAACGATCCTGTCGACCATATACATGCAGATAAGCCGACTGGACGACGTCAGGTTCAGGCGCACTAGCTCGACCATCAAGATTCAACGCAGGAAAACGAAGCCCAACACCAACCGAGCTGGGATTAAGATCTGGGTATTGATGCTCAAGATAAACACTGCCATTATTCAATTCGTGCCCATCGTCCAGCGAGCTGCCAAGATTTGCTGTCAGACCTCCACCACAGGAAAGCTGATCTTTATAACCTGCAGACCCGGGCAATGAAGTAATGTTGGGCTTTTGTGTATAGTCCCATTCAACGGTAAGAATTGCCGGATAAGCAGTTCCACTTTCATGGGTTTCGATTTCACGTGTTTTAGTATCTCCTGGAATGGCATTTGTCATGGAGACAGCAAGATTGTTTCCTCCACACCAAGCAATACGGTTTACAGCATCCTGGACCAGATCAGTCACGTCCATCTGATACTTGCCCACATTATTCCAACTCTCTGTCACATCGACACGATACCCCCCTACCCATGAGCGACTATTGATATCATTACTGCCACTAAACAGCTCAGATGAACCAACATCTTCGTACGCAAAATCGATACTTATAGGCGTACTGGAACTTTCATTGGCTTCAATTTCCACATACGCTTCCTTTACTACTGCATAGCGTGGTACATCAAGGTCTTCAAAGATAAAACCAACCCTTCCACCATCTTCTTTTTCATTAGGAATATCTAATTCATCATTATAGACATCAAGATAACCATTTACCGTTTGGTAACCATCCCCGCGATTATCTGAAACTGCACTTTTTATCGGGTCTCCAGCATCAACTTCATCAAGACCTCGAACCGGATAAATCAGCCGCCCGCCATCATTTTGGCTTTGATTATAACGTGCCAGACCGATTCGAGCGTTCGAGCCTAGGGAGTCGATAACACGCTTGAGGGCAATTTTCAGCTCGGAAATCTTGGTGTTTTGGCGTGAACAAGCATCATCGACACACACATTCCCATCCATACTCCCGGATGTATCCATGAGCAAAACGATATTGACTGGCGCACGACTGTCACCATCAACAGTATTGAAATAGATATCCACATCTTCAGCATGCACTGGTGCAGCCAAAAAACATGCTGTAAAAACGACTGGAAAAACCCACCGGTTCATGATTACACCCCCCAGGGCATGAATAACGTTTATCGCATTAAAGCGCTGGACCAAGCTTGGAAAAGTGCTGTTCGTTAATCCTTTCCATGTTGAAAACTTCAATTTCACCATCAGCAACCGCCATAAATTCATACCAGGCGAAATTGATACTAGCCGCCCCCGCCGTGCTGACCGTACTGAGATATGGTGCTGATGCCAAACCTTTCATTACTGTTCGTGAACCAGCTTTGAGAAGGTTTCTTGAGTCGGCATTATCCGAGTCCTGGCATGCCCGCAGAAGCTGCACATCGCTTTTCCCTACGCAACGCTCAACAACAATGCTTTCCCCTGTTTCAATGTTGTACTTTGAAACCAGCGCTCCTATCAGGTATTTGGGATCTGATTGTGGCCGATAAACCGCCTCGTCATATACAGCAGCCAATGCGCTCTCCGCGCCATCAAAAGCAATTGCTGAAACCTGTGTAGTAGTGGCAATCTTTGAATTAAACATACTTGTTTTCATGGCTGTCACACCAAGAATTGAAACGATCGTTAAAATCATAAGTGCGACCAGCAATGCCGCACCTCTTTGATTACAAAATGAGGTCATCGGGAGTCACTCCTCTCTGAGAAAGGTTCCGAAGTTTTACTGTCGTGACAAATAGCCGCCGCATTTTCACTTCCGCTAATGGCCCCTCTCCGTTGACAAGCTCCTTGTCTAAAACCACGAACCGCTGGCCTTCATTGAAATCCGGGAGGTTATCGACTTCTGCACTCACCAATAATCCAACACGAACACTCACTACTGTTTCGCCAACCACATTATCCGCATCAACGTATTGACCAGCGAAAGCAACGCGATCTATCCGGTTTTCACCAGCAATAGTCGGACGGTCCACACCATAAAGAACCTGGAAGCTATCAATGCCTGCAATCATTGCGGCACCTCTGGTGGCAAGATCCACATCCCCCTCACAAAAGAGCTCATTGGCCCCAGAGTCAGCATTCATGCGAACATCATAAACATTGGTAATCAGTACCGGGGAGTCCAGGCTAGCACCTGCAGCACGATCGCCTTCACAATCCTGAACACCATAAAACTGAAACGCGACTGAGTCGTTGGCGTCTGCATTCCCACCTCCTTCACGACTCAAATCGGGACCAAAAATGATAGGGTCAGTAATGTAGCCCGAACCGGGACTAGCCAGAGAATGATCGGACATTGGCGTTCCCGCACGTCGCAAATCTGAAGACAACATCTGTATTGCATATCGCCCTGACTCTTGGACTTCAGTCATCACTTTTTGAGTTTCAGAACTGCGGAGGTTAGCAGTGAAAATCTGAACAGCAGCCAGGGTCACGATCAGCCCAAGAACCATCGCCACCATAAGCTCAACAAGGCTAAATCCCCTTTGCGCGGCCTTCATGGCAAAACCTCCAGCACAAAACAGTTCGCGTCACTCACAACCGCATTACCATCTTCACACTGATCTGGCATTGTCTCGTTCCAAGCAACCCTTACGCATTGCAGCTCACTGCCTACACAGGCAGAGACGTCTATTCGGCCGGATGGCAAAAGATTCCAGGTGAGCCAGCGCAACTGCTGCACATCCCATGCGGCGATTTCGTCAGGCGTACAACTCTTCACCGCACTACATTTCTCATCCAGATCTTTCCCGGGCTCTCCTGTTGGCCAATTATTGCTATCGAGGTAATACTCAGAAGCCAAAGGATTTGATTTCACTCTTTCCACCGCAGCCTGAGCAATGGAGGTTGCCTGACTTCGCGTATAAGCGATTGTTGTCGAATCTAACGCTCGAAGCTGAAGTCCCGCATAGCCGAGCACACCAATAGCAACTACGAGGAGCGCAATCAGCACCTCCACCAGTCCAACACCCTGTTGCTGGGAAAATGAACGTCGATACGAAGTCATCAGCAGTCCCTTTTATCCGTATTGCGGATTCGACCAAACTGATTGACCTCGATAGTGCGCCCGGTAACTCCAGACCCATCGCCCGGGCAAACATCAAACTGCAGTCTTGCGATAACGCTGCTGCCTGCTAGGTCGTAGATACGACCGTCTGGGCCTACAGAAAATCCATCAATGCCTCCAACGACTTCATCGATAGTTACATCTCCTGCAGCCCGGAATGTCTGCTCACCATCCACCCCAGCAGGGAGACGCAACACCCAGCCCGGATTCCCCCACTCATTAGCAGCGTCACCACCATCCGCTTCCACCTGAATGTTCTCACGACGGTTCACCGCATAAGCTCTGGCCGTATTTAAGGTTGCCACCAGATCTCTGGCACTTTTCTTCACTTCAGAGGTACTGGTAGAACTCTGGAACGACGGAACAGCAATAGATGCGACAATAGCCATGATCATCAAAGTGACCAATAACTCTATCAAGGTAAAACCCGCTTGTTTTTTGACTTGTTTCGAGAGTTGCACAACCCATTCCTCTATAAGCACAAACTCACTGTAACAGCGCTCTAGTCAACGGCAATCAAGCGGAGACAGACGGATAAACCATAGCTACAAGCGGTATAAGCCACTGAAAAACAATGAAATTTAGCACTTTATGCTGTGACGGTTATCACACTTTAGTACCAGCGATGATTGACTGGTAAAACATACAAAATCATTACCTTCCCGATAGCAACCTTGTATTCCTTGTATGTAACCACGTGAAGCAAGGATTGCGCCTAAGGGCAGCACACGATAGCACCAGTGGCGTTAACCCTCGCCTGCCAGAGGCCTGGGGAACCCTAAGGGGCTTGAGGCCCAGATGAAGGCGGTTACCCAACCTTTATGCCTGCCGACCGGACCGACAATGGCCAAAGCCCAGCAAAACAGCTCTCCCTGCCTCCTTCGATCGACCATTCAGTGACCGAATTTCCACCGTCAATGATTCGCGCCAAAACAGCGATTGGCGAAGCTTAGCTAGGATATAAAAAAGGGAGTCCATGATCTGAACTCACTAGCAGTGTGGCTCAAAGCACCCTAATACATCACGACCGCAGCGCCTTGGGCATGGAGAAACGGATATTCTCTTCGCGGCCGGGGATTTCTTCGGCGTCGGAGCCGCCCAGGGATTTGAGGGTGGTGATGACCTGCTGGACCAGCTCTTCCGGGGCGCTGGCACCGGCGGTGACGCCGACAGCCGTTTTGCCCTTGAGCCAGGCCGGGTCGATCTGGGAGGGGTCGTCGAGCAGATGCGCTTCAGCGCCGCAGCGCTCGGCCAGCTCCCGCAGACGGTTGGAGTTGGAGCTGTTTACCGAGCCCACCACCAGCACCAGGCCACACTCCAGGGCCAGCTGTCGTACAGCATCCTGGCGATTGGTGGTGGCGTAGCAGATATCCTCGCGTTTGGGACCAAGGATATTGGGGAAACGCTGTCGAAGGGCATCAATGACTCGGGCTGTGTCATCCACGCTCAGGGTAGTCTGGGTGACAAAAGCCAGGGTATCCGGGTCACGCACCTGGAGTCTGGCCACATCCGCCTCGTCTTCGACCAGATAGATATCGCCACCATTGGCCTTGTCGTACTGCCCCATGGTGCCTTCCACTTCCGGGTGGCCGGCGTGGCCAATGAGGATGCTTTCGCGTCCCTCACGGGCGTAGCGGATCACCTCCATATGCACCTTGGTCACCAGCGGGCAAGTGGCATCGAAAACCTTTAGCTGGCGGCGGTCCGCCTCCTGCTGTACGGCTTTTGACACGCCATGGGCGCTGAAGATAACGATGGCATCATCCGGCACTTCGTGGAGTTCTTCGACAAATACCGCTCCCCGCTGGCGCAGGTCGTCAACCACGTAGCGGTTGTGCACCACTTCGTGGCGCACATAGATAGGCGGTCCGAACACTTCCAGGGCCCGGTTGACAATGTCGATGGCGCGATCCACCCCGGCACAGAAACCACGGGGGTTGGCGAGTCGGATTTGCATAGGAAGTCCTGCGTAACGAGTGCGGGCATTGTAACCGGGAAAGGCCGCAATCTGCGACCATGGCCACGACCATCGAGCTGAAAGAGCCTCACTCCAGCCGGTATCAATTCAGCGTAACGGGTTGCTCCGGCGCATAGCGCTCCACCGCGATGATCTCCACCTCAAAGGTGAGATCGCGCCCGGCCAGAGGGTGATTGAAGTCGACGAATACCCATTCATCTTCCACCCTGCTGATCACTCCCGGCAACTCACCACCGGCGGCATCGGCAAAACTGAGCACCATGCCCGGCTCCAGGGTGTCGTACTGGGCAAAGGTATCCCGGGTAAAGTGCTGCACATTCTCGTCGTTGTACTCGCCGAACGCCTTTTTCGCTTCCAGGAACACGCTACGCCGGTCCCCCGCCTTGAGTCCACGCAGTGCATTTTCGAAGCCCGGCAGCAGGGATTCATCCCCCCAGACAAAGGCCGCCGGCTCACCGCCAAAAGTGGAATCCATTTCAGTGCCATCCATCAGACGCACAGCGAAATGCAGGGTAATACGGGTTTCCGGGCCCGCGCGGAGAATCTCAGTCATGCTTTTTGCGTGCCTCTTTCTTTTCGGCGCCGTTTCCAGCGCCCAAGAACATATCCAGCAATATCAGGCCGGCCCCGATGGTGATGGCGGTGTCGGCGATGTTGAAAGCCGGGAAGTGGCTGTTACCCCAGTAAAAGTCCAGGAAGTCCACCACATGTCCCAACACCAGCCGATCATAGAAATTGCCCAGGGCTCCGCCCAGAATCAGGGCCAGAGCCACTCCCTGCAGTTTTTCGGCTGCGGTGAGCCGGGCCAGCCAGATCAGAATCACCACCGAAGCGCCCAGGGCGATAGCGGTAAAGAACCAGCGCTGCCACCCCCCGGCATCCGCCAGGAAGCTGAACGCGGCTCCCGGATTGTAGGCCAGGGTCAGATTGAAGAACGGCATCACTTCGAGCCGCTCGTAGAGATCAAAACGAGCCACCACCATATGCTTGGTGATCTGATCCAGCGCAATCACCACACCAGTGAGCCACAGCCAGATCAGCTGGCCTGGCAATAATCCCTTTTTGACGTCTGACATCTGGTCTCGGTGGTCCGTGCCATCACGCATAACGTCGCACCTCGCCATCCCCGTCCACATTGGTGACGCAACGGCCACACAGTTCAGGGTGGTCCGCATGGCTGCCCACATCCGGCTGGTGGTGCCAGCAACGTACACACTTGGTGTATTCGCTGGGGACCACTTGCACCTTGAGGCCCGCCACGGCAGTGGCCTCCAGTTCTACCGGCGCCTCGGCCAGGGGCTTGAGGGTAGCCGCGGAGGTGATGGTCACGAAGCGCAGCTCATCTCCCAGGCGATTCAGCAGCGCCTGTTGCGCCTCATCCACATAAAGCACCACCTCGGCACTGAGCCCGCCCTTGATCAGCTTGTCCCGGCGGGCATTCTCGATGGCCTTGTTGACCGCCTGTTTCACATCCTGCACTTGCTGCCAGAAAGCGCGGTCCATGTCCGTATCGGTCAGCGCGAAAAGCCCCGTGTACCATTCCGCCAGGAACACGGAATCGAGACGCTCGCCGGGCAGGTTCTCGTAGATCTCCTCGGCGGTGAAGCTGAGCACCGGCGCCATCCAGCGCACCAGCGCCTGGGCGATGTGATAGAGCGCGGTCTGGCAGGAGCGACGCGCCACGGAATCCGCCTGGGTGGTGTACTGGCGATCCTTGATGATATCCAGATAGAAGCCACCCAGATCCAGCGCGCAGAAGTTGTGCAACTTCTGGTAGACCTGATGGAAATGGTAACCGTCGTACAGCCCCTGAATGTCTTCCTGCAGTTGCAGGGCGCGATCGACAATATAGCGATCCAACGCCAGCATCTGCTCCGGCTGCAGGGCATCGGTCGCCGGGTCGAAACCACTGAGATTGGAAAGCAGGAAACGGCTGGTGTTACGGATACGACGATAGCTGTCGCCCATCTGCTTGAGAATGTCCTTGGACACGGACATCTCGCCACGGTAATCCGTGGCTGCCACCCACAGGCGCAGGATATCGGCGCCCAGGTCATTCCACACTTCCTGGGGAGCGATCACGTTGCCGATGGACTTGGACATCTTGCGGCCCTGCTCGTCCACGGTGAAACCGTGGGTCAGCACCGTCTTGTAGGGCGCGGCATCGCGAATTGCCAGACTGGTCAGCAAGGAGGACTGGAACCAGCCACGGTGCTGGTCGGAGCCTTCCAGATACAAATCTGCCGGGCTTCCCAGCTGCTCGCGCTGATCCAGCACGCAATAATGGGTAACACCGGAATCGAACCACACGTCCAGGGTATCGGTGACCTTGCTGTACTGGTCGGCCTGATCGCCGAGCAACTCGGCGGGCGTCAGGTCGAACCAGGCATCGATGCCTTCTTTTTCCACCCGCTGGGCCACCTGCTCGATCAGCGCCGGGGTGTCCGGGTGCAGTTCACCGGTTTCCTTGTTCACGAACAGGGCGATAGGCACACCCCAGGTACGCTGGCGAGAGATACACCAGTCCGGGCGATCGGTGAGCATACCTTCGATGCGGGCCTTGCCCCAATCGGGTAGCCATTGCACCTGGTCCACTTCCTGACGGGCGCGGGGCAGCAGCCCGGCCTTGTCCATGGACACAAACCACTGGGCCGTGGCGTGGAAGATCAGGGGCGTCTTGTGACGCCAGCAGTGCGGGTAGCTGTGCTCGATCTTCGCCAGCTTCACCAGGGCACCGCTTTCCTGCAATGCTTCGATCACCGGCTCGTTGGCCTTGCTCACATGCACACCGCCCACCACCGGCAGGTCGTCACGGAACAGGCCGCTGTCAAGCACCGGGCTGACCGGGTCCAGATCGTATTGCTGGCCCACCACAAAGTCATCGGCACCGTGACCGGGTGCCGTGTGCACCAGGCCGGTACCGGCATCGGTGGTCACGTGCTCACCGAGAATCACGGGCACCTGGGCACCCAGGAACGGATGCTGCAGGGACAATGTTTCCAGCTTTTCGCCTTTCACGGCCGCAGAGCGAGACACGCTTTCCATGCCCCAGCGCTCGACCAGATCGTCCGCCAGCGCCTCGGCCACCAGCAACTCGCGATGCCGGCCATCCAGCTCGCCGCTGAGCAGCACATAGTCCAGCTGCGGATGCACCGCCACCGCCCGGTTGGCGGGGATGGTCCAGGGGGTGGTCGTCCAGATCACCAGTGCCGGCGCAGTAGCCTCAATACCGGAACGGGCCGCAAAGTCCGCCACATCCACCACACTGAACGCCACATCAATGGCCGGGGATACCTTGTCGTAGTATTCCACTTCCGCTTCCGCCAGGGCAGAAGCGCAGTCCAGACACCAGTGCACCGGCTTGAAACCCTGTTGCAGATGACCGTTGTCGACGATCTTGCCCAGGGAGCGGATAATGTTCGCCTCGAAGGCGTAATCCATGGTCAGGTAGGGATTGTCCCAGTCGCCGAGCACGCCCAGACGCTGAAAATCGGACTTCTGTCCGGCCACCTGCTTGCTGGCGTATTCCCGACACTTCTGGCGAAAGGTGCGGGCATCCACCTTGTGGCCGGCCTTGCCGACCTTCTTTTCCACCATCAGCTCGATGGGCAGACCATGGCAGTCCCAGCCCGGCACGTAGGGGGCATCAAAGCCGGCCAGGGTACGGGACTTGACGATCATATCCTTGAGGATCTTGTTCACCGCATGGCCGATATGAATGTCGCCGTTGGCGTACGGAGGGCCATCATGAAGAATGAACTTGGGACGGCCGGCAAAGGCCTCACGGATTTTCTGGTAGAGCTGTTTTTGCTGCCACTCTTTCAGCCGCGCCGGTTCGCGCTGGGACAAGCCGGCTTTCATGGGAAAGTCGGTTTGGGGAAGATTAAGCGTTGCCTTGTAGTCCGTCATAGTCCCGTCTTGAATAATCCCGTCTTTTCAAAGTAGTCCCGGACCGCTTGCACGTCCTGCCAGATGGCAGTCTTGAGCTGATCCAGATCCGCGAATTTTTCTTCCGCTCGCACGTAATGGCGAAAGGCAACCGTCAAATGCTTGCCGTACAGACTGTCCTGGCCGGCCCCGGCATCGCTGTAGTCCAACAGATGTACTTCCAGGCGGTTTTCTGTGCCATTCACCGTGGGCCGATCGCCCATGTTGGCGGCGCCGGCCTGGTCCACCAGCCCGGCGCCACTGACCGTGACCGCAAACACCCCGGCCAGCGGCGAGTGCAAGCGTTTCAGCGCCAGGTTCACCGTGGGCAAATCCAGGGTGCGGCCAATCTTGTCGCCATGACGCACCCGGCCACTGATGGCAAAGGGCCGCCCCAGCAGGGTTTCCGCCAGGGCAAAATCGCCGGCGCTGAGAGCCGCACGGACCCGGGTACTGGACACCCGCTCGCCGTGGATTTCACAGGTGGCAGTGTCTGTCACAGCGAAACCGAACTGTTCGCCGGCCTGCTGCAGGTAAGCGAAATCCCCGTCACGGCCACAGCCGAAACGGAAATCATCTCCCACCACCAGGTATTCCACTCCCAGCCCGTCCACCAGCAGGGATTTCACAAAGGCCTCGGCGGTCAGGGAGCGAAACCGCTCGTTGAACCGCACACACAGCACCTGATCCACCCCGGCGTCACGCAGGGCAATCAGCTTGTCGCGCAGGGACATGAGCCGGGCTGGCGCCTGCTGCGGCGCAAAAAATTCCTGAGGTTGCGGCTCGAACAGCATCACCGTGGCCTTCAGACCACGATGGCGGGCTTCCGCGATCACCTGATCCAGAATCCGCTGATGCCCCTGATGCACCCCATCGAAATTGCCGATGGTGGCCACGCAGCCGCGATGCCTGTCGCGCAGATTGTGAATGCCGCGAATCAGTCGCATCTCATCCTCGTCTCAAAAGACGCCCGATTATACAGGCTCGTCGATGGTTTTGTATGCGCCCGTGGCAGCGACCGGCGGGAAAGTTAACCATTACTGACATGGCGCTCCCCCTGAGGAAAGACAACCCCGGGATGTCAGCGGCGCAAATGTCGCGGGCGCAGCCCCAGAATCAGCAGGCTTGCCCCGTAAATCGCCAATCCGGAAATCACAATCAGGCTGAGCCAACCGACCCGGTCCCACATGCCGGCCTCGGTCCAGGCCTGGGTTTGCAAAGACAGCCAGTAAGTGGCCGCTGCCATGGCCACACCGGCAGCCACCATCCGCCCCCAGTGAAACAACCAGCCCTTGAGCGGCTGATAGACCCCCGCCCGGCGCAGCCCCAGATACAACAACCCGGCATTCAGCCAGGCGGACAGGGCCATGGCCGTGGCCAGCCCCACATGACGCCACTCCCACACCAGCATGGCGCCGAACGCCATATTTGCCAGCATGGCAATCACGCCAATCTTCACCGGAGTGCGGGTGTCCTGGCGGGCATAGAAGCCCGGCGCCAGTACCTTGATCAACATGGCCGCCAGCAGGCCAGCGCTGTAGGCACGCAGGGATTCTGCGGTTTTCGCCACATCCAACGCAGTGAACTCGCCGTACTGGAACAGCGTGGACAGCAGCGGCTCGGCCAGCACTGCCAACGCCAGTGCTGCCGGCAGACCAATCAGCAACACCATGCGGATGGCCCAATCTAGGGTTCGGGAAAACGCCTCACTGGAGGCATCCACATGCTTGCTGGACAGGCTGGGCAGGATCACCGTGCCGATCGCCACCGCAAAAATCCCCAGCGGCAGCTCGATCAGCCGGTCGGTATAGTAGAGCCAGGTCACCGACCCCGTCTCCAGCAGCGACGCCAACACCGTGTTGACCAGGGAGTTGAGCTGATAGACCGATGCCCCGAACAGGGCCGGCACCATCAATGTCATGATCTTGCGCACCCCCGGGTCTGACCAGCCCATGCGCGGCACCGGCATCAGATTCAGCCTGGCAAGAAACGGTAGCTGAAACAGCAGCTGAGCGACCCCGGCGATCAGCACACCCCAGGCCAGCGCCACCGCCATGCGATCCTCGGCAAACTGCGGCGCCAGGAACAGGGCGCAGCCGATCAGGCTCAGATTCAACAGCACCGGGGTAAAAGCCGGCACCGCAAAGCGGTTCCAGGAATTGAGGATGCCGCCTGCAAAGGCAGTTAGGGAAATAAAGAATAGATAAGGGAAGGTCAGCCGCAGCATTTCCACGGTCAGGGCCCGCTTCACCGGGTCATCGCCAAAACCGGGGGCAAACAACCACACCACCCCCGCCGCCGCCAGCACCCCCACCAGGGTGATCAACGCCACGACGGTTCCCAGGGTCCCGGCCACCCGATCCACCAACAGCTTGGTGGCGGCCATGCTGCCTTTGCTGCGATACTCGCTCAGCACCGGCACGAACGCCTGGTTGAAGGCCCCTTCGGCAAACAGACGGCGGAAAAAATTGGGGATTTTCAGGGCCACGAAAAAGGCATCGGCCCCAGCGGAGGCCCCCAGCATACGAGCAATCACCACGTCCCGAACCAGCCCCAGCACCCGCGACAGCATGGTCATGGTTGCCACCACGGCAGTGGAGGCCATTAAACCGGCTTTTTTCGGGGTCTTTTCTGTGGGTTCGGTCATGGTGCCTCCAGCAAACCGGGCAAGAGTAAACAAAGGCCACGCAAACCGCCAGAATGATGATTTCCGGCCCCTCAGCCCATTGACATCGGGCTGCCGGATCGGCATAGTTGCGCGTCTTTAGACCATGACCCGCGTGTTTTTTGACCACAACAGGCCGGGTCGGCCCCAGAGGCCAGTGTCGTAACCCGAATTTGACCTTCGAATTTAAAGTATAGGAGCAGGACCTTGGCTAACTCACCGCAAGCACGCAAGCGTGCGCGTCAGGCGGAAACCCGCCGTCAGCACAACGCAGCGATGCGCTCCATGGTGCGCACATACCTGAAAAAGGTGAACGCGGCTATTGCGTCCGGCGACCAAGGCAGCGCTCAGGAAGCTTATACCCAGGCGGTGTCTGTGCTGGACAAAGCCACCCGCAAGGGCAAGTTTCACCCCAACAAGGCCGCTCGCCACAAGAGCCGCCTGAACGCCAAGATCAAGGCCATGGCTGCCTGAGTCTCATGCGTTCACGAAAAAACCGGCCATTGGCCGGTTTTTTTATGTCTGAAAATCAGTGACGCGTTGCGTGAAGCGAGTTTCGAAGGGCCAAACCGGTTTTGCCTTTCGCTTCTCGAAACTCGAGACTCGCTTCCCACATCAGCCGACGTCGAACACCACCATATTATCCCGGTGGATCAGCTCTTCCTCGTTCATGTAACCCAGCACATCGGCAATTTCGGTACTTTTCTTGCCACAAATACGGCGGGCGTCGGCGGCATCATAGTTGGCCAGCCCACAGCCGATGCGCTCGCCCTGCTCGCTTTCACAGGCCACCATTTCCCCACGGGAGAACTGGCCGAACACATCCACCACGCCCACCGGCAGCAGGCTGGAGCCGCCATCACGGATACGGCGCACCGCTCCGGCATCCAGCACCACCCGTCCGCGCATCTGCAGATGCCCGGCAAGCCACTGCTTGCGGGCATTCATGGGCGAGGTATCCGGTAGCAGCGTGGTCCCCGGCCCCTGCCCCAGGGCCAGCTCCGCCAGGACCTGCGGACTGCGACCGGAGGCGATGGTGGTGGAGGCCCCGGAACGGGCAGCCAGCTTGGCGGCTCGCACCTTGGTGGCCATGCCGCCGCGCCCCAGCAGCCCGCCACCGCCAGCAACACGGGCAATGTCCGGATCCGATGCCCGCGCTTCCCGGATCAGTTTTGCCTCCGGGTTGCTGCGAGGATCAGCGTCAAAAAGGCCGTCCTGATCAGTGAGAATCACCAACCGGTCCGCCTCGATCAGATTGGCCACCAGCGCCGCCAGGGTGTCATTGTCACCGAAACGGATTTCATCGGTAACCACGGTGTCATTCTCGTTCACGACGGGCACCACCGAAAAACCCAGCAGGGTCAGCAGCGTGGAACGGGCGTTGAGGTAGCGCTTCCGGTCTGACAGATCATCGTGCGTCAGCAGCACCTGGGCGGTGTGCAGATTGTGTTTCTGGAAGCGCGACTCCCAGGCTTGCACCAACCCCATCTGCCCCACTGCAGCTGCGGCCTGCAGCTCATGGACCGAATCAGGACGGGAGGTCCAGCCCAGCCGGGTCATCCCCTCCGCCACGGCACCGGAGGACACGATCACCACCTCGATGCCCTGCTCGCGCAACGCCACCATGCGATCCACCCAGGACTGCATCAGGGCACAATCGAGCCCCTTGCCGTCATTGGTCAGCAGGGCACTGCCTATCTTGATCACCCAACGCTGGCGGTCCGCCACGCTCACTCCTTCATTGCGCTCAATCAGGGTTCGTAGATGATTTCCACATCGTGGTCGTCATCGTCGTCATCATCATTCTGGCGGGCTCGGCGGGCGTCCGCCTTGAGCTCCTGCACTTTCTCACGGGCCTCTTCTTCCAGGCGAGCCCGCAGATCCTGCTGCGCAGCGGCATACTCCGGGTCTTCCTGCTCGAGCCTGCGACGGTCCTCGATGGCATTCATCAGGGCATAGACCAGATCTTCGCAGCCCACTCCCGCCGCAGCGGAAATCCTGAACACCGGCCCCTGCCAGCCCAACTCCTCGACGATGGCATCCGCCTGCGCCTGGGCCTCATCATCTGCCAACAGGTCGATCTTGTTGAACACCAGCCAACGCTCCTGCTCGGCCAGAGCGGGAGAGAAACGGTCCAGTTCGTCAGCGATGGCATCAATATGATCCGCCGGGCTACTGCCATCCATGGGCGCCAGATCCACCACATGGAGCAACAGGCGAGTGCGCGCCAGGTGCTTGAGGAAACGAATCCCCAGACCCGCCCCTTCGGCCGCACCCTCAATAAGGCCAGGGATATCCGCCACCACAAAACTCCGATGGCGATCCGCCTTCACCACACCGAGATTGGGCACCAGAGTGGTAAACGGATAATCCGCCACCTTGGGCTTGGCAGCGGAAATCGCCCGAATCAGGGTACTCTTGCCCGCATTGGGCATCCCCAGCAGCCCCACATCCGCCAGCACCTTCAGCTCCAGACGCAGACGACGGGATTCGCCAGGCTTGCCCTTGGTCGTCTTGCGCGGTGCCTGATTGGTGCTGCTCTTGAAATGAATATTGCCAAGCCCACCGCGGCCGCCCAGGGCGATCATTACCGGCTTCTCCGGATCGGTCAGGTCCGCCAGCACCTCATCGGTATCCACATCGACGATGGTAGTCCCCACCGGCACCAGCAGCACCACGTCATCGGCGGATTTGCCGGTCATCTGACGCCCCTTGCCGGGCTCGCCATTGCGGGCCTTGAAAATGCGCTCGTAGCGGTAATCCACCAGGGTGTTCAGATTGGTATCCGCCTGCACCATCACACTGCCGCCAGCCCCGCCGTCGCCGCCATCCGGCCCGCCGAATTCCACGTATTTTTCGCGGCGGAAACTCAGGCAGCCATCACCGCCCTTACCGGCGTGAACTTCAATGGTGGCTTCATCGACAAATTGCATTGGGAGGACACTCTTTACTGGATGGATGCCATTGTAGAGCAGCACGCAGGCCGCTCACCACAACGTCTCAGATCTGTTTCCTGTGGCGTGATGCATATCGCTTGCAAGCAGCCTGACACAAAAAAGCCCCGCGGGCAGGAGCCTCGCGGGGCTTTGAGAACCTGTTCGCGCTCTATACGCAGCAGCGCCGGAGTCAATTTTGTCGCCAGGTCGTGATTTCGATTGTGCCGTGTAGTCATTCTACATAAGCAAGCGCAATCGCGGGCTGGCGGCAAAAGGGGCCCGGCCCTTCGGGTTGCCACTAAAAAAGCCGCCATGCCGTGTTGTGAACCTTGAACTTGACCCGTCAGGCCCTGCGGTTCACGCCTTGCCTGGCGACTTTTTTAGTGGCAACGCTGCTGCGTATAGAGCGCGAACAGGTTCTTACCGACCCTTTCGGATCAGGCCACGGGCTCGATCACCACAAACTTGCGGCTCAGCGGACCCTTGGTTTCGAACTTAACGCGACCGGTTTCCTTGGCAAAGATGGTGTGGTCTTTGCCCATGCCAGCATTCACGCCAGCGTGGAATTTGGTGCCACGCTGACGAACGATGATTTCGCCTGCGCTGACAACCTGGCCGCCGAAGCGTTTCACGCCAAGGCGTTTACTTTCCGAATCGCGACCGTTACGAGTACTACCACCGGCTTTTTTATGTGCCATGTCTCAATCCTCTCTCAAATGTCCTAAGGATCAGCCCTGGATCCCGGTGATTTTCACCGCCGTGTACCACTGGCGATGACCTTGTTGCTTGCGGGAGTGCTTACGACGACGGAACTTCACAATCTTGATCTTCTTGTGACGGCCCTGCTCCAGCACTTCAGCGGTTACCTTGGCGCCATCCAGCATCGGCTGGCCGACTTTCACGTCATCGCCGTTGGCAACCAGCAGCACCTGATCGAAATCCACGGATTCGCCAGTGGCCACTTCAATTTTCTCGATGCGAACAACATCGCCTTCTTCAACGCGATACTGCTTACCACCGGTTTTGATTACTGCGTACATGTATGTGCTCCAGCACAACTCCACTCAGGCGGGTAACACCCTGTTGTTCAGGGATCACCACTTGCGGGCCAGGCAGAGGATGAAATTGGGTCGCGAAGTGTACGTGAAACACCGCCCCTGAACAAGCCCTGATTCCGCCTCGTGCCGCCGTCTTCACGGGGAATGGGCTTTCCTTGACTAGCTGCCAGCCACTGCTAGCATTGCCCGCTGTTGCGCCCACCTTCTGTCTGGACACAAGTGCATGGATTTCAAGGCCATTTATGCTGTCGTCGAAGATGACTTCGCGGCGGTGAACCAGTTTATCAACCACCACCTGGATTCCAATGTCCCGCTGATCCGTGAGGTGGGTGACTATATCGTCCAGTCCGGTGGCAAGCGCCTGCGCCCGCTGGTTTCCATCCTCTGTGCCCGGGCCTCCGGTTACCACGGTGAGCGTCATGTGGACGTGGCTGCCATTATCGAATTCCTGCACACCGCCACCCTGCTCCACGACGACGTGGTGGACGAATCCAACCTGCGTCGCGGCCGGCCCACGGTCAATGCGGTGTGGGGCAATGCGGCCAGCGTCCTGGTGGGCGATTTCCTGATTTCACGGGCCCTGCAACTGATGGTGGCACTCAAACACCCGCGCCTGCTGGATATCTTCTCCCAGAGCACCAACACCATTTCCGAAGGAGAAGTGCTGCAGCTGATCAATGTGCGCGACCCGAATACCAGTGAAGACAACTATATGCGGGTAATCCACCACAAGACGGCCAAGATGTTCGAATCCGCGGCAGAAACCGGTGCCGTGCTGGGAGCCGATGACAACACCGACTTCGTAGAGGCCTTCGCCGCCTACGGCCGCCATCTGGGCATTGCCTTCCAGCTGATCGACGATGTGCTGGACTATCAGGGTGAAGCCAGCGAGCTGGGCAAGAACGTGGGCGACGACCTGGCCGAGGGCAAACCCACCCTGCCGCTGATCTACACCATCGCCAATGGCAGTCCGGAACAGGCCAAGCTGATCAAGGACGCCATCCGTAACGGGGGCCTGGATCATCTGCAACATATTATTGAAACCGTTCAGGCCAGCGGTGGTCTTCAATATACGGTGGACAAGGCCGCCGAGCATACGCGCCTGGCCCTGGACGCCATCGCTGCGGTGCCGGACTCCCCCTACAAGGAGACCCTGTTCACCCTGGCAGAAGAATCCCTGAAGCGGACTTATTGATACAAGGAGCCACCATGTTTCGTGCTGTGCTAGTGCTTGCCCTGACCGCCACTTTCGCCGGCTGCGCCCTCAGCCCGCAGGTGATTGATGTCAAACCGGTTGCCGACGTGGACGCCACCAACATTGGCCGTAACCAGCCCGTACAGGTTCTGGCCGTGGACTCCCGTGAGCAGGAAGCGTTTGGCACCCGCGGCGGCGTTTACAAGGATACCGCCCTTGTGCGTCCCGCCAATGACGTGAAGAGCGCCATTGAAGACGCGGTGAAAAAGGGCCTGCAAACCCAGGGTTTCAACGCGTTCAATCCCGGCGATGACGCGACCCGCCTGGAAGTGCGCCTGGAGCAGCTGGACTACGTGCCCGAGGAAGGGTCGGTGATCAATCAGGTCACCCTGACGCTGACCCTGCTGGCCGAGGCCAGTCGTGGCGATGTGATCCACACTGGCACCTACAAAAGCAGTGTGGAACACGACCTGCCGCTGACCCCGTCGGCAAGCCGTAACCAGCAGATGGTCAACGACATCCTCAGTGGCGCCATCAACCGTCTGCTCAAAGACCCGGAGATGCTGTCCTTCCTGGCGGGTAACGACACACCCTGATGCCTGGCAACCGGGTCGCCATTCACTACTGCAGCCAGTGCAACTGGCTGCTCCGTAGCGCCTGGTACGCGCAGGAATTGCTGACCACCTTCAGCGACGAGCTGGACGAAGTGGCCCTGCAACCAGGGACCGGTGGCGTCTTTCAGATCGAGGCCAATGGCCAGCGAATCTGGGAACGCAAGAGCGACGGCGGTTTTCCGGAAATCACCGAGCTGAAGCGACGGGTGCGGGATGTGGTGTGCCCGGAACGGGAGTTGGGGCACATTGACCGCAAGGGCACCTGATAACACCACCCTCTCCAATCGCACTGCAGGAGCGTCACTGGCGGCGCGATAACCAGCGCAGTGAAAAACTTTCTACAACGCTGCTGTAGGAGCTCCTCTTGAGGGGCGAACCGAGCGTAGCGAGGCAGGCCATGGAACCTGTCAAGCCCTGCTACTCCTGACCGCCCGCGGGCAATTTCCACGTTGACGCGTGGTTCGCTCCTCGAGAGGAGCTCCTACAGCGACTTCGAAACAGCTCGGGACAACATGAACCTAGCTATCGCGCCGCCAGCGGCATCGAGCCAATCGCAAAGAGGCGGACTACTCATTCTCCGGCCGCACTTCTACCTGCGGCTCTTCGCTGTCGAATGGCGCTGCCACAGTAAATAGCAACGGCTGGCAACACACCTGACAGTCTTCCACGTACTCCTGCTCTGCCACCGACGTATCAATCAACACCTCGATGGGCTCCCAGCAATGGGGGCATTGCACGGTTACCGGTACCAGGCCCGCCATGGCTACACGGCCCCCGTCAACGCCACTTTTTCCAGCCACTCCGGACTCTCGCCCTCTGCCCAGGGCTCGGGCTGCCCCTGCCCCCAGACCGGGCCAGGCCAGCAGGGGTCCCCCTCGAAGCGGGCAATGATGTGGATGTGCAATTGCGGCACCAGGTTTCCCAAGGCGCCGATATTGATCTTGTCCGCCCGGGTCACCCGCTCCAGCTCCGCCGCCAGGCCATTGACCTGTTGCAGCAGCGCCAGCTGATCCGCCATGGGCAGGTGATGCCATTCGCGCAGACCATCGCGTTTGGGCACCACGATCAGCCAGGGAAAGCGCCGGTCATTCATCCAGCGCAGCCAGCAAAGATCCGTTTCGCCAAGGGGCCGGGTATCAGCGGCAAGGCGCGGGTGGAGTGTGGCCATGGTGTCTCCTCAAATAACAGAACATCGGAGCGAGTGACGAGCTACGGGTTTCGAAATTCAAAACCGGACTGCCTTTCGCTCCTCGTAACTCGTACCTCGCTTCTCACAACGGGCCGTCAACGGTTGCCCCGCATCATGGGGCCCTATTACCGATAATCTGAAGGACTTCGCAGCGTCCAGCGTCGAAACGCCCGGGCAAAGTTGGAGGCATCGGAATAGCCCAGACTCATGGCGATTTCATCGACTGTCTTGTCTGTCTGGGTGAGGTATTCCACCGCCAGGCCTTTGCGCAGCCCATCCAGCACTTCCTGGTAACTGGTACCCAATTGCTGCAACTTGCGCTTGAGGGTGCGCGACGACATGTGCAGCTCACCGGCCACCTCCTCGACGCCGGGGAAACGGCCACTCCCGCCCAGAATGATCCGCCGAACCTGTCCAAGCAGGGCTGGCGGCGCCTTGATGGAGGCCATCTCCTGTTCACATTGATCCGCAGCCATGCGTGCCAGACGCGGGTCGGCAAACTGCAGTTCATAGTCCAGGCGCTCAACCGGAAAACGCATCTGGTTGTAGGCACAATCGAAATACACCGGCACCGGCATCACCGGCCGCATGCGCGCAAAGTACTCGGGCTCCGGGTAGGTAAAGCGCAACTCACCGATAATCTCCATATCCGGCAACAGCTTCTGGCCCATGAAGTGAAAACTGGCGAACAGGCTTTCCATCATTACCGGCGCCAACCCACCCAGCGCCAGCAACTCATCGATCTGCATCACCGCCATGTCGCCATCGGTGAAAATATCCAGCTGCACCAGGGTGCTGCGTGTACGGAAGTATTTCACCGCCAGCTCCATGGCCTCGCCGAGGGTGGCGCTGCTCATGGCGGCATACCCCAGAAACCCATGGGAGGAAATCGTCATGGCGGCGCCCAGCTCCCAGCCCAACCAGGGCTCACCGCTAAGCTGGATACCGCGCATCACCACCCGTTCAAAATCCTGGGCGGTTACCCGTGCCTTGGGGTCCCGCCAGCAGCCAGGCTCAATGTCAGTGCCGGAAAGCAATACCTCATTGGCAATGCCCCGTCTGGACATTACCTCCAGAAAAAGGGCCAGGTATTCGGCGGAGACCGAGTACTCCGCAGGGTCCATTTTTAGTATTGTCATGGCTATATCCAGCTTGTGCCGCGCATGGCCCCAAATGACCGAAAAAAGCAACCATAACGTTACGTCTCGCCGCTGACAAGTAACTCTCGTTCACTTGTCAGCGCCAACTCCGGGAGAGCCCCATGTCCACTGACAACCTCAAAGACAAAACCCTGTTCATTACCGGTGCCAGCCGCGGCATCGGCAAGGCCATCGCCCTGCGCGCAGCCCGTGACGGTGCCAACATCGTTCTGTTCGCCAAAACCACCGAGCCGCATCCGAAACTGCCCGGCACCATCTATACCGCGGCCGAGGAAATCCGCGAGGCAGGCGGTTCCGCCTTGCCCTGTGTGGGCGACATTCGTTACGAGGAACAGCTGCAGGCCGCCGTGGACAAGGCCGTGGAAACCTTTGGCGGCATTGATATTCTGATTAACAACGCCAGCGCCATCTCCCTCACTGGCACCGAAGCCACCACCATGAAGTCCTACGACCTGATGCACCAGATCAACAGTCGCGGCACTTTCATGGCCAGCAAGCTGTGCCTGCCCCACCTGAAGAAAGCGGCCAACCCGCACATTCTCAACCTGGCGCCACCACTGAACATGGCGCCCCACTGGTTTGGCCGCCATGTGGCCTACACCATGGCCAAGTACGGCATGAGCCTGTGCGTACTGGGCATGGCCGACGAATATGCCGGCAAAGTGGCCGTCAATGCCCTGTGGCCCAAAACCGTCATCAACACTGCCGCCGTACAGAACCAGCTCGGCGGCGCCCCCACCGTCAAGGCCGCCCGCCAGCCGTCCATCATGGCCGATGCCGCCAGGACCATCCTCACACAGCCAGTGGACGCGGCCAGTGGGCGCTTCTTTATTGATGAGGACGTGTTGCGCAGCGCCGGGGTCAACGACTTCAGTGGCTATCGGGTGGACCCGGATCTGGATGACAATAAGTTGCTGCCGGATTTCTTTCTGGATTGACGGAAAAGGAGGTTACCAAAATTGTCACATGCTGCCGGGCTTCGCCCATTGCGCAGTGACTTTTCCCGTTTGCACAACGTAAGCCACTGAACAAAAACAATAAAAATATTTTCACAACACTGGCACGGTTCTCGCTTTAGTTGTTTCAAGCAAGAGAGAACGTGCCATGAGCAAGATTCTGAGATTACAAAAGCTGCGTCCGAAGACGGCATTGGAGAGCCTGAACCGGCTCACCGGCCTGGATTTCCAGAGCTTGCCGGAGTCCCTGGTGAACCATGACGACACCGCTCGCCAGGAACAGGACTCGTTCGAGCCCAGCCCCCACTTTCCGCAGCGCGTCGGCCGCCAGGGCTGACGCGTCTATTTTTTCCGCCCGATTTTTCTACCGGGACAGACGCCCCAAACATGTCAGCCACGGCTGCCGGATGGATCGCTCCTTTCCTGCCGGGTCAGTAATTCGAGATCAGTTTGTCGGAGGTCTTGAGGGCCGCGCCGCGACGCTGCATGAACAACTCTTCCACCACATGGGTCATGGCCGGCTCGCTCAACCGCAAGGAAATTTGCACCTGCTCCACGTCTGCAGTCAGCTTCAACCGTATACTGCCGGATAGCAATGCACTGCCTTCCCCGCCCACATCCGCAGTGTCCACCAACACGGCCCGATCAGTCTTATTGTCCAGGTAGCGAACCACCAACTGCACCTTCCCCGCCGCCCCTGCAATCCGGACCCAGGAGGCCACGTTGAATTCCGCTTCCCACTGGCGGGCACGAGCCGGTCGGCCATCTGCCCAGATACGCGAAGGCACTTTGGCAATGAATTTTTCTATCATTATGTTCTCTCTAGCCGGTACAGTCTTTTTAGCCAGTGTACGCATGAGCATAAATCACGACCATGCGGGGTTTGGCTTACTGACTTTGACGGATATCACATCCTGACGCTTCAATGCTCACCGCTCCATGTCCAATTGTTGGACAGTTAGCCGCCCTCTCCTTTCCCTGAATCCTTACTCTTTATCCCACGCAGCGCACATGACCGCTGCAACAAATTTTGTTTTCACACCGGACAACGTAAAGGAACCATTAATCATGGGCGAGCTGAAAGATCTCCGCGAACAAAGCGAATCTCTGGTAAACCGTGCCAAAGAACTGGCCAACAAGCTGTACCTGGCTGGCCTGGGCGCTTATGACAAGGCCGAGGAAGGTTCTGAAGAGCTGCTGAGCAAGTACGTGGAAGCCGGCACCGAAGCGTTTGGCGAAGACGCTGAAGGCAAGCCCAAGGCTCTGCTGGCCAGCCGCGGCGCCCTGCTGGCTGCCCGTCAGCTGCTCGATACCGCGCCGGAAAAGCGCCAGGCCCTCTACGAGAAACTGGTTGAAGCCGGCAAGAAAGAGCGCGGTGAGAAAGCCGAAGAAACCAACGAATTCGTGCTGGCCGGCCTGGGTGCTGTTGCCTCTGCACGCGAAGAAGGCGAGAAACTGTTCAATGAACTGGTTTCTGCCGGGGAAAAACGTAGCTGATTCTGTTTCCCTGATTCTGTTGTACTCTCCTTTGGGGCCTGATTTGGGCCCCTTTCTTTTGCCCGTCATTTACTCGAACTTCACTTTCTCCCCCTCTCTTTCTGGCATCATCCCACCATGTACAGCCCGCCGGACAAGCGCTAGAGTCTGGTAGCGTCCGCTGATTTGCTCAGCGCATGCCGAGAATGCTTCCCCAAAACATCGCTCGCGCCACCCGAGGACACCATGGCTGACGACCGCCGTCGCAAACGCCCCACCACCGCCACCGGCCGACTGTTCCGGCTGACCGGCATGACCACGTCCATTGCCACCCGGGTGGCCGGTCATCAGGTCAAGGGGTGGTTCCAGTCGGATATGGCCAAAGCCGCAGACCGGGAAAAACTGCTCCAGCATATCGGCCGGGAAGTCGCCGCGACCCTCGGAGAGATGAAAGGCGCGGTGATGAAAGTGGGGCAGATTGCCTCGCAGATGCAGGACATTCTCCCCCGGGAGATCAGCGATCAGCTCAAGGTGCTGCAGAATGCCTCGGCACCCATGCCTTTCCACGTAATCCGTCGTCAACTCGAGCGGGAGCTGGGAAAACCACTGGATGCGCTGTTTGCCGATTTTGAGGAAACCCCTTTCGCAGCGGCATCCATCGGCCAGGTTCACCGGGCCACCACCCATGATGGCAAGGATGTGGTGGTCAAGGTTCAGTATCCGGCGGTCAAGGAATCCATTGATTCGGACATGAAACATCTGCGCCGGATCCTGCGTCTGGGCAGCCTGCTGAAAGTGGATGAAGCGGCTCTGGACGCGGTGTTCAAGGAAATCCGCAACCAGCTCCACGAGGAACTGGACTACCACCAGGAAGCGGGCAACCTGAAACATTTCCAGGCATTCCACAAAGACCAGCCGTGGCTGGTGATCCCGCAGGTTTTCGAGGATCTGTCCAGCGAGAAGGTGCTGACCCTGAGCCAGGAAACCGGCATTGCCCTGGATCAGGTGGATGACGATCACGGCTTCGATCAGGCGACCCGGAACCTGCTTGGCGAGCGCCTTTTCGATGCCCTGGGCCAGCAAATTTTCCAGTTACGGGCGGTTCACTGCGATCCACATCCCGGCAATTTTGCCTTTCGCCCGGACGGCACCATCGTGATCTATGATTTCGGCGCGGTAAAACGCTTGCCGCCCCAGGATGCCGACCTGTTGCGCAAGATCGTACGCAGCGCCCTAAGTGAACAATGGGCGCAGCTGGACGAACTCTTGCTGGAACTGGGAGCCCGCAAGAAAGACACCCAGGTCAACGGGCAATTTTATGCCACCTGGATCGCCTTGCTGTTACGGGCCTTCGATGACAAACCCTACGACTTTGGCCGTTCGGAACTGCACACCGACATACTTCGACAGGTGAAACGCACGCCACTGGAGCAAATGCTGAAATTCCAGCCTTCCTCCCGGAGCCTGTTAATCGAGAGAGTGGTCAGCGGGCACTACTGGACCATGATGAAACTTGGCGTCAACACCGCTTTCCGCCCCAATCTGGAAAAAGCTCTGGATCTGTCTCGGGAAGGTTGAAGATGCGGGCACCGGATGGTGCCCGCAGGCGGGTCAATCCGCGCAACCTAAAAAGCGGAACGCAAGCCTACGCTGACCCCGGAAATTTCTTCTTCATCGGTATCCACATAGCGCATGTATTCCAGGTTCGCGCCCAGGGTATCGGTCAGATTGAAATCCAGCCCGGCACCCCAGGACTCATCCTCAAAGGTTTCCGTTTCGCTGAAGGAATAATCCACTCCTGCCACGGTGCCGCTGGCCGAGACCTCTCCTTTTACCTTGCTGTAGCCGCCGATCACATAGGGACGCAGCGTGTCACCCACTGGCGCACCCAGCTTCACATAGCCGCCATACAGATGATCCATTTCGAAGTCGACGATGCCACGGGAGTCCTTGTCGAACCCCATGCCACCCCGGGCTTCCAGGGCAAGAAAGTCGGTAAAATCAAAGCCGGCACGGATGGTGGCGGCATCAATTTTCAGGGTATCGCTGTCAATTTCCTCGTTGTCATACTGGATCTGGCTATAGTTACCACCGATGTAGGGGCCAGCAGCAAAGGCGCCGGAGGCAGCCACCAGGGAACAGGACATGACCAGAACATTACGTATCATCACTTTCATACATATCTCCTTTTCCGTTTAATCACCATTTTGGAGATGCTGTCCGACGCACGGTTCCGGGCAATACGGTAAAGTCTGTAAAATACCTTCAAAACAAGACACGCCGCATCCGGATAACAGCAATAACAGTAAAACAGGATCGGGAATGACAAAGGGAACCGTCACCACAGGGCGACTGGCTGCGTTTATCTGCGCTCTGTTTCTGTCATTGAACAGCGACGCTCTCACGCTGGCGGATGACCGCGACAGCTATGAAGCCGCCGCAGGCATGCAATGGCTCGGCGACGAAGATCACTCCTTGAGCCCGGCGCTTGCCTTGCAGGCATTACTTGGCGGGAAAGGGCAGAAGCTGGACAGTCCTTATCCTTCATTGGGCTTTCGCGAGGGATACCAGTGGTTTCTTATTCCCGTAAAAAACAACAGCACGCTGCCCTACTGGTTTCTGAGGGTGGGACGCCCCCATCTGGACTACCTGGATATCTACGTCTTCGATAAAGACGGCAACCGGATCAAGCATGCCCGCATGGGCGACAGAGTGCCCTTTCACAGCCGGGAACTGCCCCATTATCACCTGGTGACGCCTCTGACCCTGCCCGCTGACAGCGAGCATTACCTGCTGTTACGGGCCCAGGGCAATAACGTGATTGAGCTGCCTGCCACCCTGATGACGCCAGCAGCCTTTAACGCCCATGACAACAAAATTTCTGTTTTTTACGGCCTCTATTTTGGCGCCATTGTCGCCATGTGCCTCTTCAATCTCCTGATCTTCCTCTCGATCCGGGACCCCAGTTATCTGCTTTATGTGCTTTACCTCGGCACCTTTGGTCTTAACCTGTTTACCCGGGAAGGGCTGAGTTACCAATGGCTGTGGCCTGATGCCACCCTGTGGAATCATTACTCCCTGCCGGTTTTGAATCTGGTCACACTGGCGTTTTCCATGCTGTTTGCCAGCCAGTTCCTGGAGTTGAAAAAACGGGCCCCGCAAATTCACCGGGTATTGTTCTCTAGCGCGATGGTGCTGCTGGCCCTGACCCCGCTGACGTTGCTTAACTTTCATTTCTCCATCCAGGCCACCACCGCCATTGTGTTGCCCTGGCCTTTCATTGCCATTGCCCTTTCCCTGTGGCTGATCATCAAGGGTTACAGCCCGGCGCGTTATTTCCTGCTCGCTTTTACTGCCGTCGCCTGCGCCACCGTGCTCTACATATTGAAGACCTTCCAGCTACTGGAGGGAGGATGGCTGCTGGAAAATGCCATGCAGCTGGGCACCTTTACCGAAGCGGTCCTGCTGTCTTTCGCTCTGGCTCACAGGATGACGGTACTGAAAAGTGAGAATGCCCGCATTCAACGGGAAGCCAACGAGGTCCTGGAGCAACGCGTGGATGAACGCACCCGGGAACTGAACCGTGCGCTGAGTGCCCGTAGCGAATTCCTGGCTGTCATGAGCCACGAAATTCGCACGCCGCTCAACGGCATCATTGGTACCGTGGATATGCTCAAGGGCACCCCGCTGGATCAGGACCAGAAGCACAATCTGAATGTCATCGAGCAATCCGGTAACAGCCTGCTCAACCTGATCAACGACATTCTCGATTACTCCCGCATCGAAGCAGGCAAGATGCCCATCGAGCAGACCAGCTTCAACCTGGCGGATGTGGTTGACGAGTCCCTCGCCCTGTTTCAACACAAGGCCCATGTACACTCCAATACCTTGCAGACCGAGCTCGACGCCAATTTGGGAGAACGCTGCCTGGGTGATCCGGTCCGGTTACGGCAGATTCTGGTAAACCTGATCGGCAATGCGGTGAAGTTCACCAGTAACGGCATCATCACTGTCAGCGCCGCGCGGGATGAACACAATCCGGATTATGTCTATTTCGAAGTCTCGGATTCCGGTATCGGCATTGCCCCTGAGCAACTCAACAACCTGTTTGATCATTTCCACCAGGGCGATAGCTCCACCAGTCGACGCTATGGCGGGACGGGTCTTGGGCTGGCAATTTGCCGACAACTGGTAGAAATCATGGGAGGCGAGATTGGTGTCTTCAGCCGCCAGCATCAGGGATCCCGGTTTTGGTTTCGCCTGCCTTTGCCCGCCACTCAAAAAGACAGCGGCTACCTGCCACAAAACGACGACAACGACGTGCCCGGCCTTTCCGGTGGACGGCTCCTGATCGTCGATGACAACCATATCAACCTGATGGTGGCCGAGGGGTTGTGTCAGAAGCTGGGCTACGAGACCGAAGTGGCGGAAAGTGGCATGGAAGCGATTGCGGTACTGATGTCTGCCAGCCAGTCGTTCGATCTGATTCTAATGGACTGCGAAATGCCGGACATGGATGGATTCGAAACCGCCCGCGCCATTATCAAGCTGCAACAGGAAGGCCGGCTACCCTGGACACCGATTGTCGCGCTTACCGCCCACGCGGTTCCCGACAAGATCCATGCCTGTCACGATGCCGGTATGGTCGCCCACCTGGCCAAGCCCATCAACAAGGCGCGTCTGCAAGCCACGCTGAAACAGGTACTGCGCGATCCGGGCAAGGGGTCACGCGGTAGCGTCTGACGTCGGACGTTTAATCCAACGCCCCCAGCAGACTGTCCACCACCCGTTCCAGATCGTTGAGGGTGGCGCACTGACGAGCCAGGCGGCAGTGGGGCAAATAGCGGTCCATCACCGCATCACCGCTGTTCCAGCGGCTCCGGGATTCCGGATTCAACCACCACACCTGTTTGACCCGGCGGCGGATCGCCTGCAACGTTTCGGCACCGTCCGGCAGGTAGTTGTTGCGGGCATCACCGAGAATGATCACCGTGGTGTGGGCATCCAGCTCCCTTTCACAGCGGGCCTGAAACGCCCGGAACATTTCCGCATAGTCGGTACCGCTGCCGGACAGCCGATCCAGCACCTGGCCCACTGCCACCTCGGGTGAGTAACGGGCAAAGTCCTCGGTGATTTCATCAAACCGCGAGGCAAACGCAAAACTGCGCACCCGTGGCAGCACATCGTTCATGGCATAGAGAAACTGCAGCAGAAAGCGAGCCGCATCACTGACCGAGCTGGACACATCACAGATCACCATGACTCGGGTCTTGCGGGGCGGGCGACGTCGCCAGAACAGTTTCGCCGGCACGCCATCATGGCGAATGCTCGCCACCATGGTGCGACGGGCATCGAGCATGCCTCGCCGACTGGTTTTGGTGCGTCGCTGGTGCAGGCTCGCCAGTCGCCGGGCCATCTTGCGCACCAGTGCCTGCACGTCACGAAATTCACGCAGGTCCCGGAATGGCACTGCCCGCAGGGTCTGCTCACGAAGTTCCCGCCCTTTACCCGCCCCATGCAGCAGAAACTGACGGCGCACCTGAGCGGCCGCCTGTTCCCGAACCCGGGTTCGCCAGTGCCGCAGCTGTTCCGCCCTGGCCTGCTGGGCCGGGCTGCCCTGATCCAGCTGCAATACCCGGTCATCCACCGCTCCCATGCCCATATTCATGAGCAAGCGACGGGTATAGATCCCCTGCTGGGTAATCACTTCCATTTGTGTGAAGTCCATCTCGGCAGCAGCTTCTGCCATCCGCTGCTGCAGCTGCTCGGGAGTGCTGGCCAGCAAGGCTTCTGCTTGTTGCGCCTCAGGCGTCTGTGCGGAAGCCGGGTCAGGCTGAGCTGCCGGGGACGGCATGGACGAGGCAGAATCCTGCGGGGAGTCAGAACGAGGGTCTTCCGCCTCGAAAAAGCGGGCAAAGGTTTCTTCGAACGCGGACCGGTCCTGCTGTTGTTTGACCAGCGTCAGGGCCAGAGCGTCATGAAAACGCTGGCGCTGCGCATAGCCCACCAGCGCCGCCGCATCCATGGCCTGGCTGGCCTCATCCGGGGAAATACGCAGCCCAGCCCCGCGCAAGGCTTGAACAAACTCGGACAAGCGACGAGTTGGCATCGGCAACCCCTAGTGGTCCATGGGGAAAGTGCGGAAAGCGTTCACGCCGGCAATCCCGTTAGCGCTTACCCAGCTTGCGCAGCCAGGCAGGCAATAACTCACGGGCCAACGACACATCCTGCTCGGTTTTCAGTACCAGGTTCAGCGTATCGGCAACCTGGGCATGTTCCAGACTATCCGCATGCAGTAATACCAGCGCACGGGCCCAGTCCAGAGTTTCAGAAATGGCCGGGAGTTTTTTCATATCCTGCTCGCGGAGATGCTGAATAAACGCCACCAGCTGCTCCCGCAACCGGACATCCAGATCCGGCACCCGGGTGGCGACAATCTGGGCTTCCAGCTCTGCCGTCGGGTAAGGGATATAGAGATGCAGACAGCGCCGCTTGAGGGCATCGGACAACTCCCTCTGGTCGTTACTGGTCAACAATACCAGGGGCTGGTGCCGGGCTTTCACCGTGCCCAGTTCGGGAATGGAAATCTGGAAATCGGACAGCAGTTCCAACAGGAAGGCTTCGAACTCCTGGTCCGCCTTGTCGATTTCATCGATAAGAAGCACCGCCGGCTCGTCACTGCGCAGGGCATGCAACAGGGGCCGCGGCTCCAGAAAGGTATCGCTGTAGAACGCTTCACCCAGGTCTCCCAGCCGTTCCATGCTGGCTTCCAGGCTGTCGGTGTCAGCCAGCATGCCGCCCAGCTTGTCACGCAACAACTGGGTATAGAGCAGCTGCTTGCCGTACTTCCATTCATACAGCGCCCGGCTTTCATCCAGCCCCTCATAGCACTGCAGGCGAATCAACGGGGCTTCCAGGAAAGCCGCCGCAGCCTTGGCCAGCTCAGTCTTGCCCACCCCCGGAGGTCCCTCCACCAGCACCGGCTTGTGCAACTGCGCGGCCAGGTAGATCGCCAGGGCAATCTGCTCACTACAGATATAGCCCTGCCCGGCAAAACTGCGGGTTATCTCTTCGACGGAATCAATACGGGTTTTCATGGAGGCTCCTGCAACAGACCTCAGAGGGTAGCGCAGGAAAGGCTGGCCGGGAATGACATCTGCAGCGAAGGGTTTGCTGACTTGGTACCTGAACGCGAAACGGTCAATGCAGGGTAATGTTGTCCGCCAGCACCAGCGGGGCAATCTCCGCCACCTCATCAACAACGGGTTCGCCGTCCAGGCTGCTCACATCGAATCGGGCAGAGGTCACTTCACCATCGATCATGTCGGGGATGGCATCCAGAAAGGCATCCACATGCTCGGAACCAAAGTGGATCTCCAACGCGTCCAGGTCGGTCCATTGCTGCCAAACCACGATGACCCGCGGCTCGTCTGCCTGCAGGTATACCTCATAGGCCAGACAGCCGCGTTCCCCCCGGGAGGATTTCGCCAAGGCCTGCACCAACTCCAGTGCTTCGGGTTGCTGGTCTTGTTTCACGGGGAAAGAACCTTTGACGATGATCATTGGGGTCCACTGGGTCGGAAAACCGCAATGGTACCACAATTGCGCCAGTTCTGTCCGCTCAACCGCCACCACAGAAACGGACCGAGTCCCCCAGCGGCACCCGCCCGACCCGGGTGCGGTTGGCTGCCACATCGGCGTTTTCGTAACCGAAACTGATGCCCAGCACGATGGCGGTGCTGTCAGGAATCCCCAGCAGCTCGCGCACATCGTCCGGGTAGTAGCGCATGCTGCCCTGGGCACAGGCCCCCACCCCGTGAGCGGTCATGGCCAGCAGCAGGGATTGCACATACATGCCCACATCCAGCGCCACGGTAACGCCAAAATCCCGCTCCATGCCGATAAAGGCCACGTGGGGCGCATCGAACAGCTCGAAGTTGCGCAGCTCTGCACGACGGCGGCCCTCCCGATCTTCCCGGGCAATGCCCATGTTGCCGTAGAGGGCCATGGCGCAATCGACCTGGCGTTCCCGATAGACACCCTGGAAACGCGGCAGACTTTCATAGTCCGGCGCAAAGGGAACCCCCCGGCTGACCTTGTCCACCAGACGCTCACGCAAGGCATTGCGGGTCTCTCCACTGGCAACCCACACCTGCCAGGGCTGAATATTGCAGTTTGAGGGAGCATGCTGGGCCAGTGAGAAAATCGCCTCCAGCTCTGCTTGCGGTACCGGCTTGTCGAGAAAGCCGCGCACAGAGCGGCGCTCGGTCATAGCCTGATAAAGGGATAGGGAATCGGCGGTCATGGGTAACTCCTCTGAATTACCCACCAGTCTAACCAGCCAGAAAAAGAGGGACGATGACAGAAACGCTCAGGCCGCAGACGCCTCGCGCATGGCCTGACAAATCTGGTCGATCACCGGGGCAGCAAGCTCCATATGACCCTCACAATCAGCCACACCAAGGCCCTTTGCACAGGCCGGGCAGAGCACATTGAACACCAATTCATCGCCTTTGATACGGGCCGGCAACACTGCCCAGTTTTCCCGGCGCGCCTGCTGGCCAATGCGGTGGTAATACTCCAGATTGATTTCACCACCGGGCTCGAAATCGAAGGTGGCCGGGCAACGACTGCAGTTGAGCCACATGTCGTACAGGGCCGCCGCGTCGTAGGGATCCGTGGGATCGAATGACATCGCCACCTCCTGTGGCAATTGAAGGAAACCAATGCGCTTTTGTAGTGCAATTTTTGTCAAAAACCCACGAATTGCGTCACATTTGTCCGGTTTGCCGCTCAAACCCAAGAGAACAACGGCCAAAACAGCCTACAGTCGCACCCCTTGAGCCATCATTCGTCCACCCAGCGCCATCATTTCCAGCTGCAGACAGGCATGGTCCGCCAACACTTTTCGCGCGGCGACCGTGTTGTCGAGCATGGAAATCCCCGCGCCAAACATGATGGCAATGGCCGCTTCCGCCTCCTGTTCTGCGGGCACCGGATCGCGCCCCTGGGCCGCCACTGCCTGGCGCACATCCTCGGCCAGCTCGTCCACCAGCAGCTGCAGCTCCCGCTGGATACGCATCCGGTAGCGGTCATGGCTGCCCAGACGCTGTTGTACCAGCAGACGGAAGTCATTTTCATAATCGTTCAGATAACGGACAAAGCGGCCCACCAACTCTTTCACAGCCCGCGCCGGCCCGATTTCGATCATGCTGCGACGCTCGTTTTCCATGGCGGAGCGCAGACGAAAGCAGCAGGAATCGATCAGCGCCAGCCCCAGCGCATCCATGTCCGGGAAATGGTTATACAGGGACGTGGCGGCCAGTCCGGATTCCCTGGCCACTTCCCGTAATCCCAGGCTATCCAGGCCACGGCCACCGGCCATCAGGGTCCGTGCCGCTTCCAGAATGCGCTCCCGGGTTTGTCGCTTCTGCCGCTGTCGAGTTGTTTCAGCCATAACATTATCACTAACGAGTGTTAGTTAAATAATCCCATGAATAACGCTCATCGCGCAACTACACCCTGGTTACATAATAATCTTTGACAAACAAGTGTTCGTTGAAAGAGAATCCGCCTTACAGTTGTAAGGTAAGAAATTTGGCTCTTACCGATCTCACGGCGCATCATCAACTAGCGCTACAACACAGACTGCCCGCTCACAGCGGGCAGCAGGGAAGCAAAAGGGGAAAGCAATGAACTATTTCGTCACCGGTGCCACCGGCTTTATTGGTCGTTTTCTGGTTGGTCGTCTGCTCAAGCGTGAGGACAGCAGGGTATTTGCCCTGGTGCGCTCCGGCTCCGAATACAAGCTGGATGCCCTGCGTCGTCGCCTGGGTGTGGACGCCGACCGCCTGGTGGCCATCCAGGGCGATATCAACGAAAAATTGCTGGGCGTCAGCAAGCGGGATCAGGACGATCTGAACGGTCAGGTGGACCATTTCTTCCATCTGGCGGCCATCTATGACCTGACCGCCGACGAAAACACCCAGCGCTACACCAACATCGAGGGCACCCGCCAAACCCTGAAACTGGCAGAAAAACTGGAAGCAGGCTGCTTTCACCATGTCTCCTCCATTGCCGCTGCCGGTCTCTACAACGGCACCTTCACCGAAGACATGTTCGAGGAGGCCACTGGCCTGGACGACCCCTACCTGCTGACCAAGCATGAGTCCGAAGCCCTGGTTCGTCAGGAGAGCAAACTCCCCTGGCGCATCTACCGCCCCTCCATGGTGGTAGGCCATTCCGAAACCGGGGAAATGGACAAGATCGACGGCCCCTACTACATGTTCAAGCTGATCCAGAAGCTCAAGGACGTGCTGCCCAACTGGATGCCACTGATCGGTGTGGAAGGCGGCCACTTCAATGTGGTGCCGGTGGACTTTGTGGCGGATGCCCTGGATCACATCGCCCACCAGCCGGACCATGATGGCCAGTGTTTTCACCTCACCGCGGACCGCAGCTACAACCTGGGCGAACTCATGGACATTATTGCCGGTGCCGCCCAGGCCCCGCGCTGGCCGGTAAAACTGGATAACAGTCTGTTTAACGCCGTCCCCGGCTTTGTGAAGAAAGGTGTCAGCGCCATGACGCCGAAGCTGATGGTCAATACGGTACTGGAGAATCTGGATATCCCGCCGTCAGCCCTGCAATTTCTCACCTTCCCCACCGAGTACGATAACCAGCGTGCCCGTGAAGCCCTGGCTGGCAGCAACATCGAGGTGCCGGATCTGGAAGGTTATATCCAGCAACTGTGGGACTTCTGGGAAAACCACCTGGACCCGGACCGCGGTGACCGCAAGGATGAACTGCAACCCCTGCCCACCCTGCCCGAACGGGTGGACGGCAAGGTCGTGATGGTAACCGGCGCCACCTCCGGCATCGGTAAGGCGACAGCATTGAAGCTGGCGCGGGCCGGAGCCACCGTGCTGGTGATCGCCCGTACCGCAGAAAAGCTGGAAGAGACCCTGCATGAAATCGATCAGCTGGGCGGCACCGCCCAGGCCTATAGCTGCGACGTGTCGGACCTGAACAGTGTGGATGATCTGATTCAGCAGGTGATTGCCGACCACGGCCATGTGGATGTGCTGGTCAACAACGCCGGTCGCTCCATTCGCCGTTCCGTGGTGCATTCCTTTGATCGCTTCCACGATTATGAGCGCACCATGCAGCTCAACTATTTCGGCGCGCTGCGGCTGATCATGCAATTGATGCCGGGGATGATCGAGCGTGGCGGCGGCCACGTGATCAATATTTCCAGCATCGGGGTGCTGACCAATGCGCCTCGCTTCTCCGCCTATGTGGCCTCGAAAGCCGCACTGGATGCATTCACGCGGTGTGCCTCCAGTGAGCTCGCTCACGAGGGCATTCGTTTTACCACCATCAACATGCCGCTGGTGCGTACCCCGATGATTGCGCCCACCAAGATCTATAATCATGTGCCAACCATTAGCCCGGCCCAGGCAGCGGACATGATCTGCGATGCCATCGTGCGCCAACCCAAACGCATTGCCACCAATCTGGGCGTCATGGGTCAGGTGATGCACTTCCTGACGCCCAAGGTTACCGAGACCATCATGAACACCGGTTACAAGCTGTTCTCGGATTCCTCCGCGGCCCTGGGCGACAAGGAAAGCTCGCCGAAGAAGATCCGCCGCGAACAGGCGGCTTTCTCCCGGTTGTTCAAGGGTATTCACTGGTAACAGGGGCAATTTCCCTGCCGCTGGCGGGCAGATTGCAGCACCAAAAGAAAGGCCCCGGAGACCGGGGCCAAAGAGTTTCCGGAGACAACCGGAAGCATACGCAGCGGGATCATATCCCGCTGCTATCCTCTCTCCTCTTGCCCTCCTCTGCCTTGATCGACATCAAGGTTTTTGTCCCTGGCCGCAACGGCTAGCTGTCAGTGAAGACAAGCGCCACGCTCCGTGCGCACTACACTGAAGCCATGGAACCTTTCACTCTTCGCCAAGACCCCACTGCCATCGCCCTCTGCCGTGCCTTGTTTCCGGCCGGAAAGCGCTTGCCGGCAGCAGATACCGATGCCCTGTTGAGCAGGATGGATGCGCAACTGGCCAACCAGACAGGCCTGCAACGCAGCCTGAAAGCCGGTTTGCTGTGGCTCGACAATCGTCACCGTCTGGTGCGTGGCCGCGCCTTTCATCGTGCCAGGCCGACACAGCAACAGCGTTTTCTCGACAAATTGGCCACCACTCCGGTGTCCGGCAAGCTGCTGCGCCTGCTGGCCCTGCCCTTCAAGGCCGCCTATGTGCTGGATGAGCAGGTGGAACAGGCCACCGGCTGCCGACAACCCGTGCAACTGCCCGCCCAGGTCGAGACCTTCCGCTGGCAACAGCAGATCACCGCCGCCCGGGATTGCGACGAGGATATGACCCTGGAAGCAGACGTGGTGATTCTGGGCAGCGGTGCCGGCGGCGCGGCAGCAGCCTATGAACTGGCCTGTCGTGGCCTGGCCGTGGTGATCATCGAGGAAGGCCAGTATTACGATCGCAGCCACTTCACCGGCAAACTCACCGAGATGATCCCCAAACTCTACCGCAGCTGGGGAGCAACCGTGGCCACCGGCAACGCCATCATCCCGGTACCGGTGGGGTGCAATGTGGGCGGTACCACGACCATCAATTCCGGCACCTGCATGCGCACGCCGCCGTCGGTGCTGCAGCGCTGGCGAGAGCAGGGACTGGAGGCCTTCACCGAACAGGCCATGGCTCCCTGGTTCGAGGGCGTGGAGCGCATGCTCAGTGTGCAGCAAGCCACCACAGAGACCGTCGGCCCCATCGGCGACCTTATCGACCGGGGCGCCGCCGCCAACGGCTTCTTGCAGCGCCAGCCGCTGATGCGCAACGCCCAGGGCTGTGACGGCCAGGGACTGTGTCAGTTTGGGTGTCCCACGGACGCCAAACAGTCCACCAATGTGAGCTACATTCCGCGCGCACTGGAGCGGGGAGCCTTCTTGTTCAGCGGTTTCCGGGCCGAGCGACTGCAGCGACAGGGCAACCGCATTACCGGCGTCATCGCCCGCGGGCAAAATGCTGACGGTCGCCCGATCACCCTGAGCCTGACCTGCCAGCAAACCATTGTTGCCATGGGCAGCCTGTTCACCCCCCTGTTCCTGCGACAACAGGGAGTTCGCAATCCTCATCTGGGTCGCCACCTGACGCTGCATCCGGCGGGCGTGGTCAATGCCCTGTTCCCGGACCGGGATCTTGCCAACAGCCGCAGCATCCCCCAGGGCTACGGTGTCTCAGACTGGGAAGAGCAGGGACTGATGTTCGAGGGTGGCACCATTCCCCTGGCCGGCCACAGTCTGCTCAATCCCCTGGTTGGCCAGGACTGGGTGCGCTTTACCGAAGACTATCCGCACACTGCCTATTTCGGCTTCATGATCCGCGACACCAGCGAGGGGCGGGTTCGTCGGGGCCCGCGCCGCGGGCTGCCGCTGATCCGCTACCACATGAACCGACAGGATTTTGCCCTGTTCAAACGCGGCATCCATGCCCTGGCCTGCTGGTATCTGGATGCCGGTGCCGAACAGGTGCTGATTCCCGGTCTGAATCGTATCGTTCGCATCCATAACCGCACCGAGCTGGAACGCTTTTTGCGCTCCCCCCTGAAACCCACGGACTTCCTGATCAGCGCCTATCACCCCCTGGGCACGGCCCGCATTGCTGCTTCTCCCCGGGACGGGGTCTGTGACAGCCGTCACCGGGTGTTCGGCTACCCGGGCTTGTCTGTGATGGATGGCGCCAGCGTCCCCAGCAGTTTGGGCGCCAACCCCCAGGTGACAATCATGGCCATGGCCAGCCGGGCCGCCAACATGATGGCCCGGGAACTGCTCAACGACACGGATTCCACCCATACACCACCACAAGGAGAATACGCATGACTCTGGGCCTGTTACTCAAGGAACGCATGAGCGGCTGGCTGCGACTGGACGATCCGGGCCACCAGCAACCCTTCGCCTTCCAGATCCGCGCCTTTACCACCCGTATCTTCAGCGTCAGCGCCCCCCGTTATTTTCGCGGCACCGTTACCCTGGACGGGCAGGACTTCCCCTGCGAAGGGGAACTGACCATTCATCTGAGCGGCCCCCATTACTGGCTCAATTTCAGCCACCCAACGCTGGGAATGCTGCGAGTGGAAGGCAAGAAACACTACGGCCGCAACGGCCTGCTCGCATCCTTGATCACCTGCCCGATGACGGTCTACCGGAATCAGCAGGCCATTGGCCAGGCGGAAGTGGCCTATCGGGAGAGCATGCTGGCCTTTCCGTTCACCGCCTTGCGGCTGGTGGACGAACAACAGGCTTACCAGCAAGATCATGGCGTCAGCTCCTCCCGTTGATCAGCCACCGCAAGGAGTACCCGATGATTCCCTACTACGGCCTGCAGGCCCCTGCCGAGGGCGGCCATTACGAATCCTGGTTTGTGCGCGCCAATCACCCGCACAAGCCCCAGGCCATCTGGATTCGCTACACCCTGTTCCGCGCCCGGGATCAGCGCCCGGCCCTGGGGGAAGTGTGGGCGGTATGGAGTGATGGCAGCCGCCAGCGGCCCCATGCCTTCAAGGAGGAATTTCCTCTGCAAGAGTGCCGGTTCAGCACCTCACAGATGCAGGTGGATGCCGGCAACAACCACCTGGCGCCAGGTGTTCTGCAGGGACAACTGCAACAGGGCAGCGACCAATTGTGCTGGGATCTGCACTACGATGACGGAGAGGCACCGCTGCTGTTTCTGCCGGAGCGCTTCTACCAACGCTCTCTTCCCAAGGCCAAGTCCCTGGTCAGCCGCCCCCATATCCGCCTCAGCGGCACCCTGAGCCTGAATGGGGAAACCCTTGTGCTGGATCAGTGGCCCGGCAGTGAAAACCATAACTGGGGCAGCCAGCACACTGACCGCTATGCCTGGGGCCAGGTGGCGGGTTTCGATAATGCCCCGGACGCCTTTCTGGAATGCGCCACTGCCCAGGTAAAGCTTGGCCCATTATACAGTCCGCAATTGTCCATTGCCGCCCTGCGACTGGATGGAGAAACCCTGCTTTTCAACAGTCTGTCACGGGCGGTGCGGGCCAACGCGCACTACCGCCCTTTCCAGTGGAGCCTGCACACCCGGAACGGCAATGCCGAATTGGGCATCAGCATGACGACGATAGCGGACCGGGTGGCCGCGCTTACCTACTACAACCCACCTGGCGGCAACAAGATTTGCCTGAACAGCAAACTGGCCAGCGTCAACGTGACCCTGACCCGCCGCGGACGCCCGGAACGGGTGCTGCACAGTGCCCATGGCGGGGCGTTTGAAATTTTGACCGACCGGTTGCCGGCGGGGATGACTCTGCAGATTTAGGACCGTGAGGACGACGCTGGCTTACAGGTACTTCATCAGGCACGAGTGACGAAGTACGACTATCGAGAGGCAAACCCGTATTACTTTTCGCGACGCGTACCTCGTCACTCGCTGCCAGGCCGGCAGGGTAACACTGGCACTGCATCCGCCGACTCAACGTTGCGGTTCATCCCGCGTCGTTTTGCCCCTGCCGGGCCAAAACCGGCGCCAGCGCCGGCGGCGAATAGGCCGGCCCCTTGAGTACCTTGCCGCGCTCGTCTTTCACCGGTTTGCCATCCGCACCCAGCTTGCTCATATTGCTGCGATGCACTTCCTCGCAGGTGGCGTTCAGGTCGATGCCGAAGGTATGCCCGGCTCCATACGTCACGTAATTGATATCGGTGAGCGCATCAGCCACTTCCACCAGGTCCACCCGGAAACCACTTAGCGACGCCAGTTGTTCTCTGGCAGCCGCCAGGGTAGCGAGGAACGCCTGCTGGTCTGAATCCGCTTGCTGGCAGGTCGCCTCGGCCAGCTCGTGAAACTCTTCCAGCAGCAGAGCCAGGCGCAAACGGATTGTGGCGTCATCGGGCACCACCGGTTGCGACTCCACCGGCAGGGAAAAGGCGCGGTGAAACTCGCCCACCCGGTGGAAATTGCTGGTTTGTTCAGGCTTTGCCATCGACTTCCTCCAGAAAGGCAATCATCTCACGGTTCACTTCTGCCGCCTGCTCCATCTGAATCCAGTGTCCGCATTGATCCAGCATCACCGTACGCAGGTCCGGGATGTAATCGGGCATACGTTGCAGCGCCTTCTGACTGAAGACGATGACCGGGTCCTGCATACCGCCGATAAACAGGGTGGGCATGGTCAGCTGCCAGTTGTCATCATCCCGGCTCTCCTCCCAGGAAGCATCCATGGACCGGTACCAATTGATCGGTCCGGTAAAGCCGCTGTGCTGGAAGCGCTCCACGTAATAGGCCAGATCTTCCTCGCGCATCCAGCGTGGTTGTTGTTCCGGGGTGGGCATGGATTGCAGGAACCCCGTGTCGTCCGGACGTACCCGGAAATCGGCAATGCCGTCAGCGGACAGACCATGGAAAATCTTGCGCAGACTGGTGGCCACATCTGCCTCCAGCTCCTGTTCCGGCAATTGCGGCTTCTGGAAGTAGAGCATGTAGAAGAAACGATCCTCGAACAGCCGCCGCATGGACTCGGTGGGTGCCTCCGGGGCCGGTCCGCCATAGGGCACCGACATACCCACCACGGCACGAACCCTCTGCGGATAGCGACGTGCCACCTGCCAGGTCAACGCACAGCCCCAGTCGTGACCAATGAGGATCGCTGAGTCATGACCCAGCGCCTTGATCAGCGCAACCACGTCCTCGACCAGCACACTCTGACGATAGGCATCCACGTCCGCCGGCCCCCCGGTGTAACCGTAACCCCGCAGGTCCGGGGCCACCGCGTGGTAACCGGATTGGGCCAATACGGGCAATTGGTAGCGCCAGGAAGCCCAACATTCCGGAAAACCGTGCAGGCACAATACCAACGGGTTTCCCGGCTCTCCGGCCTCGGCCACGAAAAAATCCAGACCATTGGCGGCAAGCTGCCGCTCACGTATAAATGCCATACTCTCTCTTCCCGATTGCTATTCAGCCAGTCAGTATTGACAACTACTTACCCGACACGACGAAAGTGCTATTGTTAGCATATCCGTTTGATCATTGTTGTGATTCAGCATACGCACAAAAAGAACAAGAACTCAGCATCGTCACGGCGGTCTCAGCTCCAAGCTGCCACGCAACCGGTCAACCGGCGCCGGGTCGACCTGTGAATTTGACAGCATGATCCACCGCTGACAAGCGCGTGCAGTGACCGTTTTGACTCGACCAGGGATGCATCGTGACCGAGCCGCAAGGACAAGCCCGCCCCACGAAGCCCAGCCGCATTGGCCAATGGCTGGCACCCTATGTGCCGGAATACTTCCCTGTGGCCTGGAAACTGGGCCTGTCGATTTCCCTGCTGATTTTGTGTGGCATGGCCATTCTTGGTTCCCTGCTTCTCAATAACCAACTCGACCGCATGCGCGAACAGGCGGACACCTTTGGTGAAGCCATTGCCTTGCAACTGGCCAATACAGCCCGTGAACCACTGCTGGCCGATGACAATTTTCTGCTCAAGGTTCAGCTCAATAACCTGACACGCAGTGACAGTGTGCGCGGCGCCGCCCTGTTCGACCGCAGTGGCAACCTGGTCGACAAGGCCGGCATCTTGCCGCTGGCAGCCAACCCACTGCAGGAAAGGATCAAGCACTGGGAACTGCAGGACGAGCCTGTCACCACCTACTACGCCACTGTGGATGTGAACGATTCGGTGGCCGGTTACACAGCCATCTCCCTGTCCGATCGGCCGATCATGGCTGCCAGGGAATCCGTACAAGACACCATGATCAACGCCACCCTGATCATGAGCGTGATCGCCATCATTGCTTCATTCCTGATTAGCCGTCGATTGGCTCGACCCATTCACGATCTGCTGGAGGCCACCAGCGCCATGCGCCGGGGAGACCTGAATTATCGGATTCAGGATCGTCGCAATGATGAGATCGGTGGTCTTATTGAGGCTTATAACACCATGGCCCACGGCATGCTGGAAAAGGACCAGGTGGAGCAGGTTCTGAAACGTTTCGTGAGCCCGTCGGTCGCGCACAACATGATGGCTGACCTGGATCAGGTACAACTGGGTGGCCGCGATGTCCAGGCCACCGTGGTATTCGCTGACATTGTCGGCTTTACCCGGTTATCGGAGACCCTGGCTCCGGATGCCATCGCCGAAATGCTGAATGTGTATTTCGATGCCATCACCACCGCGACCACCTTTTACCGTGGCACCATCGACAAATACATGGGCGACTGCGCCATGATCGTGTTCGGGGTGCCGGAGAAAGATGATGAGCATCTGTTTCACGGGCTGTGTTGTGCGGTCATGATTCAGCGGATGGTGGAAAGGCTGAACGAATTCCGCCGCGCCCGCGGCCACACTACCGTGGAATTCCGCATCGGCATCAATTCCGGCGCCATGCTGGCCGGTAACCTGGGCTCCCGGGAGCGAATGCAGTACACCGTGGTCGGAGACACCGTCAATCTGGCCTCACGGCTGTCCAATATGGCCGGCGGTAACGAAATCATTGCCGCCGCGCCGCTCCTGACCAACCCCAATATCGCCTCTCGGGTGCGAGCCACCGAGTACGGTGCCATGCGCATCCGCGGCAAGGCCGAACCGGTCAGCACCTTCCGCATCGATGGCGTTCACGCTTTGTCGGAGACCCTGATGGAGCAGCGTATCGCCCAATTCCTGGCAAAACTGAACACGGAGTCGCAACGTGCGTAAGGCCGGCCTGGTGATGGCAGCGCTGCTGGGCGGCTGCGCCAGCCTGGGCGACCCGCAGCAACAGGTCAGCGAGGCCCTGGCGGAGGATGATTACGCCCGTGCAGCCGCCATCATTGAACAGACCCATCCCGATCATGATCAATATGCTCTGCTGCAGGAACAGTATCCCGGCATCATTCTGGCCAGTAACCAGTACCGCCAGCGCCTGATCCTCGAGGCCGAGGCCATGAGCCGAAAACAACACTGGGAGCAGGCGCACAACCTGATTGCGGCGCATCGCGACAAGGTGGTAGACCCGTCGGCCCTGGGAGAACTGCTGGCCGCCCTGAGCAGCCTGGAGGAGCACCAGCTTAACCAACTGCTGGCCGAGCGTCGCCAGGCCCAGGCCAGCGCCCTGATGCAGAACGCTGACCTGACAGAGAAACTGAGCGGCTTCCATCTACCCAAAGCAAAGCAGGAACGCCAGCAACTGGCCGAGGAGCGGCGGTATGTGGTGGAGGATATGACCCGGCTTGGGGAATATTTCGCCCAGCGCCAGCAATGGCTCCTGGCCCGCAACCTGCTGAGTGCCGCTCACCGGCTGGCGCCGGAGCAGCCGCCGTCACCGCAACTGGCCAAGGCGCAACAGATTCTCAACGACGCCAGCAAGCGAGCCCGCGCCAGACACAATCGCGCCCTGCTCACCGAGGCGGATCAGCTGATGGCACGTTACCAGCGAAACGGGCAGCTTGACGCGTTACTCGCCGCTCGCCGCTTCCTCAATCAGCATCAGAACAATCCGGCACTGAGCGATCATCAAAAACGGCTTGAACAGTGGGCCCGGCGTCGCTTTAGCGAAGAGATGAATACCGGCGAAGCCCTGTATGCCCGCGGTCAGTATCGCGAGGCCTACAGAATCTGGACGCAGGTGGCCCCGCTATACCCGGATAACGAGGAACTGATCAAAAAACTGGAACGCAGTCGCCGGGTGCTGACCAACCTTCGCAACCTGCAAGACGACTAGCGAAGCAGGCCAGCGAACCGGGAGGCAATCACTCCCCCGGCAAGCCCATAAAAAAACGCGCCGTTATGGCGCGTTTTTTTGGCGGGTCTTTTACCGCAAGAGCATTACTGCGACTCGGATTCCTCGACCTCAGCCTCCTTGGCAGGGGCGTTTTGCTGGGCGTCATAGGCCTCGCGGAATTCCGGAGACACATTCTTGCGCCCTTCAAACACCTGCTCAAGACTCACCGGCAGGGGATCTCGCACCACTTGCTCCAGCTCTCCCTGATTGTTCAGCTCAAACTGCAGGGCAGTAATGCCCATGTACTTCTGGCGGGTCATGCTCAACAAACGCTCGTTATCCGGCAGGATAGTGGGTCGCAGGAAGACCATCAGATTGCTTTTTTCCCGCGAATTACTGGTAGAGCGAAACAGGATACCCAACAGCGGGATATCGCCCAGGATCGGCACCTTGCGTACCGTCTTGGTGATGTTGTCGCGAATCAGTCCGCCCAGAGCAATGGTTTCGCCGTCATCCGCCAGCACCGTACTTTCCAGCTTGCGAGTGGTCGTCACGATATCGGCCGCTTCGCCTACAGAGTCTTTGACCTGGGAATTTTCCTGCTCCAGCTCCAGACGAATGGTGGACAACCCGGCCACATGGGGAGTCACCTTCAGACTCAGCCCCACATCTTCCCGCTGGATGGTCTGAAAGGGGTTGGAGACACCGGAACCGGTGCTGGTGCTGGTGCCGGTGATAAAGGGAACATTCTCCCCCACCACAATAGAGGCTTCCTGATTATCCAGGGTCAGAATACTGGGTGTGGAAAGCAGGTTCACGTCGGTGGACGTGGACAGTGCCTGGATAAGCGCCCCCCACTTCAAATCCCCGTTGGAGTCCTGCTCCCCGAAGCCCATGGTAATCCCATCACCCAGGGCAAGGCCCGAGGGATCATCGGTCGCCAGGGCCTGAACAATGGAATTAATGGTCAGCCCGGCGTTGCCGAAGTTGATGGCACCCACGCCGCTTTCGTCACTACCGCCCACATACTGAAAACCCAGCGCCTTGCCGGTATCCCCGGACACTTCCACGATTGCCGCTTCGATAAGGATCTGTGCACGGCGCACATCCAGCTGACTGATCACCGACATGATTTCCTTCATCATCGCCGGCTCGGCGCGGATCACCAGGGCATTGAGCGACTTGTCCGCCTGAATGGAAACCTTGTCGCCGGTCATCGCGGCGGCAGCGGTCTTGCCATCCGCGCCCGGCTTGGCAGCGGAGGCCCCTTCAGCAAAGTTCTTGAGCAGCTCGGCCAGCGCCTCCGCATCGCCATGGCTCAGGCGGACCACCTGGACACCGCCTGTGGCACTGGCTGGGGTGTCCAGGTTACGAATCATTTGTGCCATGCGCTGGCGGGTAATGCGGTCCCCCTTGATGATAAGCCGATTGGTACGCTCATCCGCCACCACCGTAACGCCGCCATCCTTGGTCTTGCCACGCCGACCGCCGGTCTGCGGCGTGAGACTTTCCAGCATTTTTACCATGTCGCCGGCAAAGGCATGCTCCAGCTTGATGACCTGGACATCCTCGGACTCGGCATTGTCCAGGCTGGCGATGATCGCTTCCATGCGGCGGATATTATCGATGTGGTCGCTGATGATCAGCGCATTGGCCGATCCCACCGCCGCCAGATGGCCGTACTGGGGCACCAACGGGCGCAAGACCGGTACCAGCTCTTCCACAGGGGAGTTTTCCACCGGAATCACCCGGGTCACCAGCGCCTCACCTCCCGACTCGTTCTCGCCCACCAGCGGCAGATTGCTTTGTTTTGCGGTGGTATTGGGAACGATCTTGATGATGTCGCCGGATGGCACTGCCGCATAGCCATGGACTTGCAGCACGGACAAAAACAACTCGTAGACTTCGGAGGCCGACAACGCCTTGGTAGATACCACCGTGACATCCCGGGCCCGAACGCGGGGGTCGACGACAAAGTTCTTGCCGGTCATGTCGGCAATCTGGCTGATAAACGCCTGGATATCCGCATTACGGATATTCACTGTCCAGCTTTTGCCATCTTCACTGGCTGCAACCTGGGCCTGGACAGTCAACGCCGTTGCCGACAACAGCACCACAATCAGTGTTCGGAGTGCCGAGGCTTTGAAAAAGGACATCATAAAACCACTCACTATGGCGGATAATTCACGGTGAATTGCTGATCACCCCGCTGCACCACGATACTGGCCTGGCGGGTTTCCTGGAATGAGCGCAACGCAGCCATGTCACCTTCCTCAGTGCCCAGCGAATGGCCATTGACGGAAAGGATGACATCACTGCTTTGCAAGCCGACCTGACTGATCAATTGTTTGGGGGCACGCTTGCCCAACTGATAGCCCTGATTATCTCCCTGAGCCACCGGCTGCAGCCCCAACTGACCGATGATGGCCTTGCGCTGTACCCTCAGGTCTTCGTCGCTGCCTTCACTGACGGCCTGCTCCTCTGGCGGCGGCGACGCCGGCTCAGCCCGTGTGGGCTCAACCTGACTAACACCGCCCAGCGAGCTGTCGGACCAACGCAGGGTTTCCAGGCGTCCGGCCCGACGCAGAATGACCCGGTCCGGATACACCTCTTCCAGGCTGGCATTACCGGGAATACTGTCACCGATCCGGTACAACTCACCTTCCTTGCCCTTTTCGGCAATGATGGCTGAGGCTTTTTCGGTATCAGCGGTCTGGAATACACCCAGCAGCTCCAGGCGCAGGCGGGTTTCCGGTGCGTCGGTGGGCTTGTCTGACGGGGGGGCTGCGTCCTGCTGGAAGCTGCCGAACAATTGCCAGCTGTCTACCTGGGACTGACTCAGGCTGACCGTCTTGCCGGAGGAGGCAACCTGCAAACGGGTCTTGCTATTGGAAGGAATCGGCTCGTTGGGTCCGCACCACAACAGCCAGAAGGTCTGCGCCAGCACAAAAGCCAATATGATCACCAGCAAAACGGCAACCAACCAGCGCACCGGCTTGCCCCACTGCTGATACTGACCCCACGCTGCCCACTGCGACATAACTGTCCGCTCTTCCTTTATCGTTATTGCCGGACTGAAGATACCGGATTTCAAGGCAAATTATTGCAATATAGTGTTACTGAAACGAGGTTTTCCGCTTCTCAACCCTGCCCGCGTTTGAGCGAGAACGGTTGCGACATCTGGAAAACCACGTCATCCGGGCTTCCGCCCTGGCTCACCCCCAACAACAAGGGCCAGGCGCGCATCACTTCCAGATGAAAGCGGCCCTCATTGATCCGCGCCTGCACCAGGCGTTCGCCCTCGGGGTCTGTCACCTGCAGCGAAGGCACCTGGTCTTCCATGCTCAAACGGCCCTGTAGCGGCGGCACGTCGGCAGCGCCATTGCGCCCCCAGGTCACGGTGCCACCACTGTAATCCAGGGTGCCTTGAACGTGTTGAATGGCATCATCCGCGACCTGCAGCGACATCAGGACCGCATCCACCCGGCCATCCGCGCCCCCCTGGGGTACATGGTCCGCCACCAACGCCACCGGCAGGGACAGGCGCGCCTGCTCCACCTGCCAATCGCCCCAGTCAGCGCCAACCCAGGCCGTCAGGCTCGCCGGCTCCCCCGCATCACTTCGCAAGGACAGTTGCGTACCCGGGACCAGTCCGTGCCAATCCAGGGTCCAGTCCAGCGAGCCCTGCAATTGTTTCCAGCGCCACTGCGCCTGTCCCTGCCACCAGCGTCCACGGGGCTCAGACAGTGTCAGCACCGCCCCTCCCACACGCATGGCCGGCACTCGCTCCACCACCACGGCGGCGGGCATCCCCAGGACCAGAAAGACCAACAAGCTGACAACAAAGACCAGTGCCAGGGTCAAATTACGAGGCATGGCAGTTCTCAGAACGGGATATCGTCGTCGAAATCATCTGCCGGGCCACTGAACCCGCCTTGATTCTGGTTTGCGGCCGGGTTTTGCTGGGGAGCGGCATTCCCGCCACCGCCGTAATTATCGTTCTGGTAGCCGCCCTGGTTGCCCTGGGGGGCATAGCCGCCGCCCTGGCCACCGCCACCGTCGCCACGGCCGTCCAGCATCTGCATCTCGTTGGCCACGATTTCGGTAGTGTAGCGATCCTGGCCATCCTGGCCTTGCCATTTGCGGGTACGAATGGAGCCTTCGATATAGACCTTGGAGCCCTTCTTCAGGTACTCACCGGCAATCTCGCCCAGCTTGTTGAAAAACACCACCCGGTGCCATTCAGTGCGCTCTTGCATCTGGCCGCTTTGCTTGTCTTTCCAGGTTTCGCTGGTGGCCAAGCGAACATTGGTGACCGCGCCACCGCTGGGCATGAAACGGGTTTCCGGGTCTGCCCCCAGGTTACCAATCAGAATTACCTTGTTAACGCCGCGCGCCATGTTTCTCTCCGTGACTCTCAGGGTCAGTACTGTTGTAGCCGGCGATTCCCTGTCAGGTAAATCACCGGTTTCTCAAATGCATGTCAGATCAAGCCAAACATTGTGTCAGCTTTGCCCGGCGCCCGCGAGTCCCGCAAGCCGGGCTTCATCCAGTTGCCCGGCATCCACCTTCAGAAGCGCCAGGGCCTGCTCCTCGACGATCACGGTTTCCACCACACCGGGCACCGTTTGCAGATCACGAGCCAGTTTGTGCCAATCCTGGTCCGGCGCCAAGATCAACACCCGATTATCCAGCTTCGGCAGCTCTTGCAGCCCCGCCAGCACCACCAGCCAGACCGCGGCCAACGCCGCACAGCCGTAGAACACCGCCTCGGCACCGACCCACTGGTACAGCGCCCCACCCAGTTGCCCGCCGACAAAGACGCCCAGAAACTGGCTCGTAGAGTATACCCCCATGGCCGTGCCCCGGGTGCCCGCCGGCGCCGCCCGCCCCACCAGCGAGGGCAGCAGCGCTTCAAGCAGGTTAAAGGCTGCAAAGAACACCAACAGGGCCAACACAAAGTGCCACAGTTCGGCACCGGCCAGGGCCAACAGGATCTGGGATACCGCCAGCAACACCACGGCCAGCCGTTTCACCGGCACCGCACCACGCCTTTCGGCGCGGATGATCAGGGGCACCATGGCCACGAACCCGGCCACCAGCACGCCCAGGTAGATCAGGCTGTGGCTACGCAGCCCCAGCCCGAGCCGTTCGCTGAGCAGGGCCGGCACCACCACAAAAGAGGCCGTCATGATCAGGTGCAGGGTAAAAATCCCCACATCAAACCGCAGCAGCGTTTTACTGGAAAGCACCCGGCGGAAACGCACCCCCACCGGCAAGGCCTCCCCCTGTAACGCCTTTGGTGCCGGCACCACCATGGCCACAATCAGGGCGAAGCCCCCCATCACCGAGGTCATCCAGAACAGGCCGGAAAGACCCAGCCAGCTGGCCAGCAGCGGTCCGAGGATCAGCGCCAGCACAAAAGAGCCCCCCACGGACATGCCAATCAGCGCCATGGCCCGGGTACGATGCTTCTCGCTGACCACATCGCCAATCAGCGCCATGATCACACTGGCGATGGCCCCCGCCCCCTGCAGGGCGCGCCCGGCAATGACACCATGGATATGGTCACTCATGGCCGCCACCACGCCCCCGGCCACAAACAGCAGCAGGCCAATCAGTAACAGGGGGCGCCGCCCGAAACGGTCCGAGAGCATGCCGAAGGGTATCTGCAAAAGGGCCTGCATCAGGCCGTAGGCCCCGATGGCGGTGCCGATCAGCAGCGGTGTGGCGCCTTCCAGGGACTGCCCGTAGACCGCAAAAATCGGCAAAATCATGAACAGGCCAAACATCCGCAGCGCGAAGATGGTCGCCAGATAGCCGGTGGTTTTCAGCTCTGTCCGCTGCAAAAGACGGGAAGACGATGCCGACATGAACGCTTGTTGCTCCAGAAACGGGAGGCCGCAACCTCGCGACCGCTACAAAAAGGCGGGCAGTGTACCAGATTCCCCGTGGTGCCGGGCCAGGACACCGTGCACCACTTTGGCCCCTCAAATCGTGAAATCAGTAAAACCGGGCAATGGTAAATTGAACCCCGGTCAAAGCGGTGATAAATTCACGTGCTGATAAGTTTTTTTTCTTAGGCTTCGCCTGAGACATCATGGACGGCATCGATGAACAGCCAAGAACAAACCCAACAAGTTTACGTAGTCGGCAGCCAGCAACTACAAAATGCCCTGCTCACCGAATTTCTCGTCAAGGAAGATGTGGCGACCAAAAGCATTCCCTCCGTGGAAGGGGTTTCCGTGGAGACCCTGCGGGAATTCGACCAGAACCTGTTTCTGGTGGATTACCACAGCGTTGACGTGAACGAGGTCATCGCCCACCTGCTGGAAGCAGACCAGGAAGTGGAAAGCGACGTTTTGATCGCCCTGTTCAATGTGGACAGCGATGACTCTCTCTCTCGTCTTGCAGGCCTGCCCATGGTCAACGGCGGCTTCCAGCATGACTGCCCCCAGGCACTACTCAGCAAAGGCATCAAGGCCATTTTCGACGGCGAGCTGTGGTTCCCGCGCTCTGTGCTGCAGGCCTATCTGATGAAAAGCCGCACCTTCAACAAGACCTTCTCTCGCAGCGAGGTGAACCTCACTGATCGGGAAGTGGAAGTGCTGAAAGTGATGGCCACCGGCGCCAAGAACTCGGAAATCGCCACCAGCCTGAATCTGAGCCCGCACACCATCAAGACGCACATCTACAACATCTTCAAAAAGATCAACGCCTCCAACCGCCTGCAGGCGGTGAACTGGGCGCAAGAGAACCTCTAGGGCTGCGCGCGTCGGACGCCAGGCGTCCGACGCCACTGGACGCCTTTCTTTTCCCCTTCACACAAATTCGCCTATACTGCCCTGTTCATTTTGACAGTAGTCAGGGGTAGTTGATGGATACCATTCTGGTTCGCGGTGCACGGACTCATAACCTGAAGAACGTGGATCTGGATATCCCGCGTGACAAGCTCGTGGTGATCACAGGCCTGTCCGGCTCGGGGAAATCCTCACTGGCCTTCGACACCCTTTACGCGGAAGGTCAGCGCCGCTATGTGGAATCCCTGTCCACCTATGCCCGCCAGTTTCTGTCGATGATGGAAAAGCCCGATGTGGATCACATCGAGGGCCTCAGCCCAGCCATCTCAATCGAGCAGAAATCCACCAGCCACAACCCCCGCTCCACCGTAGGCACCATTACCGAAATCTATGATTACCTGCGCCTGCTGTTTGCCCGGGTGGGCGAGCCCCGTTGTCCGGAGCACGATGCGCCCTTGGCTGCCCAGACCATCAGCCAGATGGTGGACCAGGTGCTGGCCATGGAAGAAGGCAGCAAACTAATGCTGCTGGCACCCGTGATCCGCGAGAAAAAAGGCGAGCATCTGCACCTGTTCGAGGAATTGCGCGCCCAGGGCTTTATCCGCGCACGCATCGACGGTCGCATCTACGACATGGATGACACCCCGGATCTGGACAAGAACAAGAAGCACACCATCGAGGTAGTGGTGGACCGCTTCAAGGTCCGCGACGACCTGCAGAACCGGCTGGCGGAATCCTTTGAAACCGCGCTTAACCTGGCAGACGATATCGCCATCATTGCCCCCATGGACGGTGACGGGGAGGAAGTGACCTTCTCCGCCAAGTTTGCCTGCCCACACTGCGGCTATTCGATTCCCGAGCTGGAGCCACGGCTGTTTTCCTTCAATAACCCGGCCGGCGCCTGCCCCAGTTGTGATGGGCTGGGCGTGAAGCAGTTCTTTGATGAAGACAAGGTCATCAATTCCGACGAACTGTCCCTGTCGGAGGGCGCCATTCGCGGTTGGGACCGCCGCAACGTCTACTATTTCCAGATGCTCAACTCCCTGTCCCAGAGTCTGGGCTTCGACATGGACGTGGCGTTCCGGGAACTGCCCAAGGATATCCGCAAGAAAGTGCTGCACGGTACCGGCAAGGAAAGCATCGAATTCCGTTACCTCAACGATCGCGGCGACATCATCAAGCGCAACCATCCGTTCGAGGGCATCATCCCCAACATGGAGCGGCGCTACCGGGAAACCGAGTCTGACGCGGTGCGCGAAGACCTGCTCGGCTACATGTCCACCTCCAGCTGCCCCAGCTGTCATGGCTCGCGGCTGCGCGAAGCGGCCAGACATGTGTTTATCGAAGAAACCACGCTGCCGGAAGTGGTTCGTCTTGCGGTGGGCAAGGCCCATGCGTATTTCAGCGAACTGAGCCTGCCCGGCAGCAAAGGGGAGATTGCCGACAAGATCCTCAAGGAAATCCGCGACCGCCTGCAGTTCCTGGTCAACGTGGGGCTGGAATACCTGACTCTGGAACGCAGTGCGGAAACCCTCTCCGGGGGCGAGGCACAACGTATTCGCCTGGCCAGCCAGATTGGCGCGGGACTGGTCGGCGTCATGTACGTGCTGGATGAGCCTTCCATCGGCCTGCACCAGCGCGACAACGAGCGTCTGCTCAATACCCTCACCCGTCTGCGCGATCTGGGCAACACAGTACTGGTGGTAGAGCATGATGAGGACGCCATCCGTCTTGCCGACCATGTGATCGACATCGGCCCCGGCGCCGGCGTGCATGGTGGCAAGGTCGTTGCCCAGGGCACAGCCAAACAGGTCGCCGACAACCCGGACTCCCTGACCGGCGACTATTTGTCCGGCCGCAAGACGATTGCAGTGCCCAAACAGCGCCGCCAGAACCCGGACGACAACTGGCTAACCCTGCACGGTGCCACCGGTAATAATCTCAAGGGACACCCCCTGAACATTCCGGTGGGCCTGTTTACCTGCATCACCGGGGTCTCCGGCTCCGGCAAATCCACCCTGATCAACAGCACCCTCTATCCCCTGGCCGCCACTAAACTGAACAAGGCGACCACCCTGAAGGCATCGCCCCATGAGGCCATTGAGGGACTGGAGCATTTCGACAAGGTGGTGGATATCGACCAGAGCCCTATCGGCCGCACGCCGCGCTCCAACCCTGCCACCTATACCGGTATCTTCACGCCGGTGCGCGAGCTCTTTGCCGGCACCCAGGAAGCCCGTGCCCGCGGTTACAAGCCCGGTCGTTTCAGTTTCAACGTGAAAGGCGGTCGCTGTGAAGCCTGTCAGGGCGATGGGGTTATCAAGGTAGAAATGCACTTCCTGCCGGATATCTATGTGCCCTGTGAGGTCTGCGAAGGGAAACGCTACAACCGGGAAACCCTGGAGATCACCTATAAAGGCAAGAACATCTTCGAGGTGCTGGATCTGACCATCGAAGACGCCCGGGAATTCTTTGATGCGGTGCCCTCCCTGGCCCGCAAGCTGCAGACCCTGATGGATGTGGGCCTGAGCTATGTAAAACTTGGGCAGGCGGCCACCACCCTGTCCGGCGGCGAAGCCCAGCGGGTCAAGCTGGCCAAGGAACTGTCCCGCCGGGACACCGGCAACACCCTCTATATTCTCGACGAGCCCACCACCGGCCTGCACTTCGCGGATATCCAGTTATTACTGGACGTGCTAAACCGGTTGGCCAATCATGGCAACTCCGTGGTGGTGATCGAACACAACCTGGATGTGATCAAGACCGCCGACTGGATCGTGGATCTGGGCCCGGAAGGGGGCGACGGCGGGGGCGAGATCATCGCAGAAGGGACGCCGGAGGAAGTGGCGAAAGTGAAAGGCAGCCACACCGGTCGTTTCCTGAAAGGCATGCTGAAATAGGTCTAACCGTGAACGGCAGCACACTTTCCGGCAACGTCACACAGCCGCAGTGCGCTGCCCATCCCACCGTCATAAAGCCGCGGCACAATCCGTTTCATTCTTCTTTCGGGAGACAGATCATGAAACGGATAGTGGCACTGAAAGCGTGCATCACCACCCTGGCCATCGGCCTTGCCGCTGCTGCCTGTGCCAGTCACGGGTCGAAAAACAGCGTTGAACTGGGCCCTCGCCCCTATTATCTGGTCGCAGACATGGACGCAGGTCCTCTCAAGCAGGCGCTGCAGGAATGCGCCAGTCAGCGACGCCCACAGCAAAGCAGCGACTTCTCCATCGGCCACCGCGGTGCCCCGCTCCAATTCCCCGAGCACACCGAGGAATCCTATCGGGCCGCCGCACGCATGGGTGCCGGTATCGTTGAATGTGATGTGACCTTCACCAAGGACCGCGAGCTGGTCTGTCGACACTCCCAGTGCGACCTGCACACCACCACCAATATTCTCGAAACCGATCTGGCCAGCCAGTGCAGCGAACCGTTTACTCCCTTTGATGGCAGCAATCCGGCCAGTGCCCGTTGCTGCACCAGTGACATCACCCTGGCCGAGTTCAAGACGCTCAAGGGAAAAATGGACGGCGCCAATCCCCGTGCCACGACCGTGCATGACTATCTGAAGGGCACGGCAAGCTGGCGCACAGACCTGTACGGCCAAAAAGGCACCCTTCTCAGTCACCGGGAGAGCATCACCCTGTTGCGCGAGCTCGGGGTAAAGATGACACCGGAACTGAAAGCCCCTCAGGTTGCAATGCCCTATGAAGGGGAATACCGCCAGCAGGACTATGCGCGCCAGCTGATCGAGGAATACCAGCAAGCCGGGGTCTCCCCTCGGCAAGTGTATCCGCAATCCTTCAACCTGGAAGACGTGCGCTACTGGATCAATCATCATCCCCGTTACGGGCAGCAGGCGGTGTATCTGGATGGCCGTGACAGCCAGGGACTGGACCCTCAAAACCCGGGCACCTGGCAGCCCGATATGGATACGCTGGCAGGCTATGGCGTGAACATTATTGCCCCGCCCCTGTGGATGCTGGTGACAACCGACAGGCGCAATCGCATTGTTCCCAGCCCCTATGCCCGGGCTGCCCGCAATGCCGGCCTGGATATCATCGCCTGGTCCCTGGAACGCTCCGGCCCCCTGACCAACGGTGGTGGCTGGTACTACCAGAGCGTTAAACCGGCTATCAACAACGACGGCGACACCCTGATGCTGCTGGATGTATTGGCAAGGGACGTGGGCGTTATCGGTGTCTTTTCCGACTGGCCCGCCACCACCACCTTTTATGCAAACTGCCGCAAACTGCGGGGCAAGCCATAAGCGCACAAGACTGGCGCAGGTGCACCAGCAACGCACCGATCCGCTCCAGAATGGGGCGACAATACCCGCAGCCCGGCAAATCACACTGGCACGTTTTCTGCTTCGATCTCATGGACCTGGAGCCGTGACCGCAGAAAACCGTGATCCGCTTCTTTCGGCAACCATTCAGAGGAGTATATGCAATGGACGCCACCCCCAATCACCGCTGGTTGATGCAATACAACATTGTCAATCTGGTGAATCAGTGCCGTCGACTGATTCGTGCCGAATTTGACGAGAGCCTGTCACTGACCGATCCGGCACTCCGTCAGAAGCTTGCCCATTACGCTGGTCATACCCGCTCCCAGGGAATGCAAAGGCTCTACGGAGAAATTCGTCTGGCACTTCTGGAGCTGGAGGGAGAGGATCCGCCCTTGAGCCATTCCCCCGGCCCTGGCGCTCGCCTGTACCGCGGACAACCGGTTGACCCCAGCCCCGAGAGCAAAAGCAAGGACGATGGGGCAAACCCACGCCTGCGCAAGGGCCTGGTCTATCGTGGCCAAAAGGTTGCCCAGGGGTAATACGAGGACTGGATGCGGCGAATCAGGCGGAAAACTGGAAGATGCTCAAATCCAGAGGCAGGCTTTCCCCCAGCCACATGACCAGCTCCGTATGGTCGCGTAAATCATCGCCACTCAGCCCGTGGACGAAGATAGTCAGGCCGTTTCGACTGGCCACCAACCAGGGAATCACTTCACCCGCCAGACGGCGAGGAATGGATAGCTGGCAACTCCAGCATGGATGCGGGCCCACCGGCTTGCGGTGCATCTGGCCCATGGGTATATCAAAACGCTGATGGGCAGCCTGACAGAGCGCAGCCGCCTGGGAGAAGGTGGATTCGTCAAAATAGACGTGTGCGTGAAATCCGTTGATTGCCATAGACACTGCCCCCGAGGTGTTTTCAGCCTCACTGACAGCATAGTACAAGCCACCCGGCTTGCGACAGACATAAAAAAACCGGGCTGTTAGCCCGGTTTTTTTGAAGCATGGAACGCTTACTCTTCGTCAGCGTCCGCAAGCTCAGGGCGATCCACCAGCTCAACATAGGCCATCGGTGCGTTGTCACCGGCACGGAAGCCCATTTTGAGGATACGTACGTAGCCGCCAGGACGGCTCTGGTAACGGGGACCCAGCTCGTTGAACAGCTTACCAACCACTTCCTTGGAGCGGGTGCGGTCGAAAGCCAGACGACGGTTCGCTACCGAGTCTTCCTTGGCCAGAGTGATCAACGGCTCAGCCACACGACGCAGCTCTTTGGCCTTCGGCAGAGTGGTCTTGATCACTTCGTGCTCCAGCAGAGACACGGCCATGTTACGGAACATCGCCTGACGATGAGAGCTGTTCCGATTCAGTTTTCTGCCGCTTTTGCGATGACGCATGATTCTGTTCCTATGTTCAGGGGCGCTTCACAGCGTCCACAACAACTAACTTAGCGCAATTTGGTGTTCAGCCGGTCGTCGTCACGAAGACTGACCGGGGGCCAGTTTTCCAGACGCATACCCAGCGACAGGCCTTTGGAAGCCAGCACGTCCTTGATCTCGGTGAGCGACTTCTTGCCCAGATTCGGGGTTTTCAGCAGCTCAACCTCGGTACGCTGTACCAGATCGCCGATGTAGTAAATGTTCTCGGCCTTCAGGCAGTTGGCGGAACGGACGGTCAGTTCCAGATCATCTACCGGGCGCAGCAGGATGGGATCGATTTCTTCGCGTTCCTGCTTCGGTTCTGGCTTGGCATCCTGTTCCAGATCCACGAATACCGCAATCTGTTGCTGCAGGATGGTAGCAGCGCGGCGAATCGCTTCTTCCGGATCGATGGTGCCATCGGTTTCCAGATCAATAACCAGCTTGTCCAGGTCAGTGCGCTGCTCCACACGGGCAGCCTCAACCACATAAGCCACACGACGTACCGGGCTGTAGCTGGCGTCCAGCTGCAGACGGCCAATGCCACGGGTCTCGTCGTCATCAGACTGACGTGCGTCGGCAGCTACATAGCCACGACCTTTCTGCACTTTCAGCTTCACACGCAATTCGGTGTCACCGGTAATGGTGCAGATCACGTGATCCGGGTTGACGATCTCAACACTGTGATCACGCTGGATATCACTCGCGGTAACAACGCCCGGGCCTTTCTTGACCAGTTCGAGAGTCGCTTCTTCGCGATCTTCCATCTTCAGAGCAACGCCCTTCAGGTTCAGCAGGATGTTGATCACATCTTCCTGCACCCCTTCGATGGAGGAGTATTCATGCTGTACCCCGTCGATCTCCACTTCGGTGATCGCACAGCCGGGCATACTGGAGATCAGGATGCGACGCAGCGCAGTCCCCAGGGTGTGGCCAAAGCCACGCTCCAGCGGTTCCAGAACCACTTTGGCGTGGGTCTGGTTGATCGCGTTGACCGCGATCGAGCGGGGCGTGAGAAAGTCGTTCACGGCGGTCATAGAGATCCCTCAGGCAGTCCTTACTTGGAGTACAGCTCGACGATCAGGTTTTCGTTGATCTCGGCAGGCAGGTCGATACGCTCAGGCTTCGCCTTGTAGGTACCTTCCAGCTTCTTCTCGTCAACTTCGATCCAGGGCATAAAGCCACGCTGCTGAGCCAGCTCCATGGCGTTTTTCACGCGCAACTGAGCTTTGGACTTCTCGCGAACGGTGATGATGTCACCGGGCTTGACCTGATAGGAAGCCACATTGACAGACTGACCGTTGACCAGAATCGCACGGTGGCTAACCAGCTGACGCGCTTCGGCGCGGGTGGAGCCGAAGCCCATGCGGTAAACCACGTTATCCAGACGACCTTCCAGAAGTTGCAGCAGGACTTCGCCGGTTGCACCCTTGGAAGAGGCGGCTTTCTTGTAGTAGCTGCGGAACTGCTTTTCCAGTACACCGTAGGTACGACGAACTTTCTGCTTCTCACGCAGCTGCACACCGTAGTCGGACAAACGAGCCGGACGACGACCGCTTGCGCCAGCTGCCTGCCCCGGAGCCTGCTCCGCTTTACACTTGGATTCCAGAGGGCGGATACCGCTCTTCAGGAACAGATCGGTGCCTTCACGACGGGAAAGCTTGCACTTGGGACCGATGTATCTTGCCATCTTGCTTTAACTCCCGTTACACGCGACGCTTTTTGGGCGGACGACAGCCGTTATGCGGAATCGGCGTAACGTCCTCAATATGGGTAATCTTGTAGCCACAGCCATTCAGGGCACGAATGGAAGATTCGCGACCTGGGCCCGGGCCTTTTACCCGTACTTCCAAATTCTTGAGACCGTAGTCCTTGGCAGCGTTGCCCGCGTTTTCAGCCGCCACCTGGGCAGCAAACGGGGTGCTTTTACGGGAACCACGGAAACCAGCGCCACCGGAGGTCGCCCAGGACAACGCATTGCCCTGACGATCAGTGATGGTGATGATGGTATTGTTGAAGGATGCGTGCACGTGGGCGATACCGTCTGCAACGGTACGCGTTACCTTCTTACGACGTGCGCCACTATCTTTCTTTGACTTAGCCATAATGCCTATCCAAATCCAGCCGCTGACGTTTCAGCTTATTTGCGAATCGGTTTACGCGGACCTTTACGGGTCCGAGCATTGGTCTTGGTACGCTGGCCACGCAGTGGCAAGCCGCGACGATGACGAATACCACGGTAGCAACCGAGGTCCATCAGACGCTTGATGTTCATGGTGATTTCCCGGCGCAGGTCACCTTCAGTAGACAACTTGGCTACCTCGCCACGAATGACGTCAAGTTGTTCACCGCTCAGATCACGAACTTTCGCGGTCTGATCAATACCGGCCGCGGTGCAGATTTGAGCTGCACGGGTACGACCGATCCCGAAGATGTAGGTGAGAGAGATCACCGTGTGCTTATTTTCCGGGATGTTAACGCCTGCAATACGGGCCATCCGAATATCTCCGATTCACAAAACGGGTGGCGCCAGGCTCTGAGGCGCCGAAAGGCGGCAGAGTCTAGCGCTACACCGACTGAATTTCAACCAAACACTTAAAAGAAGACGTAACCTTAACCCTGGCGCTGCTTGTGCCGGGGTTCGGCACTGCAGATCACCATGACGCGACCCTTACGACGGATCACTTTGCAGTTTCGGCAGATCTTCTTCACAGAAGCCTGAACTTTCATCGCACTCGCCTCGTTCGTTAACGCACCAGACCGGTGCCACCATACCCTTTCAGGTTGGATTTCTTCATCAACTTCTCGTACTGGGTGGACGTCAGGTGCGAATTTACCTGCGACCAGAAGTCCATCACCACCACCACTACAATCAGCAGAGAGGTGCCGCCCAGATAGAAGGGCACGTTGGCAACTGCCTGCAGACCCAGTGGCAACAAGCACACCAGCGTCATATATACCGAACCGATCAGGGTCAAACGGCCCATCACTGTGTCGATATAGCGAGCAGATTGCTCGCCCGGGCGAATGCCCGGAATATATGCGCCGGATTTCTTCAGGTTGTCAGCGACATCCTTCGGATTGAACACCAGCGCAGTATAAAAGTAGCAGAAGAACACGATTGCCAGGGTAAACAGCAGAATATACAGCGGAGTCCCGGGCAGCAGAGCATCACTCACGTTTCTCAGTGCCTGGCCCCACCAGGAATCCGGATTCGAATCACTGAACCACTGGGTCAGCGACGCCGGAAACAGCAGAATGGAGCTGGCAAAGATAGCCGGAATAACACCTGCCATGTTCACCTTCAGCGGCAGATGACTCTGCTGCGCTGCATACACACGACGTCCCTGCTGACGACGCGCATAGTTCACCGTAATACGGCGCTGTCCGCGCTCCATGAAGACCACACCGAAAATCACGGCGAGAGCCACCAGGAACACAAACAACATCATGATCAGGCTCAGGTCACCAGTACGGGCGGACTCGAAAGTCTGCGCAATGGCGCCAGGCAGGCCTGCCACAATGGATGCGAAGATCAGCATGGAAATACCATTACCAATGCCCCGCTCGGTAATCTGCTCACCCAGCCACATCAGGAACACGGTACCGGTCAGCAGGGTGGTTACCGCCACGAAATAGAAGCTGGCAACCTGCATGGTGCTGGCCGTTTCCGGCAGCAGCGTAATGCCCTGGCTGTTCAGTCCGGCAACCATGCCGAAAGACTGGATGCCACCCAGCAAAACCGTCAGATAACGGGTGTACTGGGTAATCTTGCGTCGACCCTGTTCACCTTCCTTGCGGAGCTGCTCCAGGGTAGGCACCACTGCCGTCATCAGCTGAATCACGATGCTGGCAGTAATGTAGGGCATAATGCCCAGCGCAAAGATACTCATGCGCTCCAGGGAACCCCCGGAGAACATGTTGAAGAGACCAAGAATGGTGTCCCGGTTGTTGTTGAACATCTGTTGCAACGCTTCCGGGTTCATGCCCGGGACCGGGATATGTGCCCCGATCCGGAACACCACCAGGGCGCCCAACAGAAAACCGATTCTCCGCCACAGCTCACGCATTGCACTGCTATCAGCCTTGGGCGGACCACCATTCAATGTCTGAGCGCGATTCTTCGCCATAAAGCGCTGCCTTATTCTTCGACTTTACCGCCAGCTTTCTCGACCGCTTCGCGGGCGCCTTTGCTGATCGCTACGCCACGAATGGTTACTGCACGGTCGATTTCACCCTGCAGAACAATCTTGGCGCGCTTCATGTCACGACGCACAACATTGGCTGCTTTCAGGGCGGCCAGATCGATAACGTCGCCGTCAACTTTGGCAAGCTCAGCCAGGCGAACTTCGGCAGTGCCCATAGCCAGCTTGGACGTGAAACCGAACTTCGGCACACGACGCTGCAGCGGCATCTGACCACCTTCGAAACCGGGCTTCACCGTACCGCCGGAACGGGACTTCTGACCCTTGTGGCCGCGACCACCGGTCTTGCCCAGGCCGGAGCCGATACCACGACCTACGCGCTTGGCGTCCGGACGGGAACCTTCAGCGGGATGCAGATCATTCAGACGCATCACTTATTCTCCCTCTACCTGCACCAGATACGCGACCTTGTTGATCATGCCGCGAACTGCCGGGGTATCTTCAACTTCCACAGTGTGGCCGATGCGGCGCAGACCGAGACCGCGCACACAGGCCCTATGCTTTTCCAGCCGGCCGTTGATGCTCTTAACCAGCTTTACCTTGATCTTATCAGCCATCGTAACGATTCCGTTATCTGCGCTTAGTTCAGAATGTCTTCGACAGACTTGCCACGCTTGGCAGCCACAGACTCCGGAGACGCCATGGACTTCAGGCCGTTAAAAGTAGCCCGAACCACGTTTACCGGATTGGTGGAGCCATAGCACTTGGCCAGTACGTTCTGAACGCCTGCGACTTCCAGCACGGCACGCATGGCACCGCCGGCAATTACACCGGTACCGTCATCGGCCGGCTGCATGTACACCTTGGAGGCACCGTGACGAGCCTTCATCGGGTGCTGGATGGTGGTGCCGTTAAGCTCCACCTGAATCATGTTGCGGCGGGCAGCTTCCAGGGCTTTCTGGATAGCGGCAGGCACTTCACGGGCCTTACCACGACCAAAGCCGACTTTACCCTTGCCGTCACCCACTACGGTCAACGCGGTAAAACCGAAAATACGGCCGCCTTTAACTACCTTAGCAACCCGGTTTACCTGAACCAGCTTTTCCTGCAGACCTTCGTTGGGATCAACCTTCGCCATAACCAAGCACCCTTAGAATTCAAGACCGTTTTCACGCGCGGCATCCGCCAGCGCCTTAACACGGCCGTGATATTTGAAACCAGAACGGTCAAAGGCTACGCGCTCAATGCCCGCTTCCTTGGCACGCTGAGCGATCAGCTGGCCAACTTTCACCGCTGCGTCAGCATTACCTGTCGCATCAGCACGCAGATCTTTCTCGACCGTGCTTGCAGACGCCAGCACCTGGTCACCAGCCACAGAGATCACCTGCGCATAAATATGACGCGGGGTACGATGTACGCAGAGACGGACTTGGCCCAGCTCGCGGATCTTCAGGCGAGTGCGCTTGGCCCTGCGTAGACGTGAAACTTTTTTGTCTTTCATGGCATCAATCTCGACGATTATTTCTTCTTGGCTTCCTTACGGCGCACTTGCTCATCAGCATAGCGCACCCCTTTGCCCTTGTAGGGCTCAGGCGGACGGAAGGCCCGAACATTGGCAGCAACCTGACCAACCAGCTGCTTATCAATGCCTTTAATGACAATTTCGGTCTGGCTCGGGGTTTCAACGGTAATCCCTTCAGGCAGCTCGAAAGCTACCGGGTGGGAGAAACCGAGGGTCAGGTTCAGTACCTTGCCCTGAGCCTGCGCGCGATAACCCACGCCGAGGAGCTGAAGCTTGCGCTCGAACCCTTCGGCAACGCCAGTCACCATGTTATTCAGCAGAGCCCGAGAGGTCCCGGCCAGTGCCCATGCCTTCTGGGAATCATCGTGCGGCTTCACTGATACCACACCGTCTTCCAGGGACACGGCTACCAGCTCGTGAACTTCGTGCTCCAGGCTGCCCTTGCCACCTTTAACGGTGACTTTCTGGCCGTCGACTTTGACTTCGACGCCCTTCGGCAGATTTACCGGACTTTTAGCTACTCTAGACATTGCTGCACCTAACCCGTCTACGCCACTTCTGTTAGGACACTTCGCAGATCAGCTCGCCACCAACATTGGCTTTGCGCGCTGCGCGGTCAGAAATAATGCCCTGATTGGTGGATACGATCATGATACCCAGGCCGCCTTTGACCTTGGGAATCTCACCCGCGGCCTTGTAGACCCGCAGACCAGGACGACTTACCCGTTTGATCGTGTCAATCACCGGGTTGCCTTCGAAATACTTAAGCTCAACCGTCATTACCGGTTTCTTGTCATCACTGATCTTGTAATCAGCAATGAAGCCCTCTTCCTTCAGTACTTTGGCTACAGCTTCCTTTGCCTTGGAGGCAGGAATCTCGACCTGTACTTTCTCGGCCATCTGGGCGTTACGAATACGAGTTAACATATCCGCCATGGTATCTTGCATGCTCATGCCGCAATCGCTCCGCTTAACTTTGCTTACCAGCTGGACTTAACCAGACCGGGAACATCACCGCGCATCGCTGCTTCACGCAGCTTGATCCGGCTCAGGCCGAACTTGCGGTAGTAGCCGTGCGGACGACCGGTGATACGGCAGCGGTTACGCTGACGAACCGGGGAAGAATCGCGCGGCAATTTTTGCAGCTGAAGCTGAGCATCCCACTTCGCTTCAGGTTCTGCATTGGGATCCTGGATAATCGCCTTAAGCGCTGCACGCTTGGCGGCAAAACGCTTAACCAGCTTAGCGCGTTTTGCTTCCCGGTTTTTCATGGATTCTTTAGCCATGATAAATCCTCTTAGCCCTTCAGCGGGAAGTTGAAGGCGCGCAGCAGCGCCCGTGCTTGGTCGTCGTTCTTCGCTGTGGTGGTGATGGTAATATCCAGACCACGCAGCTTGTCGACTTTGTCGAAATCGATTTCCGGGAAAACGATCTGCTCACGCAGACCCATGGAATAGTTACCACGCCCGTCAAAGGATTTCGGATTCAGACCACGGAAGTCGCGAATTCGCGGAATGGCAATGGAAACCAGGCGCTCGAGAAATTCATACATACGCTCGCCACGCAGGGTTACCTTGCAACCAATCGGCCAACCTTCACGAATCTTGAAGCCTGCAACAGACTTCCGCGCGTTGGTTACCAGGGGCTTCTGACCGGAAATCGCAGTCATGTCCGCCAGGGCACCATCCATCGCCTTACGATCCTGGGAGGCCTCACCAACACCCATGTTCAGGGTGATCTTGGTGATCTTTGGCACTTCCATGATATTACCGAGACCAAGCTCATCTTTCAGCTTGGGCACGATCTCGTCTTGATAAATCTTTTTCAGATCACTCATGGGTCACCTAACCTACAGCGTTTCGCCGTTGGACTTGAAGAAACGCACTTTCTTGCCGTCTTCAAAACGGAAGCCCACACGATCCGCTTTCTGCGTCTTGGGGTTCCAGATGGCAACGTTGGAAGCGTTAAGCGATGCTTCCTGTTCTACGATGCCGCCTTGAGTACCACGGTTAGGATTGGCCTTAACATGTTTCTTGACCATGTTGACGCCAGCAACGATGAGACGACCATTGTCCAGAACCTGCCGAACAGAGCCGCGCTTACCTTTGTCCTTTCCCGCAATTACGATGACTTCGTCATCACGCTTAATCTTGAGCATTACCTTCACCCGCCTTTACAGAACTTCAGGTGCCAGGGAGATGATCTTCATGAACTGCTCGGTACGCAGCTCCCGCGTTACCGGGCCGAAGATCCGGGTACCGATCGGTGCCTTGTTGTTGTTCAACAGCACCGCGGCGTTTTCGTCGAAACGAATCAGTGAACCGTCTGGACGGCGCACACCCTTACGGGTACGCACAACCACAGCGGTCATTACATCACCTTTCTTAACACGGCCGCGCGGAATTGCTTCCTTCACTGTGACCTTGATGATGTCACCAATGCCTGCATAGCGGCGGTGAGAACCACCCAGCACTTTGATGCACTGTACCCGACGGGCGCCACTGTTATCGGCGACTTCGAGCATGCTTTCGGTCTGAATCATCGCTAAATCTCTCCAACTCTGCCTTTACAGGCAGCCACAGCAACGGTCCGTCAGGCTTCGTTCGCCTGTTCAACTACGTTTACCAGCATCCAGGTCTTGCGCTTGGACAGCGGCCGGCACTCCTCAATGGTGACCAGGTCACCTTCACGACATGTGTTCTCTTCATCGTGCGCCATCAGTTTCGTGGAACGCTTGATGATCTTGCCGTAAATCGGGTGCTGGACCCGGCGCTCTACCAACACAGTGATAGTTTTGTCACCTTTGTTAGAGATGACTTTGCCGGTAGCGGTCCGGCGCATTGTATTCGCCTCTGCCATGACTAGTTACCCTGCTTCTCTCTCAGAATGGTCTTAACGCGCGCAATATTGCGGCGAACCTTCCCAAGCTCATGGGTTTTAGAAATCTGACCGGACGCGCTCTTCATACGCAGCTTGAATTGTTCCTCAAGCAGCTCGATTTGCGTCTGCTGCAGCTCTTCGACACTCTTTTCTTTCAGCTCGCTCGCTTTCATGGCTTACATCACCGTCCGAGTCACGACACGGGTGCTTACCGGCAGCTTGGCCGCGGCCAGACGGAACGCTTCACGCGCAACGTCTTCTGACACACCTTCCATTTCGTAAAGCATCTTGCCCGGTTGAATCTGGGCAACCCAATACTCTACAGAACCCTTACCTTTACCCATCCGCACTTCAAGAGGCTTCTTGGTAATCGGCTTGTCCGGGAAAACCCGGATCCAAATTTTTCCACCACGCTTGATGTGGCGGGTCATTGCACGACGGGCCGCTTCGATCTGGCGCGCAGTAATACGGCCACGACCGGTCGCTTGCAGACCAATGGTGCCAAAAGACACCTTGCTGCCCCGCTGTGCCAGGCCGCGGTTACGGCCCTTCATCACTTTCCGGAATTTGGTACGCTTCGGCTGCAACATCGTTCGTTACCCTTTAACCGCGGCCGCGCTTCTTCGCGCCCTTGGACTGCTTCTGCTGCTCTTCCTGCTGAACCTGCTCCATGCCACCAAGCACTTCGCCACGGAAGATCCACACCTTGATACCGATGGTGCCGTAAGTGGTTTCAGCACGTACGCTTGCGTAATCGATGTCGGCACGCAAAGTATGCAGAGGCACTCGGCCCTCGCGGTACCATTCGGTACGCGCAATTTCTGCACCACCCAGACGACCGGACAGCTGAATCTTGATACCTTCAGCACCGGACTTCATGGCGTTCTGAACCGCACGCTTCATGGCGCGACGGAACATCACACGGCGCTCCAGCTGACCGGCAACATTGTCGCCTACCAGACGCGCATCCAGGTCGGGCTTGCGCACTTCCTCGATGTTGATATGAACCGGCACACCCATCTGAGCGGCAACATCACGACGCAGACGCTCAACGTCTTCGCCTTTTTTGCCGATCACGATGCCCGGACGCGCAGTAGCAATAGTGATGCGCACGTTCTCTGACGGACGCTCAATCTTGATACGGCTCACCGACGCGTTCTTCAAACGCTTGAACAGGAACTCACGTACCTGCAGGTCGGTAACCAGGCAGTCTGAGTAAGACTTCGGTCCGGCATACCAGAGCGAGTTGTGCTCTTTGACAATGCCAAGGCGAATACCGACCGGATGAACTTTCTGACCCATCTGGTTACTCCTGACCTTCTGAGACTTTCACAGTAATGTGGCAAGTACGCTTGAGGATTCGGTCAGCGCGGCCTTTGGCGCGCGGACGAATACGCTTCATGGTCATGCCTTCATCCACGTAAACCGTGGACACCTTCAGCTCATCAACGTCAGCGCCGTCGTTGTTTTCCGCATTTGCAATCGCGGACTCCAGCACTTTCTTAACGATTTTTGCCGCCTTCTTCGGGCTGAATTCCAGAAGATTCAGCGCCTTCTCGACTTCCAGGCCTCGGACCTGGTCCGCTACGAGGCGGGCTTTCTGAGCCGAAATTCTTGCGCCGCGCAGACGGGCTGCAACTTCAGTAGCCATGGCTGTCACCTTATCGCTTAGCCTTTTTGTCCACGATATGCCCGCGGTAAGTGCGGGTCAGGGCGAACTCGCCCAACTTGTGGCCCACCATGTGCTCGGTAACCATTACCGGGACATGCTGTTTGCCGTTATGCACAGCAATTGTCAGACCCACCATCTCCGGAACAATCATGGAGCGACGGGACCAGGTTTTAATCGGCTTACGGGAGCCGGCTTCCACCGCATCTTCCACCTTGCTGAGCAGGTGGTGATCCACAAAAGGACCTTTTTTCAGTGAACGTGGCACAGCCTGAACCTCTCTTTATCCCTTACTTACGACGGTCACGCACAATCATCTTGGAAGTGCGCTTGTTTGTACGGGTCTTGTGGCCCTTGGTCGGTACACCCCAGGGGGTTACCGGATGACGACCACCAGAAGAGCGCCCTTCACCACCACCATGTGGGTGGTCGACCGGGTTCATCGCCGCACCGCGAACGGTGGGTCGAACACCCCGCCAGCGCGTTGCGCCCGCTTTACCCAGTGAGCGCAAACTATGCTCACTGTTGGATACTGAACCGATGGTCGCCTTGCAGTCGGCGTGAACCTTGCGCATCTCGCCGGAGCGCAGACGCAGGGTCACATACTGACCGTCTTTCGCCAGCACCTGCACGGAAGTCCCTGCAGAGCGGGCCAACTGACCACCTTTACCGGGCTTCATTTCCACGTTATGCACGGTGGAACCCAGCGGAATGTTACGCAGCGGCAGCGCGTTACCCAGCTTGATCGGCGCATCTTCGCCGGACTGGATACGGTCTTCCGCCTGCAGGCCTTTGGGGGCCAGAATATAACGACGCTCACCGTCCAGGTACTTGACCAGCGCAATGTGCGCGGAACGGTTCGGATCGTATTCCAGACGCTCAACAATGCCTACTACACCATCTTTGTTACGACGGAAGTCAATCAAACGGTATTTCTGCTTGTGACCACCACCTTTATGACGGGTAGTAATGCGACCATTGTTGTTACGACCACCGTTTTTGCTCTTGGCTTCCAACAGCGGCGCGTAGGGAGCACCTTTATGCAGTTCTTCGCTGACCACCTTGACTACAAAGCGGCGGCCCGGAGAAGTCGGCTTGCACTTTACAATCGCCATTATTCCTTACTCCCTTCCTTACTCTGCGCCCAGGAAGTCAATGTCCTGGCCTTCCTCTAGGGAAACGTAGGCCTTCTTCCAGTCAGCGCGCTTACCCGCAACGCGACCGAAGAATTTGGACTTGCCTTTCATGTTGGCGGTACGAACAGCTTTAACCTTCACTTCAAAAAGGGCTTCAACGGCCTTTTTGATTTCCAGCTTGTTCGCATCTTTAGCCACTTTAAACACGAAGGTGCCGTTCTGATCAGCAAGAATGGTTGCCTTCTCAGAGACGTGCGCAGCACGCAGCACTTTCAAAATACGTTCCTGGTTCATGCCAGTGCCTCCTCAAGCTTCTTCAGAGCCGGCACAGTAACGAGCACCTTCTCGAAAGCAATCAGGCTCACCGGATCCACGCCGTCAGCGTCACGAACGTCGACCTTGGGCAGGTTGCGCGAACCCAGATACAGGTTCTCGTCAACACTGTCGGTCACGATCAGGACGTTAGCCAGATCCAGCTCTTTCAGCTTGGCTGCAACAGCCTTGGTCTTGGGCTCGCCCACGGTGAATTCATCCACCACAACCAGGCGATCCTGACGAACCAGCTCAGACATGATGCACTGGAGCGCACCACGGTACATTTTACGGTTCACTTTCTGAGAGTGATCACGGTTTACCGCAGCAAATGTCTTGCCGCCGCCACGCCAGATCGGGCTACGGATCGTACCAGCACGGGCACGACCGGTGCCTTTTTGACGCCACGGCTTACGGCCACCACCACTCACATCAGAGCGGTTTTTCTGTGCCTTGGTACCTTGACGGGCACCAGCCAGAAACGCAGTCACAACCTGATGAACCAGAGGCTCGTTAAAGTCCTTGCCGAAGGCGACTTCGGAAACGGTAACGGTACCTCCAGAGGCAGTATTGAGATTCATCCTCTATTCCTCTTTCAGGCCTTCGCCTTCACTGCCAGACGCACGATCACATCACCACCGGTAGCACCGGGGACCGCACCTTTAACCAGCAACAGATTCTTTTCAGCATCTACGCGAACCACTTCCAGATTCTGGACAGTGACGCGCTCAGCACCCATATGGCCAGCCATCTTCTTGCCTTTGAATACGCGGCCCGGAGTCTGGTTCTGACCAATGGAACCCGGAGCACGATGAGACAAGGAGTTACCGTGGGTCATATCCTGGGTGCTGAAGTTCCAACGCTTCACGCCACCAGCAAAACCCTTACCTTTGGAAGTGCCGGTCACATCAATCATCTGACCCGCTTCAAATCCTTCGACGGTCACTTCAGAACCCGGCTGCAGCTCACCTGCCTCAGCACGGAATTCCCAAACACCACGGCCCGCTTCTACACCAGCTTTTGCGAAATGACCGGCTTGCGCCTTGGTCACGCGGCTGGCACGGCGCTCACCGACCGTTACTTGCACGGCCTGGTAGCCATCTGATTCTTCGGCCTTGAGCTGGGAGACCCGATTCGGGGTCACTTCGATGACAGTCACGGGAACACTGATACCTTCCTCAGTGAAGACCCGAGTCATCCCACATTTCCGACCGATCACACCAATCGCCATTGTTTACCTCTTCACAACCTGTCGCGGTAATACCCGCCCGTTGTTAACCCAGGCTGATCTGCACATCCACACCAGCAGCCAGATCCAGCTTCATCAGCGCATCCACGGTTTTATCCGTAGGCTCAACGATGTCCACCAGCCGCTTGTGGGTGCGGATCTCATACTGATCTCGCGCGTCTTTATTTACGTGCGGAGAGATCAGCACTGTAAAGCGTTCTTTACGCGTCGGCAGCGGGATAGGACCCGTCACTTGCGCGCCTGTCCGTTTAGCCGTATCCACGATCTCTTGGGCGGACTGATCAATCAGACGATGATCAAAGGCCTTGAGCCGGATGCGGATTCTTTGGTTAGCCATAGCTAACAAACTCCAGACTGTTTCGAACCATATTTATATGGCAAAAAGCCCACTTACCTGATCGCCAATGGATAGGTGAGTGGTGTCAAAACAAGCCCGGGAACAATGCCCCGGTTGGTACTGCTCGAAAGCAGGGCGCAGATAGTAGCCATTCCCCCCCGGCATTGCAAGGACCTTTTGGCCCTAATCCGGGAAATCCGGCAAAAAAGTGAAAATAAAGTGCTTTCGCTCTTCAGACCCACCTTCTACCCGCCCCCGACACTGCGAGAGCACGCCGGCGCACGCCCCAAGGCCTGACACCAGCATCAAAAAGGGGGCCGCCAGCGACCCCCTTTTCACACCCAGTAAGG
>NZ_BDAS01000012.1:0-67814 GCF_001602235.1 Alcanivorax sp. NBRC 102024
CCGCCAGACCGGTGAGGCCGACCTGGATGCCATTTCCCAGCTGTTGCGATATCAGGGGGCACAGAAACAGTTTTTCCCCTACTGGGATGTGTCCCGGGTGCGGGGTGATGCCTACTGTTACGGGCTCAGCCCGCGGAACTTTATCGGTCTCTGGATCGGTGGCGTTCTGAAAGGATTGCTGGGTTTCTGGGATCAGAAGGGGATCAAGCAGACCCGGGTGCTGGGCTATGCCCGTGGCATGGGAGTCATGCGCCATCTATACAACACACACAGCCTGCTGCGGGGCGGCATGAAATTACCGCCACCGGGCGGGGTGTTGTCCTACCTGACACTGCACAGCCTGGTGGTCGAGGATAATCGCCCGGAGCTGTTGCAGCTGTTGCTCGACGATGTGATCAGTCGCTTCCATGGCCACTATGACGCGCTGGTTTGCGGGTTCTTTGCCCAGGACCCACTGGCGCAGGTACCGGCCCGGTATCGCCGTCGGCTATTGCTGAGCCAGCATTTTCTGGTCAGCTACGATGGCGATCCTCGTGACCAGCTCGATGGGCGTTTGCCCTACGTGGAGGTCGCGCGCCTGTGAGTGCCAGTCCAACCGACTATATCGGCATGTGGTACCGAGCCCGTGCCCGGCTCGGTATTGATGACCGGATTGAGTTTATTTTCATCCATCCGGCGTCTGGGAAGCGCCATACCGTGGCGTTGCGGCACCGTGACCATGACGGGGTGGGCGGCATCGCCGAATCCCTCAAGCGCATGGGCGTGCCTCAGCCGCCCATGCCCCTCAGTCGCCAGACCCGGCCGCCCGCGTTCTGGCGTCGCTGGCAGGCACGGCCGGAGCGACGCCAGCCGCAATCACCCCCCTGGCGGGTCTTCACCTCCACGGGCGAAAAGCAGGCGGATGCGCCCCTGGTGGAATGGCTGACGCCACGGCAAACCCTTGCCCTGCGGCAGCGGGCCGAGGCGCTGCAGGTCTCTCTCAACAGCCTGTTGTTGCAGGCCCTGCATCGGGCCGTGGTGCAAACCCTGATGACCCATGCAGTGCCCATCAGCTGGTGCTTCCCGGTGAACATGCGCGGGGTGGTGCCCATGGCGAAGCCGGATATGAATCTGTCCAGTGCCTTTTACATGACAGTGGACAGTGACGATTCGCTGACTCATCTGGACCACACCATTCGTCGCTATCTGAAAGCCAATATTCACTGGCGCTACTGGCACCTTGCCCGAATTGGTCGGCTGGTTGGCCAGCGGGGGGTGGACTGGCTATGTGGCCGTCTGCTCAACGGTGCCCGCCACGGCGGCTCCTTCTCCAACCTGGGAGAGTGGCAGATGGATTTCGTTTCAGGAGGCCTGGCGCCCGACACGGTATTCGCCTGCTGTGGCCCCGGGAGTCCCACCCATCCGGTAGCCAACGGCATGATCATTGTGAATGGCAGCTTGAGTCTGGCGCTGAAGCTGCACCCGTCCCTGGGCGCCCCGGAGTCAGCGGTGCGCGAATGTCTGCAATGTTGGGTTGAGGGACTGGGAGTGACGGCATGAAACGGATTGTCAGTCTGCGCGCATTGGTGGCTCTGCTGGCCGCCCTGGCCATGGCGTTGGCGGTGGCGGCCCTGTATCTGGTGCCGCCGTCACCGCCGGCGGTGAAAAGCGAAGAATCGATTCTGGCTCTGGACACCTGGCAAGTGGAATGGAAGGACGTGGTCATTCCGGTGCACAGTCAAGGGCTGGTGCGTGCCCGTCATGAGTTGCCGCTGAGTCTGGAAGTGTCCGGCCGGGTGCAGGAAGTATCGCCGCTACTGGCAGACGGGGGGCGGGTGACGGCCGGCGAGGTATTACTGAAGCTGGACCCGGAGCCCTTTGCGCTGGACGTTACTGCCCAGCAGAACGCCGTCCATGCGGCGCGGCTGCATCTGGAGGAAACCCGGGCGCGGGCACGGGTCTCGGGATCCGCCAAGCGTTCCTCGGCGCTGGGTCGCTTTGAACCGCAACTGGACGAAGCCAACAGCCGTCTTGCCTCGGCCCGTGCCGGCTTGCGCCAGGCCCAACGGAATCAGGAACAGACGGAGCTGGTGGCGCCGATCAGTGGTCGCCTGAAAGCCGTCCAGGTCATGGCTGGACAACAGATACAGGCCGGCAGCATTCTGGCTCGCTTGTATCAGGAAGATCAGGTGGAGGTACGGCTGCCGGTTCGCGATGAGTGGCTGGCACTGTTGGGCATCATGCCCGGTGATGAAGGCACCCTGGAGCCGGTGAACGTTACCCTGCGTGGCCGCTTTGCCGGCCGGGACGGCCAGTGGTCGGGCAGGGTGGTGCGCCGCGAAGGTGGCCTGAACAAGAACCGCATGATGCACCTGATCGTTCAGGTCACCAATAGCGAGGACGGCTTGCCCCTGGAGCCCGGGGTGCTGGTGCAGGCGGAGCTGCGCGGCGCGCCGACGAAAAATGTGGCGGTGCTGCCCCGGGCAGCCCAGGCTGGCGAGAACGCTGTCTGGGTCCTGGATCAGGACAAGCGGTTGCGACGTCAATCCGTGGCGATACTGCACCACGATGATGATTCCCTGTATCTGCACGACGGTGTGACCGCTTCCTCCCGGGTGGTGCTGGCCGGAGACTTGCAGCTGCTGGAGGGCATGCGTATTGATCCCCGTCCTCCTGCCAGCGGACTGGCGGATCGTTCTGCCACTGAGACAGCGCTGTGAACCGCAGTATTGCCTGGTTTGCCCGCAACAGCGCGGTGGCCAACCTGCTGATGATCACCCTGCTGTTGGCCGGCCTGATGGCCATCCCCCACACCCGCCAGGAAACCCTGCCCAACGTGCCGCTGGACCGTATCGGTATCTATGTGGCCTGGCCCCAGGCCACACCGGAAAGTGTGGAGGCCCTGGTCTGCACGCCAGTGGAAACCGCCATCGACGATGTGGAAGGGGGCACCGAACTGATCAGTGAAGCCCGGGAGGGGTTGTGTTCGGTGCAGCTGGATGTGCTCAAGGGGCATGATACCCGCGCCGTGCTGGAGCAGATCCGCACTCGCCTGGAAGCCCTTGATACCTTGCCCGGCGACGCCGAGCGCCCCCGGGTGCAGGAACTGATTGTACGAAACCGGGTGGTGCGGCTGCTGCTCAGTGGCAGCCTGTCCCGCCAGGATCTCTATCAACTGGCTCATCAGGTGCGCCGGCAGCTGCTCAATCATGATGCGGTATCCAGTGTGGATATCGAAAACCTGCCGGAACGGGAAATGGCGCTGACCGTGGCCCGGGATGATCTGTACCGCTATCAGCTCACCCTGGAAGGCATGGCCGCCGCCGCCCGTGAAAGCGTGGAGCGGGTTGCCGGAGGGCTGTTGCGCAGCGACCGGGGTGACTGGCTGCTACAGACCGGCCAGCAACCGGGAGAGGCCAGCGCCTACCAACAGTTGGTGATTCGCCAGTCCGAGCAGGGCGATCTGTTGCGTCTCGGCGACGTGGCCCGCATTGAGGACGGTTTCTCCCGAGACAGTCAGGCCGCCTGGCTGGACGGCCGGCCGGCGGTAGCGCTGGATGTCTACCGGGTCGGCGACCAGAACGTGCTGGACGTGGCCGGGGCGGTGAGCGGCTATCTGCAGCAGGCGCAGTTACCGCCGGGCGTCGCCTTGCAGGTGTGGAGTGACGATGCGGCCCAGTTTCGCGAACGCTCCCATCTGTTGTGGCGCAATGCGCTGCAGGGGCTGGTGTTGCTGACCCTGATGCTGGGGGTGTTTCTCACCCTGCGTCTGGCTGGTTGGGTGGCGCTGGGGATTCCGGTCTGCATGCTGGGTGCCTGTGCCTTGCTGCCGGTGCTGGGCGAATCCTTCAACACCATCTCCCTTTTCGCCTTTATCCTGGTGCTGGGCATTGTGGTCGACGATGCGGTGATCGTCGGCGAGAGTATTGATCACCAGCGCCGCCAGGGTGGCATGGCCGGTCAGGAGGCCGCCATTGCCGGCGCCCAGCGGGTGTCGCGACCGATCCTGTTTGCGGTGCTGACCACCCTGATTGCCTTTGCGCCGCTGCTGTTCCTGCCTGGCCCGGAAGGGGCACTGATGCGGGTGATCCCCATTGTGTCCATGGCCATTCTGGTGCTGTCGTTGGTGGAGTCCCTGTGGATTTTGCCCTCTCACCTCAGCTATGACCGCCCCGCCCGGGGGATCTGGCGAAAGTCCGAGCAACTCTCTACGCGCATCAATAGCCGGCTGGATCGCTGGCTGGAATACCGGGCCCGGCCACTGCTGCGACGGGCCCTGCGCTGGCGGTATGTGCTGGTGGTGGTGTTTGTAGGGCTGTTTATTTTTTGCTGCGCCCTGGTCAACAGCGGCTGGCTGACCATGGTGTTGTTTTCCCGGGTGGAGGGCGACCGGGTGATGGCGGAAGTGGTGTTCCCCCAGGGCACCGGCGAGGCCCGGCTGCTGCGCGAGGTGCAGGCACTGGAAGGCTCCGCCCGCAAGCTATCAGCGCAATTGCAGGCTGACCAGCAGCCGGTCACCGTGGATGCGGTGTTTGCCGAGCAGGGGGTGCGCCAGAAAACCTCCAATGCCCGTGACCCGGGCGCCCGCTTCCGGGTACGGGTGACCCTGGCCATTGGCGGAGATACCAGCGCCATGTCTCCCCGGGAGCTGGCCAGTCTGTGGCGGGGGCAGCACGGCCCCATTGCCGATGCCCTGTCGGTCAAATTCCACGCCAGCCTGATGCAGGTGAAGCCGGATATTCACGTCAATCTGTTCCACCCGGATCTGGCCACCTTGCAACGCTTGAGTGCGCAGACGGCGCTGGCCCTGGCGAACATGGAGGGGGTCCATGAAGTGGCCAACAACCTGTCTTCCCGTCGCACCCTGGTTGATATCGGCCTGCGGGAAGAAGGCAAACTGGCGGGCCTGCGGGTGGAGCAGCTGGGACTGCAGATCCGCAATGCGTTCCACGGTATCGAGCTGGATCGCTGGTTTGAACAGGATCAGGAAGTGCCGGTGATGTTGCGTCTGGCCAGCCGCGACAGTCGCCATATCAGTGACCTGGAACGGTTACCGGTGCAACTGCGGGATGGGGAGATCACTGTGCTGGCGGCAGTGGCCGACCTGCAGCGACGCCAGGTGCCGGCCATGATCAGCCATTACGATGGCCGCCGCAGTGCCACCATCAGTGCTTTCGTGGATGAACATGTGACGTCGCCGGCCCAGGTGATGGCGGCACTGCAGCAACAGGTGTTGGCCCCCATGGAGTCCGCCGATGCCCAGGCGGGCTGGACGGTGGCCGGCAAGCAGGCGGCGATCCAGGACTTCCTGGATCATCTGTCGATCAGCTACCTGATTGCCCTGGCTGCCATATTTTTCCTGCTCACCGTGCTGTTTGGCGGCTATGGCCAGCCGCTACTGGTGATGGCGGCAATCCCCTTCGGCATGGTGGGGGCCTTCCTGGGGCACTTCCTGCTGGGTTACAGCCTGACATTGTGGTCGCTGGTGGGGGTCATCGCGGTGAGTGGCGTGGTGGTCAACGACAACCTGGTACTGATTGATGCCATCAATACCTTGCGAAGCCATGGCATGCGTCTTCGTGATGCGGTGATCGAAGGCGTCAGCAGCCGCCTGCGGCCCGTAATGCTGACCTCCATGACCACCTTTGCCGGGGTGGCGCCGCTGATGCTGGAGACCAGTGTGCAGGCCCGTTTCCTGATTCCCATGGCCGTGTCCCTGGCGTTTGGCGTGTTGTTTGCCACCCTGGTCAGCCTGCTGCTGGTGCCCTGTCTGTTGGTGGTGAGCCATGATGTGCGCAGCCTGGTTCAGCGTAGTCTGGCCCGCTGGCGGGCGCCGGAGGCCTCGGAGGAGGACAGCGTGGACATGGCCTATGAGCGGGGGCGCATGACGGCCTGGTGGGTGACCAGCAACCCCTACCAGGATGCCGTCCTGGCTTCTGCCTGGGAGGCGGGTCGGCAGGATCAGAGTAGCGACCGGGATACGTCTGAGCAGCGTAGTTGAAAGTTCAAAGTTTAAAGTTGAAACGCGGACTAAGTTGTCAAAGGCAGGAATGGTGTGCCCGCGATTAACGCTAATGGCGCGGGCATGGCCGCTCAAAATCAACCCATCGCGCACTTTTTAACTTTGAACTTTTAACTTTCCACTCGACTGTCAGAGCCTGTCCGGCTTTAATCTGCCCTCAGAAACAAAAAAGCCCGACCCGGTTTCCCGGGTCGGGCTTTTGCGTCAGGTCGTTGCCGTGTGACTTACGCTTTGCCCTGGTTCGCCACGGCCTCGGCCGCCTTGGCCACTTCCTCGGCATCGCCCAGGTAGTAGTTCTTGATGGGCTTCAGGTTGTCATCCAGCTCGTACACCATCGGCACGCCGGTGGGGATGTTGAGCTTGACGATTTCCTCGTCGGAAATGTCGCCCAGGTACTTCACCAGTGCCCGCAGGCTGTTGCCGTGGGCACAGATCAGCACCTGCTTGCCGGCCTCGATCTGCGGTTTGATCTCGCTTTCGAAGTACGGCACGAAACGGTCTACGGTGTCCTTGAGGCTTTCGGACAGGGGGATCTCGCTGTCGCTGAGGCCCTGGTATACCCGGAAGTTGCCGGCATAGCGTTCGTCGTCGCGCTCCATCTTCGGCGGCGGGGTATCGTAGCTGCGGCGCCAGATATGCACCTGCTCGTCGCCATATTTTGCAGCGGTTTCCGCCTTGTTCAGGCCCTGCAGGGCGCCATAATGGCGTTCGTTCAGGCGGTAGTCGCGGATCACCGGAATCCACATCTGGTCCATATTGTCCAGAATGGTCCACAGGGTACGGATGGCGCGCTTGAGCACGGAAGTGTAAGCCACATCGAACTCAAAGCCTGCTTCCTTCAGCAATTCGCCAGCCGTGCGGGCTTCTTCGCGGCCCTGATCGGTGAGATCCACGTCTTTCCAGCCGGTGAAACGGTTTTCCTTGTTCCAAACGCTTTGGCCATGGCGGACCAGTACCAGTTTCGTGCTCATGGGTTATTCCTGTGCGGTTTTCAGTGCGGCGCAAAGCGTAGCAGAAAAGCGCCGGGAAATTGAGCGCAGGCCAGGATATTTCACGGTTAATCGGCCCCTTGAGTGCAAATTTTCACAGTGTTGCCGGCGGTTATCAGGGCGAAGGGGGGATAAATGGCCAATCGGCGGCCTGCGATGCTGAAAAAGGCTGCCCGGAGCCCGTATAATCGTCGCCAATTCAGACTCAGGCGACTTCATGGCTTACCTCTGGTGCGACAACAGCGACCACATCTCCACCTGGCAGTCCGGACTGGCGGCGGCAACGCCCCTGTACCTGGACACGGAATTCATGCGCGAGCGCACCTTCTGGCCACAACTGGCCCTGGTTCAGGTCCATGATGGTGAGCAGATCCGGCTGATCGACACGACGCAGGTCAATGGCCCCACGCTGTCGCCCCTGTTCCAGCAGCACCCTCTGGTGATGCATGCCTGTTCCGAGGATCTGGAAGCCATCGCCGCCTTTACTGGTGATTACCCGGCGGTGATCGAGGACACCCAGATCGCTGCTGCTCTCACCGGTGAGGACATGCAACTGGGCTACCAGAAGGTGGTGCAGATGTTGCTCGGGGTGGAATTGCCCAAGGGCGCTACCCGCACCAACTGGCTCAAGCGGCCTCTGAGTCAGGAGCAGTTGCTCTACGCCGAGGACGATGTGAAATATTTGCCCGAGGTGACCGATATCCTGCGGGATCGGCTGGTGAATCTGGGCCGTGAGAGCTGGTGGCGGGAAGAGTGCCAGCGTCTGCTCGAACAGGCACGGACGGTGACTGCTCCGGAAAAAGCCTGGCGTAATGTGAAAGGTGCCGGCCTGTTACAGGGTCAGGCGCTGGCGGTGCTGGCGGTGCTGACTCCCTGGCGGGATCGCATGGCACGGGAGCGGGACCTGCCCAAGGGGTTTGTCCTCAAGGATGCCCAGCTACTGGATCTGGCCCGCTCCTCCCGCAGCGACCGGGGCCTGTTTTCTGACCTGGGTCTGCACCCCAAGGTGATCCGCCGGGATGGTGATACCCTGCTGGAACTGCTCGAAGCGGGCCGGCGTGGCACGCCACCTGAGCCCCTGCCGGGGCCGCCGGATGCCCAGCAGAAAAAACGGGCCAAGATGCTGCGTAAACGGGTCGGCGAGATTGCCGAATCCATGAACATGAAACCGGATGTGCTGATGCGCCGTCGCTGGCTGGAATCCCTGATTCGTCACCCGGACCAGGTGCCCGAGCCGCTCACCGGCTGGCGTAACGAGATTGTGACCAAGCCCCTGCTGGAGTTGCTTTGATGTTGAAGGGCAAGCTGTTTTGCTCGATTTACAAGACCCGCAAGAAGGCGGGGATGTATCTGTTCGTGGATCGCCAGAAGGGCCTCAAGGATCTTCCTGAGGTGCTGCTCAAGCAATTCGGCACCCCCATCCATGTGAATGACATGATCCTGTCCCCTGACCGGCCGCTTGCCCGGGCGGACGTGGCGCAGGTGATGGAGAAGATCCGTGATCAGGGGTTCTATCTGCAAATGCCGCCGCCGCCGGATGAAGACATGTTCATGGCCGACGGTCACCCGGATAAACCGGCAGGGCCGGATGCCTGAAAACGGTCTGCGCACACGTTTCTGGGAACTGCCCCTGGGGGAGTTGTCGAGAGCGGAGTGGGAAGCGCTGTGTGATGGCTGCGGCCGATGCTGTCTGGTGAAACTGCAGGACGAGGACAGCGGCGAGCTGGCCTTTACCAATCTGGCCTGCCGTTATCTGGATAGCCAGAAATGTCAGTGCCGGGTGTACGATAGCCGCTTTCGCAAGGTGCCGGATTGCATCCAGGTGACCGAGGCGGTGGCCCGCAACACGGACTGGTTGCCTTCCAGCTGCGCCTACCGGCTACGGGCTCATGGTCAGCCGCTGGCGGATTGGCATCCGCTGATCAGCGGGGAGGAGGGGACCGTCCGGCAGGCGGGCATCAGCGTCGCCGGGCGGGTCGTCTCCGAGCAGCTTGTGCACGAAGATGATTGGGAAGAGCATATTATTCATTGGATAGAGTAGGATGGACCTGAGCCAATAGGCGCGGTCTTTTACCCGCCACTTCGGGTCGCTCTGTCAGCATCAAACTGGGAGTCACTGTGACAACACAAGCGTATATGTGGGGCTGGTTGGCCTATTTGTTGGGTTGCGTAGGCGTGCTTTTTGTCTGGTGGTGGCTCACCCGACCGCTGGCAATCTGGGCCAAGGTGCCGCTGCGTATCCTGCTGACGGCATTGTTGCTGACCCCCTGGTCGGTGTCGCCCCAGCACGATGAGTGGGCCCCGGCATGGGTGGTCACGCTGTTTGATGGCCTGGCCCAGGACGATGTCAGTCTGTGGCGGGCCGGAGGACCCTTGTTGGCCATGCTGGTGGTGGCGCTGATTGCGGCCGTGCTGGAGTTGTGGCGTCAGCGTCGCAAACAGACCGCCATGGCTGATCCCCAATGAGCGAGTGCATTTTCTGCCAGATCCGCGACGGCAAATTACCTGCCAGTGTGGTCTATGAGGATGAGCGAGCCATGGTGATCCTGGATCTGTTCCCGATCCGCGAAGCCCACTGTCTGGTGATTCCCAAGGAGCATGCCCCCTTGCTGGAGCAACTGGACAGCAGCCTGACCCATCATCTGATGGACCTGGCTCGCCGTACCATCATGGCCCAGAAACGCGCCGGACTGGCGGTGAAGGCGCACAATATCGTGGTCAACGATGGCCGTGAAGCCAATCAGCATGTGCCCCACGTGCACGTGCATGTGATCCCCCGTCGCGGTGGCGACACCCTGGTTACCGCCTTCACCTGGGCCACCCGACTGCTCAACGTCTTCGGCCTGGCCCGCCGCCGCAAACGGCTGGACCGCCTGGCTGGACTGTTGGGTGAGCACTTTCCGGAAGCAGCTAAGTAGGTAACAGCGTCGCGAGTTTGCGGGGTTTGATCTGAAAGGCAAAAGGCCGCGCCCACGCAGTGGGTGCGGCCTTTTTTTGAAAAAGCAGAAAAAAGACTTGATGGCGTTGTCTCAGACCGCAGCCTGAGACTGTTCACTGTTCACTGTTCACTGTTCACTGTTCACTGTTCACTGTTCACTGTTCACTGTTTGCGCCAGGCCCGCACCCGCAGAGGCCAGCGTACTGTGCGTTGTGTCTTCCCCCAGGCTTGTTTCAATCTCGGTGCGAAGTCGTCCAGCAGGGACTCCCCGGCCCGGGCGGCCTGAACCAGAGCGGACCAAGTATCCAGATAGCCGAGCATGTCGGTGGCGGACCAGTCCAGGGTAATGCTGTCGCCGGGGTAAGTCAGTGCCGGCCAGGGCAGGGAGGCATCAGGGTAGCCGGCAACCACCTGGGCCCGCTGCGCAGGCCACCAGGGAGCCAGCGGGCCGTCATGAAAATCCCGGATCATGCCTTCCAGCCCAGCAACCTCGCAGATCCCATAACTGATCAGGGCCAACACTCCTCCAGGGCGCAAGGTGCGCTCCGCCTCCGCCTGAAAGGCGGTTTGATCAAACCAGTGGTAGGCCTGGGCAACAGTAATCAGGTCCAGGCTGGCGTCTGCCAGCGGCAGCCGGTGGGCCACGCTGACCAGATAGTGGCTCGACGAGGGTGGGGCAGCCAGTAACTGTGGATGGCTGATATCTGCGCCTATTACTTGCCGAAACCAGGGCTCCAGACCTCGACTGGCCTGACCACTGCCACAGCCCAGGTCCATCGCACGATCACGACAGGGGCACTGGTTAGCGAGCCACTGGAACAGGGAAGGAGGGTAGGTGGGACGAAACTGCTGATACTGACTGCCACGCTGGAACAGCGATTCAGTCACTGAAGAAACCGTCGTCATCGAAGTGGGCGGCCCACAGACGGCCATCTGCCCGTTCCAGATCCAGTGCAATCCCCGCCAACAGCTGGCCTTCCGGGGCCGCACACCAGGCGACGGTGCCGTAGAGGTGGTAAGTGCCATGGTCTTCCAGCAACGCCACCCACAGCTCCACATCCGTGTTCGGTTTGATTGGAGCAGGAAGCTCGACACTGATGCCGGCCAGGGAAATATCGTGGGTAGACAAATACAGGCGATCGGCCGGGTCCAGCGAGCCGGACTGGCTGGGCAGCAAGGTTAGTGCCAGGTTTTCTTCACGGCTGGTGCGGGGGAAGCGACGATTGTCCATTGCCGTTGCCATAGGATTTACCCGTAAATCATTCTGTCGACTGCGTAGGCGGCAATCGCCATGGTCGCGACCACCCCTGCCAGGAACAGAAGAAACAGCAGGGCGGGTTTGACCGTTTTCGGCAAGGGTTCTGTTTCACGGGGAGTCCGGGACCCCTGTGTTTTATTCATCAGCCATCTCCCTGTTTCATCCGGATACTTTACAGTATCAGTTATTCATCGACGATAGGAAACTGGTATCGGATCAGGCCCGGTGAATCGGTGAATGTCTGCCTGCCTATCATGCGTCACAGGAAACCGGAAAACAGGCAAAAAAGGAGCCCGCAGGCTCCTTTTGGCTGGGTTGTGATTGCTTGGGTCTTAGCCGGCAAACTCAATCTTCTGGAACATGTACTCATGAACCGAGTCGGACATCAGCGGCACGTAGGAGACCAGTAGCAGCGCGGTGAGCATCACCGCGATGGGCAACAGGTATTTCTCATAGCGGCGGTAAAAGGAGCCGTTATGCACCTTGGCGCTTTCCACCTCGTCATCGCCGACCACCTGCCGTGTCAGCAAATGGTTCAGTGCCACAGGGGGTGACAGGTAACCCAGCTCAAAGGCTACCAGGCTGATCATCCAGAAATGCAGAGGTGCGATCCCGTTATCGAATGCCACCTGGGCAATGGTGGCATTGACCAGGATAACGGCACCAAAGGGATCCATGATCATGCCGATGATGACCATGGTCACCACTAGCAGAGTCATGGCCAGCCAGACGTTGGCGAAGGTCTCGGGCAGAGCTTCCATTACGCCGGAACGTTCCAGAAGCCCGCCCATGCTGACGGTCAGAGCCATCAGCATGAGAAGGGCACCAATGTGACCGGTGGTCTCATTGGTGGAGAACCGCAGGGAGCTTTCCAGCGTGTTACCAACACCCTCCTCTTCGGTGGGCAGATCGGATGTCACCCCGGTAGGCTTGATCAGATAGTGGATCAACAGGCTGGCCGCCAGTATCAGGTTGCGCCAGAACAGGCCGGTAATGGCATTGGAAAGCTGTTTTTCGGAAGTGCCGGTGGGCACATTTCCGGATTCCAGTGCCTTGGATAGCATCCAGGTGTCATAGCTTGAGTGAATGAGGAGCACGACCAGTGCAAGCGCACAAAAGTGCAAAAAATAGCGGCTGAATTTCTCGTAGATCAGTACCGCCAACATCAGCATTGGCAGGATTATCGGGGCATAGTTTTCGTTTAGTTCGGTGTCGAGAATGTCGCTGAAAATGACAATCACGGTACCAATCACGATGACATAGGGCAGCAGTGGGAAAAGCCGTTTCAGGCTGGCGGGAACGGCTTCCGAGAAGGGCGCAATGCGTGCCGGCTCAGTACGAGCAAACTGGCTGTAAATAAAGAACAGGAGCAGCGTAAGACCAAAGACCTTAACGCCGGAGGTGAAGAGCTCATCGGTGGTAACCGCGTTGTTCAGTGCTGCAATAATGACCACTAGCAAACAAGGGCGCAGCACTACCCCCATGGAGCCAGACATGGCTGCGCCGGCCAGCGCCAGTTGCTTGCGGGCACCGGCACGGACCAGCTCATGGTAGACCGTGGCACCCGCGGCGATGATGAAAATCCCGGAAGCGCCGGTATAGGCGGTAGGGATGGCCGTGACAGCGAGAACCACAAAGCACATCAGTTCCGGTGACATGCGCCAAGGCCGCAGCACGTCGAACACCAGGTGTACCATTCTGGTCTGCCGCAGCATCATCCCCACCCAGATATACAGGCCCAGGCTGAGGAACATAGTGGAGAACTCCATCATCATGCCCAGGTAGACGCTGCTACCGTGCAGGTACCCCTGAGACATGAACTGGATGCTGGCGCTGAGGCACATGTAGGAGTATAGCGGTATGGTCAGCAGGGCCTTGCCCCAGCCGCCACCTTCTTCCAGATCTTTCGGGGGTTTGATGAGCTGCCAGAGTGAGGCCAGGGTAAGAAGGGCGAAACCAGTGATCCAGAATTGGTGCAGGTAGAAATGGTTCACCTGGACACCATCGGCCATTGCCTTGATTTCTTCGCTGCGATATATACAGGCAGAAGTCATTAGCAGAAAGTTGGCGGCGAGCTGGCCCAGGGTCGAAACCAGGTGATCCTTGCGGGTGCGCGCCGGACGCAAGGCAATATGGTGACGGGTAAGCGTTGCAGTAGCGGCGCAGATCAGCAGCAGTAAGCAGAGGAGTAAACGCTTGTAATCGCCAAGGGTGCTGACAACTTGCGCCACGCCTCCTTCTAGGGTGCGAAAGGCGATGACACCGGGGGTCACTTTTTCCTGGACCATATTGTAGGTGGCCCACTTTTCTCGGCACATTTTCTGTGAGGCCTCAAGCGACTGGCGCAGGGCGTCTTCATTGACCTCGGTGCCGAACATGCCGACCAGTGGATCATCGGCCATTTGTTGCTTCTTCCTGGCGATGGCACCTGCCAGTTCACTGTCCAGATCGGAATCGGGATTACAGGTTGGCTCGTTGAGAATGCCGGCTCCTCGAAGCTGGAAGTAACCCTCCCAGGTATTTTCACCAATTTTCAGCAGTTGGGAGTGAATCACTTCCCCCGAAGCCAGAAATATGGTGATCAGCAATAGAATGAGGGTGGGTAAAGAGGAGAGCCATTCCCGTGCAGTACGCTGTCCAATGCGTAAATTGGTGATCATCGCTTCTATCCTTGTTTTTTGGTTAATAGCGCGTCTGAAATATAGCAGAGCGCAAGGAGTTATTCAGAGGATCTCTGGAGATACATAAAAAAAGGAGCCCGAAGGCTCCTTTTTTGAGGTGAAACCGACGTAATGTTTAGCCGCCGATCTCGATCTTCTGGAACATGTACTCGTGCACTGTATCGGACAGCAACGGTACGTAGGAGACCAGCAGCAGGGCCGTCAGCATGACCGCGATGGGAAGCAGGAACTTCTCATAGCGACGGAAGAAGCTGCCTTCCTTGAGCTTGGCGGACTCCACTTCGGCCTCACCCACGACTTGTCGTGTTAACAAGTGGTTCAATGCCACCGGCGGTGACAGATAACCCAGTTCGAAGGCCACCAGGGTAATCATCCAGAAGTGTAATGGTGCGATGCCATTGTCGAAGGCAATTTGGGCGATGGTGGCATTCACCAGAATCACCGCCCCGTAGGGGTCCATGATCATGCCGATAATCACCATGGTGACTACCAGCAGGGTCATGGCCAGCCAGACGTTGGCGAAGGTTTCCGGCAGGTTCTCCATCACACCGGAGCGCTCGATGATGCCGCCTACACTCACAGACAGTGCCATCAGCATGAGCAGGGCGCCAATGTGGCCGGTGGTCTCATTGGTGGCAAAACGCAGGGAGTTTTCCAGCTTGTCGCCGACGCCGGGCTCCTCACGGTAATCGGGATCTTCTTCGGGTTGTTTCAACACGTAGTAGAGCACAACCGCGGCGCCGAGCAGCAAGTTTCTCCACAGCAGGCCCCAGAACAAGGCCTCAAGGTCCTCGGCAGAGGTGCCGGTGGGGATGTTGCCCGCATCCAGCGCGGCATTGATACCCACCAGGTTGTACAGGGAGTAAGCCAGCAGAGGCACCAATACGAGGGTGAAAAGATGCACGGATTTATTGCTCAGTTTCTCAAAGATGAGAATGGCAAGCAGCATCACCGGCAGGATGATCGGTGCGTAGTTTTCGTTGAGTTCGGTATCCAGCAGGTCACGGAAGAATACCACGACGGTGCCCATGATGATCACATAGGGCAGCAGCGGTACCAGGCGCTTGATGCTGGCCGGTACGGCCTCGGAGAAAGGCGCGATTCGGGCCGCTTCGGTGCGGGCAAACTGGCTGTAGATAAAGAACAGAAGCAGTGACAGACCGAAAATTTTCAGGCCGGAGGTGAACAGTTCATCGGTGGTGACCGAGTTGTTCAGGGCAGCAATGATCACGACCAGCAGACAAGGACGCAGTACCACACCCATGGAGCCGGACATGGCGGTAGCGGCCAGAGCCAGTTGCTTGCGTGCGCCGGCACGGATCAGTTCGTTGTAAATAGTGGCACCGGCCGCGATAACGAAGATACCGGACGCCCCGGTGTAGGCGGTGGGGATCGCGGTCACCGCGAGTACCACGAAACACATCAGTTCCGGGGACATCTTCCACGGACGCAGTACATCAAACACCAGGTGGGCCATCTTGGTCTGGCGCAGCATCATACCGATCCAGATGTACAGGGCCAGGCTCAGGAACAGGGTAGACAGTTCCATCATCATGCCCAGGTAGACACTGATGCCGTGGTAGTAGCCCTGGCTGACGAACTGGATGCCGGCAGTGATACACATGAAGCTGTACAGCGGAATGGTCAGCAGGGCCTTGCCCCAGCTGCCACCTTCCTCAAGATCCTTGGGCGGTTTGATCAGCTGCCAGAGGGCGGCCAGGGAGAGCAGGGCAAAGCCGGCAATCCAGAATTGGTGCAGGTAGAAATGGTTTACCTGTACCCCATCTGCCATGGCGCTCACTTCCTCGCCACGATAAACCCACGCGGACATCAGCAGCATCACGTTGGCGGAAAGCTGGCCAATGCTGGATACGAAATGGTCCTTGCGGGTTTGCGCCGGGCGCAGGGAAATATGGTGGCGCGTCAGGGTGGCGGTGGCGGCACAGATAATCACCAGAATACACAGCAGCAACCGTTTGTAGTGGCCCAGGGAGGTAACCACCTGTGCCACCCCGCCTTCCAGGGTCCGGAAAGCAATCACGCCGGGCGTGACCTTCTCCTGGACCATGTTGTAGGTGGCCCACTTATCACGGCAGATTTGCTGGGAAGCTTCCAGGGATTGGCGCAGAGCGTCTTCGTTGACCTCGGTGCCGAACAACCCGGCCAGGGGGTCATCCGCCATCTGTTGTTTTTTCCTGGCGACGGCGGCTTCCAGTTGATCGTCAAGATTGGCGTCCGGGTTACAGGTCGGCTCCTGAAGAATGCCGGCCCCCCGCAACTGGAAATAGCCTTCCCAGGTATTTTCGCCAATCTTCAGAAGTTGGGAGTGAATCACTTCCCCAGATGCGAGAAAAACCGTCAGCAAAAGGAGAATCAGGGTAGGTAACGATGACAACCATTCACCGACAGAACGGTTTGCCATTTTCATAGAAGAAGTTTTGTCCATTGTGCACCCGGTTATTGTTATACCGCCTGGATTACGGGGAAAAGGCTACCCGCGGGCCCTCAGGCCTTGTTCTCCGCATTCTATGGCAGTGTAAACACCTTGACTACCCGGCAGAGCGACGCCGGGTGACAGAAATTAGGTTGCTAGGGAAAAACGGGGCCACTTGGGCCCCGCTGTCAGTACTGCGCTTACTCGACCGGATTAACGCATTCGGCGCGGGAAGGTTCTTCCTTGCAGCGCACCTTGCGCAGCAGGGACATCATGTCCTTGCTGTAAACACCGTCGTTGGTCAGGGCGATACGCGCCTCGCGCATCATTTCGTCATAACGCAGCTTGTCGGCCTCGGGGATGCGGATCCACCATTTCTTGTCGACTTCGTTGTTGGCGTTCTCGATCACGGTCATGGCGCGATCGAACTGACCCAGCATGTATTTGCGGGAGCTGTCAGCAAAGCCGTCCGGGAAGCGATCTTTTTTGAGGATCACCTGGGCCGTCAATTGCCCCAGTACGTAATCGATCATGCCACCATCCGGCTGCATGCCCTTGTACAGTTCCAATGCAGAGTAGGCCGCAATGGGAGCGAAGCAGATATCCACGGAACCGTTGTTGAAACGGCCGGAGAAGTTGGTGATATCAGACATCACCGGAGACATACCCACCCGTGAGGCCATGCTGGCCTGGGCGCTGTCGTATTCCAGTACGGCGATGGATTTGCCGGAGAGCTCGCCCACGGTATCGATGGTGCGATCTTTCACGAACAGGTAGGCCGCACCCATGGGGGCAATACCACCCACTTCATAGGGGCCGGAAACCAGCTTCTCGTTGATGGAAGGGTTGCCGCTGGCCAGAACAGTGACCACGGTGCGCATGGCGTCATAGGAGGGGATGGCCCCGATGGAATCCAGGCTGCCTGTATAGTTATTGAATTGGCGGCCCCGGATGCCTGTCAGGACTGCAGCATCACACTGGCCGGCTTTCAGGTCCTCGGCGGCGATTTTCTCATCCGTGTAGGGCTTCAGCTCCAGGTCTACACCCCAGCCAAGAGCGGCGGTCTTGTAGTCCTTCATGATGTTGTAGATATCACCGTTGGCGCCAATGATATCGAACACGCACATGGACCGTTCCTCGGCGGCATGGGCGGGGCTGAATGTCAGTGCAAGTGCAGCGGTCGCTGCTGTGGTAAACGCCTTCAAATAGCGCATGGCATGTCTCCTGGTTACTTCTTAATCTAATTCAAAGCGGCCCCAAGGGGCCGCAAACAGGCTTACAGCAAATCGTCAATATTGATCGCCGGCCCGGATTTGGCGGCGTCATCCCAGAATGTCCCGAGCCCACCAATGGGGGTGCGCTTACCGGTATTTTCTGTCCATTCCCGGTCGGAAATACCCGTGACAATGAAGCCGGCAATGGCATCCATCATGGAGTACTCCGGATCCAGATTCTGGTCGTTGGCGGCAAAGTCACGGATTGCCTTGCGCATACGCTCGTCATCGCCCTTGCTGAAGGCGCTCATGGCGTAAAGGGCGCTACCCAGTCGAACACCGCCATCGAAGCCGGCCTTGGCAGAGGCTTCCAGTTCTTTCCACGGCTCGGCGTTGGGCGGAGCCAGCATCGGCAGCAGGTTCCAGACTGCGGCACGGGCACCACGGGGTACGCCCCACCACTTGTCGTTCTCCAGGCACTTCATGTTGCGCTCAACCTTGGCGGCGATATCGCGGGGGACACCCACCGCGCCATCAGATGCGCCATCATTGAGCAGGGCCTGGACGCCGGAGATATTACCGATCATCCACACCAGCTCGTCGAAGTCGGTCTTCAGCTTGGGACATTCGCCTTCTTTCTGTTCACCGAAGGCGGTCTTCATGTTCTGGTAGGCGGTGTACTGGCGCTTGGCCGCAATGGCAGACCAGCGTTTCTGTTCAATACGTGCGTCCTGGGCTTCATTCACATTGCCATCCTTGACGCCACGCATGTAGCGGAGCTCGGCGTCAATGGCGATTTGTTCTGCACAGGTGGCGGCAGTGGTGTAAACCATGGCGCCCAGCTTCTCGGGATGCGAGCCGACGCGTTCAAATGCCATCAGCAGCGGGGTCTGCGCTTCGCCGGTGACACAGGCCATGCGCACATCGTCGAAGGTCAGCATGTAGGGAAGCATCTCGGAGCGGCCGAAGCTGATCAGCACGTCCCCGGTTGTCTTGTAGATGACGCCACAGCCTTGCAGAGCCATGATGGCGCCCCCTACCAGGGCCAGACGGGAATGTCGTAGCATTTTTGTCAAGGTCAGAGAACCCATTCGAAAGCTCCTTGTTATTGTTCTCGGATTAGCGCGATCAAAGGTACGAAAGTCCGCCAATTGGCACAAGTGGCAATTACAAAAAAGCCTGCAAGCAATTACAAACAATAAATTTGCTTTATGATGGAATACGTAACGTTGTGCTGCGCACCCACCGGGAAAGTAAGACTTTATTATGACTGATCATACCGATATCAAAGACATGAAAAGCTGGCTGGCGGGCGAGAGAAGTGGCGTCGCTCTGGCGATGAATACTGCCCGTGGCGGCCTGCGCATCCTGGAAACCCTCGGGGTGGTGGGGCGCCAGGGGCTTAACTGGATGCTCGGCGATCGCCCGCCAGTACCGGCTTTGCTGCGTACTACCTTTGAATCCCTGGGTACCACGTACATCAAGCTGGGCCAGTTTATTGCCAGTTCCCCATCGATTTTCCCGGAAGAGTATGTGGTGGAATTCCAGCGCTGTCTGGACCGTACCCCGGCACTGCCGTTTCACTATATCCGTGAAACGGTCGAGAAAGAGCTGGGGAAGCCCCTGGAGTCGCTATATCAATCCGTGGACCCCAAGCCATTGGCCAGTGCGTCCATTGCGCAAGTTCATGCGGCGAAGCTCAAAAACGGACAGGATGTGGTGATCAAGGTTCAGCGCCCCGGTGTGCGCAATGTGCTGCTGACCGATTTCAATTTTCTCTACTTTGCGGCCCGGGTTACCGAACGTCTGGCTCCCGGGCTGTCCCGCTCTGCCATTTCCGGAGTGATCGAGGAGTTGCAGGCCGGCATGCTGGAGGAGTGCGACTTCATCAAGGAAGCCCATAACCTGCAGGCATTCAATGCGTTTCTGCGAGATACCGGCAACACGTCAGCGGTAGCACCGGACCCGGTCATGACCCACACCACCGGCAAGGTGCTGACCATGGAGCGCTTCTTCGGGGTGCCGCTGACGGACATGAACGTCCTGCGGCAATATACCGATGATCCGGCGGAAACCCTGATCTCTGCCCTGAATACCTGGTTTTCCAGCCTGATGCTGTGCGATTTCTTCCATGCGGATGTACATGCTGGCAATTTGATGTTACTGGAGGACGGTCGGGTCGGGTTCATCGATTTCGGGATTGTCGGTCGAATCCGCCGTGAAGCCTGGGACGGCATGGCCAAGTTCTTTGACGCCATTGGCCGAGGGGATATCCGCCAAATGGCAGAGGCCATGGCGATCATCGGCATGACCCGCGAGGAAGTGGATGTGGCCGCCCTGGCACGGGATATCGAAAGCCTGCAAGGGGCACTGGGCCAGGTTGACCCGTCCGCTCTGGTGCAGGCGGATCGCAATGACAAGGAAGTGAACCGCCTGCTCATGGATCTGGTGAAGATTGGTGAAGGCCACGGGATTCGCTTCCCGCGCGAATTTGCCCTGTTGCTCAAGCAATTCCTTTATTTCGATCGCTATGTGCAGGTGCTGGCGCCGGAAATGGATATGTTCAGTGATAACCGTGTGGATATGTTCGGGGCCATTGATGATATGCCGGGCGGGTTACTGCACTGAGTTGAAAGTTCAAAGTTGAAAGGTGCGAGCTTGGGCCATGCCAAACAATTATAGCTCTGTTCGCGGTCCCAAGTGTCGAGTAACGAGTTAAAAGAAGCGAAAAGCAAAACGGGGAGCCTCCAGGTTCCCCGTTCTGTTTCTGCACAGTGGCGCGGTGTCGATGGTTTTCGGTTAGCTCCGAGCCCGCTCGCGTTTCAACTTTAAACTTTCCACTCGCAACTGCCTTTATTCCACCGGATTGGCACATTCCCCTTTCGACGGATTGAGTTTGCAGCGAATCTTGCGTTGCAGCGTCAGCATCTCGGCATCGTAGTAGCCTTTTTCGCGCAGGGTCAGGCGGGCTTCCTGCATCATGGTTTCGTATTCGCGCTTATCCGCTGCGGGAATTTCGATCCACCAGTGATCGGGCACCTTGGCCGCTTCCTGGTCCAGGCGTTCCTTGATCAGGTGATAGCTGTTGAAGAACTCTTCGCGCACCAGCTGGGCCACTTCATTGGGAAATTTGTCCTTGCGACCAATCAGCTGCATGGTGATCTGCGCCAGCGGATAATTGATGATGCCGCCGTCCGGTGACATGCCTTTGTACAATTCCAGGATTTCATAGGCCACCAACGGCGCTGCCAATACATCGACGACCCCGTTGTTGAATTTGTTGGGGGCAGAGACGATATCCGAGGCAACCGGCGTGGCGCCGATCTGCGACACCATTTCCGCCTGGGTGGGGTCATAGTCCAGTACCGCGACCCGCTTGCCTGCAGCATTGGCCAGGGTGTTGATGGTCCTGTCGTTGACGAAGACATAGGCGCCGCCGGCAGATGCGAGACCCAGGACGACATATTCACCGCTGACCATCTTGTCAGCGGATTTCGGGCTGGCCATAACCTGCAGCAGAATCTTCATGTGCTCGTCGCTGGGCAGACCGCCGATGGAATCAATGGTGCCGGTATACTTGTTGAACAGGCGGCCACGCAGACCGCTCATCAGCGCTGCATCACAGATGCCGGCTTTCAGATCTTCTGCCACCACGCTTTCATTGGTGTAAGCCTGTATATCCAGATCCACACCATATTCGAGCAGACGGGTACGCTGGTCTTCGGCGGCCTTGTAGATCGGTCCGGCACGGCCGGCAATATCCCAGATGCAAATACGTCGTTTGAGGGGTTCGCCCATACTGAAGCCAGCCACTTTCTGCATGGCCTGGATACGATCGTCCAGGCTGCGGTCCTGGTCGTAGGCAATGGCACGCAGCTTGTCAGCCAGTTCCGGGGTGAGCGATACCCCCGGGGCGAACTTTTCCAGTTCGGCCTGTTGCGCCGGCGTCAGGTTCAGGGCGTTGTCTGCGTTGGCGGAGAAAGCGCCAATCAGCAGTGGGAGAATGAGCAGATGGCGAAAGAATGTCACGGGGCCTCCATGGGCATTTTCTTGTTTGATTCCGAAGCGACAACTTCAGATTGATAGCCCATTGTGACAGTCGTGACCGGTGAGTCGCTGGCTGGCCAGCCGGGGTGGCTGGCCGCGATGCCAACTGAGGGGGCTGGGTGAGAGTTATTCCGTCTCCTGGCTGCACTCCGGGCGAAGGGGGTCCAGCTTGCAGCGGATACGCTTCATGATTCTCAACATGGTGGCGTCGTAGTACCCGCTTTCCCGGAGTTTCATGCGGGCGGCACGCATCATGCTGTCATATTCCTGTTTTTCGCCATGGTCTACCTGGATCCACCATTTTTCGGGGATGTTGCCCGCTTCTTTTTCCAGTGCCTTCTGGATAGAGGAAAAGCTGTCCGCGGCCACCTCACGAATGACGGCGGCGAACGCCGGCGGGAAACGATCGGTATGGCCAATCAGCTGGGCGGTGAGCTGCACGATGGGGTAGTCAACGATGCCGCCGTCGGGCTCCATGCCCTTGTAAAGTTCCAGCACCTGATAGGCAACCAGGGGGGCGGGTAGTACGTCCACGCTGCCGTTGTTGAACTGGTTGGGGGCGGTGGCAAGCGTGGTGGCCACCGGGGTGGCGCCGATCTGGGCAACCATCTTCGACTGGCCGGGATCAAAATCCAGTACGGCGATTTTTTTGCCGGCAACCCGCTCCAGCGAATTCAGCTTGTTGTCATTGACAAACAGGTAGGCGGCACCGGCTGGTGTGACGGCCAGTGTCAGATATTTATTGCTTACCATGTTTTCACTGAGCTGAGGCAATGCGATGGACTTCATCAGCATGTCCATATGCTTCAGTGAAGGCAGAGCGCCGATGGCATCAATGGTGCCACTGAAACGATTGAACTGGCGGGCGCGAAAACCGCTCATCAAGGCGGCGTCACATTGGCCATTTTTCAATGACGCGACCATGGCACCTTCGTTGGTGAAGGCTTCCAGGCTGATATCAATTTTATAGCGCAGCAAATCCAGGCGCAGGTTGGTGGCCCCATTGAAAATGGGGCCGGAGCGGCCGGACAGATCCCACAAGCAGATGTGACGCTTGAGCATCTCATCCGGGCCCAGTCCCATTTCCTCTCGTGCCTCTGCCAGATGCTGCTGCTGTTTGGGCGTCAGTGTCAGGGCCTGACTGGTGCTGGCGAAAGTGAGCAGTGCAGAGCCCGCAAGCGCGGCGAAAAATGTGCGGTACTTCCCCATGACGTTTCCTTTGTCATTCGTTTTGATGCTTATAGCATGCGAAAGAGAAGGGAAGTTTTACCGCCTGTATGACAATTGTACGCGGCGCCAACATGACGCCGCGTCATTACCTATTCAGTGATGCTGCACTCGGAGCGGGTGGGATCGAACTTGCAGCGGATCTTGCGCTGCAGGCTGAGCATGTCGGCGCTGTAATATTCCTGGGCACGCAATGCATCGCGGGCATCCTGCATCATCACTTCGTATTCCCGCTTGTCCTTGTCCGGAATGGCAATCATCCAGCGATCAGGAACCCGGCGGGTTTCCTGTTCGATGCGTTTGATCACTTCCGGGTAGGCCTCAAAGGAGGCTTCACGAATCAGTTGTGCCACTTCGTTGGGAAACTTGTCCAGGCGGCCGATCAACTGCATGGACAGTTGCGTCAGCGGATAGTCCACCACACCGCCATCCGGGCTCATGCCTTTGTAGAGTTCCAGAAGTTCATACGCGACCAGGGGAGCGGGCAGAATATCAATCTGACCGTTGTTGAACTTGTTGGGGGCGCTGACGATATCGGTGGTCACCGGCGTGGCACCAATGGCCGCCACCATTTCCGCCTGGGTCTCATCATAATCCAGCACCGCAACCCGCTTGCCGGCGGCTTTGGCCAGGGAGCTGATGCTTCTGTCGTTGACAAAAATATGCGCGGCGCCCGCCGGGAAGATTCCCATCACCACATAGTCGCCTTGCACCATATGGCCGGCCTGCCTCGGATGCGACAGGACCTGAAGCAGGGTTTGCATATGCTTCTGGGAAGGCACGGCGCCGATGGCATCCACACTGCCGCTGTACAGGTTGAACTGGCGGGCACGCAGTCCGCTCATCAGGGCAGCATCGCAACGACCGGCCTTGAATTCATCGACCATCACGGTTTCGTTGGTATAGGGCACCATGTCCAGATTGATGCCGTATTCCACGGCCAGGGCCCGCTGTTCCATGGCCGCGTTGAACACAGGTCCGTTGCGTCCGGCAATGTCCCAGATGCAGATAGTGCGTTTCAGCGTGCTGCCGGCGGGCATCTGGTCCAGTCCCACCATCTGGCTGATGGCTTTTAGTCGGCTGCGAACCGGCATCTCTCTGGTGTAAAACACGTCCTCGAGTTTTTCCAGAGTGGAATCGTTCAGCGTCACTCCGGGTAACAGGGTCTGGAGTTGCTGTTTCTGGGCCTGGGTCAGATTGGCTGCGCTCAGCGATGAGCACAACAGACCAAGCAGAAAGAAAAGAGTAATCGGGCTGCGCATGGTGATCTCCCTGATGCCGCATTCTTGTTATGAGCAATACGTTTAACACGCGCTTGCAGAATAGGGGAGAGCTTTGGCGCAGGGGGTGGCCGCGTTACGGCCAGCGACGGCAAAACGGTCAATGGTGGCAAGGAAATCTATTCGGTATAGAGTAAGACGTTTGCCGTAGCAGCGTCGCTGGTGGCCCGTAGCATAGTTTCGAGGTGCGAGTTGCGAGAAGCGAAAACCGGGCCTTCCCGAATGTCGAGTTTATGCCTTTCGGAACTCGTTTCTCGTGACTCGTCACTTCTTCAATCGCGCCGCCAGCGACGCGCCAACAGGACGTCCTGTTACTTAGGCTGTGCGTCGATGGATTCCCCGTTCACATCACGGCTGTCCGGGCCCAGCAGGAACAGGTAGGGGGCCATGATCTCGTCCGGTGTTTTCAGTGTCTGAGGATCCTCGCCCGGGTAGGCCTGGGCACGCATGTCCGTGCGGGTGCCACCGGGGTTGACGGTGTTGACGCGGATGTTACTGGTATTTTCCAGCTCCTCGGCGAAGACCTGGGCCAGGTTTTCTGTGGCGGCCTTGGAGACCGCATAGGCGCCCCAGAAGGCCCGCCCCTTACGCCCCACGCTGGAGGAGGTGAACAGCAGGCGTGCATCGTCGCTGGCGCGCAGTAGCGGCAACATGGCCTGGGTCAGGTAGAAGGCACTGTTTACATTCACCTGCATGACCGAGTCCCAGGTGCCGACGCCATAGCGCTCCAGCGGGGTGATGTCGCCAAGCACGGAAGCGTTATGCAGGATGCCATCCAGGCGGCCGAATTCTTTGTCGAACAGTCCCGCCAGTTCCTGGAAGTCCTCCGGCCGGGCCACCGCCAGGTTGACTGGCGCCAGGGCCGGTTCCGGGCCACCCGCGGCCTTGATCTCATCGTAGACCTTTTCCAGCTTTTCCGGGGTGCGACCCAGCAGGATCACGGTGGCGCCGTGGCGGGCCAGGGTCAGGGCGGCGCAGCGCCCAATGCCGGCGCCGGCGCCGGTAACCAGAATGATGCGGTCCTTGAAGGCATCGGCAGGGCACTGGTAAGCCAGTGCCTGTGCATTCACGGATGACAGCTCGCTCATGCCGTACTCCCAGTGTTCATGGTTTGTAGCAGGGGCAGCAGATCGCTGCCCTGTTCCAGATAATAGTCCGCCTGCCAGCCGTGGGGGTCATCGTCCGCGTCGATATAGCCAAAGGCTGCCACGGCGGTGGACATGCCGGCATTCTGGCCGGCCTGGATGTCACGCAGGTGATCGCCCACGTAGAGGCAATGGGCCGGATTGACCCCGTCCCGCCGGGCCGCCATTAACAGACCCTCCGGGGCCGGCTTGCGCTGTTTGACATGGTCCGGGCAGATGACCGCGCCGACACGTTGTGCCAGGCCAAGCCCGGCCAGCACCGGCCCGGTGAACCGTGAAGGCTTGTTGGTGACAATGCCCCAGGGCAAGCCATTGGCCTCAAGCCAGTCCAGGGTTTCCGCCATGCCTGGAAACAGGCAGGTGTCCACGGCCAGGTGCTGTTCGTAGGCGTCCAGCAGTTGCTCCAGTAGCGGGGGGAATTCCGCATCCTCGGGTCCCACGCCGAATCCCAGTTCGGTGAGGGCACGGGCGCCATTGGACACATTGGCGCGTACCGCAGAATAGCTGACCTCAGGCCGGCCATGTTGTTTCAGCAGGGTATTGAGCACCGTATAAAAATCCGGTGCGGTATCAATCAGTGTACCGTCCAGATCAAAATAAACGGCTTCAAGCTTGTTCATACATTCTCTCTACAGTCCCCTGCAGGAGCGCCGCTTGAGGCGCGAAACGAGCGAAGCGAGTAACGAGGTTCGAGTTGCGAAAAGCAAACCGATTGTGCTTTTCGCAACTCGTTACTCGTACCTCGAAACTGTTTTTTCGCGCCTCAAGCGGCGCTCCTGCAGGGAGAAATTTATTCGCCTTTGACAGCGTGCATCAGGTAGTTCACCGACACATCCCGGTTCAGCTTGTACACCTGGGTCAGCGGGTTGTAGACCATACCGGTGGTGTCTTTCACTTCCAGGCCTGCGTCCCGGGCCCAGCCCGCCAGCTCCGAGGGTTTGATCAGCTTGGCGTATTCGTGGGTACCGCGAGGCAGCAATCGCAGCACATATTCGGCACCGACGATGGCAAACAGGAAGGCCTTGGGATTACGGTTGATGGTGCTGAAGAAAATCTGTCCGCCGGGTTTCACCAGAGCCGCACAGGCGCGAATCACGGATGACGGGTCGGGCACGTGTTCCAGCATTTCCAGACAGGTCACCACGTCGTACTGGGCGGGCCGCTCCTGGGCGATCTGCTCCGCGGGAATCTGCCGGTATTCCACGGGCACGCCGGCCTGTTCGGCATGGATGCGTGCCACTGCCAGGGGCGCTTCCCCCATATCAATGCCGGTCACCTCGGCGCCGCGCCGGGCCATGCCCTCGGAAAGCAGGCCGCCACCGCAGCCGATATCGATGACTTTCTTGCCGGGCAGGCTGACGCGTTCGTCGATGTAGTTCAATCGCAGCGGATTGATGTCATGCAGCGGCCGGAACTCGGAATTGGGATCCCACCACTGTTCCGCCAGGGCGTTGAATTTGGCGATCTCGCCAGCGTCTACATTGGGAATCTGCGGTTGTTGTTCAGTCACTGTTGGCTCCGGCAATTTTTTCCTGCCACTGCTGGGCATTCTTGAGAATCACGGCTTCGTTCAGGGTCGTGAGTTTGCGGTTGTCCATCAGGCAACGGCCTCCCACCCAGGTATGGGTCACCTGATCGCGGCTGGCCGCATAGATCAGTTGTGCCACCGGATCATAGACCGGCTGGGTCTCCAGACGGTTCAAATCCACGGCCACCATATCCGCCTGCTTGCCAATTTCCAGTGAACCGAGCTGGTCGTCCCGGCCCAGGGCACGGGCGCCGTTCAGGGTGGCCATTTGCAGTATCTCGCTGGCGGGCAGGGCATCTGCCTGCAGACTCACACCTTTGCCCAGAAAGGCGGCGGTGCGGGCCTCGCCGATCATGTCCAGGTCGTTGTTGCTGGCGGCACCGTCGGTGCCCAGGGCCACATTGACACCGGCCCTGCGCAACGTTTCCACCGGTGCAAAACCGCTGGCCAGCTTCAGGTTGGATTCCGGACAGTGCACCACCTGGGTGCCGGTTTCTGCCACCAGCGCAATTTCGTCTTCGGTAAGCTGGGTCATATGCACCGCCAGCAGGCGCGGCGACAGCAGGCCCAGATTCTTCAGGCGAGTGAGTGGCCGCTCACCGGTGTTGCCCACCGCCATCTGGATCTCTCCGGCGGTTTCGTGCACGTGCATCATCATCGGCACGTCCAGTTCCTCGGCCAGGGTCAGCACCTTCTGCAGCGGGCCATCGGACACGGTATAGGGCGCGTGGGGGCCGAAACCGATCTGGATGCGCGGATCATGGCGCCACTCGTCCATGGCATCGGTGGCCAGGCGCAGGTAGTCCTCCGGGCCGCCGCCCATGGGGGTGGGGAAATCCAGGATTGGGCAAAACAGGCTGGCGCGCAGCCCGGCTTCCACGGTGGCGCGGGCGGCGCTGGCCGGGAAGAAGTACTGATCAGCAAAGCAGGTGGTACCGGAGCGGATCATTTCCGCCGCTGCCAGCCGGGTGCCGTCGAAGACAAACTGTTCGCTGACGAACTGGCCTTCCGCCGGCCAGATATGCTTTTCCAGCCAGGTCATCAGCGGCAGGTCATCGGCGATGCCGCGCAGCAGGTTCATGGCCGCATGGGTATGGGCATTGATCAGGCCCGGGATCAGCAGGTGACTGTCCAGCCGCTGGACTGTCTCGGCCTGCCACTTCTCATTGGCCAGTGCGCTGGGCAGCAGGTCGACAATCTGGCCATCACGGACGACCAGGGCATGGTGTTCCAGTACCTCGGCATGGGGCGCCTGATTCTGCGCAACCGGGGCAATCCAGCGGGCGTGGACGATCAGGTCAGCCTGATTGTCGCTCATGCACAACTCCTTGAAGAGGGTGGGGCAATTTTCGCCGCAGTATAGCGTGTCAGAGGCGCTCTTGCCCTTGTTTGGTCGCCTCTGCATCAATGGCGTCTGACTATGGCGCCGAAGCCCTCCGGGTGTGCTATCATCCGGGGCTTTTCCGGGCTTCGTGCCAGAAGCGGGAATGTACGCCCGGTCCGCCGCTGTCGGCAGCGAGCGGGCTGCTATAAGAACAGACTGCACAGGGTGCCATGGGCACGCTGTGAAATCGGCCCCGATCCGGGGCCGGCTTGGGAAAGCCGCAGGGGCTTTTCCGATACTTGTGGAAAGTAAGGATCGCTATGACGGATCTCGCCAGAGAAGTTACCCCGGTCAACATCGAAGACGAACTCAAGCAGTCGTACCTGGATTACGCCATGAGCGTGATTGTGGGACGGGCACTGCCGGACGTGCGCGACGGCCTCAAGCCGGTGCACCGCCGGGTGCTGTTCGCCATGCACGAGCTGAACAACGACTGGAACAAGCCCTACAAGAAGTCTGCCCGTGTGGTCGGTGACGTAATCGGTAAGTACCACCCCCATGGTGACTCCGCCGTGTACGACACCATCGTGCGGATGGCGCAGCCGTTTTCCCTGCGCTACATGCTGGTGGATGGCCAGGGTAACTTCGGTTCCATCGACGGGGATTCCGCTGCCGCCATGCGTTACACCGAAGTGCGCATGGCCAAGATCGCCCACGAACTGCTGGCCGATCTGGACAAGGAAACCGTGGATTTCGTCGACAACTACGACGGCACGGAAAAGATTCCCGATGTGATGCCCACCCGGGTGCCCAATCTGCTGGTAAACGGCTCCTCCGGTATAGCCGTGGGCATGGCCACCAATATTCCGCCCCATAACCTGGGCGAAGTGGTGGATGGCTGTCTGGCGTTGATCGATGACGACAGCCTGACGCCGGACGACCTGATGGAATACATCAAGGGCCCGGATTTCCCCACCGCCGGCATCATTAATGGCCGCGCCGGGATTGTGCAGGCCTACCGCACCGGCCGTGGCCGCGTGTACATGCGCGCCCGCGCCGAAATCGAGCAGACTGACAAGAGTGGCAAGGAAGCCATCATTGTTCACGAGATCCCCTATCAGGTGAACAAGGCACGGTTGATCGAGAAGATCGCCGAGCTGGTGAAAGACAAGAAGATCGAAGGCATCACCGAGCTGCGTGACGAGTCCGATAAGGAAGGCATGCGCATCGTGATCGAGCTGCGCCGTGGCGAAAACGCGGAAGTGGTGCTGAACAATCTCTATCAGCAGACCCAGATGGAGACGGTTTTCGGTATCAACACCGTGGCATTGGTCGATGGCCAGCCGAAGACCCTGAACCTGCGCGAATTGCTGGATGCCTTTATCCGTCACCGCCGGGAAGTGGTGACCCGTCGTACCGTATTCGAGCTGCGCAAGGCCCGGGAAAAGGCCCACCTGCTGGAAGGTCTGGCAGTGGCGCTGAGCAACATCGATCCGGTGATCGAGCTGATCAAGGGCTCTCCCAGCGGCGCGGAAGCCAAAGAGAAGTTGTTGGCCAAGGGCTGGACTCCCGGCGACGTGATGCAAATGCTGGAGCGTGCCGGTGGTGAAAATGCGGCCCGTCCGGATGGCCTGGACGAGCAGTACGGCCTGCGTGAGGGCCTGTATTACCTGAGCCCGGAACAGGCCCAGGCGATCCTGGATCTGCGCCTGCAGAAGCTGACGGGCCTGGAGCGGGAAAAACTGATCAGTGATTATCAGGAGCTGCTGGAGCAGATTGCCGAGCTGATGCTGATCCTGGCGGACCCGCAGCGCCTGATGCAGGTCATTCGTGACGAGCTGAAAGCGATCCGCGAGGAATATGCGGACGAGCGCCGTTCCGAAATCGTCACGTCCCGTCTCGATCTGAGCATGGAAGACCTGATCGCTGAAGAAACCGTGGTGGTGACCCTGTCCAATGGGGGTTACGCCAAGATGCAGCCTATCGACACCTACCGGGCCCAGAAGCGCGGTGGTCGCGGCAAGTCCGCTGGTCAGCTGAAGGATGAGGATTACGTGGAGCACCTGCTGGTGGCGGGTACCCACGACACCCTGTTGCTGTTCACTGACGCGGGCAAGGTGTTCTGGTTGCGTACCTTCGAGCTGCCCCAGGGTGGTCGCGCGTCCCGTGGCAAGCCCATCGTCAATCTGCTGCCGGCCCTGGGCAATGACGAACGCATTACCGCCATCCTGCGTCTGGACGCGGAAATGGTGCGTCAGCAGAAAGCCGCCGGCGTGGAAACGGAAGCGGACGAAGACGATGTGATTGATGCGGATGAGGTGATCGACGAGACGGTAGACGGCGATGAGGCCGAGGCCGTGGTCGATACCGTGCCGGGTCCGTTTATTTTCATGGCCACCTCCAGCGGCATCGTCAAGCGTACTGCCCTGGCCAACTTTGCCCGTCCGCGCAGCTCCGGCCTGATCGCCGTGAAGCTGCAGGAAGGCGAACATCTGGTGAATGTGGCCATTACCCACGGCGATGAAGATGTGATGCTGGTGGCGCGCAACGGCAAGGCCGTGCGTTTCCATCAGTCCAAGGTGCGCGTCATGAGCCGTCTGGCTCGTGGTGTGCGTGGCATCAAGCTGGCCGAAGGGGTGGACGTGATTTCCCTGATCGTGCCGCAGGAAGAGGGCCAGATCCTGACCGCTTCCGAAAATGGCTACGGCAAGCGTACCCCGCTCACCGAGTACCCCACCAAAGGCCGTGGTGGCCAGGGTGTGATTGCCATGGTGATCAACGAGCGTAACGGTGAACTGGTCGGTGCCACCCAGGTGTTCGGTGGCGAGGACATCATGCTGATTTCCAACCAGGGCACCCTGGTGCGTACCGGTGTGGACCAGATCAGTACGTCCGGCCGTAACACCCAGGGCGTGCGCCTGATTCGTCTGGGCGAGGGCGAGAAACTGTGTGGCCTGGCCACCATCCCCGAGCTGGAAGGCGACGAGGAAGACATCGAAGAAGGTGAGGTGCTGGAAGAAGGGGATGTCACTTCTGAAGCACCGGAGTCTGACGCCTCCGACGACGCCGAGGAATAACCTGTAGGAGCGTCGCTTGCGGCGCGATTTACTCGCATCAAGCATTATCGCGCCGCGAGCGACGCTCCTACAGCGGCTTCGTATGAAACTTTAAGCAACAACCCGAGCCCGGTGTTACCGGGCTTCTTTGATTAACCGGTTTGCTACTTTCAATCTAGTCACGGAGAAAATGCATGTCCCGCGCCTATAACTTCTGCGCAGGTCCCGCGGCGCTGCCGACGGACGTTCTGGAGCAGGCCCGTCAGGAAATGCTCGACTACCAGGGCATGGGCCTGTCCATCATGGAAATGAGCCATCGGGACAAGGTGTTCGTGGAGATTGCCGAAAGGGCGGAGCAGGATCTGCGCGATCTCATGGGTATCAGCGAGGATTACGCCGTGCTGTTTCTGCAGGGCGGTGCCTCCACGCAATTTGCCATGGTGCCCATGAACCTGCTGGGCGAAGGGCAAACCGCGGATTACATCAACACCGGGCAGTGGTCGAAAAAAGCCATCAAGGAAGCGGGCCGCTACGGCAACATCAATGTGGCTGCCAGCAGTGAAGACACGCATTTCACTACCGTGCCGCCCCAGGACAGCTGGCAGTTGTCAGCCAATCCGGCCTATGTGCACTACTGCCCCAACGAAACCATCGGGGGGCTGGAGTACAGCTTTATTCCCGAGGTGGGTGACAGCCCGCTGGTGGCAGACATGAGCTCCACCATCCTTTCCCGGCCCATCGACGTGAACCGGTTCGGGCTCATTTATGCCGGCGCCCAGAAGAATATCGGCCCCGCTGGCCTGACCCTGGTCATCGTGCGCAAGGACCTGCTTGGCAAGGCCGGCGCCCATGTGCCTGCCATGCTCAACTATCAGACCCATGCGGACAATGGCAGCATGTACAACACGCCGCCCACCTACGCCTGGTATCTGGCCGGTCTGGTGTTCCAGTGGCTGAAAAAGCAGGGCGGGGTGGCCAACATGGCAGAAACCAACCAGCGCAAGGCCGAAAAGCTGTATGGTTTTATTGATAACAGTGGCTTCTACAGCAACCCGGTGGAGACAATCAGCCGCAGCTGGATGAATGTGCCCTTCGTGCTGGCCGATGCCAACCTGGACAAACAGTTCCTCAGCGAAGCGGACAAGGCCGGCCTGTTGAACCTGAAGGGCCACCGTAGCGTGGGGGGCATGCGCGCCAGTATCTACAATGCGGTACCGGAAGCCGCAGTGGATACGCTGATCGCCTTTATGGCGGACTTCGAAAAACGCAACGGCTGAGCGGGGACCGCCATGACCGAATCTCTCGAAAATTTGCGTGATCAGATCGACCAGCTGGACCAGCGGCTGCAGGACCTGCTCAACGAGCGTGCCACCCTGGCTCACAAGGTGGCCGAGGTGAAGATCGCCACGGATCCCAACCCGGTGTTCTACCGTCCGGAGCGGGAAGCCCAGGTGCTGCGCCGGGTCAAAGAGCGCAACCAGGGGCCGCTGGATGGCGAAACCATGGCGCGGTTTTTCCGTGAAATCATGAGCGCCTGCCTGGCCCTGGAACAGCGCATGAAAGTGGCTTTTCTGGGGCCGGAAGGCACCTTTACCCAGCAGGCGGCGCTCAAGCATTTCGGTCATGCGGTGGAAAGCGTCCCGCTGGGTGCCATTGATGAAGTGTTCCGGGAAGTGGAAGCCGGGGCCGCTCACTACGGGGTGGTGCCGGTGGAAAACTCCACCGAAGGGGTGGTCAACCACACCCTGGACACCTTCATGACCTCCAGCCTGAAAATCTGTGGCGAAGTGGAGCTGCGTATCCACCATCACCTGTTGGCCGGTGAACACACCCGCCGTGACAAGGTGACCCGGGTCTATTCCCATCAGCAGACCCTGGCCCAGTGCCGCCAGTGGCTGGATGCCCATATGCCGGGCGTCGAGCGCATTGCCGTCAGCTCCAACGCGGAAGCGGCCCGTCGCCTGAAGGACGAATGGAATGCCCTGGCCATTGCCGGGGAAATGGCCGAAGAGCTGTATGGCCTGGAAGCGGTGCAGCGCAACATCGAAGATCGTCCGGACAATACCACCCGCTTCATCATCATCGGCCGCCAGGACACCCCACCGTCCGGCAACGACAAGACCAGCCTGATGATCAGCGGCAAGAACCGCCCGGGCCTGCTTTATGAGGTGCTGGCACCGTTCCGGGATGAAGGTATCAACCTGACCCGGCTTGAATCCCGCCCGTCACGGACGTCCAATTGGAGTTATGTGTTCTTCGTGGACTGCGAAGGGCACAAGGAAGATGGCAAGCTGCAGCCGGTACTGGACAAGCTGGAAGCGGCCGGCAACACCATCAAGCTGCTGGGCTCGTACCCCAAGGCAGTGCTGTAGTCCGTCTTCAGGATAGTGTGACCGTAGGAGCCATGCTCGCATGGCGAAGGTTTCGGTAATTCGCCATGCAAGCATGGCTCCTACAGTGGTTTTGAGGCGTGCTTGGTGAAGATGCCCGTGGATGGCACCAAGCGCCAAGCGTTAGATAGAGCCCATTGAATTCGCCAGGCGTGCCGCTCAGGCAGGCAAAGGAGTCATCATGACTTGCGATTACATCGAACTCGCCAACAGTGGCGTTCAGCAGCTCAAGCCCTATGAACCTGGCAAGCCTATTGAGGAGCTGGAGCGGGAGCTGGGCCTCACCGACATCGTCAAACTGGCCAGCAACGAAAACCCTCTGGGCGCCAGTCACGAGGCCCTGCATGCACTCAAACACCTGCATGAGCTGCACCTGTACCCGGATGGCGCGGGTTTTTCCCTGAAGGCGGCGTTGGCGGAAAAGCTGGGGGTGCAAACCCGTCAGCTGACCCTGGGAAACGGCTCCAACGATGTGCTGGACCTGATCGCCCGGGCCTACCTGCAGCCCGGCGATGAAGCGATTTTTTCCGAGTATGCCTTTGCGGTGTATCCGCTGGTGACCCTGGCCTGTAATGCCATGCCGGTGGCAGTGCCGTCCAATCTCTATGGCCACGATCTGGCCGCCATGGCCGAGGCGGTGACTGAACGCACCCGGGTGATTTTCGTGGCAAACCCGAACAACCCCACGGGCACCTGGTTTAACGCCCACGCCCTGGACGAGTTCCTGTCGCGCATCCCGGAGCGGGTGATCGTGGTGCTGGACGAGGCCTACTTCGAATATGTGGAAGAAAGCCACTACCCGAATGGCATCGAGCGCCTGCAAAAATACCCGAACCTGGTGGTAACGCGGACTTTTTCCAAGATCCATGGCCTGGCCGGCCTGCGTATCGGCTATGGCGTCTCTAATCCGCAGATTGCCGATGTGCTGAACCGGGTGCGCCAGCCGTTCAACGTCAATACTCCGGCCATGGTGGCAGCCGAAGCCGCCTTGTCCGATGACGATCACATCGAGAACTCCCGCAGTGAAAACACCAGCGGCCTGGTGCAAATCGCGGAGGGCTTGCAAAAGCTCCATCTTGAGCAGATTCCCTCGGTGGCCAACTTCATCGCTTTCGACTGTGGCCGCGACGCCATGCCGGTGTACCAGGCGTTGTTGCGCGAAGGCGTGATTGTGCGTCCTCTGGGAGGCTACGGCATGCCGAACTTCCTGCGCGTGACCGTGGGCACCAGCCGCGAGAACGAGCGTTTCTTGCAAGCCCTCAAACATGTGTTGAAGGAAATGGCGGATGGGTAATGCCAAAACCTTGGAAATGCCCGCTGTAGGAGCACCTCTTGAGGTGCGAACCTGCTTGCGGCATGCCGTGCCAGATTCGGTTCGCACCTCGAGAGGTGCTCCTACAATGCGAACCGGGGGCGTTTGTCATGCCTGAACCCCTATTCAACCGCATCGCCGTTATTGGCCTGGGCCTGATCGGCGGCTCCTTTGCTGCCGCCGCCCGCAAAAACGGACTAGCCGCGTCAATCGTAGCCGGTTCTCGCTCGGCGCGGACGCTGGAGCAGGGGATTGCTTTAGGTGTTGTCGACGAAGGCAGCCAGGATCTGGCTGAGGCGGTCAAGGGCGCCGATCTGGTGTTTGTCTCCACGCCCGTTTCTGCCATGGGCAAGGTGTTGAGTGCGCTGAAACCGGGCCTGTCCCGCACGGCAATCATCACGGATGGTGGCAGTGTCAAAGGCAATGTGATCACCGCGGCCCGTGAGTCACTGGGTGAGCATGTCTCCCGCTTCGTGCCCGGTCACCCCATTGCCGGCAAGGAAAAGAGCGGCGTTGGTGCTGCCGATGCGGATCTGTACCGGGACCACCGGGTCATCCTGACCCCCACCGAGGCCACGGACCCGGCGGCCACTGCCCGGGTGCGGGCAATCTGGACCGCCATGGGGGCGGAAGTGCTGCAGATGGCGCCGGATTACCACGATCAGGTCCTGGCGGAAACCAGCCATTTGCCCCATCTACTGGCCTTTTCGCTGGTGGATACCCTGGCCCGGCAGGGCGACTCCACGGAGATCTTCCGCTATGCTGCCGGCGGTTTTCGCGACTTCACCCGTATCGCCAGCTCCGATCCGCTGATGTGGCACGATATTTTTCGTGAGAACAAGGCCGCGCTGCTGCAGTCCCTGGACCTGTTTAGCGACGGTATTTCCCGCTTCCGCCAGGCGGTCAGCGACGATGATTCCGATGCCCTGATGGGCATCATGACCCGCGCCAATTCGGCCCGGGCCCATTTTTTGGCCATGAACGAGCGCACCTCCTATACCCGCGCCCATCATTCAGGTGACGACACAACCATGACAGACAGCACCATTCACAGTGCCTCTCACAGCAAGCATGCCAACCCCACCTTTGTGGTGACGCCGGGTGGCCGACTCACTGGCCGGGTACGGGTACCCGGTGACAAGTCCATGTCCCACCGTTCCATCATGCTCGGCTCCCTGGCCGAGGGCGTGACCCGGGTGGAAGGGTTTCTGGAAGGCGAGGATGCCCTGGCAACGCTGCAGGCATTCCGCGATATGGGCGTGGTTATCGAAGGCCCCCACAACGGCCAAGTCACCATTCACGGGGTGGGTCTGCACGGTCTCAAGGCACCGGGCAAACCGCTCTACATGGGCAACTCCGGCACCTCCATGCGCCTGCTCACCGGCTTGCTGGCCGGACAGGCCTTTGATGTGGAGCTCACCGGCGATGCCTCCCTGTCCAAACGCCCCATGGAGCGGGTGGCCCGCCCCCTGCGTGACATGGGGGCGCAGATCACCACGGGTAACGAAGGCCGGCCGCCGGTGCGCATTCGCGGTGGTCAGCCCCTCAAGGGCATCCATTACGACCTGCCCATGGCTTCCGCCCAGGTAAAATCCGCCGTGCTGCTGGGTGGCCTGTATGCGGAAGGGGAGACCTCGGTCACCGAGCCGGCACCCACCCGTGACCACACCGAGCGAATGCTGGGTGGTTTTGGCTATGACGTGCGCCGCGACGGCGCCACCAGCGCGTTGACCGGTGGTGGCACACTCACCGCCTGCAAGCTGGAGGTGCCCGCGGACATCTCCTCGGCGGCCTTCTTCCTGGTGGGCGCCTCCATTGCCGAAGGCAGTGAGCTGACGCTACCCCACGTGGGCATCAACCCGACCCGTACCGGCGTGATCGACATTCTCAAGCTGATGGGGGCGGATATCCGCCTGGAAAACCAGCGAGATGCCGGCGGTGAGCCGGTGGCTGACATCGTCGTCAAATCCGCACCGCTCAAGGGCATCGACATCCCGGAAGAGCTGGTTCCGCTGGCCATCGACGAGTTTCCCGCCATTTTCATTGCCGCCGCCTGTGCCGAAGGAGACACCATCCTGCGGGGGGCGGAAGAGCTGCGGGTGAAAGAGTCCGACCGCATCCAGGTGATGGCCGACGGTCTGGCCGCGCTGGGCGTGGATCACGAGGTCTTCGAGGACGGCATTCGCATCAGCGGCGGCCCCTTTGCTGGCGGCGAGATCCAGTCCCACGGCGATCACCGTATTGCCATGAGCTTTGCCATGGCGTCCCTGCGCGCCTCTGGCCCGATTACGATCAATGACTGCGCCAATGTGGCCACCAGCTTCCCGGGCTTTGCCCAGCTGGCAGCCCACGCGGGCCTGAACCTGGAGGTGAAATGACTGCTCCGTCCACCGCTGTATTGACCATCGACGGACCGGTTTCCTCCGGAAAAGGGACCGTGGCCCGTCTGGTGGCGGCCCGTCTTGGCTGGCATCTGCTGGATTCCGGCGCCCTCTACCGGGTGCTGGGGTATCACGCGAGAAATCAAGGGGTTGCCCTGGATGATGAAGCCGCCCTGGTGGCCATGGCCCAGTCCCTGCCGGTCCGTTTTGTGGAGCAGCAGGGGGATACGGCGGTGATTCTGGACGGTGAGGATGTGTCCAACATTATCCGTCAGGAAAGCGTCGGCGAGCTGGCCAGCCAGGTTGCCGTGCTGCAGCCGGTCCGTGATGCCCTGCTGGCCCGCCAGCGTGCCTTTGCCGAAGCCCCCGGCCTGGTGGCTGATGGCCGCGATATGGGCACCGTGGTGTTTACCTCCGCCCCCCTCAAGATTTACCTCACCGCCAGCGCTGAAGAGCGCGCCAGACGGCGCTTTGAGCAGTTGAAGGAAAAGGGCTTTGGTGCTACCCTCGCGACCCTCGTTGAGGACATCCGCACCCGGGATGACCGTGACATGAACCGTGAGGTGGCACCTCTATGCCCGGCAGACGATGCCGTGGTGATAGATTCCACCACCCTGTCGGTTGATGACGTGGTCGACCGGATTCTTGATGAGGCTGCCGCCCGCCAACTGGTGTAAGGCAGCACACACGCCATCGAACTCCTTCGGCAATCCGTGTCGAGGGGGGATTCTGATTTTGTGTAAAAGCGGTTGATCTGCTCGACCCTGAAAAAGTAAGCCAGCTGGGGGAGGGTGGATCGCTTTCGTTGACTAACCCATGTCTGCTGGTTGGCATGTGACTTAAATACAGAGTGAATTTCATGACCGAATCTTTTGCTGATCTCTTTGAAGAAAGCCTTAAGGACCTGGACGTTGCCCGTGGCTCCATCATCAAGGGTACTGTTGTATCCATCGATAGCGACTGGGTAACCGTTAACGCAGGCCTGAAATCCGAAGGCATTATTGCCCGCGAAGAATTCATTAACGAGGCAGGCGAGCTGGAAATCGCTGAAGGCGATGAAGTTGATGTAGCCGTAGACGCCATCGACGATGGCATGGGCTTCACCCGCCTGTCCCGTGAAAAAGCCAAGCGCGCCGAAGTCTGGGGCGAGCTGGAAAAAGCTTTCGACGAAGACGAGATCGTAAAAGGTATGATTTCCGGCAAGGTGAAGGGTGGCTTCACTGTCGATATCGGCCCGATCCGTGCGTTCCTGCCGGGCTCCCTGGTAGACATCCGTCCGGTACGCGATGTGGCGCACCTGGAAGGCAAAGAGCTGGATTTCAAGGTCATCAAACTGGATCCCAAGCGCAACAACGTGGTGGTTTCCCGTCGTGCCGTGATGGAAGCCGAGCACAGCGCCGAGCGTGAGCAGCTGCTGGAAACCCTCCAGGAAGGCATGGAAGTCAAAGGTATCGTGAAGAACCTGACCGACTACGGTGCGTTCGTGGACCTGGGTGGCATCGACGGCCTGCTGCACATCACCGACATGGCCTGGAAGCGCATCAAGCATCCGAGCGAGATCGTGGAAGTTGGCCAGGAAATCGACGTCAAGGTACTCAAGTTCGACCGCGAGAAGATGCGTGTCTCCCTGGGTCTGAAGCAGCTGGGCGAAGATCCGTGGCACGATATCGTGGGCAAGTACCCGGAAGGCACCCGCGTGAAGGCGAAGGTGACCAACCTGACCGATTACGGCTGCTTCGCCGAAATCGAAGAGGGTGTAGAGGGTCTGGTTCACGTATCCGAAATGGATTGGACCAACAAGAACATCCACCCGTCCAAGGTTGTAGAGATCGGCGACGAAGTGGAAGTGATGATCCTGGACATCGATCAGGACCGTCGTCGTATTTCCCTGGGTATCAAGCAGTGCCAGTCCAACCCGTGGGATGCCTTCGAGCAGAAATACCAGAAAGGCGAGCGCATTTCCGGCAAGATCAAGTCCATCACTGACTTCGGTATCTTCATCGGTCTGGAAGGCGGCATCGACGGTCTGGTGCACCTGTCCGACATTTCCTGGGAAGAGCAGGGCGAAGATGCCGTGCGTAACTTCAACAAGGGTGACGAGCTGGAAACCGTGGTTCTGTCCATCGACGCAGAGCGCGAAAGAATTTCCTTGGGTATCAAGCAGTTGACAGACGATCCGTTTGCTCAGTATGTTGCTGCTAATGACAAGGGCGCAATCGTCAAGGGCGTGATCAAATCGGTAGACGCGAAAGCAGCCACCGTTGAGCTTGCCGAGAACGTGGAAGGTACCCTGCGTGCCAGCGAAATCAGCCGCGACCGCGTTAACGATGCGACCGAAGTGCTTAACGTCGGTGACGAAGTGGAAGCGAAAATCACCAACGTTGATCGCAAGAACCGTGTTCTGAGCTTGTCCATCAAAGCGAAGGACCAGGCCGACGAGCGTGAAGCCATTGACGGACTGTCTGAACAGCAGGACGCCAATGCGCCGAAGACCATCGGTGACCTGATCAAGAAGCAGATGGAAAGCAGCAACGAGTCATAATACGGCTCCTCCCGGGGACCGGCATCGTGCCGGTCCCACTGGGCTGGGAGCCCAGGGAGCAGGCTGTAATGGCGTTAACCAAGTCGGAATTGATTGAGCGGATTGCCGATCGGCAAAACCAGTTGTCGCCCAAGGATGTGGAGCTGGCAGTCAAAACGCTTATCGAACAGATGGCCGATTCTCTGGCCGGCGGAGGTCGTATCGAAATACGCGGCTTCGGCAGTTTTTCCCTCCATTTTCGTGCGCCCCGCGTGGGACGCAATCCCAAGACCGGTGCCAGCGTCGAGCTGCACGGCAAATACGTTCCCCACTTCAAACCCGGCAAAGAGCTGCGCGAGCGCGTTAACGATTCACTGCATGAAGACAGTGGTGAAGGTGTTGATAATGGCGCCAGCGGCAATCAGGCTGCGGTTAACTAAACCCCGTTATCGCCTGGCAGCGTCCTGGCCAGTAAAGAGGGAACCTTTCGATGCGAAACCTGTACCGGATTCTGGTAATTCTGGCCGTTGTGGCCGTATTTCTTTTTGCCTTTCTGTTTGTCACCAGCAATCGTGACCTGGTGATGCTGGATATGCTGTTCTACCAGTGGCACTGGGAGGTCTCGCTGGGTGTGCTGGTGATCGGTGTACTGGCTATTGGTCTTTTCCTGGGACTGCTGGCCGGTATCGGCCTGCGTGGCCTCAAGAGCCTGTTTTCATGAGTGAATCCTTCTGGCTGTTGCCACTGTTCTTTGTTGCCATTGCGGCCGGTTTTTTTCTCGGCAAGCGTGAAAGCAAGCGCCGCCAACGTCGGCGCATGGCGTCCCTGTCCAAGGATTATGTGGCTGGCATCAACTTCTTTCTTAATGAAGAACCCGACAAGGGGATTGAGGCGCTGCTCAAGGGCCTGGATGTGAGTGAGGAGGGCCTGGATACCCACCTGGCCCTGGGCAAGCTGTTCCGCAAACGGGGCGAGTTCGACCGCGCGGCCCAGCTACATACCCACCTGCTGGAACATGGCGACTATGGCCGCCCGGTACAGGAAGAAATTCAGCTGGAGCTGGCCCAGGATTATCTGGCCAGTGGCATCTTCGATCTGGCCGAGCAGGTACTGCTGGAAATGCTGGATCAGGATTGCCAGGCCAAGGATGAAGTCTGTCAGCAGCTGATGGGCCTGTACGAGCAGGAGCGGGACTGGGTCAATGCCATCAGCATGGGCGAACGGCTGATCAAAAGCCGCCCGGCGTTGGGGCCGGTACTGGCCCAGTATTGCTGTGAACAGGCGGACAATCTGCGCCGTGACGGCGATATCAATCCAGCCCGTCGCATGTTGCGCCGGGCCCTGTCGTTCGATGATCAGTGCGTACGAGCCAGCATTGCAGAAGGCGAGCTGGAAATGGGCGAGCAGAATTGGGATGCCGCCATCCAGGGGCTGCAGCGCATCTGGGTCCAGGACAGTGACTTCTTCGATGAAGTGCTCGACAAGCTGCGCACCTGTTACCAGCAGCAGGAGAAAGACGAAGAATTTATTCAGATGCTGGCGGACTACAGTGCCGAAAAACCCAGCACCAGCCGCATCCTGCTGCTTTCCGAAGCGCTCAAGGAGCGTTACGGCGACAAGGAAGCGGCGGATTTCATTGCTGAATACATGAAAGCGAATCCTTCTGTGCGTGGCCTCAACCGGATCATCGACATGAGCCTGGCCGGCAGTGCAGAAGGGGAGGCCCGCGAGCACCTGGGAGTGCTCAAGCAATTGTCCGAGCAATTGCTCAACGACAAGAGTCTCTACAAATGCCGTCGCTGCGGTTTCGAAACCCCCTTGATGCAATGGCGCTGCCCAAGCTGCAAGCGCTGGGGGTCCATCAAGCCGGTGGTGAAGGAAGTCTAGGCTACGAGCTACCCTCGATTGGATTGGCAGTGTCTGGAAGTTCCCAGGGCTTCGTCATTTCTCACGAAGCCGCTGTAGGAGTTCCTCTTGAGGGACGAACCGTGCGAAGCACGGAATCGACCGCAGGGCGATCAGGCATTTCCGGGCTCTACAGGTCGCTAAAGAGTGATCTTCCTGGGGTTGCCTCGCTACGTTCGGTTCGCACCTCGAGTGGAGCTCCTACAGGAACCGTTTGCATGACGATCAAAGCGTGCCCTGGCAATTCTTGAACCCGCTTAACCCAACGCCTACCATACCCACGCCCACCCGCCACTCAGGAAATCGCCATGCCCATCTCCAGCCCTGTCATTGTCGCCCTGGACTATCCCGATGCCGCCCGGGCGCTGGCCATGGCTGATCAGCTGGATCCGGCCAAGGTACGCGTCAAGGTGGGCAAGGAAATCTTTACCCGCAGTGGCCCGGCCATTGTGGAGGGATTGCACAGCAAAGGGTTCGAGGTGTTCCTCGACCTGAAATTCCATGACATCCCCAATACCGTGGCTGGTGCCGTGGCGGCAGCGGCCGATCTGGGCGTGTGGATGGTCAATGTTCATGCCAGCGGCGGCCAGCGGATGATGGAAGCCGCCGCCAATGCCATCGCCAACCACGCCAGCCGTCCCCACCTGATTGCGGTGACCGTGCTGACCAGCATGGAAGGGGCCGACCTGGAGCAAATCGGCGTGATGGACGAGCCCAACGTGCAGGTGCAGCGCCTGGCCGAGCTGGCCAAACGTTCTGGCATGGACGGGGTGGTGTGCTCTGCCAGGGAAGCTGCCATGCTCAAGGATGCCTGCGGCCGCCAATTTGAGCTCGTTACCCCGGGTATCCGGCCTGCAGGCGCCGACGCCGGCGACCAGCGCCGCGTGTTGACCCCGCTACAGGCCCGGGATGCGGGTGTGGACTATATGGTAATCGGTCGACCGATTACCCAGGCTGCCAAGCCTACAGCGGTCGTGGACGAGATATTACAGAGCCTTGCCTGAGCCGCTTACGTCATCCGTCACCTCCGGCTGATAACTTCCCTGCCACGGACTTTCTATGGTGTGGACTCCAATAAATAAAAACGGAGATCCCCATGAAAACTTGGAAAGCGATTGTGGTGTCCCTGCTGCTGGCGCTGAGCCTGCCGGCTCTGGCCGTGGAAGTCGAAGCAGTAAAGGAGGCAGCCAACACCGAAACGGAAAACCGCATCAACCTGAATACCGCGGATGTGACCCAGCTCCAGGAGCTCAAGGGCGTAGGCCCGAAAACCGCGGAAGCCATCGTGCAGTGGCGTGACAGTCAGGGGCCTTTCACCAGCGTAGATCAACTCCTTGCCATCAAGGGGATTGGTGAAAAGACCCTGGCAAAAATGCGTGACAACCTGGTGGTGCAGTAAGGCTTCACCGGTCCCGTTGGAGCTTTGCTCGCAAAGCGAAGAGGTAGCAGATATGTTCGCCTTGTGAACAAGGCTCCAACGGGGTTGGTCAGTTTAGTGGAAGGGCCGGGTTTGAAATCGCGCCCACAAAAAAGGCTTCCATCGGGAAGCCTTTTTGCGTGTTGTTTCTGGTGTCAGTGTTTCATTCTTCCGTATGACTTTCCTCTTCTTCCGCCAGGCTGAGATCATCAACCCGGTCCGGTTCGTGTGACGGGGTGTCCTGAACCGGAGTGTCGTCCTCATGCTGGCGCTGTTCCTCTTTTTCCTGGGTGGCTTTCTCTGCCTTGGCTTCCACTTCCTCGGTGGTTTTTTCCTCGCCGATGCGGAAGGCCGCAAAGCCGGCGTGGACGACCTGATTCACTGCCATTCCCAGAATACGACCGTTGTAAGGGGCGATAATGGCGCTGCCGGTATTGCTGATCGGGTCGGTGACGGTGCCCAGTACCTGGCCTTTTTTCACCTTCTGATTCAGTTCTACCTCGGCAAGCAGAATGCCGCCCTGGGTGGCACGAATCCACTCCGACTCATAGAACACCGGTTGCGGGGCGCTCCAGAAACGGCTGGCCTTCCGCATGCCCAGGTTTTCCAGCAGGGTATCGATGGCCTGCACCCCATAGCTCACGGCTTCGGTTTCCAGCCGGTTGGGACCACCGGCTTCCATGGTGACCGCCACAATATCCTTTTTCACTGCGGCGTCGCGAAGCATGCCGGTGACACCGGGGCTATGCAGCACGGTCATGCCGCCAAAGTGCTTGGCAAAGGCCACCACGTCAGGGTTGTCCAGATCCGCCCGGAGCTGGGGCAGGTTGACCCGTTTCTGGGAACCGGTGTGCAGGTCCACCAGATAATCGCAGTGGCGAACAATATTGCTGAACAGGGAGTGGGCCACGCGACTGGCAGCACTGCCTTTCTTGTTGCCCGGGAAGTAGCGGTTCAGATCCCGGCGGTCGCTCAGATACCGGGAACCATTGCGAAAGCCGTCCAGGTTGACGATGGGCACACCGATCACCGTGCCGGCCAGCTGGTCGGGTTCCAGTTCGTACATGAGACGGCGCACCATCTCGATACCGTTCAGTTCATCACCATGGATGGCCGCGGTCAGACACAACCGTGGTCCGACTTTGTCACCATGGGCCACCAGCACCGGTACCGGGGTGGCAATCGACGCAAAGGACTGATCCGGGGTCCAGTGCAGGGTGGCAAAGCTTCCCGGCGCCACCTGTTCTCCGAGCAGGGACAAGGGCTGGGGAGAGGGGGCCTCCGCCGGCGGGTCCGAGGCGTCCGCCATGGGATTGTCGGTTTTGTTCGTATCCGCGCTGCTAGTGGCCAGGCCATCGCTTTCCTGTTGGCGTTCCACTGCGCGCTCTTCGTCTTCCACTTCATTGGCCCAGCCTGGCGTTGTCGCCAGACCGGAAAGGGTCAGGATTGCCGTGATAGCCAGCGAAGACCACGTTTTATACACAAAAGCTCCTTGATTCAGGCAAGCTGATCCAGCTCGTCCCAGCGAGCGAAGGTGGTTTCCAGTTCCGCCTGCAGCTCGGTTTGTTGCTGTTGTGCGGCACTGATCTCAGCCGGGTCACCCTTGAAGAAGGCCGGGTCCGACATGCGCGCCTGTACCGCCTCCAGTGCCGCTTCCAGTTGTTCAATACGCTCCGGCAATTGCTCCAGCTCACGCTGATCCTTATAGGAAAGCTTTTTGCGTTTCGGTGCTGCCGGAGCCGGTTCAAGTACCGGCTTGGCGGATTTGACGGTTTTTCCCTTCACAGGTTCCGGGCGCTGGCGCAACCAGTCCTGATAACCGCCCACATAACTGTTGAGCTCGCCGTTTTCGAACACCAGGGTGGAGGTCACCACATTGTCGATGAACTCCCGGTCGTGGCTGACCAGCAGCAGGGTGCCCTGATAGTTCATCAGCTGCTCTTCCAGCAGTTCCAGGGTTTCTGCGTCCAGGTCATTGGTGGGCTCATCCAGGACCAGCAGGTTGAAAGGATTGGTGAACAGCTTGGCCAGCAGCAGGCGATTGCGCTCCCCGCCGGACAGGGATTTCACCGGCAGGCGCACCCGGCTCGGGTCGAACAGGAAATCCTGCAGGTAGCCGATCACATGCTTGTTCTGGCCATTGATGGTGACCACATCGGAGCCTTCGGCCACGTTGTCGATCACGCTCTTTTCCTCGTTGAGGGTATCTCGCAACTGATCGAAATAGGCCACCTGTAGCTGGGTGCCCAGCTTCACGGTGCCGCTATCCGGGGCCAGTCGGCCCAGTAGCAGACGGATCAGAGTGGACTTGCCACAGCCGTTGGGGCCGAGAATGCCTACCCGGTCCCCACGCAGCAGGTTCACGGAGAAATCCCGCACGATGGTCTTGCCGTCCACGCTGTAATTCAGGTGCTCGGCTTCCACCACCACCTTGCCGGAATTGTCGCCGCTCTGGATGGTCAGGCTGGCGGTGCCGGTGCGGTTGCGGCGCTGGGCGAATTCATCGCGCATGGCCTTGAGCGCACGCACCCGGCCTTCGTTGCGGGTGCGGCGAGCCTTGATGCCCTGGCGAATCCACTTCTCTTCCTGGCTGAGTTTCTTGTCGAATTCGGCGTTGGCCCGTTCTTCCGCTTCCAGTGCCGCCTGCTTGCCACTCAGGTACTTCTCGTAGCTGCCCGGCCAGCTGGTCAGCTTGCCCCGATCCAGCTCGATGATGCGGGTGGCCAGGGAGCGGATAAAGGCCCGGTCGTGGGAGATAAACACCAGGGTGGCGCCGTAGCTCTTCAGGAACTCTTCCAGCCACTGGATGGAATCCATGTCCAGGTGGTTGGTGGGCTCGTCCAGCAGCAGGATATCCGGCTCCTGCACCAGTGCCCGGGCCAGCAGCACCCGCCGCTTCATGCCCCCGGACAGGCCGGCAAAGGGCTGGTCGCCGTCCAGCTTCAGCTTGGACAGCACCGTGTCCACCCGCTGGGACAGCTGCCAGGCGCCGCAGGCCTCGATCTCGCTGCTCAGCTGCTCGAAACGGGCCAGTACCTTGTCATCACCATCGCCGAGATGGTGGACCAGTTCCGCGTGCTCGCTGAGCAGGGCACCATGCTCGCCCAGTCCCTCGGCTACCATGAAATGGACGCTGTGGTCCTGATCGTCCGGGACTTCCTGCTCCAGACGCGCCACGGTCAGCCCCTGGGTCTTCTCGATCTGGCCATCATCCGCATGGATCTCCTCGGCAATCACCTTCATCAAAGTGGACTTGCCGGCTCCGTTACGACCAATCAGACAAAGCCGCTCCCCCGGGTCGATGGACAGGGTGACGTGATCCAGCAGCGGCTGCTGCCCATAACTGAGCTGAATGTCGCGGAGGGTAATCAGAGGCATACTGTGTGAATAACCAAAGTTTTGAATAATGGGTTGCCGGTGTGACAATATTCACCGGCTCTGGAATGAGTTGAAAGTGTAAAGTTGAAAGTTCAAAAGCGCGGGAGGGGAGGCTGCTTTGCTGGCAAATACCGTGCCCGCGTTTGGCTGCCTGTAATCGCGTCCGCTCTGTTTTCCGGATGGCGGCCAGGCTTGCCCGCGTTTCAACTTTGAACTTTCAACTCGTATCTCAACTGAACGCGCAGTGTAGCAGCTTGTTACGGGCCTGTAGTGGTGTCTGAAGGGATCATCGGGCAGCCTGACCCTCAAAGGAGAACAATGCATGACAGACTTTTTGCGGGAACGCTACGAAGAGGTGGATCTGACCCCGGGGCAGGGCAAGATCACCGCGACCCTTTCCATCGGGTTGGGGATTTTGGCGCTCATGGGCAGCTTCTGTTTTCTCTATCCGGAGTTGTTGACCACCCCGGAGTTCCGTGCCTTCTATAACGCGGAGGTGCTGCGCATTGCCCTTTTTATCGGCATCGGGATCGGCTTTGTCTGCGGCTTCTTCAGTGTTTTCCGTCACCAGGAGAAGCGCTACGGGATCATCGGCATGGTGCTGGCCTGCATGGCCGCGCTGATCGGTTCCGGGCGCCTGGATGTGCCCCCGGTGGATGGCCGCAGTCTTTACGCCGGGCTGGACTATTTCATCCTCACCCTGCTGGTGCTGGCCCTGGTGTTTATCCCGCTTGAGCGAGCCTTCCCCAAAGACCCGGACCAGAAAACCCTGCGCGGCGGCTGGGTCACGGACATCAAGTATTTCCTGTTCAGCCATGTGGGCCTGCAGCTGATCAGCTTCTTCACCATCATTCCCATCCAGGTGGTGCTCCACGACAAGGTGGATATCGGCTTCCAGCAGGCCATCGCCAGTCAGCCCCTGTGGCTGCAGTTCATCCAGATTCTTATCGTTATTGACCTGGGCAGCTACTGGATTCACCGGGCCTTCCACGAAGTGCCGTGGCTGTGGAAATTCCACGCCGTGCATCACTCCACCACCCAGATGGACTGGTTGGCCTCCTCGCGCCTGCATGTGGTGGAAATCATCGCCAACCGCTTTGTCGGCTACCTGCCCATCTTCATCCTCGGCTTCTCGCCGTCAGCGGTGTATGCCTACCTGGTGTTCGTGTCCTTCCATGCCATCTTTATCCACGCCAATGTGCGCTTCCGGTTTCCGGGTATCCGCTGGCTCATCGCCACCCCGGAATTCCATCACTGGCATCACTCCTCGGAAGACGAGGCCGTGGACAAAAATTACGCCGCCTTTCTGCCCATCTACGATAAACTGTTCGGCACCCTGATCATGCCCAACCGCCTGGCGGCCGAATACGGCACCCGGGCCAGCACCCGGGTGCCGGAAGGCGTGGTCGACCAGTTCCTGTTCCCGTTCCGTCGGGATCACCGCCAGGAATAACATTGTATCGTTGGAGCTATGCTTGCATGGCTCCTACAGGATATGGTTAACGAATATGCCAACCGGAACGCTGTAAATGGATGACCTGATCGACCTGCTGCGCGAACGCCACCAGGGCTCTCTGGTAGCCCTGGAACTGCCGGACGAAGACCGGCTGGTGGAAATCGAGGAGCAACTGCTGATTCCGCTGCCGGGGGAGTACAAGGAATTCCTGCTCACAACCGGCGACATTCTTTGCGGCAGCCTGGAACCGGCCACCGTCACCGACGAGTATGCCCACAACTTCCTCCCGGAACTGGCCGCCCAGGCCTGGGACCAGGGCATGCCCCGTTCCCTAATTCCGGTGTGCCAGGCCGAGGACGGCCTTTATGCCATCGCCCAGGACGGCCAGATCGTTTTCTGGGTACCGGGCGAGGGCGTCAACGAGGATGAGGAATGGAGCTCTATCTGGCAGTGGGCCAGAGAGGTCTGGCTGGAAAGCTAAAAACGAAGCCACCGTAGGAGCGCCTCTCGAGGCGCGAATCCGAGCCCAAGCGAGGAAACGGCGTTGGCCGTGGCCTCCCGGTTCTTCGAAATGAATACTCCGCCCTCTGTAGGGGGGCTTCTCTGCAATGAAGCGTCTTGCTTCGCAAGGTTCGCACCTCAAGAGGTGCTCCTACATCGTGGGCCACCGTTCCTTCTACACCCCCGCCAAATCCAGCTCATTATTGATCAACACAACACACTGGGACGCAAACAGCATGGTTGGCCCCAGGCTGATCTTCTCCGTTCCCAGCCGCTTCAAGCTGTTAAAACTCTTCTTCGGCATGGGGATGTGATCGGTAAGCAGGAAGCAGGGCTTTTCCGCAAAGGCCAGCTCCCGAATACTCTCGCCCTTGGGGTCCATCATGTACAGCTGATGCCCGTCCTCGGCCAGGGCCTTCACCAGCTTCTCAAAGCTCAGTGTGCGCACGGTAATGCCGCTTTCCACCGCCTTCATCTGCTCCTTGCCCATGCCGGCAGAAGCATCCAGTGCCCGTGTCACCTTGGCCAGCAGCGCCTGCTCATGAAAGCCACCAATATCGCGCATTTCAGCCGCCACAAAGGTAATGGTGCGGGAGTAATCCTGGGTGCTTTCCAGCACCAGGTGCACCACCACATCCGGCCGGTGCGACTGTGCCACGAAGATCGCATTCATCAGGGTATGGGCGAGGATCTCGCTATGGGCATCGCCACCCACATTATCCATCAGGGTCTGGCTGTTGGTGGGCGCGGCGCGGGCACGGAGGACGAAAGTTCGCATAGGACTCCTGGTTAAGATGACGCAGCCGACGATTGTAACCCCCTCGTTGGCGCTTTGCTCGCAAAGCGAGGGCCTATGACACGCCATAGGTGGCCGGGGAAGGCGATCAGTGATTTGCCGTGCCGCCTGTACCCGAAGCACCAGACGACCTGGCGCCCCGATTTTCACCCGCACGCAAGTTGAAAATGTAGGATATGGCTTACAGATATTGGTAAGTTGCTGAGATAAAGTGAATTTTCAGATTTTGGGATGCAAGAAAAGTCGGCACTCAATTTCCCGTTCAACACGCAAGTGCAAGAAAAGTCAGTTGAGAATGGTTCCTGGATCGCGGTTAAGGCATTGATTGGCAGGCGAGTTCGGGTAGATTCAGGGAAAGCAGGGGCTGGGGATATATTGCAAAGTGATATATCGCATCTGCAATTGAATACGCTGTTATAAGCTCGTTTACCCATGAGATATTTTTTAGCAGTTGTAGCGAACATATTTATTCTTGCTATTTCGGTAGTCGGGCTAATGTCTACCTGTATGTGGGGCTGCCCCAATACGGGCATACAGCTCATGTTCAAAATTTCTTCTGCATGCTTGTTGGTAAGCCTTGGACTGCTCATATATCTTTGGGTAACAAGCAAGAGCAGCAAGAAACATACAGGCGGTCATTAATGCTGTCCCAAAATCTTATAACAAGGCCAGGCAGCATCGCCCCTGCGGGGCTGGACCTCGTTTCACTCGGCCGCTGCTGGCAGCGTTATGTGGATTGGTGTTTGGTTTCGTGTGCGTAAGTATAGGAAGGGTCTGTGCATAAAAAGGCTTTTCTAATTGGTGGGGGAGTTGGCTGTTTGGCTGGTGGCTTGCTAGGTCTTCTTTTCGGGTTTCCCGAAGAGGGTATAGCTGCATGTATTGTGTTTGGCTGGGTCATCGGTGAAATTATAGGTCTATCAGCTTCTAGATAAAGGATTGCTAATGTTGAAGCTGAAGCTGTCACATAACCAGACCAGGCAGGTCGACGCCAAAATACGGCGCGCCTGCTGGCAGCGTTAGCTTTAAACTACCATCAAGGAGAGTGATATGAAAAAATCCATCTTAGCTTTGCCAGCGTTATTATCTATGTTTGGTTGTGCGTCGCACATCGAATATGACAAAGCTGCTGGATTAGCTGTTACGAGCAATACTCAAAGAAATTTTGTAGTTCAATATGGAGATGGGCAGAATGACCCATTAAAGCGCTGCCTAGAGGCTCCAGGCCCAGCAACAGCTTTAAACGACCTCACAGTAAATACTGAGCTATCAGGTGATGCGGGTAAAGTTACAGACGGTAAGGTTAAACTCGATGTTAAAAATACTGAGTCGCTAGCAAAACTCTATGAAGTATCGAGTATTTTACAGTTTGCTCATGCAATGACATACCGGCTTTGTGAAGCCGCAATTAATGAGTACATCCCAAAATCTGAGTATCAAAAAGAATTTAACAACATAATTACTGCAACAAAAGATTTGCTTGAAAAGCAGCTAGAAATAGCGAAAGAAGAAACCAAGCAAGTTCAAGCAAAAGCGGCAATGGCAAAATAAAGCTAACAAGCAGCTCAAGCGGACGCAGCAAAGCTGCGCTCGCTTAGCTGGGCGTTATGTTCGCTTATGAGTAAAGATTGCACTGATGAATTCAAGCGCCTCGACAGGAGGGTAGGACTGTATTGGGTCTTGCTCATAGGCTATTTGATTGTAGCGTCTGGACTTTTTGGATTTTTCTCCAGTAAGTTAAATTGGAGTTCTGCGCCTCATTTTCATTTCTTCTGTGTAATGAGTTTTGGGTTGTTGCTCCTGCTCAGGCTAGTTTCACCAAGGTGTCCGAGCTGTGGCCGGGGTCTATACTCCATTATCGAATTTAGAAAGTTTCCTATAGTCATCAAAAGCTGGATAGGGAAAAGCTGTTCTGGCTGTGGTGCAAGACTGAGAACATAACAAGTGGCGGCAGGCAGACCAAATCTCCGCTCCTCCGTCACTCCAATTTTCCTGCTGCGCCAGGCGTTAGGAGTAAGTGAATGGAATCCATATTCCGGTTTTTAGTAGTCTTGGCAGCCCTTCTAAGCATTCTTTTTTGGGGTATGCCGTATATTGATTACATGTGGTTATCAAACGAGCAACTGTATCTTCTGGATAAAAATGGATTAGGTGGTGAAATATCAGGTAATGAAATTGCCTATTGGGGGGCTTTGACTATTTGGTTGGCATTATCAGTGGGGCTTTTTTTCTACAATCGCTTTGCGCGGTTAGGTTTCGTTGCGTTCTATATTTTTTCCCTCGCGCTAAACCTATTTCACGGGGTGCAGGTGCTGTCGCCGTATGAGTCAACAATATCCAGTCTAATTTGCCTGGCTGATGGCGCAATAATTGCTACGGCATACCTAACATCTATAGGTGGAAAGTTTGCGAGCGGCTCCTAACAAGCCAATCAACTTCGCGCCTTCGGCGCAGGACGCTCGTTCCTAGCGCCGGTTATTGAGGCGTTGATGTCAATTGAAGAGTAGCAATGAATAAAATCAATCCCAAAAAGTTGCTTCACAGCAAGTGGACTGCGGTCAAGCCAGTAAAGAAAGAAAAGCATTTTCTGGTGACTGAGGTCGAATTCGATGAAGAGGGTGAGGTTGTTCACTGCCTGATAGAGGCGGTGATATCAAACCGTTCAGAAGCAATTGATTGGAAACAGCTCAGGGAGGCGTCGAGCTGGCAGCAGGGCTGGAAGTAATTATTTTGTTCTCGTGACTGCTGGAGGGGGCGCCACAGGGCGGAAATACCCGGTTGGGTATTTCCGCCCTGTGGGTTCAGCGAGGGTCGTTACTTTCGTTATGCTCGCCGTCGTTGGCTTTGGGTGCCTGGCCCTTATCGTCTTGCGGTACAGACTTTTGCTTCTTTTTCCCCTCAATACACAGCTTGTCGCCATCACCATTGCGGATATGGATATCCAGCTGGCTGAAGGCGATTTCAATGTTGTGTTCCTTGCACAGGGCATCGATATGGCGGTTGAGTTCGTCGGTGGCGGCCAGGCGGTCGCCGATGTCATTCACGTGGACGCGCAGTTCGTGGTCCAGGGTGCTGGCACCGAAGCTGAGGAAGAACACCACCGGTTCCGGGTCTCGTAGCACCCGTTTGTTTTCCCGGGCGGCCTGCATGAGAACGTCGCGGCATTTCTGCAGGTCGGAGCCGTAGGCGAAGCCCACCTTGATGATGATGCGGGTGACGGTGTCGGACAGGGACCAGTTGATCAGTCGCTCGGTGACGAATACCTTGTTGGGCACCAGGATTTCCTTGCGGTCGAAGTCAATCAGGGTGGTGGCGCGGATGCGGATGCGACTGACGGTGCCGTCCAGGTTGTTGATGGTGATCACGTCGCCAATACGGATGGGGCGCTCGAACAGCAGGATGATGCCGGAGATAAAGTTGGCAAAGATTTCCTGCAGGCCAAAGCCCAGGCCCACCCCCAGGGCCGCAACCAGCCACTGCATCTTGTCCCAGCTCAGGCCCAGGGCGCCGAACGTGATGATGATGCCGCCGCCCACGATTACGTAGGAGAGCAGGGTCGTGGTGGCGTAGCTGGTGCCCTGGCGCAGGTCCATCCGTGACAGCACCAGTACTTCCAGCAGGCCGGGCAGGTTGCTGGCCAGCAGGAAGGTGACCGCACCAATGATCAAGGCGGTCATCACATCGCCCAGGCTGATGGGCGAGGTGCTGCCGGCCTGGCCGGCGGCATCGGCGGTTTCCCAGAGCACGATGTTTTCGGTGTAGGAGAAGGCATGGAAGACATCGGCCCATACCCAGTAAACCAGCACTGCGATACCGGCAATCAGTGCCAGGCGGATCAGGCGCAGGGACTGCTGGTTCACCTGTTTCAGGTCCAGCTGCGGTTCTTCGACTTCCACCGCTTCCGAGGCAGCTGAGGAGGTGTCCGAGCCCTTCTGGTCGGCTTCCCGCTGGGCCACCGCACGGCGGTAGGCCAGTCGCTGGGCGGCAACGGCGAGCCCCCGCACGGCGACAGCATCCAGCAGAATCCACAGGACCACCAGGTAGAGGCTGTAGATCATGTGCCCGGCCAGGCGAACGGAAGTGTAGTAATAGCCGATGCCGATCAGCACCGTGAGGATCAGGGGCGCGGCGGCGCAGAGTCCGGTGGACAGGCCCTTCATGGTACGGCTGTAATGCCGGCCCGGGTAACTCTGTGCCACTGAGGGCAAGCTGATCATCACCACGATCAGGCTGGCTACCATGATGACCAGTCCCAGGCGATCGTTGCTGAGCTGGGCGGGCCATTGGTCGCCAAAGGCGATGATGAAAGTCATGGGAATAATGGCCAGGCCGGTCAGGGCCAGGCGGCGGCGCATATGCTGATTATGCTCGTTGTCCCAGCGGAAATGACGCTGGGCGATACCGCCACTTTTCAGCAGCCGGTAGAGCATTTCGAATACCAGCCAGAGCAAGGCAAGCTGGGCAAAGGCGGCGCCCAGTACACTGGTGATGATGCTGGGCTGGCGCCACAGGCCAGCGGCGATAATCGCCAACGCGATAGGCGCCGGCGAGGATAGCAGCACGGTATAGAACAGGCTTAATGGCGTATGCAGCTGGCTGTCCCGGCGCAGGAAACCCACATCCTGGTTCATGGTGTCGATACGCTTTTTCAGTCGTGGTCGCAGCAGTATCAGGGTCACCGCGGGGATCAGGGCCAGAATCAGCCAGCCCCACTTCCCGGTCACCAGCTCCCGGCTGCCTTGCCAGAGATCTTTCCAGGGTATGTCCTGCAGTTGCTGGGTAATGTGGCCGGGCAGTTTGCCCAGCCACTCCAGGCTGATCGGCTGGGTGCTGGGCATCCAGAAGGTTTGCTCGGAGATGATCTTGTGCAGTCTGCGGGACACCTTGTTCAGCTGCTCCTGGTTCAACTGGGTTCGGGTGAGGATGGCCAGTTGGCGGCCCAGTTCCTGGTTGAGCTGGTCGTACAGTTCCCGACGTTCCCGATGCAGGATGGAAAAGGCGCGCTCCATATCCGCGGTAAGTTCGCCCTTGAGTTTTTCCTGTTCCGGCAAGGGGGAGTTATCCAGGGACTGGATCTTCTGCTCCAGTTCGAATTGCTCCAGACGGGCATCCGAAATGTTTTTCTGCAGGTCCATGTCCGGCTGACTTTGTGGCAGACGCTTCTGTTGCTGGTACAACACTCGTGACAACAGCAGGCTACCGTCCAGCAGGCGGATCTGGTCGTTGACGGTGCTGGACAGGGCGCGGGCCTTGTCGAGCTGGGTTTTGGTGTCGATGGCGCCACGTAGCAGGCCGTTCACCGCCTGGCTGGTGGTGGCAAGCTGTTCGCGAAGGGCCTGGTTTTCGGCGATGGCAGCCTTGATGCGCTTGTTGTCCAGTACGCTTTCCGGCAGGGACGATTCCGGCGCATTGGCCATGTCCTGCAGCTGATTGATGCGGCGTTGCTGGATCAGGGGCTGTACGGCATCCAGTTGGGCTTCCAGGGTGGCTTGCTCGGTACGCAACAGCTGCTGTTCCAGACGGGCGACATCCTGTTTCTTGTCGACCACGGACAGTTCCTGATTGAAGCGCTCAATGCGGGTTTCCAGGGCACGCAGCTCGATATTGAGCCCCTGCTCCTGTTTTTCACTGAGAGGCTCGCCGTTCTCGTCGGTGCCCTCATTCAGCCGGGAGCGGATGGTATCCATACGCTCCATGGCTTTGCTGATCACATTCTGGGCCTGCTCGGGCAGGGTCTGGGTCCGGGTCAGTTCGCTGTTCACTTCCGCCAGCCGACTCTGATTTTTTTCCAGTGCATCCAGCCGGCTGGTCAGTTTTTCCACCAGGGCCTGCAGGGACAGGTCCTGGTATTGTGCGGACCAGTCCTTGTCCTGTTGCTGGCGAGCCTCGGCCAGTTCGGCGTTCAGTCGGGCCCGCTGTGTGGAAGCCTGGCGAGCGAAGGTTTCCAGATCCTTGATGGTTTGTTGATTGCTGTCCACTTCCCGGCGCAATTCCAGGGTGCGCTCGAGAAGTTTCTTGTCGGTGTTGGTGCCGTCAGCACTGTTTTCGGCGCTTTCGGTGATCTGCTTTTCCAGATCGCCGACGCCGGGCAGGGAAAAACCCCCGATCTGAGCCTGGGCAAGGGCAGGCAGTAAAATGAGCAGAATAAGGGCCAGACGTCGATCCATAACCTGAAGGCTCCAAGGGCTGTGACGGGCAATCAAAGAGTGTTGACCATGTGTTGCCGAGTGTAATGGGTCCGGGAGGGCAATACATGTGATCCAAGACGGATTTTCTCGGGCTGAGAACAAGCTTAGCAAGGCGTTGCAGGCCACGCAGCCGTTGTCTCACCGGTCCCATGGGGTAGCGAGTGTATCCTGAATCGGGCCCTGCGCACCCCAGATTCATGATGACACCCTCCCGTCATCTCTTCATCGCAGGCTGAAGGCCGCGCTGGCAACCCGTGAACCCTCGTGGCAGAAAATGTCCATTTTTTGTCCGGCTACGTCCTAGGGTGTCAGGGCCAGTGTGTTTATTGTTTGATCAATAAACACAACAAACTTCATAAGCATTGGGAGGGGACCCATGAACAAGCTCGCACTCTGCGGCCTGCTGGCTGCCGTTGTTATCTCTGCGCCTGCCCAGGCGTTTCAGCAGATTACCCACAAGCGCATTGCCATTGATGCGGTGGAATACATGAAAAACCACCCGGGCAATACCGAGTACAACCGCCTCAAGGCCTGGGTCAATGCTGCAGGCTATACCATGGAGCAGTTTGCCGAGGTGATTGGCCAGGGTGCCTACGATGTGGATGACTTCCAGGACACCTATCTGTGTGGCGCGGTCACCGGTGATTGCGTTTACGCCCCGGTATTCAACGCCGGTGCTTCACTGGTGAACTATACCTCCTACTGGCACTTCCAGAATCACACCCGCAGTTCCGACGTGCACGGTAATGATCTGGGCGGCTATAACTATGACCTGCTCACGGTCTGGGGCGATATCGATAACCTGGCCGCGTCCTGGCTGTATGGTGATTACCTGGATGATGGTTCCGGTGGAATGAGTGGCTGGTGGTGGTCGGATGATTCGCAGTACAACACCTACGGGATTACCGAAGCCAACTATCGCCAGGGCAGCTATTCCAGCAAGTCCATGTACGATGACTTCGAGGAAATGCCGTTCCAGCCCATCGATAACCTGGGCCAGTACTGGTACAGCCAGTTTCTCAGCCAGCCCACCGCCCAGACCCTGGGCTTTGTATTGCACACCACCGATCTGTTGCAGCCCCACCATGTGTGGACCACCTCGGCCCTGAACCATAGCGGCTGGGAATCCTGGGTGGCGGATTATTACGACAGCGAAAACCTGAATGACACCGCCCTGGTGGATCAGGCCCTGCAGAATTTTACGCCGCTGTCTCCCACGGGTACGGATATCCGCCCACTGCTCACCGAGGGGGGCGCCTTGGCTTATGGCAACGGCGGTATCGTGCTGTCCAGCACCGACCATTCCGATCGCGTGCAGGTGGCGCAGACGGTGATTCCCAATGCCATCGCCATGGTGGTGCATCTGCTGAACCACGCGGCCCATCAGGTAAACCCGTGATGCCGCGAACCGGCTCGTAACCGGGCCGGTGTTTTTCCGTAGGGTGCACTGAGCCTAAGCGAACTGCACCATCCAAACGCCAGATCGGTGCAGTTCGCTTAGGCTCAGTGCACCCTACGGCTAATGAACGCGCAATAAGAAAAATTAGAGGAAAACTTCCATGGCAATGCACCGATGGATGTTGGCCATTGTGTTGGCGGTTGTCGCCGTGGGCGGCTATGCAGGCTGGCAGCAGTGGGGACCCTTGCCCGACACCGTGGCTGCCCGGGTGGATGGTGATGTGATTCCCTCCGCCACGCTGAATGTGTTCGTGGCAGCGGCCCGGCGCAGCGAGCCGGAGATCAGCCGGGAGCGAGTGCTCAAGGGACTGGTGGAAAACCGTCTTCTGGCGGCGATGGCCAACGCCCGGGATGACCATCATGCCCATCCCGAGCGGGTGGGTTATGACCCTGTCACCCGCCATGAACAACAGCGCTTCAAACTGATTCGTACCGCCTATGCCGATGCCCTGCGCAAAGCGGTTAACGAGGATGGGATGGGCAACAGCCTGGATAGCCTGACCGCGCCGCTGGCTCTCTCCCCTGAGGCGTTGGCGCCCATGCTGACCCTGGAGCAGGCGCTTTACAGCACCATGACTGACGATCAGCAGCAAGCGGCCAGTAACTATGTGCTGGCCCGCTATCGCTTTGCTGACGACCAGCCGGAACAGACCCTGACCCTGTGGGATCTGTACCGCCGGCAGAACATCCAGTTAAAGGTGCAGATGCATAACCTCAACCTGGATTTTATGCGTGAAGCGGTGAAACAACAGCTGACCATGGCCTACGTGTTTTACTGGTTTGAGCAACAGGCCGGCCTGTCCTCTGCGGCCATCGCCGCGGTGGATCGCAGCATCGATGATGCCCTTCAGCGCGAGAGTCTGATGCATGACATGGGACTGATGCAGGACATCCATGACGACAACCCGCAACTGCGGGAGCTGGCAGCCCAGGTGAGCGATGGGCAGATCGCCGATTACTACGCGGCGAACAGGGAACAATTCATCCGTGTGGAGCGGGTGCGTGCACGGCATCTGCGAGTGGGTAGTCAGCAGCAGGCAGATCGGGTGTATGCGTTGATCCAGGATGGCTTGTCGTTTGACCAGGCAGTTGCGGATTACTCCGTGACACCGGACCGGGAACAGGGCGGCGATCTGGGCTGGATTGATCGGCAATCCCGGCAGGATCACTGGACCCGGGCACTGGCGTTTGTGCAGCCTGAGGGCGCAGTGTCCCCCCCGTTTCGCAGTCCTGGGGCCGATGGGGCCCCCTACTGGGAACTGTTTCTGGTGGAAGAAAAAGTCACTGGCTACCAGAGCCTGGATAGCGAATCAGTGCGCTACCGTGCGGGTCGGGCGGTGGCTCAGGAGCTGTTGCAACAACGCTTCCAGAGCCTGCTGGCGGAAGTCACCGAGCAGGCATCACTGCGAATCAATCCGGCGGTGCTGTGATGAAAGCGCTGCTCATCGCCCTGTTGCTGGGCGCGGTGGCCCTGGTGATGGCCCGGTGGTTACCGAACACAGCACAGGCGCCGCTACCGGAGGTGACCAATGACAGCACGGCGGTGGAGGTCCCGGTGCAGAAAGAGCAGGAAAAAGCGGCCACGGCGTTGCCCATGATTGACACCCTGGCGGAACGGCAGCGGCCATCCCGGGCCTCCCAGGTTGACCATGCCGCTGCCGGGCCGATGCCTTCGCCACAAGCGGTGACGGCCTTGCGTGAAAGCATGCGCCATGGCGATCCGCGTACACCGCCGCTGGCTCCGCGTACGGATTTGCGTGAGCCTCCCAGTGCGGCCGAGCTGGCCGATCCGGCGCTGTATCAACAGTACGAGCAGCGCCAGAAACAGAACGTGTATGCCTCGTTCGCCAGAGCCGTTGATCAGCGTATCCCGAAACTGGAAGCGATGATTGCCAAAGGCCGCGCCGAAGGTATCAGCGAGCTGCAACTGGCAGAAGGGGAGGCCAAGCTGGCAAAACTGCGCGAGCAGCGTAATCAGTTAGCGGCGCAACAGCCTGCCGCCGACGGGGCGTCCGCAGAAGAAGAACAGGACTGACCGGTTAGCTCAGCCACACTGTCGCGGATGGTCTGATCCCCGGGCGCCAATGCATGGGCGCGGCAGATGCTGTCGTTGGCGCTTTTTTTATTGCCCAGGGCCTGTTCCGCGTAGGCGCGATTGTTCCAGGCGGCGGCAAAGTCCGGCGCTTTCTCGGTGGCGGTGCGAAAGGCATCCAGCGCCTTGTGCTGCTGTCCCTGTTTCCACAGGCTGTTGCCGTGTCCGAACCAGAGTTTGCCACTGTCCGGGAACGCCGCCACGGCGGCGGGCCAGAAGGCATCGCCATCGGGCAGGGCGGAAATGGCCCGGAACAGGGTGTCCGGTTCCGCACTGGCAGGCAGCTGACCGGGCTCAACCAGGGTAAAGCCCCACTGATCCGCGCGGGCCCAGGTCCGGATAAAGCGGTTCCAGTGGGTGGTCTTGCCGGCATCGGTGCCGCTGTGCAACACCATGGTGTTGCCCTGGTCCCGATAGCCGGTGACCACGGCGAAATGCCACTGGGGCCAGCGGCGTAGCGCCAGGTTCTGTAGCACCAGTACCGGGCGGCCTGCCTGCAGTTCCGTAAACAGCGCCTGGCTGTTTTCTACCGGGTATGCCATCAAGCCGCGACTGCGCGCGGCAGCACGCAATTCGATTCCCAGGCTGCCTTCCCGCTCCGGGAGCCACACTTCGTCCACCAGACTGTCTGCCGTCACCGGCTTGCCGGCCCATTGCAGCATCATGGCTAGGGCCGCGGGACCGCATTGGTATTTTTCCTGGGGAACGAAGGGCACCACCAGCTCCTGCTCCGTGTCTACCTGGGCACTCTCTGGAGGTGGAAAACTTTGGCATCCACTCAGTAAGAACAAAACCAGCAGGCTGAGGAGGCCCGTCAGGCTGGCAGGGTTGGCAAGGGCGGGGCGGGGAGGGCGAGGAGCCACAGGCCCCTCGCCGAAACGGACAGTCATGGATCAGTTGATGGGATTAATGGCCGGAAACACGTTAGTGGCGCCCAGCAGATCGAGCAGAATCAGAATCAGGATGATGGCGAGGATCACACCCACCACGCCCTGACCCGCGGGCAACTCTTCCGCTTTCTGGGCCAGCTGCTGCAGTTCCTGATCGGTGAGCCGGTCGAGACGCTGGCTGACCTGATCCTTGCTGACGCCGTAGTCACCCAGTGCCTTGGCGGCAACCTGATGATCCATCAGCTCCATTACCTGGGCTTTCATGGCCGCGCGGTCCTGTTGTTGAATGACCGTGTCGTTACCGATCATGGCGGCCTGGGCGGCGGGGACGATCAGCACCTGCATGAAAAGTAATAGTGCTGCACTCAGAATACCGGTAATACGCTTGGTCATGATCACTCTCCATTCAGCCAGTTTGAGGGGCAAGCTCAGTGCAGGAATACTGGGTCGAGGGCGCCTGCAATGAACCGCCATGGACTCATTTACCGTAACAGTCTGACGCTAACGAAGCAGGATAGCTGCCGAAAACGCATCATTTTTTACAAGGACTTTACCAATTTCCATCACCTTGACGCGGGCTTCACGAAAACGCGCCAGAGCGTGTTCCAGGTCGGTTTCGGGAATGCTGAAAAGCAGGCCGCCGGCGGTTTGCGGGTCGCACAGAGCGGTGAGCATTGCGTCTGCAATATGCTGCGCATGGCAATGCATCAGCACTTGCCGGTTGGCGTCGTTGAGGGTGCTTGTCACGCCGTTTTCGATCAGCGACAGGGTGCCGGGCAGCAGAGACACCTTATCGGTATCAATCACCATGGCCACATCGCTTTGCTGACAAATTTCATGGAGATGTCCGAGCAGGCCGAAGCCGGTGATATCGGTGCAGGCATGCACGGGCAGGTCCTGCATGGCTTGTTGGGCGAGGCGGTTGCTGACCAGAAGATGCGTCAGGGTGGTATCCAGCCAGGGGCCGTGCAGTTTACCTGTCTGCATCATGGCGGCCAGGTGTACCCCGCTACCCAGGGGCTTGGTCAGCAACAGGCGATCTCCGGGCCGAGCGCCGCCCTTGTGCCAGAGTTGTTGCGGGTCCCCCAGACCATTCACCGTAAAGCCCGCAGCCATTTGCGGCCCTTCAATGGTGTGGCCGCCCACCAGGGTGCAGCCGGCGGCGTTCAGTTCTTGCACCGCACCGGCCATCAGGCGTTGCAAATCCCGTCCCTGCAGTTTCGGGTGGTGCCAGGGTAGGGTTACGTTGGCCAGCGCAGAGTGGGGTGTGGCGTTCATGGCATACAGGTCGCTAAGGCTGTGTAAGGCCGCCACCCGGCCAAACAGGAACGGCTCGTCGATAAAGGCCGGAAAGAAATCCAGACTCTGTACCAGACGTTTGTTATCAGCCCACTGAATGATCGCCGCATCATCGGCGGTATCCACACCGGCCTCAATGTCGTCACGGACATGTGGCTGCAAATCCCGCAAGGCATCCTGCAAGGCGTCGCTGCCTACCTTGGCGCCACAGCCGGCACAGTGCCGTGTATCCGGGTCTGCGGGGGCGGGTGCCATGGCGGGCAGCTGACGGTCGAACTTGTCCATGAAGGCCCGGTCGATCCGGTCTTTCCAGCGCCATACCCAGCCCCCGGATGCAAACAGGGCACCACCACGGCTGGCCACCGCCTGTTTGCCGCCGGCGGAGAGCAGCGAAAGAAAGTGTTTTTGCGGCCGGTAATGTTGCAAGGGTTGCCCGGCGATGGCAGCGCTCAGGTTATGGGCCAATACCTTGGCCTGGCGGACCGCATAGACGCCGGCCTTGGGCAGGCTGTCGGGAAAAGCCGCGCAATCCCCGGCGGCAAATACGCGCGAATCGCTCCGACTCTGCAGCGTGGCGTGTACTCGCACAAAGCCCTGATCGTCACACTCCAGATCGCTGTTGGCGATAACCGGGGTGCCACGTACGCCGGTGCACCAGAGCACCCGGGAGGCGTCCAGCGGGGCATCGTTGGCGAAGAGGCGGTCATGCTGTTTTTCCACCCGGGTGTGTTCGCGCACCCGGATGCCGTAGTCATCCAGATAGCTGCGCATGCGTCGCCGCACCGGCTCCGGGTAGCCGGGTAGCAGGATGCCGCCGCTGATCAGTGACAGGGGCGCGCTGAGGCCCTCTCGGCGTTGATGCTCGGCAATGGCCAGGACCATTTCGGTTCCCCCGGCCCCGGCGCCCACCACCGCCAGTGGACTGTCCTTGTCGCGCCACTGTTGCCATCGCTGATGGAAGCTGGCCACCGGTTTCACCGGCACGATATCCGGGTGGCCACCGCCTACCGGCTGCAGGTCCGGAGTGGCGCCCACATCCAGGCTCAGCCAGTCGTATTCCAGGGTGCTGCCATCCTCCAGCGTGAGGCGACGTTCGGCGCTGCAGATCCTTGTCACCGCGGCGCGGATAAAGCGGGTGCCGGTGGCGATACACAGCCGGTACAGGTCCACATGGGTATCCGTGAGGCGGTAGTGGCCGGCGATCAGACCGGGCAACATGCCAGAGTAGGCACTGAGGGCGTCCGGCGAGACCAGGGTGATTCGCACACCGGGGAGCGGTTTCATCGCCAGCATGCGCAGGGCCAGGGCATGGCTGTGGCCGCCGCCAATCAATACCAGGTCGTGGTTAGCCGAGGGAGTGATCACAGCAGAATGTCGCCTTTTAGAAAGCAGCGGGCCTGGCCACTAAGGGTAACCCGATCTCCTTTCAGGGAGCAGAACAACTCACCACCGCGGGCGGAAAGCTGGCGGGCATGCAGGGTGGATTTGCCCAGTCGCTCGGCCCAGTAGGGCACCAGAGTGCAGTGGGCGGAACCGGTGACGGGATCTTCCGGCACGCCCTTGGCCGGCGCAAAAAAACGGCTGACAAAATCGCAGTCATCGCCGGGGGCGGTGATCATGATCGCAAAGGTATCCAGCTTGCCGATGGCGGTGAAATCCGGCTGAAAGTGGCGAACCTGATCGGCGCTGTCCAGCACTACCAGGGTGTCACGGGCTTGCAGCACGTCCTTGAGCGACATGCCCAGTGCCTGTTCGAAGGGGTCACGATGGCTGACCGGGAGCCCGGGCCGGGCAGGAAAATCCAGACTCAGGGTCTGACCGCTACGATGCACATAAAGCGCCCCGGATGCGGTGTTGAAACGAATCCGTTCACCGGGAAACCCCAGCGCATTGAACACCACCCAGGCGGCGGCCAGGGTGGCATGGCCGCACAGATCCACTTCCACACGGGGCGTAAACCAGCGCAGTGAATAGCCGGTCTCGTCGGGGACCAGAAAGGCGGTCTCCGACAGGTTGTTCTCCATGGCGATGTTCTGCAGCAGGGCATCGTCCGGCCAGCGTTCCAGCGGTACCACCGCCGCCGGGTTGCCGGCAAACAGGGACGAGGTGAAGGCATCAACTTGGTAGAGTTTCATAAGCTGCCTTGAAAATAACGGGTGCGTTTGGTCGGTTTCAAAGACCCAACCCAGGCTTCAATCGTAGCCGCTTTCGCAACCCCCGCGACAATGCATCGACCGCCAGATTGAGCATGACCGTGGCCAGGATCAACAGCAGGGTCCGGTCGAAGCGGAATTCCGCCACGCTGGAATCAATATAGAAACCGAGGGTATGGATGCCAAGAATGCCCAGCACTGCCGTTTCCCGCATGATCACTTCCCAGCGGTAGAGCAGGAAGGCCAGCAGGTTGGGGGTGACCCGGGGCAGTACCTCCCAGGCGTAGCGGTTGATGCCGATGGGGGCGTCCGCACGGAGTGTCAGGCTCTCGCTGAAGCGGCCAGTGAGGTGGGCGACGATGGCGCCGGTGTGCAGGGCCAGGGCCAGGATGCCGGGCAGCATGGACGGGCCGAGCAAAATCAGGAAAAAGAACGCGAGAAAGAATTCCGGGGTGGTGCGCATGACCACCAGCAGGCCATGGCCGGCGGTGCGACTGGCCCGGTTGCCGAATAACGGCGAAATCAGCGGGAACAACAGCAGCGACAGCAGACCCGTGAGCAACAGGGCGCCGAGACCCAGCACCAGAGTCTGCCACAGCCCCGGCCACAGCTGTTGTTGCCAGAGCATGGCAAACCAGTGCCACAGTTCCGTGAGTCCCCCCCCCTGGCGCAGCGGCACCGGCACCAGATCCACCGTGACGAAGCGCACCAGGGTGTCGAGCCGGCCGGTGAACAGCGGTGGCGCCCAGGCGATGGCGGCCAGCAGGTAAACCGGGATCAGGGTCGGGCGCAGCCACCAGCGCAGGGTAAAGATGATGGCAAAGAACAGGTACAACAGGGCGGCGCCCTGGTCGTAGTTGCCCTCACGGAAGGCGGTTTCCAGGTGGAAGCCCAGGGTGGGCAAACCGATAAAACCGAGAATGGCGGAAGCGCGGATGCCGCACTCCAGCCGGTAGCCGCCGTAAGCCTTGCAGGCCTGCCAGACCAGCGGCAGGCGGGCATAGAAGAATACGCTCAGGCGCTGTCCGCTGACGGGCAGGGCATTGGCAGGGCTTGGGTCCGCTTCTTCCAGGAATTCGCCGAAGACCTTGGCGAAGATGCCCGCGTAGGGAATGGCGATGGCCAGCACCCCGGTGACCGTACTCAGACCGGCTACCTGCAACAGCAGTAATCCCCAGAACAGTTCGTGGACCGCTCGGATGCTGGCCGCCAGGCCCCGCACCCAGCGGTGGTGCCAGGCCATGGCCATAAGAAAGCCGAACAGGGCCGCCAGGGCCGTGCCCTGCCAGGCAAAGGCCAGAGTGTTGACCAGTGCGCGCCAGAGGTGGTCGGTGGAGAAAAAATCCGGTGCCAGAAAGCCCTGGCCCATGCGCAGCAGTTCACTGCCCGGGGAGGAGCGGGTGATCTCCAGATCGGCAATCGTCAGGGCGATCAACCCGGCCACTGCGAGCCACAAGCTGGCGCGGCGCCAGCGGGCGGCGGTGGTGTTGACGGGCTGCCGGGAGCTGGGGCTCATTGGTAGAGCGTGTCCAGATCACTCAGGCTCAGCGTGCTGGCCGGGGCGTCGAGCAGAATCTTGCCTTCGCCCAGACCGATGATGCGGTCGCAGCATTGCAGAGCCAGCTCGCGGTCATGCAGGGCGACCACGGCGGTCGGGTGCCGGGCCAGGGCCCGCTGCAGCAGATCCAGCCCCTGATGTTCGTCCAGGCTGGAGACCGGTTCGTCGGCCAGCAACACCGGGCGCTGCGTATAGAGTGCCCGCCCCAGCGCTACCCGTTGCGCCTGCCCGCCGGATAGCTGGTCCACGCTGGTAAAGAGCTTGTCCTGCAGTCCCAGTTCCCGGGCCAGTTCGCCCACGCTGGCCTTTTCCCCGGCACTGGGCCAGATCAGGTTACGCAGGTTGGTCAACGTCCGGTTGCGGGGCAGGGCGCCCATGTAGAGGTTGTGGAAGACGCTCAGCATGGGCACCAGGTCGCCGGTCTGGGGGCACCAGGCACAGCGGACTTCCTGCCGTTGACGCAGGGCGGCCAGCAAGGTGGATTTGCCGGCACCGGAAGGGCCCAGCAGTGCCACCTTCTCGCCGTCGGCAATGGTCAGCGACAGGGACGTAAACACGACCTGGCCGGGATGGCCAAGCCGTGCGTTTTCAAGACGAAAGGTCAACGGGATGCCCTGCGACTTACTCGGCGTCCAGCAGGCCGATGGCTTTGGCGGTTTCCTCGATGGGCGCAAAGTCGTCATTGCTGGCGGGGATGAACTTTTCCCGGGGGAAGGCATTGAGCAGAACCGGATCATCAATGGCCAGCAGGGCGTCGGTGACTCGCTGGGTGAAGCCGTCACCGAAGCTGTCGTTCAGATCGCCACGCACGGTCCAGTGATAGTCCGGATAGCCGGGAGTTTCCCAGATAACCTGGACCTTGTCGGTGTCGATCTTGCCTTCTTCCCGCTCACGTTCCCAGACCTTGTAGTTCACTGCGCCGGTGGCATAGGCGCCGCTTTGTACCAGGGCAATGGTGGCGCTGTGATCCCCGGAGAAACCGACTTTCTCGAACAGCTGTTCCGGAGACTGGTTGAAGGTCTCACGCAGGTAGAACTCCGGCATCAGTCGTCCGGACGTGCTGCCCTTGGACCCGAAAGTGAAAGAGGGCTGCTCGACAAACGCCTCGGTGAGCGTCTCGGACGGGCTCAGGCCAGTGCTGGCGTTGGCGATGAAGTAGGACTTGAAGTCCGGATCTTCCAGGCCCTGTGCGATGGCCTGGGAGCCGGGTACCAGGCGGCGGGCCTGCACACCGGACAGACCGCCAAACCAGGCCATTTGTACTTCGTTATTGCGAAAGGCGGTGACCGCTGCCGCATAGGATTTCACCGGGACATATTTCACCGGGACACCCAATTGCTCTTCCAGATAAAGGGCAACCCCGCCGAAGCGTTTTTCCAGTTGCGATTCATCCTGGTCGGGGATGGCGGTGAAAGTGAAGGTCTCGGTTTGCGGTTCGTTACAGGCAGAAAGCAGCAGTGCTGCACACAGGGCAGCAAGAAACTTGAGGCGCATTGTTGACTCCGTTCAATAGGGAGGCTTACCGGACAATGTGGAAATCCTGTCGCGGGTCCGGCCAGACACGACAAGGTGATTATAGAGCGCCGGGGGCTGGATACCAGTCAGCAACCCTGCGGAAAGAGAAATACCCGTTGGAGTCTTGCTCGCAAGGCGAAGGGCGTTATTCCGGCGCCATGCCAGCGGGTAACCTTCGCTTTGCGAGCAAAGCTCCAACGGCATTTCGTAGCCAAACCGGGGAGATAATTCCCCTCCGCCTTTCGTTGGAGCCTTGCTTGCAAGGCGAAGGGGATTGTCCCGGCGCGATGTCGGCGGGTAGCTCTTCGCTTTGCGAGCAAAGCTCCAGCAGTCGCTTGGTGTATCAGGTGTTTGCCGTCTGGCGCTCTTCCAGAAATGCCATCACTTCATCGCGGCTACCCTCAAAGACGATATCTCCTTCCCGGTGGGAGAGCATGTAGTCATACATGGGGTCGTAGTAGTCACGCAGCAGAGTACGGATCCAGTCCTGGTGCAAATCGGTATCGCCGCTGATGGCTTGCACGGCCAGGGCTTCGCTGAGCAGCTGGCGTAACTGCTGGTGACGCAGTCCGCCCAGGCGGCGGCGAATGCGATCCATGGCGGCAAGCAGTTCCTCACCGAGAAAGTGCAGGCCTTGCTGCTCGCCGAAATGTTGACGGTATTCTTCCAGCGGGCCCACCACATAGTCTTCCAGAGTCACCTGCACCCGGGATTCCAGCGTCTCATTGATGATGATGCGCGGGCAGGTCCGGATCTTGTCCTGCAGGGAGAAGGGCAGATGGCAGCGGCCGATCAGCTTGCTTTCGTCTTCCAGCAAAACCCGGGCCGGGGTCTGCGCCCGTTGCCTGATCATGGCGATGGCCAGGGCATTATCGAAATCGATCTGGGTGGGCTGCCCCCCGGGGCGTCGCCCGAAGGCGGAGCCACGATGATGAGCCAGGCCTTCCAGATCCACGGCGTTGGCCTGGCTCTCGATGACCCGGGTCTTGGCGCAGCCGGTACGGCCACAGAGAATGTCAAAGGGCAGCGCGGTGATGCAGGCCTCCAGCTCGTCCAGCAGGAAGCGGCGCATGGCCTTGTAGCCGCCGGTGACCAGTGGTGCATCGATCCCTGCTTCACGCAGCCAGGCCTGGGTGGTCTGGCTGCGCAGCCCGCCACGAAAGCAATACAGGTAACCGTTCGGGTTGGCCTGCCACCAGTGTTGCCAGGCCTGCATACGCCGTTCCCGCTCCTCGCCGCTGACCAGCTGGTTACCCAGATCAATGGCCGCCTGCTGGCCATGCTGCTTGTAGCAGATGCCAATCCGGTGGCGTTCGTCGTCGTTGATCAGGGCGATATTGGTGGTGCCAGGGAAGGCGCCCTTGGCGAATTCCACAGGAGCACGCACATCCAGCAGGGGCGTGTCGTTGAGAAACAGGGACAGGTAATCACGGGTATCGTCGCGCATGGGGGGCGAGTTTAGAACAGCTACAAGCTACAAGCTAC
>NZ_BDAS01000013.1:0-62420 GCF_001602235.1 Alcanivorax sp. NBRC 102024
TACCGGAGCTGGACAGCAAGCTGTAAAAAGCCTGCAGTCAGCACCAACAAAAAACCCGGCCTTGTGCCGGGTTTTTTGTTATGGGATTGCGCTCAATCAGTCTGACTCCGGCTCTGTACACTCCAGCCTTACACTAACCTGAAGATCCGGCCAGGGGTCACTGATGTGGGTGGCGTCGCAGCGAGGCGTCAACCCAAAGGCGGGATCAGTGGGGGAGAGGGTGGCGAACCATTCGCCGCGAGGCCGGCCATTAAAGGCGTCGGTTGACTCACCGGCCCCCAGAGTGATCGGCCCGACGGCAGGATCGCTTGTGCGAAGCTGAATCGCATGTCCCGAGGTATTTGTCACCGTTATCACCTGCACGCTGTCACTGGCATAGCGTCGCTCACGCCATCCGTACTCCCGATCCAGATCGATGGATTGCCATCCGGGTGTGGCGCCGTTGCACACAAAGGGAAAGTCGAAATCCCGGGTACTGGGAGGCGAGAGTTGCAGCATTTCGGTGGCGACGGACATGTCATAGGTCTCGCCATCCGTGATCAGCGTGGCGGTAAACCGGGTACTGGCTCCGGGAGTGACTGTGCGGGAATCCGCCAGGGCCTCGTTTTCGCCATTTACCGGTGGGCTCAGGGTGAGCGTGTCAGCGGTGACCGTGATCGCAAAGGGGGGATAGCAGCCATCATGATTCGGGCAAACCTGGGCAACGCCGGGAGGAAAATCGGAGGGGCAGCAGTAGCCGTCCACACACCGTCCATCACTGGGGCATTCTGATGCCGTGGCACAGCTTGGTGCCGTGCTGTATGCGTCACCGAAAACGCTGCAGTGCGATTCGTCACGGGGCATATTGCGGGCATCCCAGCTGACGGTGATCGGGTCGCCGGGACAGAATAAACGGGGTTCCGCTTTCAGTTGCGCCGGGTCACCGGGTAGTCCATCCAGTTTTACGGCGCAGGCTGAGATCAGTAAAAGAGAAAATAGAAAAGCGGCAGGCAGTCCATTGCGCATCGTTGTTACTCCCTTGTGTTGGTGATAATGCCTCTCTCGGTTGGTGCTATTCCTGCCGCCGGGGTTGGCGCAGGGCGAGTCAGTTAAGTGTAGGGTCCGGCAAACAGGAAAGGGGTGAACTGCCTCACTTTTAGCAGTGATAATGCGTTTCCATCATGACGGACCCTATTTGGCATATCGGGGGCACTCCATGCAGATCTTCAAGGGTAAAACGGCGCTGATTACCGGTGCATCCAGCGGTATTGGTGAGGAAATGGCTAGGCAGCTGGCTGCGGTGGGCTGCAATCTGATTCTGGTAGCGCGGCGCACTGAGCGACTCGATTCCCTTGCCGCGGAGCTGGCATCGGTCACCGTTGATGTGATTACGGCTGATCTGTCTGATCCGCAAGCAGCCGAAGCGGTGTTTGCACAGACGCAGGCCGCCGGGCGGCAGGTGGATATTCTCATCAACAATGCCGGCTTTGGTTTCCAGAAACCGCTGTTGGCGGTGGATCAGCTGGGCATGGTTGATGTGAACGTCCGCAGTCTGCTGGCACTCACGCAGCTTTTTGCCACGCCCATGGCCGAGCGCGGAGAGGGCTGGATACTGAATGTCGCTTCTGTGTCGGCCTGGTTCCCCATTCCCGGTATGGCCACGTATGCAGCCAGCAAGGCCTGTGTGCTGCACCTGAGTCGGGCTCTCCATGAAGAACTCAAGCCTGCTGGCATTGTGGTGACAGCATTGTGCCCTGGCGGCACCCGCACGGAGTTTTCGTCCATCGCCCGTGAGCGGATGGATCCGGATCTGGAAAAAGCCATGATGCCAGCAGACGAGGTGGCAGTGGCAGGGCTGAAGGCGCTGGCCAGGGGGAAAGCGGTGGTGGTGCCTGGTGCCTTGTACCGAACCCTGGTCGCCTTGGTGCGGGTTTTGCCGGCTAGCTGGGTGACCCGCCTGGCGGGGGCGGTCATGGGGCGACATCACTGATGCTGCTCTTAATTTCCGCTGAGCGTAGGGTGCCACTGAGCCTAAGCGAACTGCACCGATCCGGCGTTTGGATGGTGCAGTTCGCTTAGGCTCAGTGGCACCCTACGTGAAGCTTAACCGTGGTTGGCGATGTCTTCCGCAATGGCCAGTGCTGCGGTCAATCCGGGGGATTCGATGCCCAGCAGGTTGATCATCCCTGTGATGCCGTGCTCCTTTTCTCCCTGTATCAGAAAATCCCGATAGGGTTCTCCTGCAATAAACAGCTTGGGGCGGATGCCGGCGTAGGCGGGGGAAAGCCTGTCTGAGTTCAGCTCTGGCCAGTAGTGACGGATGGCGTCTTTGAAGTGCGGCAGCCGGGCCGCATTGATCTGGTAATCCTTGTGTTCGATCCACTCCACATCCGGGCCGAAGCGGGCCTTGCCGGCCAGGTCCACGGTGAGGTGAATGCCCAGTCCGTCTGCCTCTGGTAGCGGGTAGATCAGCCTGCGGGTGGGACTGCGCCCACTCAGGGAAAAGTAGTTGCCCCGGGCCAGTCGTTGTTCGGGGATGCGTTCTTCGGGGAACCCGACACAGCGCTTCAGCAGCGGCACGGCATGCAGCCCAGCGGCATTGATCAGTTGTCGGCACTGTAATTCGAAAGGGCCGTCGTCGCTGTCCACATGGAGTAGCAAAAATCCAGGTTCACAGTCTATCCGGCGCACCCGGTGGCGATAGCAGAGCAGGGCATGCTGCGCCTGTGCATGCTCGGCAAGTCGCGCCATCAGCGCATGGCTGTCGAGGATACCGCTGTGTTCGCTGAGCAGGGCTTCGTTGGTGTGGAGCCAGGGCTCCTGTTGATGCAGCCACTTCTGGCTGCAGCGGTGTAATCCGGTGGCGCCGCTTTCCAGCGCGTTGTGATGCAGTCGCTCCAGTGCGTCCTGTTGTTGTTCATTGGCGACGACCAGTTTGCTGCACTGCCGGTAGGAAATATTCTGTTCCTGGCAGTACCGGTAAAGCAGAGCGTTACCGCGCAGACACAGGCTGGCTTTCAGGGAATCTGGTGGGTAATAGAGGCCGGCGTGGATAACTTCGCTGTTGCGGGAGGAGAGATGCTCGCCAAAGCGGCTTTCCTGCTCGAGCAGCACCACGGATCTTGAGGGCGCAAGTGCACGGGCGATGGCCAGGCCGATAACGCCGGCGCCGATAATGGCGGTATCGATGCTTTCCCGTGGTTGCACAATCATCAGCCCTGAAATGACAACGCCCTCAGTGTGAGGGCGTTGTCTGTATCGGACAAGACTGGCGAGCGTTACTCGTCCACGTTGTCATAGAACATGTAGCGCGCGGTTTCGTATTGCCCGCGAGCCAGCTTGAAAAGTCGGTCGAAGACCTCCGGATGCTCTGCGGCCACGTCTTGCTTCGGGGTATCGCTGTGAAGGTCATGCAGGGTGGCGTTGCTGCCATCCGCATTCATTCGCACCAGAAAATCTTTCGTCACCATGCCGTAGATGGGGTTCGGTCCCTCTCGCAGCACCACGAAATTGGCGCGATCACCTTCCGGGGCGGGGATCTGGAAATCCCGGCCCAGCGTGGTGTTGCGATAGTTGAGCCCCAGCATCCCGGCAACGGTGGGCAACACGTCTACCAGGCCGACGGATTCCTCTATGACCCTGGGTTTCAGATAACGGGGGGCATAAATGATGTGCGGAACATGGTTACTTTCCAGCCCCAGCTGATCCATGGCCGGCATATGGGGCAGGGTGGTAATGCGGTTACTGTGATCACCAAAAAACACGAAGATGGTGTTATCAAAGTAATCGCTTTCCCGGGCCCATTTCATGTACTCGCCCACGTTGTAATCCAGCAGCCGTACGGCATTGAACTGGGCGGCACTGCGAAACCCGAACTTGGCCAGCTCCTCATCGGACAGGTCCGTGCGCGGCTGGAAGTCACCATTATTCTCCGGGATGGTAAAGGGGCGGTGGTTACCGGCGGTCTGGATGAAGGCAAAGAAGGGTTGGTCATCCGGCAGGTCGGCGAGAATCCGGTTGGATTCGCGGAACAGATTCAGATCGGATATCCCCCAGACATCCACGTCCGGAGATTGCCAGTCGCCTTCCTCATGCAGTTCGAGGTCATCAATGGTCTGTTGCACCAGCCCGTCCAGGTTGGCCCAGCCGGCGTTACCGCCAATGAAATAGAAATTCCGGTAGTCCGGAAATTCATTCAGCACGGTACGCTGATGGCTGGTCAGGGGGTTGCGACTGGCGCTTTCAGTGGGAGCCACGTCGGGGATGCCGGTGAAGGTGGCCCAGATGGTTTTGGCGGTGCCGGTGACAGGCACGTAGAAGTTTTCGAACCGCCAGCCATCGCGGCTTAGTTTGTCCAGGTTGGGGGTGCTCTCAATGGGCAATCCATAGCTGCTCACCCGGCTTGCCCCGAGGGATTCCAGCATGATGAAGACCACATTGGGCGGACGCTCATAGTCGAGCTTGTGGCTTTGCACCTCCACCATGCGCTCGAAATTCAGGTCCTTGCGCTGATCTTCGGGGATGCCGAGGTGCTCCGCCATGAGGGGGTAATACTCGGCGACCTTTTCCTTGTCGAACGGGGAAACCGGAATCAGCAGGGTATCGCGAAAATAGAGGACCGGATTCAGGCCCAGGGCGCCAATGGCACGGTCACCGGAGACAAAGGCTTCGCTCCAGCGCAATGGAATCGGGTTAAGAATATTGATATTGCTGACCCGGCCAAGAATGGCAAAGAAGAACAGGGCAAAGCAGACCAGAAAACCGGCTGTGGCCTGGAGCCCGGAGATACCGGCGGCTGACCGCTGCAGCAATTTGCGCTCGGCAATCCGGGCCAGCCAGTAACTGCCTGTCACGCCGCCAATCAGGCCCAGGGTAATCCAGATTACCGGATAGCTTTCCCAGACCATCAGGGTGGAATCCCGGGTGTCCTGGAGGAAGCGCAGGGCGGTAACGTTCAGGCGTTCACCCAGATAGGCATAATGCCCAAAGTCGAGAATATAGGTGAGGCCGAGCAGGGTCAGTGCAACGATCAGGTAGGCATGCGCAAGGACCCGCATCACTGCGCTGGTGAGCAGGTTGAAGCGGGGCAGATAGGCCAGCGCGGCAAGCGGCAACATCATCAACAGGGCCAGACGCAGGTCGAAGCGCAACCCGATCCCCAGGGCGCTGAGCACGGCGCCTGAATCCGCATCCGGGGTGGAGGGAATTTCTGAAAAGCCGAAATAGAAAACCGCCCGCAGAATGACCATCAGGCTGAAAAACAATGCCGTCATGGCCAGCAGGTAGTGCAGGCGTCGTGATTTCAACCAGGTCATGCTGATGTCTCCGTACCGGGGAAACTGAAAAATTGGCGCCTATGCTACCGGGAAGGGGCCAGTGACGCATGGTCAAATCGCCGCTTTTGGCGGTTATTTGAACAAATTTCAGCGGGATGTCGCGGCTGGCTTGGGCGATGACGGGATAATGCCTTTAACCGGCCGGGACGCAATGGTATTAAAGGCATTCGCTGACGGGAGACGGACATGAATTTTGACGAGATCCTGGCCACGGTGGACGGCCAGGGCAGCGGCATGATGCCAGAAGGGTGGGGGCAGGGGCGTGCCCTGTTCGGCGGTCTGGTGGGGGCCGTGTTGTTTGATCATCTGGAAAAAACCGTGGCCGGGGGCAGGACCTTGCGCAGTTTTTCCCTGTCCTTTGTTGCCCCGATGGCGCCGGGCCCGATCAGCCTGCACAGCCAGGTGTTCCGGGAAGGAAAATCCGTGATGCAGGCCATGGTGTCGGCGCGCCAGGAGGGTGAGGTCGTGGCCGCCATGCTGGTCAGCCTGGGGGCTGCCAGGGAATCCGGGGTGATTGTGCCCCCGGCCGCCGCGCCGGCCATGCCGCCACCGGAACGCTGTATAGAGCTCCCTTTCATGCCGGGTCTGACACCGGATTTTCTGCAGCACTTCCAGATGCGCTATGCGGACGGCATGCCTCCCTTCAGTGGCAGTGCGGTGCCGGATTTCAGTGGTTACATGGGCTTTCGAACGCCGCCGCAGGCCATGAGCACGGCGGCCCTGATCGCGCTGGTTGATACCTGGCCGCCCTCGGTATTGCCCATGTTGAAGAAACCGGCGCCGGCCAGTTCTCTGACCTGGACCATGGAGTTGCTGGATGATCCCGGGTCGCGCCCCGCGGATACCCTGTGGCAGTATCGGGTAAAGACGGATCAGAGCAGCGATGGCTATGGCCAGAGCCAGGCAACGATCTGGGACGGGGAAGGCAAGGCGGTGGCATTGAGCCGTCAGACATTTACGGTATTCGCATGAAAAAAGAACTGCCGCCGATCAAGGCGAAAACCCTGGGAGATAAGGTGCCACGCCGTGGGCATTGGCTGTTGGCCGGTCTGGGCCGGGTGATCCTTGCTGCCATGGGATGGCGGATCGTCGGCACGCTCCCCAATGTGGAGCGCGCGGTCCTGGCGGTGGCGCCGCATACCTCCAACATGGATGGTGTGATCGGTATCAGTGCGATACAGAGCCTGCGTGTCCATGTGAAGTTCATGGCCAAACACACCCTTTTCGAGGGGCGGCTGGGCCGCTTGATGGTCTGGCTGGGTGGCATACCGGTGAATCGTGACAGTGCGGACGATGTGGTGGACCAAACGACGGCCGTGATGCGCGAGAAACCTTTCTGGCTGGGTCTTGCGCCAGAGGGAACGCGGGAGGGCGCCGAGCGCTGGAAAACCGGGTTTTACCGGATTGCCGAGCAGATGCAGATCCCCATCGTCGTGATTGGTTTCTGTTATCAGCGGCGTCAGGTCCGTATTGTCGGCAGCTTTATGCCCACCGGTGACCTGGAGCAAGATATGGCCCGGATTGTTCAGGCGTTGGCCGATATCGTGCCGCGTCGCCCGGATCGGCTTTCCGGGCCGTTACGCAACCATGGGCAGGGCCCTCAAGCCTGAGCAGTGCGGTCCCGCTCCCCCATGCGGTCGAGGAAATGCTGGCGGCGTTGGGCGGATTGCAGTGCAAAGGCCAGAGGCCGGTGTAGCTCGTTGAGCAGCGCTTCCTCGGGGGCAGAGAAGGGCCGGGCCCCGGCTACCTCTACAATACCCAGAGCGACGTCGCCCTGGTGAATCGGCCACATCAGCAGAGTGGCAGGTTGACGCTTGCCTTCTCCCACTTCCAGATCCAGATATCCTTCCGGCACGCTGTGTTGCTGTATCAGCAGCTTCTGATTGAGCGCCGCCCCCAGCAGTGTTTCATCCCGGGGAAGTCGGCGGCGCGCTTCTGCATCGGCATTAAGGCCCCAGGCCGCCAGGCGAACCAGCTCCTGATTTTCCAGCGTGTACGCGGCCCCGGCTTTTGCGTCGATTTGTTCAATGAGGTAGCTGAGCACCCGTTCCAGCAGTTGCGCGGGGGTCAGGTTGCCGGCGATACGTTCGAGAAAGAGGTTGAGCTGTTGTTGGCGCAAGGTGTCCCTTTCGGCCTGTTCGCGCCAGCGGGCCAGCTGGGCGGACTCACTTTCCAATAGCAGGTTGTTGGCGAAATTGCGGCGGGCACTGATATCCAGAATGTAGCCATTGAGCGTGCAGATCAGCAACGGAATGGCGAAATAAAGCAGCATGGAAAGAAGCGGCAGGGGCAGTTGTCGTAACAGGGCGAGAAGTAGCGCCGCGGCGAGTGCGCACAGGCAACTGGTCAGCGTCTGTCTTGGCGGCAGGCGCAGGATGGAGAAACCGATAATCAGGATATAGATGGTCTCAAAGGCGGAAATCTGTCCCGGGAAGAGTCCGTCGAAACGGATGGCGCCCAGCAGGGTGCCGGTGAGGGCAAGGCCGAGTGCCAGATAAAGGACTAGGACGGTATGCGGCTTGAGCCAGGACAGGCGGGTGCTGCACCACAGAGCCACCAGCGCCACCGCAATGGGGTATACGCCGTAATTGCGCCAGGCGACCATCTCGGCCGTATCCACCAGCAGCATCACGGGCACGACCACCACCAGATACAATAAACCCAGCAGATAGACGGAATGGCTGATCAGATCCCTGGCGCGGCTGTGAGCATGTTGCCGATACCGGGCTTCCAGATCCCCATCGAATGTCACCAGCAGGCTGTCCAGCGCGTTGCGCAGAACGGCCTCCTGACTTTTGCTGATCGCTGCTTCCGATGCTGCGGGCATGGCGTTACCTGATTATTATTCCGTTGCGGTATCTCTGAATAATGCTTTGCATATCCCGTGTGGCCTGAAGGGAGTGGTTGGCGTGCTTTGTCGCCACGCGCTGCATGGCGCTTCTTCCCTAAAGACTGCGGTGGTATCCAGAGTCTCCTTGATTCGCGAGCTGTGACAGCGCAGTATTTTGTCAGCCTGATCGCGAACAAATGGCGCTCGCGATATTCAATAATGATCACAATCAACAGGAAGCATCATGACCGATACCGCACGTTTTGAACAAGCCCAAAAAGATGTGAAAACCCTGGACCGCAAACCCGGCAATGATGATCTGCTGTTCCTCTATGCCCACTTCAAACAGGGCAGTGCCGGTGATGTCAGTGGCAAGCGCCCGGGGATGATGGACATGGTGGGCCGTGCCAAGTACGACGCCTGGGCCAAGCTCAAGGGCATGTCCGCGGATGACGCCAAGCAAAAGTACATTGATAAGGTCGACAGCCTGTTGAAAAGCCACAAAAGTTAATCGATCAACCTCTGGCTTGCAGCAGTTGGGCCTTGCCCAGCTGCGCTTCCCCGGCCAGGTTACGGTAAAACCGTTGTAGTTCGGGGAGCTGAGCCTGCAGGGCCTGGCGAACCTGTCGCCGGGCCGCCTCCATCTCTTGTTCAACGCGCTGCTGGTTTTCCTGCATCTCCCGCTTTCGTTTTTCCAGTTCCGCAGGCAGGGCGGTGCTTCCCAGTTTGTCCAATCGTGCATTGATACGCTGCAGACGGTCGCGGGCATCGTTCAAACGGGCCTGGAGATCCTTCGCATCCGGGGCGTTGTGCAGAACTCGTTCCAGGTCGGCAATTTCCTGGCGGGTGGCGCGCTTTTCCATCTTGGCTGAGGTGCGAAAGGCGCTGTTGGAAAGGTCCCGGGCGGTGGCATGGTGAATGGCGTTATGCAGGGATTTCTCCTGTTGCCGAAGACACTTGCGCACGTTGTTGGCGTTGATCAATTTACGGGTGGCATCCAGTACTCCGCTGTCATGATCGCGGACCATGGCCAGTACCAGCTGGTCCATGACCGTGGTGCTGTTACCGGCAACACTGTTGGTGAGCGACCGGTAGAGACGGTCCGGGTCATCGGCCAGGGTTTGCAGGGCTTTCATGTTTTCCGCCACCTTGTTCAGAGCCAGGTTGTAGACCGGCAGGGCCTGCTCCATGGCCCCCTGATTGCGCCAATCATCGCCGGCCAGCACCAGACCGGAAATTGCCCGTGGATTGCCCGGAAAGCGCGCGGCTATCCGCACAAACCAGTCCCTGGCCCGTTGCCGGTCCCCGTCCAGTCGATAGCTCTCGGCCAGTAGCAGGGCGGCATCCACCGCTGCCGGGCTGCGCTGTTCTACCTGACTGAGTTGTTGGCGGGCAAACTCGGTATCGCCATCGCGCAGGGCCATGGCTGCCAGGCGCAGACGGGCGTAGTTGCCAAGAATGGGTTTGTTGATACTGTCGGTCCGCTCGTTATAGCGGATCAGCTCGGGGGTGTCGCCGTTGTTGGCGCCTGCGCCCAGTATGGTCAGCAATTGCTGGTCCAGGGAGGACAGATGCACAGTGAACGACCCTTCTGCCTGGCAGTCCGCGGGGGCTGCCTGCAGGGCAGGGGTCTGCAATGCGCCTAGAAGGCAGCAAATGGCCAGGGTGATTGCTCTCATTGTCCCATCGTTTTGTTATTGGTTATCCGGGCTTCAGGCAATGCCGCTGGGGCGTATTGCACTGGCAGGAGCTCAGCGAGAACCTGCCTGGCAAATGGTGCGCCAACTGTGGGCGGAGAGAAGGAACTGGGTCACAGGGCGGTACACAAATTTATGCATTCCGGTGTGGCATTCCCCGCGGGGACCCTGTTGCCGAAGCGGCGGGGCAGGCAGGGCAAAGCCCCGCCTGTGGCACTCAGAAAGCCCTGATATTGGCGATAACAAGGCCGATTACCACGGTGGCTACCAGCAAGCCCACGCCCATAAGAACGGTGGCAATGATGCCCAGCACCTTGCCGGCGCGAGTCATGCCTTCCCCGGCCGGATCCATGTCACCTCTGGCCATGCTGTTCAGGTCCTTGCTGCCCAGTATCCAGGCGACGATCCCCAGCGGCGCGAAAAACAGGATACCCAGCAGACCGAAGGTCAGTACCAGCCCGCCTCGATGGGCCGGAAAATACCCTTCGGGACGAAATTCGACCTGAGGGGGCGCGGAGGCGGGAGCCTCGGGTGACTGGCGACCCGCAAAGGCCGCAAACAGCAGCAGGGCGCTGATGGCCAGATAGAACAGGTTGTAGGCGGCGGTAGCGATGATGGAGTAGGTGTCCGCACTGATCACGTCATCAAACATCCACTCCATCAAGACGATCTGGTTGAAGATGATCCAGCCGTTCTGCAGCAATGTGAGGAGACCGGCGATCAGGACCAGTATGGCGGCCGTGCGGGCACGCTCCATGAATATGCCGGCCAGCACAAAGGCAGTGATTGCTACCAGGGTGCCGGGAGCAAGGGCGGGAATCAGGGTGAGAAGATCCGGTCCCATAAGACATCCTTTTCGTTGGGGGTGAGGAAAGTATCAATCCTGTGTGGAAACACGTGACAGAACCTGTTTCAACAGGCTTCTGACCGCTCGCCAGCGATTGACCAGCAGTGACAGGAAAATCAGCGCGCAGCCAGCCACCTGCCACAATGTCATCTGCTCGGTAAACCAGGCGGCAGCCATAAGGGCCGTCCACATGGGTTCGAGTACCATGATCACAACGCCGTGGCTTTGCAGTGACAGGCTCTGTGCATAGGTTTGAACGAGAAAGCGCAGGGCGGTGCCGACGGTGGCGCTGAGGATGACCCAGATCGCCAGTTCGAGGGTGGCGTCCGCCGCGGCCTCGCCCCAGGGCTCGAAAATGGCGGACAGCATACCCGTCAGCACACCGACCACCGCCAGTACCACCGTGGTCAGCGCCAGGGCGGGAATGCGAGGATGTTCGATGGTGTTGCCACTCCGGTCAAGGGTGGAAATGGTGTTGGCGGCCCGGGTGTTGAGGTTGAAATAGAGGGCGAAAATGGTCGCCGCCGCCACAAAGAATAACTGCCCGGCTTCAAGATGAAGGCCCTGTTCCAGTGACAACAGGGCCAGTCCGGCGGCGGCTACCGGCAGCGCCAGCCAGGTGCTGCCTGGCACCGGCTCGGCAAACACCAGCCGCGCGATTACCGGTACCAGCACCACACCAAGACTGGTGAGAAAGGCCCCTTCGCCCACATGTTCGGCCATGGCCAGCCCCATGACCCAGCAGCTCATGGCAACGCCAAAAACCACACCTACCCGGGCACAGCGAAACAATTGCCGCCCGTTGAGACGGCGCAATTGCGGATAGGCGATCATGGCCAGCAGGCTTGCAGCCAGAAGGAAACGCAGCGACATGAACAGCAGTGGCGGCATGGCCAGTACCGCTTCTCGCGAGAACATCCAGCTGATGGCGGCGAGCAGGGTGACCAGCAGTAGTAGCAGATCGGCTTTGTGGGCTTGGCTAACAGGCACTGAACAGGATTCGCATGGGAAAAGAGCTGGCGATGGTAGCACAGGCCCGGACTCCGGTAACGACTGTTCAGGCGACATGGATCAGGTCAAAGTGGACACGGATTAGCGAGTTACGAGTCACGAGTTGAAAGGAGCGAAAGGCATATAACAATGCGGGCTCTGATCTTTTCGCTCCTTTCGACTCGTGACTCGCGACTTGGAGACTGCCAAGTCCGGGAACGGTGGTGATATATCGTAGCACCCGGACAGGGTGTGGCTTTATGGGTTGAGGTAACAATGTTTGCAGCCTGGCGAAACTGGCGCGACAAGCGCCGGGTCAAAAAAATGGGATACACCGAGGCGGAATGGGAAGCGGCGGTGGCCGACTGGCCGGTGTTGCAGCGCTACCAGGGAGAGGCGCGGGCCCGGCTGCGGGATCTGAGCTTTCGCTTTCTGGCGCGCAAGAGTATCGCTCCAGGTTCCGGTTTCGTGATTACCGACGCCATGTGTCTGCGCATTGCCACCATGGCTTGCGTACCGATTCTGGAATTGGGCCTGGACTGGTACGACGGCTGGTACACGGTCATTCTTTATGAAGGAGACTTTATCCCCAACCGGCCCTGGCAGAGTGAGGACGGTGTGGTGCACGCCAGTGGCCCGGTGCTGGCCGGTGAGGCCTGGCACCAGGGCCCGGTGATCCTGTCCTGGCAATCGGTGCTGGAAGCCGGGCAGGGCAGTAATGTGGTGATTCACGAGATGAGTCACAAACTGGATATGCGTCGCAACGGGGCCAATGGTGCACCGCCACTGCATCCGGGGATGAATCCGCGGCAGTGGCACGAGACCTTCACGGCAGCCTGGGATCGCCTGTTCGATGATTATGAGCAGCACCGGCCCCTGTCCATCGATCCCTATGCATTGACCGGGCCGGGGGAGTTTTTTGCCGTTTGCAGCGAAGCCTTTTTCGAGTCACCGGCGTCGTTGCTTGGGGACTGGCCGGATCTCTACCGGCTGTTGGCGCAGTTTTACCGACAGGGAGAACAGCCATGAAATTTGTTTTCGAAGTGCGCGTGAAACCGGGCTTTACCGTGGAGGAATATGCCCAGGGTTGGGTGGAAGCCAGTGAAATCATTCAGCAAACCCCTGGTGCCCGTGGTACCTACCTGCATCGCAAGATCGGTCACCCCGATACGGTTCTGGCCATCGCCCATTGGGACAGCAAGGCCCACCGGGATGCCAAGGACGACAGCCGCAGTGAAAAGGTGAAAGCGATCCTGGCGAAGCACGCCAAGGTCTGTGAGGTCACGGTAATCGGGGAATTCGACGAACCGGAATGGCAGGTGCTGCCGGAATAGGCGGCCTGCCGTAGCTCGTGGCCGCACCTTTATCACGAAGCCGCTGTAGGAGTTCCGCTTGGGGGACGAACCACGCGTCAGCGTGGAAATCAGGCGCAGAGTCTACCCGGGCTTCGGTCCGCAGCAGCAGAGCAACCGGCTCTCTAGAGTGATCAGGTGACGCTCGCATCGACTGTTTCTTCGCCAAGGCGCGGATTCGTCCCTCAAGAGGAACTCCTACAACAGGGCGTTCGGGGATTTGAAACAAAAGAGCCGCCTTGCGGCGGCTCCTGAAGCCGACTCAGGATTGCTGGGCGGCTTCTTCGGGCAGGGTGATGTTCAACTCGAGAATTTCGCAGCCGGACTCCCGGTCCAGCTGAATATTGACCGCATCCTGATCCACAGGAACATACTTGCGAACCACCTGCAGCAATTCTTCCTGCAGTTGCGGCAAGTAATCCGGTCCACCGCGGGTGGAACGTTCCCGGGCCACAATAATCTGCAGGCGTTCCTTGGCCACCGATGCGGAGCTCTGCTTCTTGGGAAGCAGGTAACTGAAGATGCTCATCCCTTAGCCTCCAAACAGACGGCCGAACAGACCTTTCTTGTTCACATTGACGAACCGATGGGGCAGTTGGTCGCCGAGGAAGCGGGCAACCGCATCGCTGTAAGCCTGACCGGCATCGGAATCGATATCCAGAATCACCGGGCTACCGGCGTTACTGGCGTTCAGCACCGCCTGGGATTCAGGGATCACGCCGAGCAGTTCAATGGCGAGAATTTCCTGCACATCCTCCACGGACAGCATCTGGCCGTTCTCCACCCGTTCCGGTGAGTAGCGGGTCAGCAGCAGGCGAGCCGGGATATCCCCTTCACCCTGTTCGGCACGGCGCGTCTTGCTGGCCAGAATACCGATGATGCGATCGGAGTCCCGCACACTGGAGACTTCCGGGTTGGTCACGACGACCGCCTCGTCCGCGAAATACGCGGCCATCAGGGCACCTTTCTCGATACCGGCCGGGCTGTCGCAGATGATGTAGTCCATCTTCATGTCATCGCGCAGGGCGTTGAGGACGCCTTCCACACCTTCGGTGGTCAGGGCGTCCTTGTCGCGGGTCTGGGATGCGGGAAGGATGAACAGATTGTCCACCTTCTTGTCCTTGATCAGCGCCTGCTTGATGTTGGCATCGCCACTGATCACATTGACCAGGTCATAGACCACTCGGCGCTCACAGCCCATGATCAGGTCCAGATTGCGCAGGCCCACATCAAAATCAATCACGGTGGTTTTGAAACCGCGCAGGGCAAGGCCTGTGGCCAGCGCTGCACTGGTGGTGGTTTTGCCGACGCCACCCTTGCCGGATGTCACGACCACAATCTTCGTCACGCTCTTCTCCTTACCTTCGTCTTTCCGTGGCGCCAGCTACTTTAGCTCAGCGCGGTAAATTGCATGGCGTCACCGTCCAGGGACAGATACACCGCCCGGTTGCGGTGCGCCTCGGGCAGATCTTCGGCTACCCGGTAATGGCCGGCAATGGACACCAGCTCGGCATTCAGTTGCTGGCAGAAAATACGGGCACTGCCGTCGCCGCGGACGCCTGCCAGGGCGCGGCCACGCAGTTTGCTGTAGACATGGATATTGCCTTCCGCCATCAACTCGGCACCGGTGCTCACGGGCGCCAGCACGATCAGATCGCCACGGCTGTAGACCTGCTGACCGGAACGGACCGGCTGATCCACCACCAGTGTCTCGATGCGCTGGGTGGCGGTGGGGACTTTCTCTTCTTCCACCTGCGGGGCCGGCTCACTGCGGCGCGGCACATCGCGGCCGCCAGACAGGCTCAGGGTACCCAGGCCCAACATGGCGGCGGTATCGCTATCGATGCCGGTGGTGCGGGCCAGGGCCACCAGATTCACGCCCAGGCTGCGCAGGGTGTCCACTGCGGCCATCAGGGCCACCGGCTCCACCTCCAGGTCCTTGCTGACGTCAATGACAACCGGAGCTTCCTGCAGCCACTGGGCGGCATCTTCCAGCCGTTGGCTGACTTCCTGGTGCAACAGGTTGGCATCCAGATTTTTCAGTTGCAGGACCGTCATCATCAGCATGCGGCCCTTGAATTCGAGAACGGTATTTTCTTCGACGACTGCTGTCATTCCTGACCTGTTGTCCGAGGGGCAAAGGACGCGGGACAGTCTCCAGGCGGAGGCTCTCCGGAGCACGTCTGGCCCGGTGGGGCGTAATTTTGGCAAAGCCTAGACGAAAGCGGCGAGCCGTAAAAGCGCCAAAAGGGTGATATGAATGTTAAATCTGCGTGATATCCCGGTGACAGCGTAATAACTGGTGGAAAAAGCAGCACTTTCCCTGTCGACGTGGCCTTGTGGCTTTTTGTGAAACTGTGGACGAGTTGGCGACCTTGCCAAAAATCTCCAGTAGGAGGCTGCTGCGACGAAGCCGCTGTAGGAGCTATGCTTGCATGGCGAACCGCGCTTGCGCGGAAATCGCCCGGAGGGCGATCAGAAATCTCAGAGCTCGACAGGTCTTTCCAGAAACGATGGAGGATAAATGTTGACTTCTGCCGCCTCGCTACGCTCGGTTCGCATGTCGCAGATCCCCCTGGGGGGACAAGCATAGCTCCTACGGGGGGCTTCGGAGTATAGGGGAAAGGAAAAAGCGGAGGGGCCTTGCGGCCACCTCCGCCTGGTTGGATTTACATCATCGGCCGCTCTGCGTGCACGTTGACGTCCTTCAGCTCCATATCGAAGGCGTCGGTGAGCAGGCAGTCGTAGCGCATGGCATCGTACTCGTTCACCGCCTCTACCTGATCGGCGTCGATGATGCCCTTGCTGGCGGCATCCTGCAGTTTCTCCAGCATGGTCTTGCCTTCCAGTTGGCCCTTGCCATCGGCTTTCAGGAACGCCAGATAGGCCGGCTCGACTTCCAGCAGTTTGTTGAAGGTTGCCTCCACGCGACCGATGGAATCCTCCGGGTCCTGGGAGATATAGGCCGGCTCCGCCAGGGCATCGCGTACCGAGCTGGGCGCCATGATCATGTCACCCAGGGTGCGGATCTGGTCGTCGCTGGGGGCCTGGGCCTTGCAGGGGCGACCGAACGGGAAGAACAACCCTTTCAGCAGGTAGCCGACACCAAAGAAGCCGAAGTTGCGGTAGAAGGCTTCCAGAGCGTCGTGGGCCTTGCTGAAGGACCGGCGCAGCGCATAGCTGGCATGGGCGTCATTGGCCTCGTCCCGTGGCAGGGTAGCGTGGTACTTGAGAATGGAGCAGGCAATCAGCAGCTGACTGTGCACATCCCCCAGCCGTGCCGAGAGCAGCTCGCGGCGCTTGAGGTCGCCACCCAGCAGGGCCAGTGCCATGTCGGCCGTGCTGGAGAGCACCGCGCTGTAGCGGTTCACCAGTCGATACCAGGGCGCGCTGAAGGCGTCCGCGTTGCCCGGCGCATCGGACAGATAGGGCCCGGCCAATGCCTGGATAATGCCGCTGCTGATATTGCCCAGGGTATGGCCGACGTGGGAGAAGAACAGGGCATCGAAATCCTGCAGCCCCTGTTTCTTGTCTTCCGCCTGGATGGCCTGCAATTCATCGTACAGGTACGGGTGGCAGCGCATGGCGCCCTGACCAAAGATCATCAGGGAGCGGGTGAGGATGTTGGCCCCTTCCACGGTAATGGCGATCGGTGTGGACTGGTAGGGCAGGGCCAGGAAGTTACGCGGCCCCAACTGGATACCGCGACCGCCGGCGATGTCCATGCCGTGGTTGATCAGCTCACGCATCATTTCCGTGGCATGGTATTTGGCCATGGCGGTGACCACCGACGGTGCACCGTCTTCCAGCGAACGGGTGACCAGGTGGCGGTAGGCTTCCAGGGTGTAGCCGATGGCGGCCACTTCCGCGGAAGCTTCCTGTACCCCTTCAAATTGCCCCACAGCGGTATTGAACTGGCGACGAATCCGGCCGAAGGCACCGGTCATCCGGTAGCCGATTTCGCCGCTGGCGGTGGCCAGGGCAGGCAGGGAGACACCGCGACCGGCGCCCAGACATTCGATCAGCATGCGCCAACCGCGGCCGGCCATCTCCGGCCCGCCAATGATCACATCCAGCGGAACGAACACGTCCTTGCCGTTGATGGGGCCGTTCATGAACGGGGAGCCCGGGTAATGGCGGCGGCCGATTTCCACTCCGGGAGTGTCGGCAGGAATCAGCGCACAGGTAATACCCAGCTCTTCCTTGTCGCCGAGCAGTTTTTCCGGGTCGTAGAGCTTGAAGGCCAGACCCACCACGGTGGCCACCGGGGCCAGAGTGATCCAGCGCTTGGCAAAATTCAGGCGCATGCCCAGCACTTCCTTGCCGTCAATCTCGCCTTTACAGATCACCCCGGTGTCCGGAATGGCGCCGGCGTCAGAGCCCGCTTCCGGACCGGTCAGGCCGAAGCAGGGGATCTCGTCACCCTTGGCCAGGCCCGGCAGCCAGCGGTCCTTCTGTTCCTGGGTGCCGTATTCGGCCAGCAATTCACCGGGTCCCAGGGAATTGGGGACCATGGCGGTGACTGCAGCGGTCAGGGAGCGGGTGGCGATCTTGCTCATGATGCGGCTCTGCGCATAGGGAGAGAACGCTTTGCCACCGTATTCCTTGGGGATGATCAGACTGAAAAAGCCTTTGTGCTTGAGGAAATCCCAGACTTCTTCGGGCAGATCCTTCAACTCGTGGAAAATTTTCCACTCATCCAGCATGTCGCACAGTTCCTGGACCTCGTTGTCCAGAAACGCCTGCTCTTCGTCAGTGAGGGTAGAAAACTGGATATGGGCAAATTTTTCCCAATCCGGTCGACCGGAGAACAGGTCGGTCTCGAACCAGGTGGTGCCCGCTTCAATGGCTTCACGCTCGGTGTCGCCAATGGCCGGCATGACTTTTCCCAGCGCGTTGTACACCGGCTTGGTGATAAATTTTTGCCGCAGATCCACATGATTGAGCAGAGCGACACCGGCCGCCAGCAGAATCAGGGAAATCGGGTGAACCAGCCAGGGGGCCAGGAAAGCGCTCAACAGCCAGACTACTACAAAGACAGTGCTGCCTATGCCGCGACTGATTCGCTGGTAGAACAGGGTCATCAGCGTGGCAATTAACACTACAATAGCCAACAGGCTAAGCATGGTGATCTCCTTTGCCGTGAACCCGGGCAAACAGGGCCCAGGTTGTTTTGAATACAATCCAGCGTACTCAAAGGTCATGTACATGGCGTGAAGCCTTACAGACCTTACTGTCTTGAGTCTAACCCGTGAAAGTGATCAGTTGCACAGGATTTAACCGGATTTAATGGCAGCCATCCCTTACAATTACGTGCAGATTCAAAGCTTTCAGGAGCAAGGCGTTGCAAGCGAACAACTACATCATTGAAGCAACTGAACAGAACATTCAGCAAATTCTTGAGCAGTCCCGGCAGGTGCCGGTGATTGTGGATTTCTGGGCCAGCTGGTGCCAACCCTGTCAGCAGATGGCGCCGATACTGGAGCGCCTTGTCAATGAGTACCAGGGCAAGGTGATCCTGGCCAAGGTCAACGCGGATGAGCAACAGATGCTGGCCAGCCAGTTCGGCGTGCGCAGTCTGCCCAGCTTGAAGCTGGTCTATCAAGGGCAATTGGTCAGTGAGCTGGATGGTGCCCAGACGGAGGGGGCGCTGCGGCAGTGGCTGGCACCGGTGGTCGATCCCGAGGCTGCTGAACAGCAGCAGGAAGAGGGCTTTATCGAGCAGATCCGCATGGCCATCGACGCCGGCCATGGTGAGCAAGCGGAAGCAGCCCTGCGACAGACCCTGCAGCAAAACCCGGACAAGCACGCCATCCGCGCCATGCTGGTGGAATACCTGCTCGGCGAGGGGCGACTGGACGATGCGCAATCGGTATTGGCGGAAGTGACGGAAGATGCGGAGCCGCTTCGCCCGTTCCGGGCCCGCTTTGCGTTGCTGGAAAAGCTGGAAGGGGAGAGCGTGTCCCTGGCCGAACTGCGCCAGCGAATCAATGATCAGGCCACACCGGAGGATCTCCATGCCTTCGGCCTGCAGGCCGCCGCCGCAGGCCAGTTCCAGCCAGGGCTGGAGGCCTTGCTGCAGTTGTTGCGGGATCACCGAGATTTCCGTGACGGCATTGCCCGCAGCGCGCTGCTGGAAGTGTTCGAGTGCCTGCCCAAGGGCGATCCCCTGGCCAGCGAATACCGGCGCAAGATGTTCAACTACCTTTACTGATCCTCGCTTCGCGCCCCTTTGCCGTGGCTGGCAGAGGGGCGAATCCCCTTGCCGCTTGTCTTCTTCTCACCCATCGCGCCTTACTGGTGCGCCCTGTGGGCTTTCTCTCTCCTGAATCTCCCTTTCTGCTTCATTTCGGAATGCCGTAGTGCATTAAATGGGTGCGTAACCGTGGTGCATGAGTTCTATTATGGTGCACTTTTGAGGTGTTATGCGTCCAAGTTACTGAAAATAAAACATAATAATGCTGGCCTGATTCTTGTATGCGCTATGCCGGTGCAAACTTTTCGGCACGTATTGTGTTGGTGCATTGCTGGCAGCCTGTCGGGGTGCACGAGGATCAGGAGACAATCATGAAAATGCTGACTGCGGTGATCAAGCCGTTCAAAGCGGATGAAGTCCGCGATGCACTGGCCCAGGTTGGGGTCCAGGGCATGACCATTACGGAAGTCAAAGGTTTCGGTCGCCAGAAGGGCCATACGGAGCTGTACCGGGGAGCGGAGTACGTGGTCGATTTCGTGCCCAAGGTAAAGCTGGAGCTGGCGGTCCGCGAAGAGGATGTGGACCAGGCCATTGAAGCGATCATGAAGGCAGCGGGAACCGGCAAGATCGGTGACGGCAAGATCTTCGTTTCCGACCTGGAACAGGTTATCCGCATTCGTACCGGTGAAACCGGCAACGAAGCCATTTAAGGGGGCCACGATGAAATCATTACTTGCTGTCCTGTTGATGCTGCCCTCACTGGCCCTGGCCGATGGCCTGGATACCGGTGACACCGCCTGGATTCTGACTGCCACCGCCCTGGTGCTGTTCATGACCATTCCGGGTCTGAGCCTGTTCTATGGCGGTCTGGTGCGTAGCAAAAACGTGCTGTCCGTCCTGATGCAATGTTTTGCCATTACCTGTGCGGTATCGCTGGTGTGGCTGATCTGCGGTTACTCGCTGGCGTTTTCCGATGGCGGCAGCATGAATGCCTGGATTGGCGGTCTGGACCACGCTTTCTTTGCCGGCATCGGCAAGGACACGCTGGAAGGGACGCTGCCGAAAAGCCTGCACGGCTTGTTCCAGATGACCTTCGCCATTATTACCCCGGCGTTGATTGTGGGTGCCTTTGCCGAGCGTATGCGTTTCGGCCCCATGCTGGCGTTCTCCGTACTCTGGCTGCTGGGTGTCTACGTGCCTGTCTGCCACTGGGTGTGGGGCGGCGGCTGGTTGGCTGATCTGGGCCTGTATGACTTCGCCGGCGGCACCGTGGTGCATATCACGGCCGGTGTGGCAGCCCTGGTGGCGGCGCTGGTCCTGGGGGGGCGCAAGGGCTTCCCGGGGCAGGGTATGCTGCCGCACAACATGACCATGACCGTGACCGGTGCCGGCATGCTGTGGGTAGGCTGGTTCGGCTTCAACGGTGGCTCGGCACTGGCTGCTGGCGGCGATGCGGCCATGGCCATGCTGGTGACGCATATTTCTGCGGCAGCAGGCTCGCTGGCCTGGATCACCATGGAGTGGAAGAAATTCGGCAAGCCCTCGGCGCTGGGTATTGCCACCGGTATGGTGGCTGGCCTGGGTACCATTACCCCGGCATCCGGTTTTGTCGGTCCGGCGGCGGCGCTGGTGATCGGTCTTTCCGCGGGCGTGATCTGCTTCTACGCGGTGATTTTCATCAAGCACAAGCTGAAGATCGATGACTCCCTGGATGTCTTCCCGGTGCACGGGGTGGGTGGCATTCTCGGTACCCTGTTTGCCGGTCTCTTTGCCTCCACCGAGCTGGGTCTGTTCTCCGGTTACGGGTTTGCCAAGCCGGAGTACACCATGCTGGATCAGTTCGGTGTTCAGGCACTGGGTGTGGTCGCCACGTTTGTCTACACCGCCGTGGTGACCTGGGTGTTGCTGAAGCTGGTTGGTCTGTTCGCGGAACTGCGGGTGGAAAGCGACGAAGAAACCCAGGGGCTGGATATTGCCCTTCATGAAGAGCGCGGTTACGACCTTTGATTACCGTGTTATGACCGTCATCGAAAAGCCCGGCCCAGTGCCGGGTTTTTTGTCCCGGATAGACGTGGATTGTGCTATTGCCACCCCCTGGGGCTTTCTATAAGGTACGGGTAAGTTTCGAACGCTCGTTTGAATGGCGATGCCGGTTTATGCGGGGTGTCGAAGCCACAACGATAGGTCAAGGAGATATAAGAATGAGCCTGGAATTTTTGTCTGACGAGTGGTTTGCGAAGGTAAAAGAGATCCGTGACGGTGCCGGCGATGTGGAAACTCCGGCTGCCCTGGCAGACCTGGTAATCAACATCACCGTATCCGGTGATAACGGTGACAAGGAAATGGCGCTGGTAGGCGGCATGATTGAAGAAGGTCACCACGCGGATGCGCCGACCACCATGATTCTGCCCGCCGACCTGGCCAAGCGCATCTTCATCGAAGGTGACCAGTCCGCAGGCATGCAAGGCTTCATGAGCGGCCAGATCCGCATCGAAGGGGACATGAGCAAGCTGATGGCGCTGCAAACTGCACAGCCTTCTGCTGACCAGGTTGCCCTGATGAAGCAGATCCAGGAAGTGACTGTCTGATATAACGACGCTGTCGTTTATCCGGAGTCTTTCCCCAATGCCCGCCTTGTGCGGGCATTGTTGTTTCTTGGGGAATCAGTTTCGAGGAGCGAGTCACGAGTGACGAAAAGCAGAACCGCGACGGGTTGTTTGGGTTAGTCTTTTCGCTCCTCGCTCCTCGTAACTCGTTCTTATATCTCTTTGTGATTCAGATTCTGTAGCGGCGTGGCCACGGCCACCGGGTGCACAGGGACCTGATCGAGCCAGCCGTAGGCGCTGCGACCGCCACTATCCAGATAAATGTGCAGGGAGGCCCGCCAGCGCTCCGCATAGAGTGCCAGGCACAGTGGCTGGCGGCGTATCGGGTCCTGGGCCACACAGACGTGATCCGGCCCGGCCTTTTTCAGCAGGTCGCCGGGCATGGGGCCGGGGGGTTGTACCAGGTCGCAGGGCAGGCACAGACAGAGTCCCTGGCTGGCATCCAGTGCCGCTTCCAGCCCGGCCATGGGCCCCTGGAATCCGTCCCGTTCATCGCTGACCACCTGATCCGCCCAGTGCCGGTAGGTGGTCTGGTTGCGATTGGCGCTGATCACGATGCGGGCGGGGGAGGGTGTCAGGTGATCCAGCAGGTGGGCAATCAGCGGTTTGCCGTCCAGTTCCAGTAATCCCTTGTCGGCGCCGCCCATTCGTTTTCCCTGGCCGCCCGCCAGGATGATCAGGGTATAGTTTTCCACGCCCAACTCCTTTGGGGTTCCGCAGGTGAATGGTATGCTCTGTCGCTTGCTTCCCTTCCGACATCCTCAGGACATCGTGTGACCAGCGCCCGTAACCATCTTACCGATCTGACGCGCTTTGCGCCGCTTTTGCCGGGCTATCAGCCCCGTGAGGCGCAGCTGGCCATGGCGGACGCCGTGGATGCGGTCATCGGTACCGGTGGAACCCTGATGGTCGAGGCGGAAACCGGCACCGGTAAAACCCTGGCCTACCTGGTGCCGGCCCTGTTGTCGGAGGGGCCAACGCTGGTTTCCACCGGCACCAAGAGTCTCCAGGATCAGCTTTTCTTCAAGGATGTGCCGCTGGTCAAGAAAGCCCTGGGCCTGCCGCGCAAGGTGGCGCTGTTGAAAGGGCGCGCCAATTATCTGTGTCCCTATCGGATGACCCTGCATCAGGAGGAGGCGCGCTTTCTGACCCGGGAAACCGCCGAGCAATTGCAAATCGTGGCCCACTGGGCCGGGCGCACCCAAACCGGTGACATTGCCGAGCTGCAACAGATTCCTGAAGACGCCCCGGTATGGCCCTGGGTCACCAGCACCGCCGATAACTGTCTGGGGACGGACTGCCCCAATTATCAGGAATGCCCGTTGATGAAGGCCCGCAAGGAAGCCCAGGAGGCGGACCTGGTGGTGGTCAATCATCACCTGTTCTTTGCCGATGCGGCCCTGCGCGGGAATGGTTCGGCCTCGGAGCTGTTACCCAGCGCCAATACGGTGATCTTTGACGAAGCCCATCAACTGCCGGAAATCGCCGCCGCCTTTTTCGGTGACACACTCAGTACCCGTCAGGTTCAGGAACTGGGCCGTGACAGCCTGTCCGAAGCCGGACACACCGCCGCCGACCTGGCGCGGCTCAACCAGTTGATCGCGGCGGTGGAGAAGGGCTGCCTGGATCTGCGTCTGAGTCTGGGGGACGGCGAGCGTCGTGAGCCCTGGTCGGAAGTGGCGGAAAAGGACGCGGTCATTGAAGGGGGCGAAACCCTGCTGGCGGCCCTGCGGGATCTGGAAATGTTTCTGGGGCCCCTGGCCAAGGCCAGCCGTGGCATGGAAGCCTGTGCCCGCCGGGCCAGTGAGCAGGTGGACTGCCTGGCGGCGTACCTGAAAGGGGAACAGCCCAACCGGGTGTACTGGTTTGAAACCTTCAAACGCACGGTGGTGTTGCACAGTACGCCCCTGTCTGTGGCTGCCCAGCTGCGGGCCCAGCGTGAGCGCCAGCCATGTAGCTGGGTATTGACCTCGGCAACGCTCTCCGTGGGCGGTCGTTTTGAACACATCCAGAAGCGCCTTGGCATGGACGCGGCGACCACCCTGCGGCTGGAAAGCCCGTTTGATTTCAAGCGTCAGGCGGTCTTTTACGCCCCGGAGGGGCTGCCGGCGCCGAATGATCCCGGTTATACCGCAGCTCTCTGTGACGCCATGGTGCCGGTGATCAATGCGGCAAAGGGGCGCACTTTTTTCCTTTTCACCAGTCACCGGGCGCTGCGCGAGGCTGCCCAGTTACTGCGTCCGCGCCTGGACTACCCGTTGCTGGTGCAGGGGGAGTCCGGGCGGCGGGAGTTGCTGGACAGCTTCCGGGAAAAAGGCAACGCGGTGCTGCTGGGCACCAGCAGTTTCTGGGAAGGCATTGATGTCCGCGGCGAGGCCCTCAGCTGCGTGATTATTGATAAACTGCCTTTCGGTTCCCCGGGGGATCCGGTGGCGGCGGCGCGTATCGAACATATCAATCGCAACGGCGGTAATGCCTTCCGCGATTATCAGTTGCCCCAGGCGGTACTGGCCTTGCGCCAGGGCGCCGGGCGCCTGATCCGTGATCCGAAAGATACCGGTCTGCTGGTCGTTGCGGATCCCCGACTGCTGACGCGCAGCTACGGAAAATTATTTGTTAACAGCCTGCCAAACATGACCCGCACCCGGAAACTGGACGTGGTACAACGGTTTTTTGATTACCTGGCCCGGCAGCAGCAAGGGCAGGCAACGGAACAGATGGAATCATGACACGAATTCTGGCTCTGGAAACCGCCGGCGAGACCTGCTCGGTGGCCATCATGGACGGTGACGAGGTGCTCGAGCATTTTGAGCAGGCCCCCCGTCGTCAGACCGAAAAAGTGCTGCCCATGGTGGAGGCGCTACTGGCGGAATCGCAACTGACACTGCGCCAACTGGACGGTATTGCCTTTGGCCATGGTCCCGGTGCCTTCACCGGCGTGCGGGTGGCGGCGGCGGTGACCCAGGGGTTGGCTTTTGCGGCAGACTTGCCGGTGATCGGCATTTCAACCCTGGCCGCCTGTGCCCTCAGTGCTCAGGACATTGCCCCCCATCGGGATGTGATTGCAGTATTTGACGCGCGTATGGGAGAAATTTATCTGGGTGCCTATGCCTGTGAGGGAGCGGGTGCCCGTGCCTTGGCCGATGACGGCCTGTTTCACCCGGATACCTTGCCGGCCTTGCCGGAAAAGGACTGGATAATCATTGGTTCCGGTCTGGTCTATGGTGAGGCGCTGCGCAAGGCCTATGGCGCAAGTCGCTGTGAGGCTGGCGTGCATCCCCATGCGAAAGCGGTAGCACAGCTGGCATTATCGGGTTTCCAGCGCGGGGAAGGGGTGAGTGCGGAACAGGCACAACCGGTTTATCTTCGCGATCAGGTAATTCAGGGAGCAGTACGATGATCAATTGGGACCTTCCCAATGTGCATGAACTGGCGGTAACCGTGCCAGCCGAAGCCATTGACGTGATGGGGCATGTGAACAACACCGAATACCTGCGTTTCATGGAAAAAATTGCCTGGGACCATACCGCGTCCCTGGGGCTGGGCTGGGACCTGTATCAGAAGCTCAACCGGGGCATGGTGGCCCGGCACACGGAAGTGGATTATCTGGCCCCGGCTTTCGAAGGTGAGCACCTGAAAATCGGCACCTGGATCGTGGAAAACGACCAGCGTATCAGCATCACCCGTCGTTACCAGATCGTTCGCGAATCAGACGGGCGGACCTTACTGCGCGGTCGCACCCGTTGGGTGTGCGTGGCACTGGATTCCGGCAAGCCCCGTCGCATGCCCCCGGAATTCCTGCAGGGCTACCAGATTACCGCCAGCGAATAGAAAAACGTTACGAGTCACGAGGAGCGAGGTACCAGTCGCGAAAAGCAAACCGGTTTTGATTTTCGCAACTCGTCACTGAAGTTTCATTAACAAGGACATTCCATGGATTGGTTCCAGGCCCTGGTGCTGGCCCTGATACAAGGCCTTACCGAATTTCTTCCCATTTCCAGTTCTGCCCACCTGATTCTGCCGTCTCAGGTTTTGGGGTGGCCCGATCAGGGGCTGGCATTCGATGTGGCAGTCCACCTGGGCACCTTGATGGCGGTGATGGCCTACTATCGCCGGGATCTGTTTGCCATGATCGGCGGTGCCGGCGTGGCTGTGACACAGCGCACCATGAATGAGGATCTGAAGCTGGGTCTACTGGTGGTGCTGGCTACCATCCCGGCAGTGGTATTCGGTTTTCTTGGTGGCGACTGGATCGAACAGGAGTTGCGTTCCGCGCTGGTAATCGCCATCACCACCCTGGTATTCGGTGCCTTGCTGTGGGCAGCGGATGCGTTTGGCAAGCGCCAGTTCAGCCTGGTGCGCCTGGGGGTTTTGGGGGCGATCTTTATCGGTCTGGCCCAGGCCCTGGCGCTGATTCCCGGCACCTCGCGCAGCGGCATTACCATTACCGCGGCGCTGGCACTGGGTTACCGGCGCGAGGATGCCGCCCGTTTCTCCTTCCTGCTGTCCATTCCGGTGATTCTTGGCGCTGGCCTATTGAAGACAAAGGATCTGATCGAACAGCAGCTGGCGGTGGACTGGGGAATGATGGCTCTGGGCGTGGTAGTCAGTGCGGTGACCGCCTACCTGACCATCGTGTTTTTCATTCGCCTGCTTGAGCGTATCGGTATGCTGCCGTTTGTGGTGTATCGCCTGATCCTTGGCGTTGCGCTGCTGGCGTGGCTGGCCTGACCCATGTACGGATCGATGCTGGGCCTGTTACCCGGGTGCCCCGAAGGGCTTCCCGGTACCCCGGTCGAGGAGGCTGGCAGGGCTGAGGAACTGGGTTTGTCGCTGGTGCTGGGCTGGCACGAAGAGCGTCTCAGCCTGTGGCGGCCGGACGGGCGGGAAACGCCTTTGAGTGTCAGCTTCAGTGACGGCAAGCAGGGTTACCGGCTGACTCCGGAGCGGGTCCGGCACGAACGATTGATCAAGGCATTGGGGAAACCCCGGCAAGAGACTCTCACCGTGCTGGATGCCACTGCCGGCCTGGGTCGGGATGCAGCCCTGATTGCCATGGCGGGTTTTTCCGTGCTGTTGGCTGAGCGCTCGCCGATACTCCATGCCATGCTGGCGGACGGTTTGCAGCGGGCGCCCGGGGAGCTGGCTGAAACCATGCAATTGTTGCCCTGCGCTGATGCTGACACGCACACCTTGCCGCCACTCCATGCGGTCTATCTGGATCCCATGTTCCCGTCCCGGGACAAAAGTGCCGCCGTTAAAAAAGACCTGCAATGGCTGCAGCAGTTGGCGGCGTACCCGGATCAGCAGGAAGAAACGGCTTTATTGGAGTGGGCGCTAGGGCTTGACCCGCAACGGGTCGTGGTCAAACGACCCGGCAAGGCAGAGCCGCTGGCAAAACGCCGCCCTCACCACCAGATTGTCGGTAAGGCTATTCGTTTTGATGTTTATGAGTAAAATCTCGCCTGACAACACAGGTGCGCAAGGTGCGATAGTCAGACGAGTGCTCTTGATTGAGCGGTTAGCTGGTGCAGTTCGCTACGCTCAGTGCACCCTACGAGCAGAGCGCTGGTCAAAAGGGGAGAGGTAGGAGCTTGCCTGCAAGCGAAACGGCGTTGATCGAAAGATTGCCGCCAGCAGGCTGGCTCCTACGGTAGCCAATCCCATCAGGCGCTTGCCGGTTTTTCCTCCACCAGGTGCTCAATATCGGTAACCCGCGTCACCCGTTGAATGGCATCGCTGATATCCGGGCTGAGGATACGGCGGGCTTCATCGTCGAGGGATTCCAGCTTGTCATCAAAGACCAGCGCACCGGCACCGTCCGTGGTGACCAGTCCGGTGCCGTACAGCTGGCTGATGAAGTTTTTCAGCACCACCTTGTCGAAGAATTCCGGAGAGTTGAATTCGTAGAGCAGCGACAGTCGTTGCGCGGTCTGGTGCGCCAGTTCCCCCAGCTGCTCGGCAGTGAGCATGCCTGACCCGTATTGGACCAGCAGGCGAATGGTCAGGTAGTAACGCTCCAGTGATGGCATTACCGTCTGGCCGAGATGATCCAGCATGTCGGATTCGTGGGTGTGGATAGGGGCACCGTGCAGACAGTTATCCTCACGGCTGATCAATTGCTCGGCTTCCAGCACATCCACAGTCTTGCTGACTGCCTGGGACAGGTCATCGCCATCCTGCCAATGGAGATAGTATTCATTGCGCAGGAAGGGGTAGAGCAGGTGGACCATGCTTTGCAGGGTGTCCATGCTGATGGAGCGGGCGTTCATCACCAGGGAACAAATCAGACCGGGAAGAATGAACAGGTGCAGGCTGTTGTTGCGCACATATGCCATCTGCAGGGCCGTTTTTTCATCGGTGGTGACCACGTCTCCCAGCTTGTGCTCGATGCGCTCCAGGAATTCGTTGTCGAGACCATACTGGATGATGGCAGAGGCATCGTCCGTGGCGATGGAGGCGCTATCGCTGTAGGGCGCCTGCTTCAGCAGGGCGATGTACAGATTCAGCTGCTGGCGTAACTGGGCCACATCCATGGTGTGCTTGGGGGACGCCAGCAGGGCCAGGCTGAGCAGGTTGATCGGGTTGGCCACTGCCGCCGCATTGATGGATTCCACCACCTCCTGCCCCAGCTCATTGACCACATGCTTGAACCAGGCGGGGTTTTCACTGGCGGCCAGATCCTCGCTACGCCAGGCACCATGGTGTTGATCCAGAAAATCCACCAGCTTGATGGGTTTGCCGAAATTCACATGCACCTGGCCGAAGTGACTGCGCAGCACCGACAGGGACTTCATCAGCCCGCCAACGGATTCCTTCTGCTTTTTCTTGCCATGCAGCTCGCCGATATAGGAGCCGGACTCGATAACTTTTTCGTAGCCCACATAGACGGGAACAAAGGCAATGGGTTTGCGTGCATCGCGCAGGAAGCTGCGCAGGGTCATGGCCAGCATGCCGGTGCGGGGTTTGAGCATCCGGCCGCTGCGACTGCGACCGCCCTCCACGAAGTACTCAATGGAGTAGCCGCGTACGGTGATGGTATGCAGGTATTCGCTGAACACCGTGGCGTAAAGGGGGTTGTCCCGGAAGCTGCGGCGCATGAAAAAGGCGCCGCCACGGCGGAGAATGGTGCCAACAATGGGCATGTTCAGATTGATGCCAGCGGCAATGTGTGGCGGCACCAGGCCGTTCCGGAACACCACGAAGGATAACAACAGGTAGTCAATGTGGCTGCGGTGGCAGGGCACATAGATCACTTCATGATCCCCGGCGACCTTGGTCAGGTTGTCCATATTGTACAGCCTGACCCCGCCATACAGCCGGTTCCAGACCCAGTTCAGGAACAGCTCAAGGAAGCGGATGACGGTATGGGAGTAATCCGCCGCGATTTCCATGGCATAGCGCCGGGCTTTGGCTTCCACCTTCTCGACGCTGGTTTCCTGACGCTCAGCCTCGGCACGGATAGCTTCCTGTACCGGAATGGATTCCACCACGGTATTGGTGAGAGTGCGCCGGTGTGACAGGTCCGGGCCAATGGCGGCCTCCTGCTGTCGGCGGAAATGCACGCGCAGGATACGGGAAGCCTTGCGGACGGTCTGTTCATCCGTGGGGCACTGGTCTACCAGGGTGCGCAGGGACATGGGCTTGCTGAAATGGACGTACAGCTGTCGGCCCTGGGTGACGATAATAAAGAACTTCTTGATAAAACCCGCCGGCGACCAGTTGTCGGAAAACAGGATGCGCCACATGGAGCTTTCCTTTTCCGGACGACGACCCCAGAACACGGAGACCGGGACCAGCTGCACATCGGCTTCCGGGTTGGCGCGCAGTGCGCTGACCAGTTTTTCCAGCCGGGGCGGTGATACCGGGGTGCGCTGCCGGCCATTGCTGAATTTGCGACGGTAAAGCTGGAAGTAACTGTGGCTCAGGTGACTCTTGCCCAGCGTCAGTCCATGCAGGGCGGAAGCCAGACCCAGCTGTCGTGCGGATTGATCGGCTGCGGCGGCGTCGGCGGCAGAGCGATCGCGCAGCACATAGACCACCGGGGTATTCGGGGCAAGTTGCAATTCGTCGGGGTTGGAAGGCAATGCGTTAGCACGTGTGCACAAACGCAGAAAAATGCGGATCAGGAAAAAGCCCAGGCGATCCAGGCCAAGCCAAGGTGTCATAGTCGGATTCAGTTAACCAATGTGGACCAAGTGTAGCGAAAGGCCCGGGCAGGGAACACCAGCGCATATTTCAATTTGTTTCAGAATTGCGTCCGAAATCTTGTACGTATGTTCCTGATATTCACGGGAACCCGCCTTTGAGCCCTGCTACACTGGGTGTGAGAGATGACCAGGACTAAGGAGTGACAGGTGTCGACACCGCAAACGGGGATTTTTGATCGTAGTTATCAGCATCATCTGTTCTTCGAATTTTGCCTCAGCAGTGGCCAGGACATACAGGCGGTGAAAGCCGCACTGGGCCAGCTCAATGCGCTCAAAAGCGAGAAGACGCCGGTGTTGATGGCGTTTGGCCCGGCCCTCTGGGAGCAGCTGGATAGCCGGTTCACCTTCCCGCCGTTTTCCCTGGAGGGGCATGTGCCGGCCACCCAGGGCGATCTGTGGATCTGGGTTCAGGCGAAAGAGCGGGGAGACCTGTTCGACACCGGCATGCAGGTCCGGGATGCGGTGGGGGAGTTGTTCTCCACGCAACTGGAATTAAACAGTTTTGTCTATCACGACATGCGTGATCTGACCGGGTTTGTGGATGGCATTGGCAATCCCACCGGAGACAAGGCAGAAAAGGCCGCCTTCATTGCCGAGCCCCATCCTGGCGCAGGCGGCAGCTGGGTGCTTAGCCAGAAATGGGTCCATGATCTGAAGTCATTCAATCAGCTGCCGGTGAACGAGCAGGAAAACGTGTTTGGCCGTACCAAGGAAGATGCGGTGGAGTTCGATGAAGAGCGTATGCCGCCGGATTCCCATGTGGGCCGCACTGACGTGGATCGGGATGGTGTTCCCCAGAAAATGTGGCGCCGTTCTGTCCCCTACGGTGACAGCACCGAACACGGCCTGTATTTCCTGGCGTTCTGCTGCGAACTGGACCGCTATGACTATCTGCTACGCCGGATGTATGGCATTGCCGACGACACCGTCAAAGACCGCCTGCTGAACTATACCCGCCCGGTAATGGGCTCATGGTGGTATGCGCCGGATCAGGAGTGGCTCGACAGGATCAATTAATAGTTAATAATTAATAGTTTCGCGGACAGGACTGTTCTGTTTTGAAACGCAAGAGGCCGCGCCCAGATGTATGGGCGCGGCCTCTTTGTTTTCAGCTGACTACGCGCTCTCGCGCGTAGTTATTCACTATTAATTATTCATTATTAATTGCTTCTTAGTCCGTTTTCCATTTGGTAAACATCTTCTTCACCAGGAACGGTGTGAGTTTCAGTGAGGCACTGAGCATCTGGCCGATGCCCCTGGGGAAGACGAAGTGCAGAGCATTCTTTATGCCGTTGTAGGTGGCTTCGTCGAAGGGGTACCAGAAGATGTTGCGCTTGGAGGGCAGGATGTCCCAGTTGACCACTTTGGCCTGGGTCATTTCTTCCAGACCTTCCGGGCCATGGGTGCGGCCAATGCCGGACTCCTTCCAGCCCCCCCAGGGGGTTTCGGACAGGCCGTGGCTGTAGAGGTGGTCGTTGATGGTGGTGACCCCGGACTGCAGGCGGGCGGCAATGGCGCGGCCGCGCTTGTTGTCTTTGGTCCATACCGAGGAGGTCAGCGCCAGTTTGGATTCGTTGGCCTTGCGAATGGCGTCTTCTTCGTTGGCCACACGCTGCACGGCTATCAAGGGCCCGAAGGTCTCGTCGCACATGGTGAGCATGTCGTCGGTGACATTGGTGAGCAGCGTGGCCGGGTGGAAGAAGCCGTTTTCCACATCGCCCACCGGGCGGGACTGGGCTTCGATCCGGGCGCCCTTGGCCAGGGCATCTTCCAGATGCTGCTGCACGGTGCGCAGCTGGCCGGCGGTGGTCAGACTGCCGATATCCACATCGAAATCCTTGCAGCCGACTCCGTGACGAAGCTGGCGGGTCTTTTTGGCAAGCAGATCCACAAACTGGTCGTAGACCGCATCTACCACATACACCCGTTCCACGCCGCCACAGCTTTGTCCGGCATTCTGGTAGCCGGCCCAGGCGGCGCCGTTGGTGGCACGTTCCAGATCCGCGTCTTCCAGCACCAGCATGGGATCATTGCCGCCCAGCTCCAGGGACACCGGGGTGAGGGTTTCGGCGGCCTGGGCCATCAGGGTCTTGCCGGCGGGGACGCTGCCGGTGAAGAACAGTTTGTCCACGCCATTCTCGAAAAAGCCGGTGGCCACTTTGGAACCGGAGCCGACGATATGATGGAACAGGCCTTCGGGTAACTCACCGGCAGCGATGATCTGCTCGATAGCACGGCCCACGGCCGGCGTGGCGGCAGCCACTTTCAGCATCACGGCGTTGCCGGCCATCAGGCCCATGACAATTTCGCCGAAGGGAATGGATAGCGGGTAGTTCCAGGGGCTGATGATACCCACCACACCCAGGGGAACACGGAGCATGTGGGTCTTCTTGTTGAAGAACAGGATGCTGCCGCCGGGGCGATTCTTTTCTTTCAGCGTTTTTTCAGCGTTGTTCGCATACCACTTGCAGGCCAGGGCGCAGGGCAGGACTTCCGTGGCCAGGGCGTCGGTCAGGGTCTTGCCGTTGCTCTCGCTGACAGTGCGAGCCAGGTCGTCAGCCCGATCCACGATGTAGCTGCGCATCATGGTGATATGGCGAGCCCGTTCCTTGAACGATTTGGCCGCCCAGATCGCCTGGGCTTCTCGGGCTTTGCTCATGATCTCCGGCAGTTTGGCCAGATCGGTTTCATTCAGCTCAGCCACGGCGGTGCCGGTGGCCGGGTTGGTATCCAGTACGGTCTTGCTGTCGAGTTTTTCTTGCGCGGTCATGTGAGGACGTCTCCATCACGACAGGTCGCCAGGGCGGCCTGTGGGCAGTTCAGAGGGGGCCAGTGTCTGGCGCCGGGAAAGGCGCATAGGTAAACACAGAGTAGACATCCTGGCTAGTGCTGTTCGGGCCGATTTCAGGCGGTGACGCCCCGGTTTTGTTGCGTTTGTGCCAGGCGATACGCCATGCGCTCGAAAGTCAGTGCAATTCGCTCAAGGGCACCGGCAATCAGCTCCCGGTCGCGCTGGGCCAGGTTGCCAGCGTCTTCCATGTCCAGTTTGAGCTTTTCCGACTGTTGGCGAAAGCCCTCGTCGACTTTGCCCTGGGAGCAGGCCTGATAGGCGGCCGACAGTGCCAGTTGCCACAGGTTGGCGCTGTCTGCCAGGGAAGCAGGGGCATTACTGCGCAGCCGGCTTTGAATCCACAGGGAGACCTGGCCCAGGTTCAGCCCGGTGAGTCCCAGGTCGGTGAAGTGGCGGTGTGCCTCTGGCAGCGCCTTGTCACAGATGGTCAGCCAGCGCAGGCGGTCGGCCATGCGCGCATTGAACCATTCCTCGTTAACGTTGGCGTTGCCGCCGGAAGCCTGGGACGGAACTCCCAGAAGCGTCAGATCCGCAGCGGTCTGGCGGATCAAACGCCGGCGCAGGTTGGGGCCATTGGGTGGGGTAATCAGCCGGAACATGAGGAAGGCGATGGCAATTCCCGTACTGATCGCCAGCCCGTTACTGGCCACTCTGGCCACGTCAAAATCCATGGCGTTACCCGGTTGCACCAGAATGATATAGGGGGTGCAGAATCCCAGTCCCAACGGCAGGGTCAGTCGTTTGCTGATCGCCAGCAGACCGATAAACAGGGGCGCGCCGAGAATCAGGATGAGCAGGGGAAAGTTGCCGTTATTGATCGCCAGCAGGGGCAGGGTGAAGAACAGTGCCACCGGTGTGGCCAGCACGGAACTGAACGTGGCCCGCTTCAGTACCTGATCCGGTTCGGGCAGTCGTGCAAAGAGGATCGTGAACATGACCGGCATGATCATCAGCATGATCGCCATGGGGCTGGCCGTACCGACCCAGAGGCCCGCTGCAAGGGCGAATACCAGCGCACTGCGCAGGCCCACGGCGGCGGCGATTTGCAGATCCCGGTAGGGTTTCAGGCCCTGGGGCCGCAGCTGTACCTCGTGGCTCATATGCAGGGCCCGGTTGGCTTCCAGCGCCAGGATCAGATCAGCGGTCAGGTTCTGGGCGACCTGGAAGAAGCGACGCTGCAATGGCGGCGCATCATCGGCCTGGTCTCCCCGGGCCTCTCGCAATTGCTGGCGCAGTGCCTGGGCCTCTTTCATGGCCTGTTCGGCGGAAGGGGTTTCGCGCATGCGCTGGAAGGCGGTCCGCAAGGCATCCAGCAGGTCGCGCAGGGCCGGGGTCAGCAGATCGTCGTGGTTGCGCATCAGGCGCCCGATCACGCGAATGCGAGCGACCAGCGACAGGGTTTTGTGGCAGATTACCGTGGCTGCGCGGGCTCGCCCCGGCCCATGGCTGCCTTCGTAGTGGACCGCGCTGCTGTCATCACTGAGGGCAAAAATACCCTGCAGCAGGGTATCCACCTGATGGTGGCGTTTGGCGTGGGTGCCCGCCGGGTCCAGTTCCAGTTCCAGATAGGCCAGTGTCTGGTTGAGGGCGGTACGGGCATGCTCCTTGAGCAGGCTGCTGACCCGCACCGGCCACAGCAGGCTGCTGACCAGGGTGGCGCAGAGGGCGCCAAGAATGATTTCGCTGACCCGGGCGTTGGCAATGTGGAAGATGCCCAGACTGGAGGTGTTGGCCGGGTCGACAATCGCCAGCACCACAATGAGGGTGGCGGTGATCCCCGCCATGGCAAATCCGTAGATAAAATTGGCCTGGCGTACCCAGGCGGAGGCGCCAGCGTTAAGCCCGATCCACAGGGTCAGTGCGCCAATGGCGAGGGCCGGGTAGGGCAGCAACCAGGCCAGAATCAGCAGCCCCACGGCGCCGCCCACCAGGGTCCCGCCGATCTGGCAGAAGCCTTTTTCAATGACCAGCCCGGTCTCCGGACGCACTTGCAGGAAGACGGCGGAAATCAGCGCCCAATAGGGGCGGTCCAGCTGTAACAGCATGGACAGATAGAGTGCCAGCGCCATGGCGATGACACCCTTGGTGGCGAACAGGACAGACTGGCGGTCTGGAGTGAGCAGGACGGCCAGTCGCGGATCCAGTGTCATTGGTCGCTCTGGTTTTCCCGCTCGTGGAGTCGCACGGTGGCGGTCATGCCGGCGGCCAGCAGGATGTCGTCGGGGATGTGGTCCAGTTCGATATGGACGGGAATGCGCTGGGCCAGCCGCACCCAATTGAAGGTCTGCTGGACCTGGGGCAGTAACTGGCCGTCGGTCTGGGTGTTGGCGTTGGCGATGGCCTGTCCCACGCTGGTGACCTTGCCGCGCAGTTTGCGGGCGCCGTTCATAAGCACCACCGTGGCCCGCTGGCCCACTTCCACCATGGGTAGCTTGGTTTCTTCGAAGTAGCCGGTTACATAGAAGCTGCCGGCTTTGACCATGGAAACCACCGGGGTGCCCTGTTTGACGAAGTTACCCTGTTGCAGGGTCAGGTTGACGATGGTGCCGTCTGCGGGAGCTTCCACCTGTGTCCGCTCCAGGTTGATTCGGGCGCTGGCCACTTCTGCCTGGGCCAGCGCCACATTGGCGGCGGCTAACTGGGCCTCAATACGCGCACTATCCAGCTCTTCAGGGCTGATGCTGTTGCTGGCGTGCAGCTGCTTGCGCCGTTCGTACTGGTGCTCGGCCAGGCGCAGGGATTCCTGCTCGTGTAGCAGCTGGGCTTCCGCCCGCGCCAGGGTGGCCCGGTAGCGGATATCATCGATACGAAACAGTGGGTCTCCCTGTTGTACGGTCTGGTCGTCTCGAATATGCAGTTCCCGTACCCAGCCGGACACATCCGGAGAGAGTGTAATGATCTCGGCGCGCACCTTGCCGTCGCGGGTCCAGGGGGCATAGAGGTAATAATTCCACACCCAGTTGCCGGCCAGCAGGGCCAGAATCACCAGCACTACGGTGAGCAGAATGCGTAGCGGTTGTTGCATGAATTGTCCCTAGCTCAGCGCTCTCAGGAAAAGGGCTACAAAGCAGATAAACAGTGACAGATAGACCCAGGCACTCTTCCAGAGTTGCTGATGCCAGCCCAGTTTGCGCAGCAGCAGGAAGGTCAACAGGGTAAGCACCATGCCCAGCAGCACGAACAGCACCATGGGGCTGATCAGCAGTCCGCCAACCGGAATTTCATGCAGCCACATCGTTGTTTCCCGGCAGTGTCATGTTAGCGAGCATGGTAACGGATAATTCGGGGCCGCTGTAGGAGCACCATTCGAGGGACCAAAGGCAGTTGCGAGTTACGGGGTACGAGAAGCGAACTGCAAAATCGGTTTTGATTTTCGCAACTCGGAACTCGTGACTCGCTTCTGGCTTTTTTCGCACCTCGAGAGGGACTCCTACAGGTGCCAAAAGAGAGGTCGGCTTGATGCCTATTTCTGTTGCCGCTTCACTGCATCAGCTTTTCGAGCAGGCGGGTGTAGATTCCGGTCAGCGTATTCAGCTCACTGATGCTGGTGTGCTCGTCCACCTTGTGGATGGTGGCATTGATGGGGCCCAGTTCCACCACCTGGCTGCCGGTGGGCGCAATAAAGCGGCCGTCACTGGTGCCACCGGCGGTGGACAGCTCGGTGTCGCGCCCCGTGATATCGCGAATCGCCGCGACGGCAGCATCCACCAGGGCGCCTCGATCGGTGAGGAACGGCTGGCCGGACAGGGTCCATTGCAGGTCGTAATCCAGGCCGTGCTTGTCCAGGATCGCCTCGGTACGTTCGCGCAACAGGGCATCTGTCAGCTCCGTGGAGAAACGGAAATTGAAGATGACCTCACAGGTACCCGGGATCACATTGGTGGCACCGGTGCCGGCGTTGATGTTGGAGATCTGGAAACTGGTGGCGGGAAAGAACGCATTGCCCTGATCCCATTCCGTGGCGGCCAGTTCGGCCAGGGCCGGTGCCACATCGTGGACCGGGTTGCGGGCCAGGTGCGGGTAGGCCACGTGGCCCTGGATGCCTTTGACTGTCAGGCGAGCCCCCAGAGAGCCACGGCGCCCGTTCTTGATCACATCGCCCACGGTGTTGGTGGAGGAGGGTTCGCCCACCAGGCAGTAGTCGATATGTTCGTTGCGGGCCTGCAGATGCTCGACCACCTTGACGGTGCCGTTCACTGACGGTCCTTCTTCATCGGCGGTGATCAGCAGTGCCAGACTACCCTTGTGTTCCGGGTTGGCGGCAACGAAATCCTCAATGGCCACCATCATGGCCGCGATGGAGCCTTTCATGTCGGCCGTGCCACGGCCATAAAGCAGATCGCCTTCCTCGGTGGGGGTGAAAGGGTCGTACTTCCACGCTGTCACATCCCCGGTAGGGACCACGTCGGTGTGGCCGGCAAAGGCAAATACCGGTCCCTCCGTGCCACGGCGGGCCCACAGGTTGCGGACCTCCTCGAACCAGAGGGTTTCGCACTGGAAACCGAGGGCTTCCAGTTTTTCAATCATCCAGTCCTGGCAGCCTTCGTCCTCGGGGGTAACGGAAGCGCGGCGGATGAGTTCCTTGGTGTAATCGAGGGTGCGGGACATGACGATTCCAGTATCGGTGATTCAAAGCCGCTGTAGGAGCACCTCTCGAGGTGCGAAGGGTGGTTGCGAGTCACGAGTTACGAGAAGCGAACGGCAAAACCGGTTTTGATTTTCGCAACTCGTACCTCGTTACTCGCTTCTGGCCTTGGTTCGCACCTCGAGAGGTGCTCCTACAGGTGGCCCGGTCGGGGGCTTGGAGCCTCAGTTGTGTTTGTGCAGCTCTTCGTTCAGGGCGATGGCGCTCTTGTTGGTCAGGCACTGCACCGCACCATTGGTGGTGTTGCGGCGGAACAGCAGGTCGGACTGGCCAGCCAGATCGCGGGCCTTGACGGTGTCCACAATCTCGCCCTTGTCGTCCAGCAACTGCACCTTGGAACCGGAGGTGATGTACAGGCCGGCTTCGATGGTGCAGCGGTCTCCCAGCGGGATACCGGTACCGGCATTGGCGCCCAGCAGGCAGCCTTCGCCCAGGGAGATGATGATGTTGCCGCCACCGGACAGGGTGCCCATGGTGGAGGCGCCGCCGCCAATGTCGGAGCCCTTGCCCACGAACACGCCGGCGGAAATACGGCCTTCGATCATGCCCGGGCCTTCAGTGCCGGCGTTAAAGTTGATAAAGCCTTCGTGCATGATGGTGGTGCCTTCGCCCACATAGGCGCCCAGACGCACCCGAGCCGTGTCGGCAATCCGTACGCCCTTGGGCACCACGTAGTCCGTCATCTTGGGGAACTTGTCCACGCTGTTCACTTCCAGCACCTTGCCGTTAAGGCGGGCCAGCAGTTGACGCTCGGGCAGTTCGTCCAGATCCACGGCACCTTCGTTGGTCCAGGCCACGTTGGGCAGCAGCGGGAACATGCCGGAGAGATTGACGCCGTGAGGCTTTACCAGACGGTGGGAGATCAGCTGCAGTTTCAGGTAGGCCTCCGGGGTGGACGCCGGCTCCGCATCGGTTTCCAGCACGGTGAGAACCACCGGACGATCGGATTCCTGGAACGCCACCGCATAGCTGGCTTCATGTTCAAAGCCGGCTTCACGCCATTCGCGGGCAATGTGCTGCACCTGACGGTGGGTCAGTTCGATGGCGGCATTGCCACCTTGATAACCCAGTTCCTCGCGGATCACTTCCACCAGTTTGTTATCCGGGTTGATGGCCGGATCCGGGTAAAACACTTCCAGCCAGTTGTCGTTGCGGTTCTTGGTGCCGCAGCCCAGGGCGATGGCGAAAAAGTTGCTCATGGTGTCCTCTCTTCAATGCGTCGAACGACAGGCGTCTGACGCTTAATTCAATGTGTCTTTCCACTCGTCGGCCTTGAAACCGGCGAGGATGAAATCGTCGTTCTGCAGAATCGGGCGTTTGATGATGGACGGATTCTCCGTCGCTACGGTAATCGCCTTTTCCGTGTTCATGGATTCCTGGACCGCATCATCCAGCTTTTTCCAGGTGGTGCCGCGTTTGTTGATCACGGTTTCCCAGCCCAGTGCTTCCAGCCACTGACGAAGACGTTGCTCAGGCACGCCTTCCTTTTTGTAGTCATGGAAGTGATAGACGATACCGTTGTCGTCCAGCCACTTCATGGCTTTCTTCATGGTATCGCAGTTCTTGATACCGAAGAGGGTCAGTTCCATGTCGGTTCCTTCTAACGCTTTCTGTAGGAGCGTCGCTGGCGGCGCGAATCAGGCCGGGTGGCGAGTCACGAGTTTCGAGTTGCGAAAACCTTAAAACAATGCGGGTTTTACGTTTTTGACCTTCGAAACTCGCTTCTCGTAACTCGAAACGCTTGTCCCCTTGCTGTCAGCACCGCGCCTGCGGCGATGTTACAGCGTATCCAGCAACGCCTTGATCCGTTTCGCCCCTTCCACACATTCTTCCAGTGGTGCCACCAGCGCCATGCGAACCCGGTTCTTGCCCGGGTTCTTGCCATTCACCGTGCGTGACAGGTAGCGGCCGGGAAGGACGGTCACATTCTGTTCAGCCTGCAGGCGCTGGGCGAATTCCTCATCGGAAATCGGTGTCTTCGGCCACAGGTAGAAGCCCGCTGCCGGGGCGGATACCTTAAGAGCGCCACCGAGAATGTCCAGTACCGCGTCGAATTTTTCCCGGTACAGGGCCCGGTTCGTTTCCACGTGGGTTTCATCATTCCAGGCTGCGATGCTGGCCAGCTGATGATGCATCGGCATGGCGCAGCCGTGGTAGGTGCGGTAGCGCAGGAAACCCTTGAGGATTTCGCTGTCACCGGCCACGAAACCGGAGCGCAGCCCAGGCAGGTTGGAGCGTTTTGACAGGGAATGAAACACCACGCAACGGCGGTAGTCATCCCGGCCCAGTTCCGCACAGGCCTGAAGCAGGCCGGCGGGGGGCTTGTCCCGGTAGATTTCCGAATAGCACTCGTCCGAGGCGATCACGAAATCGTACTTGTCGGCCAGCTGTATCAGGGCCTTGAGCTGGGCCTTGGTCAGGGTGGCACCGGTGGGGTTACCGGGGGTGCAGATAAACAGCAGCTGGGTGCGAATCCAGGTGTCTTCGCTGACGGCATCGAAATCCGGCTGCAGGCCGGTGTCATCGGTGCAGGGCAGATACACGGGTTCGCCACCGGCCAACAGGGTGGCACCTTCATAGATCTGGTAGAAGGGATTGGGCATCAGCACCAGAGGCTGACGCTGGCGATCGATGACCGCCTGGGTGAAGGCAAACAGCGCCTCCCGGGTGCCATTCACCGGGAGTACCTGGCTGCTGGCATCCACGCTATTGAGATGGAAGCGGCGCTTCAGCCAGGTCGCAATGGCGTCGCTCAGCTCCGGAATGCCGGCGGTGGTCGGGTAACGCGACAGCAGGGCAGTGTTGTCGCGCAATACCTGTTGCACGAAGTCCGGTGAAGGATGTTTCGGTTCGCCAATGGACAGGGCAATGGGGGACTTGTCCGAGCCCGGCAAGTCCTTGAACAGGAGCTTCAGTTTTTCAAACGGGTAAGGGTGCAACCGTTCCAGATCTGGGTTCATAGGGTCAGGAGTTTCCGTTGTTCTTGTCGTCGAGCTCTTTGATGAGGGTTTCCTGCAGTTGCTGACACAGGGCCGGGTCGGAAACCGGCTCACCATCAAGATCGGTAATGAAAAAGACGTCTTCTGCGCGCTCGCCCAGGGTGGCAATGCGGGCATTTTGTACCAGCAGTTCGAAGCGCATGAAGATGCGGCCGATATGCGCCAGCAGGCCGGGGCGGTCCAGGGTCTGGATGTCTACGGCGGTGCGATCGTTGACGATGTCGTTGCTGATCACCACCTGGGTGGGCACATCGAAATGTTTGTGTCGACGCGGCATGCGCCGGCTCACCGTGGAGGAGAAACGTTCCGGGTGTTTCAGGGTTTCGGTGAGCGTTTTACGAATCTGTTCGATGCGAGGCCAGTCTTCGCCAATGGGGGTGCCATGCTCGTCCAGAACGATGTAGGTATCCAGACTGAAGCCGTCGGCACTGGTGATGATCCGTGCGTCCATGATGGTCAGGCCCAGGGTGTCCAGGGCGTTCACCGTGGCGCTGAACAGGTTGCGGGTGTCCGGGGTGTAGATAAAGATCTGCGACCCTCCCGCCAGCACGCTCTGACTGGACTCCCGAATCAGCACCAATGGGTCGTCCGGATCTTCCCGGTCCAGCAGGGCTTCGGTATGCCAGGCGATGTCCCGGGGTGTCTCGCGCAGGAAGTATTCGTCACCAATGTTCGCCCACAGGGATTCGATGGCTCTGGGATCGTGATCCCGCTCGGTGAGCATCTTCATGGCGGCATCGCGGGTTTCGTCGATCCAGTCCTGTTTCTCCACCGGATTGTTGAGACCCCGGCGCAGGGCGCGCTTGGTTTCCGTGTAGAGCTGACGCAGCAGGGAGGCCCGCCAGGAGTTCCACAGGGTGGGGTTGGTGGCGTTGATATCCGCCACGGTCAGCACATAGAGATAATCCAGATGGACCAGGTCGCCCACCTTGCGGGCAAATTCGTAGACCACATCCGGGTCGGAGATGTCCTTGCGCTGGGCGGTCACGCTCATGGTCAGGTGGTTTCTTACCAGCCAGGCCACCAGCTTGCCGTCCCAGGCGGTCAGTCCGTGGCGCTGGCAGAAGGCAATGGCGTCTTCCGCGCCCAGTTCGGAATGGTCGCCGCCGCGGCCCTTGGCGATATCGTGGTAAAGCCCGGCGGTGTAGAGCAGTTCCGGCTTGGGCAGGCGGTAGAACACCTCGCTGGCCAGGGGGAATTCCTCGCGCAGGTCCTCATAGCGCAACCGGCGCATATTCTTGATCACCAGCAGGGTATGGGCATCCACGGTGTAAATGTGGAACAGGTCGTACTGCATCATGCCGATGATGCCGCCGAACTCCGGCAGATATTTGCCGAGGATGCCGTAGCGTTTCATGCGCCGTAGCTGCGAGAACAGGGCATGGGGGCTGCGCAGCAACTGCATGAACAGGCCGGTGTTTTCCGGGTTGCTGCGGAAGGCATCATTGATCTGCCGGCGATGATAAATCAGTGCCCGCACCGTGGCGGCCCGAATCCCTTTCAATTCCGGGTTCTGGGCCATCAGCACAAAGGCTTCCAGCAGGGCGCTGGGGTGTTTCTCGAAGACGTCCGGGCTGGTCACTTCCAGGTAGTCGTTGCGCACCTGGAAGCGCCGGTTCAGTGGTCGCACCTGGTCCGGCTTTTCGTTGTGCAGGATTACCTCATCGAACAGCTGCAGCAGCATTTCGTTGAGTACTGACAGGGCCAGTGCCACCCGGTAGAAGCCTTTCATGAAATGTTCCACCGCCAGGTTGGCGTTGGAATCCTCGTGGCCCAGACGGGTGGCGAGTTGGCGCTGGTGATCGAACAGCAGCCGGTTTTCGTTGCGCTCGGTATGGACATGCAACTGCCAGCGTACTTCCCAGAGATAATCCAGGCACTTGCGCAACACGCCATACTCTTCGGCAGTGAGAAAGCCCACATCCACCAGGGCTTCCAGGCTGTCGGCATTGAAGTGTCGTTTGGCAACCCAGGCGATCATCTGCACATCACGCAGGCCGCCCGGCGCATTCTTCAGATCCGGTTCCAGGTTGTATTCGGTGTCATTGAAGCGCTTGTGGCGGGCCACCTGTTCCTGCCATTTGGCCGCAAAGAACGCCGCGGAGTCCCACATATGTTCCGGACCGGTGCGTTCTTCCAGCTGTTCGCGAAGGCTGTCGTTACCGCCCAGGGTGCGCGCTTCCATGATGTTGGTGGCAACAGTGATGTCTTCCCGGGCCAGCTCTACGCACTCATCCAGGGTGCGCACTGCATGGCCGATTTCCAGGCCCATGTCCCAGAGAAACGCGACAAAGCGTTCCAGGCTGTCCCGGAGGCTCTGATCCGGGGCTTCGGCCATCAACACCAGGACATCCACATCGGAGCAGGGGTGCAGCTCGGCCCGGCCATAGCCGCCCACCGCGACCAGAGACAGGTCATCACGGTCGGCCAGCCCGAACAGGGACCAGGCGGCGACCATCACCTGGTCCACCAGTTCTGCCCGGGCGCGGACCAGCTCGGTAATGTCTGTGTCTTCAAAGGCCTGATTCAGGCGCTCCTGGCCCTGTTCCAGGTACTGGCGGGCATACTGGCCCGGCTGGGCGCTTTCCTGGAGGGCCTCAAACAGATGTTCCTGGGGCAGGGCGGGGGAGAGAGTCATACAGATCCTGTAATGGCGTTGCGGGCATGCCAGCTCCACGATAAGGCTGGCATGTCTCCGGTGGCTGAACCGTGTCAGTAGAGATCGGTTTCCTCGCTACGGGCCGTCAGTACCTCGTAACCGTCGGCGGTGACGGCAATGGTGTGCTCCCACTGGGCAGACAGCTTGCGGTCCTTGGTGACCACGGTCCAATTGTCCGGCAGCAGCTTGTTGGCCGCCTTGCCGGCATTGATCATGGGTTCGATGGTGAACACCATGCCTTCCTGCAATTCAAGACCCGTGCCAGGCTTGCCGTAATGGACCACCTGGGGCTCTTCATGGAAGCCTTCACCGATACCGTGGCCACAGTACTCGCGCACCACTGAGAAGCGCTCGCCTTCAGCCATTTTCTGGATGCGATGGCCGATATCCCCCAGACGTGCCCCGGGTTTGACCATTTTGATGCCGGCCAGCATGCACTCGCGGGTGGTTTCCACCAGGCGGCGGGCCAGTACGGAGGGCTCACCCACATAGAACATCTTGGAGGTATCGCCGTGCCAGCCATCCTTGATGACCGTCACGTCGATATTGATGATGTCGCCGTTCTTGAGGGCCTTGCGGTCATTGGGAATGCCGTGACAGACCACGTGGTTCACGGAGGTGCAGACGGATTTCGGGAACGGAATCCGGCCCGGCGCGCCGCCATAGCCCAGACAGGCGGGGATAGCATGCTGCTTGTTGACGATATGGTCGTGACAGATGCGGTCCAGTTCCTCGGTGGTGACCCCCGCCTTGACGTGCTCGCCGATCATTTCCAGGACTTCGGCGGCCAGTTTGCCCGCTTCGCGCATTTTGGCGATCTGTTCGGGGGTTTTGATGACTACATTCATGATACTTGAGGAAACTCCAGCTATTTCAGTGGGTTGAGCGGGTGTGTGCCAGCGCTCTCTGCGCCGGTAATGCGCCTTTGGCGTTGCCCGGGAAGGGTGTCTGTGGTATAAAGCGCGCGCTTTCCCGCTCACTGACGGCCCTGTGGCGACAAGTGCCGCATTGTAACCGCCGTTGGGTGGGGAAGGAAATCACACATGCCCCGTCACATAGCCCCGGGTGCCGGCTTTCCTGTTTAAGGTTGCTGGTTGGGTTTATGCGGGGGCGTGGAGGCCTAACCCAAAGTGGAGTATTAACAATGTCCAGCGTAACTATGCGCGATATGCTGAAGGCCGGTGTGCACTTCGGCCACCAGACCCGTTACTGGAACCCGAAGATGAATGCATACATCTTTGGCGCCCGTAACAAGATTCACATCATCAACCTGGAAAAGACCCTGCCTCTGTTCAACGACGCCATGGCGTTCCTGAACAAGCTGGCTGCCAGCAACAACAAGATCCTGTTTGTTGGTACCAAGCGTGCAGCGCAGAAAGCGGTGAGCGAAGAAGCTCAGCGCTGCGGTATGCCCTATGTGGATCACCGTTGGTTGGGCGGCATGCTCACCAACTGGAAAACCATCCGTCAGTCCATCAAGCGGTATCGCGAACTGGAAGCCCAGTTCCAGGATGGCACCTTCGACAAGCTGACCAAGAAAGAAGCCCTGATGCGCAAGCGTGAGATGGACAAGCTTGAGCGTTCCATCGGTGGTATCAAGGACATGGGCGGTCTGCCCGATGCCCTGTTCGTGATCGACGTGGATCACGAAGACATCGCCCTGCAGGAAGCCCGCAAGCTGGGTATTCCGGTTGTCGCGGTGGTGGACACCAACTCCAACCCGGATGGCGTGGATTACGTGATCCCGGGTAACGACGACGCGATCCGTGCGATTCAGCTGTACGTGAAAGCGGCGGCCGACACCATTCTGGAAGGCAAGCAGTACGCCCAGAACCAGACCGGTGGCGAAAGCGAATTCGTCGAGGTAGCCGACGAGGCCGAAGGCGAGAAAGCCGAAGGTTGATCCGTCGAGGCAGGCCTGCGGGCCTGCCTGTATTACCGAAACTTACCAAATTGAGAGGATAATCATGGCTGCTGTAACTGCTGCAATGGTTAAGGAACTTCGCGAGCGTACCGGTCTTGGCATGATGGAATGCAAGAAGGCGCTGGTGGAAGTGGGTGGCGATATCGAAAAAGCCATCGACGAAATGCGTAAGTCTGGACAGGCCAAAGCGGCCAAGAAAGCCGGCCGTACCGCTGCGGAAGGCGCCGCTGTGATTGCCACCAATGACGACAACACCGTTGCTGTCATGGTAGAGATCAATTCAGAAACCGACTTCGTGGCTCGTGACGACAACTTCCTGGGCTTTGCCAACAAGGTGGCTGAAGCCGCTCTTGCCGCTGGTGAAACCGACGCTGCCAAAATCGGCGAATTGAAGCTGGAAGATGGTTCCACCGTTGAAGAAACCCGCCAGGCGCTGGTTCAGAAGATCGGTGAGAACATCCAGATCCGTCGTGCTGCCAAGCTGGAAGCCGAGGGTGCCATCGGTGCCTATGTCCACGGTGGCAAAATTGGTGTTCTGGTTGCCCTGAAGGGTGGCGATGAGGCTCTGGGTCGGGATGTGGCCATGCACGTTGCCGCGGTAAACCCGATGGTGGTCAGTGGCGACCAGGTTCCCACTGAGGTTCTCGAGAAAGAGAAAGAAATCATCCGTGCCCAGCCGGACATGGAAGGCAAGCCCGCTGAAATCGTTGAGAAGATGCTGGGTGGCCGGATCAACAAGTTCCTGAAGGAAGTGAGCCTGCTGGATCAGCCCTTCGTGAAGGATCCCAATACCTCTGTTGGCAACCTGGTGAAGGGTGCTGGCGCCGAAATCGTCGCTTTCGAGCGTCTGGTGGTCGGTGAAGGTATTGAAAAAGAAGAAGTCGATTTCGCTGCTGAGGTAGAAGCCGCAGCCAAAGGCTGAGGGCTGAGCATCGATCGATGAGAAAAGACGCCTTGCTGGCGAGATCAGCAGGGCGTTTTTTTCGCCTGTTGACTGGCTGTTACAGGCGATTCAAGGAAAACCGCTTGCAACCATCGTGCGGGGAGGTACTGTGCTAGCAGGCCATACACCGACGCGGATTGAGTGCAGCGTAAAAGCCGGCTGATGCCGGTAACACAGCAAGATGATGGCGGGTATTCATGGGTGGCGCTTTCTTATGAGTGGTGGAGAACAAGACATGCCGACGAACAAGGAGCGCTCGCCGCGCTATAACCGTATTCTGCTCAAGCTGAGCGGGGAAGCGCTGGCGGGTGACGAAGGCTTCGGGATTGATCCCAAGGTGCTGGATGCGATTTCCCTGGAAATCGGCCAGCTCGTCGGTATCGGGGTCCAGGTGGGCCTGGTGGTAGGTGGTGGTAACCTGTTCCGCGGTGCAGCCTTGCAAAGTGCCGGCCTGGATCGGGTGGCAGGCGACCATATGGGAATGCTGGCTACGGTGATGAACGGGTTGGCCCTGCGGGATGCCCTGGAGCGATCCAATATCCGCACCCGTCTGATGTCGGCCATCCCCATGAGTGGCGTGGTGGAGCATTATGACCACCGGAATGCCAATCGCCATCTCAAGAATGGCGAGGTGGTGATTTTCTGTGCCGGTACAGGCAACCCCTTCTTTACGACGGATTCTGCGGCCTGTTTGCGCGGCATCGAGATCAGCGCCGATGTGGTGCTGAAAGCCACCAAGGTGGATGGCGTCTATAATGATGACCCGCAGAAGAATCCGGCGGCCGTGAAATACGACACCTTGACCTATGACGAGGTGCTGGATAAAAAGCTCGGGGTCATGGATCTGACGGCGATCTGTCTTTGCCGGGATCACTCCATGCCGCTGCGGGTGTTTGATATGAACAAGAAGGGCGCGCTGCTGAACCTGATGCTGGGTGGCAGCGAGGGAACCCTGGTGGAGGCCGGATAATTCCGGGCGGCCCGTTCAGAACGTTTTGTGTTGCCCGCTTGTGGGCGTTGTCTACAAAGGTCTGGTGGCCATTTCGGGGCTTTCCAGACCCAGCTGAAAAGAAAGGCGAGGAATAACGGTGATTGACGATATTCGTAAAGATGCGGAAGCCCGCATGAAGAAAAGTCTGGCTGCGCTGGATACTGCTCTCAAGCGTGTCCGTACCGGCCGTGCCCACCCCAGTCTGCTGGACAATATTACCGTGGACTACTACGGCGCTGAGACGCCGCTGCAGCAGTTGGGCAATATCTCCGTGGAAGAGGGGCGTACCCTGACCATCTCTCCCTTCGACAAGAGCATGATTCCGCAGATTGAGCGGGCCATCATGACCTCTGACCTGGGTCTGAATCCCTCCACGTCCGGCAGCCTGATCCGTCTGCCCCTGCCGCCGCTCACCGAAGAAACCCGTCGGGATCTGGTTAAAGTGGTCCGTGCCGAAGCCGAGCAGGCGCGGGTTTCCCTGCGCAGTGTTCGCCGTGATGCCAACAGCGACCTGAAGGAATTGCTCAAGGAAAAGGAAATCTCCGAGGACGAAGAGCGTCGCGGCGAAGAGCTTATCCAGCAGCTGACCGACAAGATGGTGGTGGAAGTGGACCGCGTGCTGAAAGAGAAAGAAGAGGAGTTGATGACCGTATAACACGGCCGGTCATCATTCACGGATGCGGGCTGCATGTCAGCCCGCTTTTGTTATTGGCGGATGCAGTATGGCCAGCGAAAACCCTCATTCCAGCGCCCCGGATATCGACTCCCATCAGGGCGAACTTCCCCGGCATGTGGCCATTATCATGGACGGCAACAACCGCTGGGCCCGCAAGCAGGGCTTGCCGGGGGAAGAAGGACACCGTGCCGGCGAAGCCACGGTACAGACCATTATCCGTACTGCCGCAGAGCGCGGCATCGAAGCGCTGACCCTGTTTGCCTTCAGCTCGGAGAACTGGCGGCGTCCCCAGGCGGAAGTGGAGCATCTCATGGCGCTCTTTCTCAAGGCTCTGGGAGGCCGCGTGGAAGAGTTGCATGGCCATGGTGTCCGTATCCGTTTTATCGGGGATCGCAGTGCCTTTGCCGAGGACCTGCAAGCCGGTATGGCCGACGCGGAAGCGTTGACTGCCGACAACCCGCGCATGACGGTGGTGATTGCGGTGAATTACGGTGGCCAGTGGGACATTGCCCAGGCTGCCCGTGAGCTGGCTACCCAAGTGGAGCAGGGCGCTATGCGCGCCGATCAGATAACGTCTGAAGCCCTTGGTCAGCATGTGGCCATGGCGGATCTGCCCCTGCCTGACCTGTTGATTCGAACGGGCGGCGATCAGCGAATAAGCAACTTTCTGCTGTGGCAACTGGCCTACAGCGAACTGTTTTTTTCCCCGCTTTTATGGCCTGATTTTGATGCGGACGCCTTTGCTGCCGCCTTACAGGACTATGCCGGCCGCCAGCGGCGTTTTGGACGCTCTGGTGAGGAAGTGGCCGGATTGAAAGGAGAATAAGAATGCTCAAACTGCGCGTGATTACCGCGCTGGTGCTTTTGCCCATCGTGCTGGGGGCCGTGTTTGGCCTCGACCGCTTGCCTTTTGCCCTGGTGGCCGGGGTTTTCTTCCTGATGGCCGGCTGGGAATGGGCGGCGATGATGGGAAAGGTGTCCGCCGCAGTGCGAAGCGGTTGGGTCATTGGTCTGGGCGTGGTGATGGCATTGGCGGAGATCTACCGCCCGGCATGGCTGCTTAACGCCATTCCTGTCTGGTGGTTGCTGGCGCTGGTGCTGGTGATCGGTTACCCCGGTAATGCGCGTGTCTGGTACCGGCCTGTCCTGATGGCCCTGGTGGGTCTGCTCTTGCTGGTACCTTCCTGGGCGGCGATTGTGCAACTTCAGGACGAGGGCGCCCTGGGCCTGGCAGGTCCCTGGGCACTGATGTTCATCTTGCTCTGGGTATGGGCCGCGGACACCGGGGCCTATTTCGCCGGTCGTGCCTTCGGAAAACACAAGTTGGCGCCGCTGGTGAGCCCGGGCAAAACCATTGAGGGGCTGGCCGGCGGTGTGGCCCTGGCCCTGGCTGTGGTGGCCGGTGTCTATGCCGCCGGACTTCTGGAGGCCAACCTGCTGCCGCTGATGATCGTTGCCCTGATGACGGTGCTGGCATCGGCATTGGGAGATCTGTTTGAAAGCATGGTCAAGCGTGAGCGCGGCTTCAAGGACAGCGGCACCATTTTGCCGGGCCATGGCGGCATGCTGGATCGTATTGACAGTGTGACGGCGGCGATGCCCATTGCCCTGGCCGGGTTCAACTGGTTTTCCCTGCCCGGAGGCAGTCTGTGACACCCTCTGGCAGACAACGCCTGACCGTTCTTGGTGCCACCGGCAGCATTGGCCAGCAGACGCTGGACGTGGTGGCCCGGCATCCGGAGCGTTATGAGGTATTCGCCCTTACGGCCAGCTCCCGCTGGCAGCTGATGGCGGAGCTTTGCCTGGCGGTTCGGCCGCGCTTTGCGGCCATGTCGGATCCGGTGGCGGCGACGTCACTCAGGAACCATCTGGCCGAGGCCGGGTCTCAAGTGGAAGTGTTATCCGGCCCCCAGTCCCTGGCGGATCTTGCCGCGCATCCGGATGCGGATACCGTGGTGGCAGCCATTGTTGGCGCGGCGGGGGTCAGGCCCACGCTGGCGGCGGTGGAAAGTGGCAAGCGAGTATTGTTGGCCAACAAGGAAGCCCTGGTCGTCACCGGTTCATTGTTTATGGACGCGGTGAAGCGTCACGGGGCTACGTTGTTGCCACTGGATTCCGAGCACAATGCGATTTTCCAGTGCCTTCCGGCAGAAGGGGTTAACGCGGGGGTTGAGAGACTGCTGCTGACGGCTTCCGGTGGCCCGTTCCGGGAATTCAGTGCCGCCGAGCTTGCCGCAGTGACACCGGCCCAGGCGGTAAAACACCCTAACTGGGATATGGGACCGAAAATCTCGGTGGATTCTGCCACCTTGATGAACAAGGGGCTGGAATTCATCGAAGCCTGCTGGTTATTCGATGTGTCCCCGGAGATGGTCGATGTGGTGGTGCACCCCCAGAGCGTGGTCCATTCCATGGTGGCCTACCGGGACGGTTCGGTACTGGCACAAATGGGCACGCCGGATATGCGTACCCCCATCGCCTGTGGTTTGTCCTGGCCGGAGCGAGTGGAGTCCGGTGCCCAGCGACTGGATTTTTCCACCCTGGTGGGGCTGAACTTCGAGGCGCCGGATTTGCAGCGTTTTCCCTGCCTGGGGCTGGCCCGGGATGCCATGCGCGCAGGCGGAACCGCCACGGCGGTATTGAATGCGGCCAACGAGGAAGCCGTTGCCGCCTTTCTGGCTGGCAGGCTGGATTTTATGGGGATTCCCGCCGTGGTGGCGCGCACGCTGGAAAGCCAGTCTGCTCCCGCCTGTCAGGATGTGGAATCGGTAATGGACATTGATCGACAGGCACGCAGTGCCGCCTGTCAGTGGATCAAGGAGCGCGGATGCTGACGATTCTGGCCTTTGTCGTCACCATTGTCATTATTGTGGCTTTCCATGAATGGGGCCACTTTCTGGCCATGCGAGCCTTCGGCGTCCGGGTGCTGACTTTTTCCGTGGGCTTTGGCCCCAAGCTGTTTCGGTTCAAGGACAGGAAAGGGACTGAATGGGTGATCAGCGGCATTCCTCTGGGGGGCTATGTTAAGCCCCTGGATGCCCGCGAAGACGAAACCGCAGCCGGGGACCCGGGTGAATTTTCCAGCAAACCTGCGTGGCAGAGAGTCGTTACCTACGCTGCCGGCCCGGTATTCAATTTTATCCTCGCCATGCTGATCTACTGGTTGTTAATGGTCAGTTTCGGGCAAAGTCGTATGCAGGCGGTCGTAGGCCCGGTAACGCCCGGGACGGTGGCGGAGCAGGCAGGGTTTGCGCCGGGAGACCGGATTGTAGAGGCGGGCGGAACGGCGGTAGAAGGCTGGCGTCCCTTTTATAACGAACTGATTCTGCACCTCGGTGAGAAAGAAAAGCTGCCGGTAACGGTGACGACGGCATCCGGTGATACCGCCGTACGCGAGCTGGATACCTCCCCCTGGTCGGCTGACCTGGAACAGCTTCCTCTTGATGCGCTGGGCATCAGCCAGGCGGTATTGATCGGTGAAGTGGTGGCGGGCAGTGCGGCTGATCAGGCGGGTTTGCGCGCACAGGATCAGGTGGTTGCCCTCAATGGTGAGCCGGTGGCTGGCTGGGAGAGCTGGCAGGAAGCCATCATGGCCTCCGCGGGCGAGACACTGGAAATCACCGTGTTGAGAGACGGTGCCCTGCGGCGTTTTGCCGTGACGCCGGAAACTGTCACGGAAGGGGAGCAGACCTTTGGCCGTATCGGTGTGGCCATGGGCGGCATCTATCAACAGCAATTCGGCCCGGCTGGTGCCATCCTGGCGGCTTCCGAACGCTTTGCGGAGCAGTGCGAGGTCGTTTGGGCCAGCCTGGTGAAACTGGTCACCGGCAAACTGTCCCTGGATAATCTGGGTGGTCCCATTACCATTGCCCAGGTGGCCGGGGAGAGCGCCTCCTACGGGATTGCCAGTTTTCTGGCATTGCTGGCTTATCTGAGTATCACTCTCGGCATTATCAATCTGTTACCGGTACCCATGCTGGATGGCGGCTGGATTTTCTTTGGAATCATTGAAATGATCCGCGGTCGCAGTTTACCGGAGCGGTTTCTTATGGCCGCACAAGGAGTAGGGCTGATGTTTGTTGTCAGCTTTATGCTACTGGCCATTTACAACGACTTGGTGAAGCAGTTTTCATGAGATTTGGGGACAAACTAAACCGCCTGCTGAAAGGCCTTCTGGCGGTAGCCTGCCTGTGTCTGATTCCCTGGGCGAACGCGGAATCCCTGTTGCCGTTCAAGGTGCACGATGTGCGCGTGGAAGGGCTGCAACGTCTGCCGGTGGAACGGGTCTATGCGGAATTGCCCATTCAGGCGGGGGATACCGTGGACCGCGACCAGATTGTGGATGCGGTACAACGCCTGTTTGCCACCGGCAATTTCGAGGATGTTCAGTTGGGGCGGGATGGCGATGATCTGGTCGTGGTCGTGGCGGAAAGGCCCAGCATTGCCCGTATTGATCTGTCCGGTAACAAATCCATCGATGAGGAAAACCTGCGCAAGGGGCTGACCGAGGCGGGACTGGTCGAAGGTGAGGTGTTCCAGCGCTCTACCTTGCAGGCCATTGCCGGCGAGCTGGAACGCCAGTATGTGAGCCAGGGGCGTTACGGGGCCGACATCAAGACCGAATCCGTGCCCTTGCCGCGTAACCGTGTGGCCCTCAAGATCGAGATTTATGAAGGGAAGGCCGCCCGCATCCGCGATATCAATATCGTTGGTAACGACCTGTTCGATGATGAGGAACTGCTCAAGGATTTCGAACTGAACTCCACGGGCTTCTGGTCGTTCATCAAGGGGGATGACAAATATTCCCGGCAGAAACTGAGCGGCGACCTGGAGCGTTTGCGTTCCTATTACCTTGATCGCGGTTATATCAACTTTTCCATCGAGTCCACGCAGGTGTCGGTGACACCGGATCGCCGCAGTGTCTTTATCACCGTCAATGTGGCGGAGGGTGAACAGTACACGGTGAATGAAGTGAAACTGGCCGGGGATCTGGTGGTGGCCGAGGAGCAACTCGAGCCGCTACTGATCGTCAAAAAAGGGCAGGTGTTCAGTCAGCAGCTGGTCACCTATACCAATGACCTGCTCAAACGTCGTCTTGGTAACGAGGGTTATACCTTTGCCGAGGTCAACGGCCGCGATCACAACGCCAATGATGAAGACAATACCGTCGACGTGACCTTTTATGTGGAGCCGGGTCGCAAGGTTTACGTGCGCCGCATCAATTTCAGTGGCAATGCAAAAACCGATGATGAAGTGCTTCGCCGGGAGTTGCGTCAGTTTGAACAAGCGCCGGCCAACACCTCCCTGGTGGATCTGTCCCGCCAGCGTCTGCAGCGTCTGGGGTACTTCAGTGTGGTGGAAGCCGACACGCCCCGGGTACCGAATTCCGAAGACCTGGTGGATGTGGAGTACAAGGTGGAAGAGCAGCCCTCCGGTTCCATCGGGGCCAATGTGGGCTTTTCGGATGCATCCGGCTTTATCTTTGGTGCCAACGTGACCCAGAATAACTGGCGTGGCTCCGGCAACCGGGTGTCATTTGCGCTCAGCCGCTCTGATATCCGTGATTCCTACAGCTTTTCCCACTACAACCCTTACTACACGCTGGACGGGGTGAGTCGCGGCTTCAGCTTGTTCTATTCCGAAATTGATTTCGATGAGACCACGGTGGCGTCCTATGCGGCGGACCGTCTGGGTGGGTCAGTGACATTCGGTTATCCGATTTCCGAATATTCACGGCTGAGTTTCGGGGGTACCTACGAGAGGACCGATATCACCACCGGGGATTTTGTCGCCGTTGATATCTTCAACTTCCTGGAGAAGGAAGGTACCGAGTTCAACGAATACAAATTCAATGCTTCCTTGCAGACCAGCACGCTAAACCGGGGTGTGTTGCCGGACCGGGGCTGGTCCAGCAGCGTGGGGCTGGAAGTTGCGGTCCCGGGTTCCGACTACGGGTTCTACAAGCTGAACTGGAACGGTCAGAAATACTTCCCGATTACCCAGCGATGGACATTGCGGACCCGGGCGGATGTGGCCTATGGGGACGGCTATGGCGATGATGCCGTATTGCCCTTCTTCGAGAACTATTACTCCGGCGGTATTGGTTCGGTAAGGGGTTATGAATCCCGCTCTCTGGGGCCTCGCTCAGAAGGTCTGGCGTTCTTCCTCAATGGTACCCGTGATCCGGATCCGGACCCGATCGGTGGCAACCTGCTCACCGAGGCCAGCCTGGAGCTGATTTTCCCGACGCCGTTTGCGCCGGAATCCCGAAGCGTGCGAACCTTCCTGTTCGCCGATGCGGGCAACGTGTTTGAAACCGAACGTAGTGATATTGTGGCCGATTTCGATGTCACTGACTTGCGTACTTCCGTGGGGGTGGGCCTGACCTGGCTGACAGCAATCGGCCCGCTCAGTTTCAACCTCGCCAAGGCATTGAATGACCAGACTGGCGATGACACGGAAGTTTTCCAATTTTCTCTGGGACAGACTTTTTAGGAGTTTAATAATGATGAAAAAATGGATTGTTGCTTTTGTTGTGATGCTGCCCGCGCTTGCCATGGCTGAAAGCCGTGTGGGTGTGATTGATCCCATCGGTGCGCTGCAAGCTGCCGATAATGTGAAAGCACGCATGAGCGCACTGGAAAAAGAGCTGGGCGCCGATGAACAGCGTCTTAACAGCCTGCGCCAGGAAGTGGGCAAGATGCAGGAAAAAATCCAGAAAGAAGGCATGACCATGTCTTCCGAGCAGCAGGAGCAGATGCAGACCGAAGGTCAGCAGAAAATGATCGAAATCCAGAGCCTGCAGCGCAAACTGCAAAAGCGTGCCAACGATGCCCAGCGTGAACTGCTGCAGGAAATGGAACCCAAATTGCAAAGCGCCGTGGCCGAGGTCGCCAAGAAAGAGAATCTGGACCTGGTTGTCAGTGCCCAGGCTGTGATCTACACCAAACCGGACCTGGACATCACCGAAGCGGTGACCAAGCAACTGAACAAGATGAAGTGATGCTGACTCTGCGCGAATTGGCCAGCCAGCTGGATGCGGAGCTGGTCGGGGACCCCGACCAGCAGGTTGATGGCCTGGGAACAATACAATCTGCCACGGGCAGCCAGCTGACGTTTCTGGCCAATCCCCGTTATCGCAGTTTTCTGGAGCAGACCCGGGCTGCCGCAGTGCTGATTCCTGAATCCCAGCGGGAATTCTGCCCGGTGGCTGCGCTGATCGTGAAAGATCCCTACTTGTCATTTGCCCGGGCCAGTGCCTTTTTTGAAACCGCATCCGTGGCAACGCCGGGGATTCATCCCTCTGCCGTGGTCGACGATCAGGCAACGATTGCCGCTTCCGCCTCGATTGGCCCGAATGCAGTGATTGATGCCGGCGTGATGGTGGGCGAGGGGGCCGTGATTATGGCCAATTCCGTGATAGGCGCCGGTTCTCAGATCGGTGACCAGTGCAGAATCTGGCCAAATGTTACAATTTACCATGGTGTCACACTGGGACCGCGCACTATCATACACGCCAATTGTGTAATTGGTGGCGATGGGTTCGGTTTCGCCTTCAATGGCGGTGGCTGGACCAAGCTGCACCAGGTCGGCGGAGTCGTCATCGGTGCCGATGTGGAAATCGGCGCCGGGACAACCGTGGATCGGGGTGCCATTGAAGATACCGTGATCGGCGATGGGGTGATTCTGGATAATCAGATCCAGGTCGCTCACAACGTGGTAATCGGCAATCATACCGCTATCGCCGGCAAAGCCGGCATTGCCGGTTCAGCGAAAATCGGTGCTTACTGCCTGATTGGCGGAGCCGCCGGCATTGCCGGACATATCGAGGTATGTGACAAGGTCCAGATTCTCGCCATGTCACTGGTTTCCAGCTCCATCACCGAACCGGGTACCTACGGTTCTGCGTTGCCTGTGGATACCCAGAGCCGCTATCGTCGGAACGTGGCTCGCTTCCGGAACCTTGATGATCTGGCCCGCCGTGTGCGCAAACTGGAACGTTCAAGCGATTAACGGCCGCGTATTGCGGCACTTGCCTGTGTGGAACACATGATGATGGATATTCAGGCGGTCAGGGAATACCTGCCGCATCGTTACCCTTTTTTGTTGGTTGACCGGGTTCTCGACGTGGAGCCAGGCAAGCGCATTGAAGCGATCAAGAACGTGACCATTAACGAGCCTTTCTTTAATGGTCACTTCCCCCACGAACCCATCATGCCGGGTGTGCTGATCATTGAAGCCATGGCCCAGGCTGCCGGTATTCTGGGGTTCGTTACCGAAAACAAGAAGCCCGGTGATGGCTACATCTATTTGTTGGTGGGCACGGACCGTGCACGCTTCAAGCGCCGGGTGGTGCCGGGTGATACTCTGCACCTCAGTGCCGAGTTCATCATGACCAAACGCAATATCCTCAAGTTTGCCTGCGAGGCCAAGGTCGACGGCAAGATTGTCGCCAGCGCCGAGATGCTGGTAGCTGAGCAGAAGGTCTGAGTCGGGCGGCATATTCCCGCACGGGTTTGACGTATACTTCCCGTATTCACAGCAGAATAAAGCGAAACTTTCATGATACATCCGACCGCCCTTATCGATCCGGCCGCGGAGCTTGCAGAGGACGTGCAGGTCGGCCCCTTCACGGTCATCGGCCCCGATGTGAAAATTGGTGCTGGTACCGTCATTGAGTCTCATGTGGTCATCAAGGGACCGACCACCATCGGCAAGAACAATCGCATCTTCCAGTTCGCGTCCGTGGGCGAGGAGTGCCAGGACAAGAAGTACAAGGGTGAGCCGACCCGGCTGGAAATCGGCGATGACAATGTGATCCGTGAATCCGTGACCATCCATCGCGGCACGATCCAGGACAATTCCCTGACCAAAATCGGCAGTCGTAATCTGCTGATGGCCTATGTGCACGTGGCCCATGACTGCATCGTGGGTGACGACTGCATCTTTGCCAATAACGCCTCGATCGCTGGCCATGCCCAGGTCGGTAACGGGGTGATTCTGGGAGGCATGACCGGGGTCCATCAGTTCTGCAAGATTGGCTCCTATGCGATGACGTCCGGCTGCTCCTTTGTGATCAAGGATATTCCGGCCTACGTCATGGTCTCCGGGAACCCGGCCCATGCCCGAAGCATGAATTTCGAGGGAATGAAGCGCCGTGGCTGGTCGAAGGAGACCATCGCCTCCCTGCGCACGGCGTACAAGGTACTGTATCGGCAGGGTCTGACCCAGGAGCAAGCGGTCGCGGAAATGGAGGCCATGGACGCTTCCCCCGAACTGCAGATCCTGATCGACTCCCTCAAGGCGTCCGAGCGCGGTATTACCCGCTAGATGAGCTCGCGCAAGGACGCTCCAAGGATTGCCCTGATCGCCGGAGAAGCCTCCGGCGATATTCTTGGTGCCGGCTTGATGCAGTCGCTGCAGGCGCGTTACCCGGGTGCCCGTTTTATCGGGGTGGGCGGCGAGGAAATGACCGCTGCGGGCCTGTCCAGTCTGTTCCCCATGGAAAAACTCTCCGTGATGGGGATCACCGAGGTGATATCCCATTTGCCGGAGCTGCTGCGTCTTCGCAAGCAGCTGGTTGGCTTTCTGCTTGAACAGCAGCCGGATGTGGTGATCGGGATCGATTCCCCGGATTTTACCCTGCCCATTGCCCGTCGCCTTCATGACCAGGGTCTGAAAACGGTCCACTATGTGAGCCCCTCGGTATGGGCCTGGCGCCAGGGTCGGATCAAGGGAATCAAGCGCAGCATCGACCTGATGCTGTGTCTGCTGCCTTTCGAAGCTCGCTTTTATGAGCAGCACCAGGTGCCCGTGGCCTTTGTGGGTCACCCGCTGGCCGATCGGGTACCGCTGGAAACCGATACCCCTGCAGCCCGGGCCGAACTGGGGCTGACGGACAAGGGGGATATCCTGGCGGTTCTGCCTGGCAGTCGGGGCGGGGAAGTGGGGCAGCTGATGCCGGCGTTCCTGGATGCCATGGTGGCCCTGCACGCTCAGCGTCCGCAGTTGCACTTCGTGATCCCCGCTGCCAACGCAGCCCGCCGTGAACAGATTCAGACGTTGCTCGCGTCGACAGCAGATTTGCCGGTTACCGTAGTGGACGGACAAAGCCGCACGGTAATGGCGGCGGCAGACGTGATTCTGATGGCGTCCGGCACGGCCACCCTGGAAGGCTTGCTGGTTGGCAAGCCCATGGTGGTGGGTTATCGGGTGGGGAAGGTGACCTATGCCATTGCCCGCCGTCTGGTGAAAAGTGAATTTGTCTCGCTACCGAACCTGCTCTGCCGGGAACAGCTGGTCCCGGAGCTGATTCAGGATGGCCTCACCACCGCTGCCATCGTGGAATCGGTCAACCACTGGTTTAATCATCCGGATCAGGCCGCGGCCCTCAAGTCCCGTTTCCGGGCGGTCCATGAACAGTTGCGTGGTGGCGCCAGTGAAAAGGCCGCGGACGCTGTGAGTCAGCTGCTGGAGCGGCGCTGATGGATCCGTTTTCCGAGTACGCCCTGGCTGAACCCTTTATCCCGTCAGTGTTCCGTTGGCAGCCGGGGATGCGGGTCGCCGGGGTAGATGAAGTCGGCCGTGGCCCGCTGGTGGGTGCGGTGGTCACCGCCGCGGTGGTGCTGGACCCGCAGCGCCCGATCCCCGGTCTTGCAGACTCCAAAAAAATAAGTGAAAAGAAACGGTTGCAGCTGGAAGTTGAGATAAAATCTCATGCTTTGGCCTGGTCCCTCGGGCGGGCCGAGCCGGAAGAAATCGACGAGCTCAATATTTTTCATGCTACCTTGCTGGCCATGCAGCGCGCGGTAGCCGCCTTGCCTCTTGACGTGCACGGCGTGCTGGTGGACGGTAATCGCGTCCCCGACTTTGCCTGTCCGGCAGAGGCGGTGGTGAAGGGGGATGGCCGGGTGCCGGCCATTTCTGCGGCCTCCATCCTGGCCAAGGTGGCCCGGGACCGGGAAATGCAGCAGCTTCATGCCTTGCACCCCCAATATGGCTTTGACCGCCACAAGGGCTACCCGACCAAGGTGCACCTTGCGGCACTGTCGCAGCATGGCGCCCTGGATCAGCATCGCCGCTCTTTCGGCCCTGTAGCAAGAATTCTCGGGACCGATGCCTGACGCAAGCTGCGGGCATACCGGCGCATAACACGAATACAGAAAGACTGAGGAACACCCCATTGAGTGACCCCCGTTTTGTCCACCTGCGCCTGCACACCGATTATTCCCTGGTGGACGGGGTGGTGCGGGTCAAGGAACTGATCAAGACCTGTGCCAGCCAGTCCATCCCGGCGGTGGCGGTGACAGACGACTCCAACCTGTTTGCCATGATCAAGTTCTACTCCGCCGCCATGAAGGCGGGCGTCAAGCCGCTGATGGGGGCGGACCTGTGGGTGGAAAGCACGCATATCGACGAGCCGGCCAAGCTGTCTTTTCTGGTTCAGAATGAGCAGGGCTACCAGAATCTCACCTTGCTGATCAGCCGCGCCTGGCAGACCAACCAGGACCGGGGCAGGGCGCTGGTCAAAGCCGAGTGGCTGGAAGAGCTTCATGACGGCCTGATTGTGCTGTCTGCCGCCAGCCAGGGCGAAGTGGGGCAGCTGTTGCTGGCCGAAAAAACCGATCTTGCCCGTCAGCAGGCGAGCTGGCTGCAGTCCATTTACGGTGACCGTGTCTACCTGGAAGTCCAGCGCACCTCCCGTCCGGGGGACGAGGATTGTCTGCATGCCACCGTCGCCCTGGCGTCGGAACTGGGGATGCCGGTGGTGGCCAGCAACGATGTGCGGTTTATTCGCCGTGAGGATTTCGAGGCCCACGAGGCAAGGGTCTGTATCCACGACGGCAATACCCTGGATGATCCCCGTCGCCCCAAGAAATACTCCGAAGAGCAGTACCTGAAATCCGAAGATGAAATGGTGGCGCTGTTTTCCGATCTGCCGGAGGCGTTGGAGAACACCGTCGAGATCGCCCGCCGCTGCACCCTGGATATTCGCCTGGGTGAGAACTTCCTGCCGGATTTTCCGATTCCGGACGGCATGACCATCGAACAGTATTTCGAGAAGCTGTCCCGGGACGGGCTGGAAGAGCGGCTAACGGTATTGCTGGACAAGAATGACCCGGAGTATGCGGAAAAGCGCAAAGAGTATGATGACCGGCTCAAATTCGAGCTGGATATCATCAACCAGATGGGATTTCCCGGCTACTTTCTGATCGTTGCCGACTTCATTCAGTGGGGCAAGGATAACGAAGTGCCGGTGGGGCCGGGGCGGGGCTCCGGGGCCGGTTCCCTGGTGGCTTATGCCCTCAAGATTACCGACCTGGATCCCATTGGCTACGACCTGCTGTTCGAACGTTTCCTGAACCCGGAACGGGTATCCATGCCTGACTTCGATGTGGATTTCTGCATGGAGAAGCGTGACCGGGTGATCAACTACGTGGCCGACAAGTACGGTCGCGATGCGGTCAGCCAGATCATTACCTTCGGCACCATGGCCGCCAAGGCGGTGGTACGCGACGTGGCCCGGGTGCAGGGCAAACCCTATGGTCTGGCGGACCGGCTTTCCAAGATGATCCCGCCTACCCCGGGGATGACCCTGGAAAAGGCCTATGAACAGGAAGAAAGCCTGCGCGAGTTCCTGGAGAGTGACGAGAACTCTGACCGGGAGTCCGCCAACGAAATCTGGGAGATGGCCCTCAAGCTGGAAGGCCTGACCCGGAACGTGGGCAAGCATGCCGGGGGGGTGGTGATCGCGCCGGGCAAACTGACGGATTTCGCGCCGCTGTATTGCGAAGAAGACGGCACCAACCTGGTGACCCAGTACGACAAGGACGATGTGGAATCCGCCGGGCTGGTGAAGTTCGATTTTCTCGGCCTGAAGACCCTCACCATCATCGACTGGGCAGTGAAAGCCGCCAATGTGAAGCGTCACCGGGAAGGCCTGGACGATCTCGATATCGACCATATCCCGCTGGATGATGTGCCCAGCTTCGACCTGCTCAAGAAAGGGGATACCACCGCGGTATTCCAGTTGGAAAGTCAGGGCATGAAGGAGCTGATCAAGAAGCTCAAGCCCGACGTCTTTGAAGACATTATCGCCCTGGTGGCCCTGTATCGTCCGGGGCCACTGGAATCCGGCATGGTGGACAACTTCGTCAACCGTAAACACGGCCGCGAACCGCTGGCCTACCCGGATCCGCAATACCAGCATGAATGGCTGGAGCCGATTCTCAAACCCTCCTACGGGGTCATCCTGTATCAGGAACAGGTGATGCAGATTGCCCAGGAACTGGCCGGCTACACCCTGGGTGGGGCGGACATGCTGCGCCGGGCCATGGGCAAGAAGAAACCGGAAGAAATGGCCAAACAGCGCGCCATCTTCGAAGAGGGAGCCAAGGGCAAGGGGGTCGACCCGGACCTGGCCATGAAAATCTTCGACCTGGTGGAAAAATTCGCCGGCTACGGTTTCAACAAGTCCCACTCGGCGGCCTATGCGCTGGTGGCGTACCAGACCGCCTGGCTGAAGGCCCATTATCCGGCGGAATTCATGGCCGCCACCATCTCGGCGGATATGCAGAACACCGACAAGGTGGTGACCTTCATCGACGAGTGCAAGACCATGGGCTTGCAGGTGTTGCCGCCGGATGTGAACTCCTGCGGTTACCGCTTCACGGTGAATCCGGAAGGCGACATCGTTTATGGGTTGGGTGCCATCAAGGGCCTGGGCGAGGGCCCGATTGAGGCCATCGTGTCCGCCCGTGCTGACGGTGGCGGCTTCAAGGATCTGTTCGACTTCTGCCGTCGCATCGACCTGAAAAAGATCAACCGCCGCTCCCTGGAAGCCATGGTACGGGCCGGGGTGCTGGACAAGCTGGGCCCGAACGCAAGCTTCCACGACCGGGCCACCTTGCTGGCCACGTTGCCGGATGCCATTGCCGCCGCCGACCAGGATGCCCGTAACGAAGCGGCCGGCATCATGGATATGTTCGGTGCTGTGGATGAGAGTCCGGCTACCGCCGTGGAGTGGAAGCCGGCCCGGGCCTGGAACGATGACACCCGCCTCAATGGTGAGCGGGACACCCTGGGCCTGTTCCTTACCGGTCACCCCATTGATCAATACGAGAGTGAAGTCCGCCAGTTCGTCTCCGCCCGGTTGAACTCACTGCAACCCACCGCCAAGGGTGAGGCCGCTACGGTGGCCGGGTTGGTGGTGGCGCTACGCATCACCCGCAGCAAGCGCAGTGGCGAGCGTATGGCGTTTGTGACCCTTGACGACAAGACCGGTCGGGTCGAGGTGTCGGTGTTCGGCAAGACGTTTGCCGAATATGGCGACCTTGTGCAAAAGGATGCGCTCCTGATCTTCAAGGGAGGCGTGCGGAATGACGACTACACTGGCGGTTTCAATCTGATAGCCGATGAGATCATGGACATGCGTCAGGCCCGGGAAACCTTCGCCCGCCGTCTGCGCGTGGCCGTCCCGGTCAGCGAAGCGCTACCCCAGCGACTGCAACAGACCCTGGCGCCGTATCAGGGCGGTAATACACCGGTATTGCTGGATCTGGATCACCCGGTTGCCGCCGCCAGCTTCTGGATGGGCGATGCCTGGAAGATCAGTCCCCACGAGTCACTGGTGGAGGAACTCCGGGTGCAGTTCGGGGAAGACGCGGTACGGATGGAGTACTAGCTATTA
>NZ_BDAS01000014.1:0-58720 GCF_001602235.1 Alcanivorax sp. NBRC 102024
TACTCTTTTTCCGTGGGGATCCCCAGTGCCTTGCGATCCACACCCTGCAGGCCCGCCATCTTGGCGCCCCGCTGTGGCATGCGCATCCCCATGCACTGATAGGCCAGGTCCGCCAGCGGGTGCCCCAACGTGGACAGCTCCCAATCCAGTACTGCGATGACTTTCGGCTCACTGGGATGCCACATCATGTTGTCGAGACGATAGTCGCCGTGTACCAGTGAGACCTGACCATCGTCCTCCGGCTGATTGGCCTGGAGCCAGGCGATCAGTTCGTCCATGGCCGGGATGTCCTGCAACTTGGACGCTTCGTACTGTTGGGTCCAGCGCCCCAGTTGCCGCTCGAAGTAGTTGCCGGGCTTGCCGTAATCCGCCAGGCCGACCTCGTCCAGATCGACACTGTGCAGGGCCGCCAACACCCGGTTCATTTCCTGGTACATGGCCGCACGGGTAGCATTGCCCACTTCGCCCTCGCCGGCTTCCGGCAAGGACGCGCCCCACAGAATGCGTCCCTCACAGAATTCCATCACGTAGAACATGGAACCGATCACATCCCGGTCTTCGCACAGATGTAATACCTGCGGCACCGGGACGTCCGTGTCTTTCAGGGCCGCCATGACACGGAACTCGCGATCCACCGCATGGGCAGACTTGAGCAACTTGCCCGGCGGTTGCCGGCGCAACACATAGGCACCGGACGGCGTGGTGATCTTGAAGGTGGGGTTGGACTGGCCGCCGTCGAACTTGTCAGCCTCGATGGGCCCCTTGAAGCCATCAATATGCTGCTCGAGGTATGCGGCCAGTTTCTGTGTATCCAGCGTATCCACCTGGGACATGGAGCTCTCCTGTTTTTCTCTGTCTGCTGCGCAATAGGCAAAGCCCGGGGTGTCTTCACACCCCGGGCAAACACCGCTTCTCAGGCGAAATATTTGGCCAGATTACGGCCCAGTTGCATCATGTGCACCTGGTCCGGACCATCCGCCAGCCGTAGGGTACGGGCATAGCTGAAGAAGTTGACCAACGGTGTATCCTGGCTCAGCCCCACCGCACCGTGGACCTGAATCGCCCGATCAATCACATTTAACGCCATATTGGGCGCCACCACCTTGATCATAGCGATCAAATCCTTGGCGACTTTGTTACCTTCGCGATCCATGGTGTCCGCCGCCTTCAAGGTCATCAGCCGTGCCTGCTCGATTTCACACCAGGATTTGGCCAGGTCCTCACGCACGGAACCCTGCTTGCTCATGGGCTGACCGAACACCACGCGCTCGTTAACACGCTTGGCCATCAGTTCAAACGCTTCCTGCGCGGCACCGATCAGGCGCATGCAATGGTGAATGCGGCCCGGGCCCAGGCGGCCCTGGGCAATTTCGAAACCACGGCCTTCACCCAGAATCATGTTTTCCTTGGGCACCCGTACATTCTCAAACACCACTTCCGCATGCCCTTCCGGCGCATCGTCGTAGCCAAACACCTTCATGGGGCGCACGATGTTGACCCCGGGGGTGTTGGTGGGCACCAGAATCTGGGATTGCTGTTGATGGCGGTTCGGGTTATCCGGGTCGGTCTTGCCCATCACGATCATGATCTCGCAGGTCTTGCGCATGGCACCGCTGATATAAAACTTGCGGCCATTGATCACGTAATCATCGCCGTCCCGCTCGATGCGGGTTTCGATATTGGTAGCATCGGACGACGCCACTTCCGGCTCGGTCATGGCAAAGGCGCTGCGAATATGGCCTTCCAGGAGCGGTTGCAGCCAGTCTTTCTTCTGTTGCTCGTTACCGTACTTGGCCAGCACTTCCATGTTGCCGGTATCCGGCGCGGAACAGTTAAAGGCTTCCGAAGCGATACGGCTGCGGCCCATTTCCTCGGCCAGCGGTGCGTATTCCAGGTTACTCAAGCCGGCACTGTATTCCCCGTATTCCTTGGGCAGGAACAGGTTCCACAACCCTTTGGCGCGGGCTTTCTCTTTCAGCTCTTCCATCACCGGCGGCGTTTCCCACGGGCTTTTTTCCAGCTGTTCGTGGTACAGGCCTTCCACCGGACGGATCTCGGTATCGATGAAATGGCGAACCTGGTTGATCAGGTCCTGCACTTTTTCCGTGTATTGAAAATCCATGTCGCTCTCCCTTGTCGCGTGTTCGTTTACAGTCTTGGTGCTGCGTAAAAAACGGAATTAAAAATAGGTAATGGCCTCGAACCGATCCGGACGATCCAGATGCGGCACATTATTGAAACTGGCCATCCGCACTACCTTGTTATTGAAAAAACCGTGGCTGACGCTGCTGTTGCGAATCTGCAGGTTCAACTCCACTACGGTGTCATCGGCCGCATTCAGGGCATGCTTGAGAAACATGGCCATGGCACCGCCGGAACTGACGATGAGAATGCGTTCTTTGTCGCTGTACTGTTGCTGGATATGGTGACGCGCCGCCAGCACCCGGTCGGAAAAATGTTGCCAGCTTTCCGGCAAATCGCCGCTCAGCTCGTCCAGACGCCAATGCTTCATGGCCGTTTTCAGCGCCTTGTAGAACGCCGCCACCGGCGCGCCCTCCGCAGGGGCCTGTTCCGGGAACTGCGTCAGGTAGGCATCCACAATGGATTGAAAGTCGAATTCATTCAGCCCGGCATGAATATCTTCCGGCAGCGCCACGCCAAGGCCTTCGCAGATACCGGCACCGGTTTCCCGGTGGCGCACCAGATCGCCGGAAACCAGCGCATCGAAACCCATATCCCGTTCGGCAAAATACTCGCCAAGCCACCGGGCCTGCTGGTGGCCAAGCTCGGAGAGACGGTCATAGTTATCGGTGCCGAACGATGCCTGTCCGTGGCGGACAAGATAGAACTGGGCCATGTGGAATCCTTACAACGGGCAAGAGAGCAATTCGCAATGACCCCAGCCTAGTGCAGGCCCGCGAGTTAGTGAAATTGATATTTTGAATCTGGCAGAATGAATATGGTGCATGACGATTTGGCTATTATTCGAAATGCTGTTTCGATATCTTCGGTAGCTTCCCCACTTGCCGGAGACTTCCATGACCGATCTGACTCTCACCAGCGGCTGCGTCCAGGCCCGGGAACAGGGTGCCGTGCTGCATCTGGTTCTGGATCGGGCTGCCAAGCTCAACGCCATGACCGCCAGCATGTACCAGGACCTGACCCGAGGCGTTGAACATCTGGCCAAGCGGGACGATCTGCACGTGCTACTGCTCACCGGCAATGGTCGGGCCTGGTGTGCCGGCAACGATATCGGCGATTTTCTCAATGCGGACCCGGCCAGCCGGGATAGCGGCAAGCTCAGCCCCGCCATGGTGCTGGTTCACGCCCTGATGGTCCTGGACAAACCTGTGGTGATTGGCGTGCAGGGCAATGCCACCGGTATCGGCACCACCCTGTTGCTCCATGCGGACCTGGTGGTGGCCGCCGACGATGCCCGTTTCCAGACTGCCTTTATCAATCTGGGCCTGGTCCCGGAAGCCGGTTCCAGCCTGCTGCTTCCTGCCCTGATCGGTCGCCAGAATGCCAACCGCCTGCTGCTGGCCGGCGATACCCTGACAGCAGAGGAAGCGGAGCGCTGCGGCCTGGTCGCCTACCGGGTCACCCCTGACGAACTGGAGCCCACCGCCCAGGCTCTGGCCCAGCGACTGGCAGAGAAATCTCCACCAGCCATGGCCATGACCAAGCAACTACTGCGTCACAGCCATGAAGCCATCAAGACACAGATCGAAAAGGAAAGCGTGCTGTTTGCGGAGAGGATGTTCAGCGAGGATACGAGGGAGCGGTTTGCGAGATTCTTGGGAGGCGGGAAATAAGTGAACCGTTAACAGTGAATAGTTAACAGCGCCGCGATCCTTGTGTTGCTGCGATCAAACGCAAGAGGCCGCGCCCAAGGGATGGGCGCGGCCTCTTTGCGTTGAAACCATTACGCGCTGGTGCGCGTCGCTGTTAACTGTTAACTATTCACTGTTAACTGCCTTTCATCACTCCCCGCAGCGCCACCAGCACCACTTCATCCACCACATCCTGCCGTTGTTCCGGCGTTTCCGAATCGCGGGGCTGGTACCAGTTGATCACCGAGTTCATGGCACCAAAGACCGGCTTGATGGACATCCTCGGACGCGCGGCACGCATGGTGCCATTGGCAATGCCTTCTTCCAGGACGGTCAGAAACAGATCTTCGCAGCGCCGGCGGCGCTCCTGAAGACGTTCCAGCTGAACACGCTGGGCTTCCGTGGTGCTGCTGCGCAGCAACATCTGCACCGCTTCCGACACGGTACGCTGGTAGGGCTGGGTCCGGATCAGGGTGCGGACATAACAGCGGGCCATCTCGGTAAACCGTTCCGAAGCAGGCAAACCGGAACTCACCACCGGTTCCAGCTCTTCAAAAAGCGCGTCCATGGCACGATGGTGGATCTCGAAGAATAGCTGCGCCTTGGAATCAAAGTAGTGATAGACCATGCCCTTGGTGGCAGAAAGTCGCCGGGCAATGTCGTCAATACTGGTGGCATTGAAGCCCCGCTCCATAAAGCACAGGGCCGCCGCGTCAAGAATGGCATCGCGGGGGTCGGTCAGCAGGGCGTCGCTTTGTTCTGGCATGGTGCTCCTCAATCACGGTGCAGACCCGTTTAAGGGGAAAATAGTGACATAACCGACGCGCCCCACCATTGACCCTCCCGCACCCCAGTGACGGAATTCTCGCCCTTCATGCCGTTTTTCACCCTTTACGGCCAGTTACGCCACTCTCATACTCCCGATCTTAAAACAATATTCTGAAAAGATAGCGCAGCCGCGCCCTAACAGGGAGAGCCCATGAGCAGATCGCAGATCACTATTGAAGCCCTGCAAGCCAAGACCGGTGAAGTGCTGGGTGTGTCCCAGTGGCGAACCGTGGACCAGCCAAGAATCGACGGCTTTGCCGAGCTGACGGAAGATCCTCAATGGATTCACACGGATCCGGAGCGTGCCGCCAGGGAAAGCCCTTTCGGCACCACCATCGCCCACGGTTTTCTGTCCCTGTCACTGCTTTCCGCCATGGCCATGGATGTGCTGCCTGCCATCAAGGGCCAGGCCATGGGCATCAACTACGGTTTCGACAAGGTGCGTTTCATGAACCCGGTGCGCGAAGGCAGCAAGGTACGCGGCACCTTTACCCTGCTGGAAGTGAAGCAACGCTCACAGAGCGAATGGCAACTGCGCCATGGTGTGTCAGTGGAAATCGAAGGCCAGGACAAACCCGCCCTGATCGCCGAATGGCTGAGCCTGGCGATCGTCAAATAACAGTCGCGAGTGACGAGTAGCGAAAACCAAAGTCCGACTACGGTGTTCTTTTCGCTTCTCGTCACTCGGTACTCGCGACTCATCTTCAGGAGAACAACAGCAATGACAATCCGTTTTGATAACCAGGTAGCCATCGTCACCGGCGCCGGTAATGGCCTGGGCAAATGCCATGCGCTGGAGCTGGCGCGCCTGGGCGCCAAGGTCGTGGTCAATGACTTCGGCGGTGCCCGTGACGGCAGCGGCGGTTCCAGCGAAGCTGCCGAGCAGGTCGTCGCGGAAATCCAGGCCGCCGGCGGCGAGGCCATTGCCAACGGAGCCGATGTGTCCAGTCCGGAACAGGTCGACGCCATGGTGAAACAGGCCATGGATACCTGGGGGCGCATTGATGTGCTGATCAACAATGCCGGTATTTTGCGCGACAAGAGCTTTGTGAAAATGACCCAGGACGACTGGGACAAAGTCATCGCCGTGCATTTGACCGGCTCCGAAATCTGTACCCGCGCGGTCTGGCCGATCATGCGCGAACAGGGTTATGGCCGTATCGTCATGACCACCTCCACCTCTGGCCTGTACGGTAACTTCGGTCAGGCCAACTACGGCGCCGCCAAGATGGCGGTGGCCGGCTTGATGAATACGCTTTGTATCGAAGGGGAAAAGTACGACATAAAGGTCAACTGCATTGCGCCCACCGCCGCCACTCGTATGACCGAAGATCTGATGCCCCCGGAGGTCCTGGCCATGCTGGAGCCCAAGGAAATCACCCCAGCGGTCCTGTTCCTGTGCAGTAACAAAGCACCGACCCACCGCATCGTACTGGCAGGTGCCGGCTGCTACGCCATGGTTCGCCTGATGGAAAGCGAAGGTGTCTATCTGGATGAAGACGAGCGAAATGTGGATGGCGTCGCCGCCCATTTCGAGCAGATCGGCAATATGGACAACGCCCGGGAAATTCTCGCAGGCGGTGACCATGTGACCAAAATTCTTACCAAGGCCGCCCAGGCCAAGGGCATCAAGCTGGGTTAAAGGACAGTAGCGAGTCACGAGTACCGAGTTTCGAAAAGCAAAACCGGGTTGCTAACGTGTTCTGGTTTCGCCTTTCGAAACTCGCTACTCGTCACTCGCTTCTCACACACTTCAGGCTGCTGCACCCTCCCCCACAGCAGCCCTTATCTGGACCAGGAGAGAGCCATGAGCAGAGAAGCCGTAATCGTTTCCACCGCCCGTACCCCCATCGGCAAAGCCTACCGGGGCGCGTTCAACGACACCCAGGCCCAGGCCCTGGGTGGCCACGCCATCAAGCACGCTGTTGAGCGCGCCGGCATCGACCCGGAAACCATCCAGGATGTGATCATGGGCGCCGCCCTGCAGCAGGGCAGCACCAGTGGCAACGTGGCTCGCCAGTGCGCCCTGCGTGCCGGCCTGCCCACCAGCGTGTCTGGCATGTCCATGGACCGTCAGTGCGCGTCCGGCCTGATGGCTATTGCCACCGCCGCCAAGGAAATCATCGTCGACAACATGGATGTGGCTGTGGCCGGTGGCCTGGAATCCATTTCCCTGGTGCAGAACGACAAGATGAATACCTTCCGCGCCGCCGACCCCTGGCTGAAGCAAAATCGCCCGGACATCTATATGTCCATGCTGGAAACCGCCGAGATCGTGGCCGACCGCTACAACGTATCCCGCGATGCCCAGGACGAGTACGCCTTCCAGTCACAGATGCGTACCGCCGCCGCTCAGGAAGCGGGCAAATTCGATGACGAGATCGTCCCCATGACCACCGTCATGAAGGTGATGAACAAGGAAACCAAAGAGATTTCCGATCAGGAAGTCACCCTGGGCAAAGACGAAGGCAATCGCCCGCAAACCACGCTGGAAGGCCTGCAGTCCCTGCAGCCTGTCTTCAAGGGCGGCCAGCAGGTACAGGAAGGCGGCTTCATCACTGCCGGCAACGCTTCCCAGCTCTCAGATGGCGCCAGCGCCTGCGTGCTGATGGAAGCGAAGGAAGCCGAGCGCCTGGGCCTGCAACCACTGGGGGCCTACCGCGGTATGGCCGTAGCCGGCTGCGATCCTGACGAGATGGGTATTGGCCCGGTGTTTGCGGTACCCAAGCTGCTCAAACGCTTCGGGCTAACAGTGGATGACATCGGCATCTGGGAGCTTAACGAAGCCTTTGCCAGCCAGTGCCTGTACAGCCGCGACCGCCTGGGCATCGACCCGGAGAAATACAACGTGAATGGCGGCGCCATTTCCATCGGCCACCCCTACGGCATGTCCGGTGCCCGCATGACAGGCCACGCCCTGATCGAAGGCAAGCGCCGAGGCGTGAAGTATGTGGTGGTGACCATGTGCATTGGCGGCGGCATGGGTGCCGCTGGCTTGTTTGAAGTGTTCTGATTTCTGTCTCTGACTTCCCCTTCAGGGCGCCACATGGCGCCCTTTTTTGTCTTCATGATCAGGGTCCACTGCCGGGACAAACCTTACTGTGTTTTCTGCGATGGAATTCTTTAGCAAATGTGTCAACGCTCACAAATAACACTAAAATGAAATCTTCTTTTATTTGTTACCCTGGGTAACGAATCACCGAGAACGGTAAACATCCACTTTGATATCGTTTCTCTTTCCTGGTCTTGGATCACGAAAACCCCATAAGAACTAACGCCTTTATTCCAGAAACAGGCTCTTCGCTCCCTATTTCCCTTCAAGTTCGACGTTGGTCTGTCTTGACCACATACCCGTCGGTATGTATGAATTGAATCCGACGCATCGCTTTTTGAAATAATGGTTTAAAAAAATAAAAGGCGAGGGTCAGGATTTTAACGCCCGATGGGACCGGGCGTGAAAACAAGTGCGCTACAACAACGTTCACAACAACAAACGGAATTTCTACCCGGCTCATCACCGGGTAGTGGGAGAGCAAAATAATGCGAAGCAAAGCGATCGCTGTCGGCTGCAGCAGTGCCCTGGCTCTGGGCCTGCTGACAGCCGCAGCCCCGGCCATGGCTGGCGAAAAACAAATCAATGACGACATCAGTCTCAAATGGAACCTGAAAGCATCCGTGGGCGCGATTTCCCGTATGGAGTCTGCCCGCAAGGAAAACCTGTTTGCCGGTGATACGCCCGGCGGCACCTCCGGTTCCGCCGTCTCCGACGACGGCAACCTGAACTATGATGGTGGCGAAGTGGTATCTGCCGTCGCCAAGGCAGTGGGCGACGTCAACCTGCAGTACAGGAACTACGGCCTGTTTGTGCGTGCCAAGGGCTGGTACGACTATGTGCATAAAGAGAAGGATGTCCCCCACGGCAACTTCCCCAATGAATTTGTCGGTGGCGAGCCGCTCAGCGATGACGGCTTTGATCGCAACTCCAAATTCCAGGGAGCCACCTTCCAGGACGTTTTTGTCCACGGCACCTTTCAGGTCAATGAGCAGCCGCTGAAGTTGAAGGCGGGTCGCCAGACGCTACTGTGGGGGCGTAGCCTCTATTCCCGGGGCTCCCTCAGTGCGCTGAACGCCATCGACCTGGCAGCCCTGCATCGCCCCGGTGCCGAGTACACCGAGTTCCTCAAACCCGCTGGCATGGTGACCGCCGACTACCAGTTTACCGACCGGCTCTCCATGAAATCCTTCTACCAGTATGAGTGGCGGGCAGCGAACCTGGATGGCTGCGGCACCTTTTTCTCCACGCTCGACAACACCGCCGTCGGGTGTGATGCCACCTTCTCCAGCTCCGTCATCATTCCCAACAAAACCGCCTTTGAAAACGGTCTCTACATTCCACGTCGAGACGAAAAAGAGCCGGATGATGGCGGTCAGTACGGGCTGAAATTCGACTATGCCTTCCCGAAATCCAAGGCCAAGGTGGGCGCCTACTTCCTGAACTATCACATGCGTCTGCCGATCTATTCGGTGACCAAGGAAGACAGCCCGCTTGCGCAGGGGATTACCGCCGGCAACGACATCGCCTACTTCTATGAATACCCGGAAGACATTCAGGTGATTGGCCTCACCGCCGACAAGACCTTCGAAGGGATCGGCAACCTGGCCATGAACCTGAGCTACCTGCCGGATATGCCGGTCCAGATCAACACGCCGGATCTGACTACCTCGCGGGTGCTGGAAGCCAATGGCGTACCGGCAGCCGCCGCACAGGGGTTTGCCACCGTTCCCCAGGACACCATTGATTATGTCTATGACTCGGGCAACGAAGTGACCGGCTTCAAGGAGTTCGATATTCAGCGTGCCGAATTCACCTTTACCACGGTTATCCCCAAAGTACTGGGCGCCCAGAAAACCATCGTTTCTGCCCAGGTCGGCTCGGAATTCATTCAGGATTTGCCGGACCAGGAAGACATGCGTTTTCGCCGCCACACCAACTTCGGTGTCGGTGATCTGGGCGAGGACGGCTATGTGACTGACTTCAGCTGGGGCTACCAACTGACGCTGAAATCCACCTATGCCAATGCCATTGGCCCGGTGACACTGACTCCGTCACTGACCCTGCAGCACGGTGTAGAAGGCTACTCCAGTGATGACGCCCTTCAGGAAGACCAGCGCAGCCTGGGCCTGGGTATCGGCATGGGCTACAAGAAGCTCAGCGCGGACCTGTCCTACACCACCTATAACGATGCCAGCTATAGCGTAGTCAACGACCGGGATTACCTGTCCCTGAGCACCACGTACAGCTTCTGAGACGACAAAGGACACCGCAGGCTGCTCCCCAGTGGCCTGCCAACCAGAATGAGGATGGAACGATGAGAAAACTGCAATTCGCCATGGTAGCCCTGTTCGCTGTGCTGCTCATGGCCTGTGCCTCCGGCTACCACGATACCCGTGTGGTCAACACCCAGACCGGCGTAGAAAAAGACCCACAGGGTCCCTACCAGTCATTGGTGGTGGGGGTCCTCGTTGAGCACGAACTGCGTGGCCACCTGGAAAACGCCATCGTTGCCAGGTTTGCCGAGCAAGGCATCAAGGCCACCGCCGCACATACGGTCTTTGGTGACAAAGGCATCGAAGGCAAAAGCCGCGACTATCTGGCAGAACGCATGCAAGAAAACGGCTTCGACAGCGCCCTGGCGATCCACCTGGAAGAACAGCGCAGCGAAACCCTGGAAGTAAAGGGTGATCCCGGCGCCGCAGTACCTGTCGCCGGGACCATGACCATGCGTCCCCAGGTTTTCAGCGATGACTTTTTCGTCAATGAGGACATCTACGAGGTCCGGCTGGACCTGTGGGACGTGGACCAGCAAGCGATTATCTGGCAGGGCAACACCGTTAGCTTCAACACCGGCGGCTTCAAGGGCCTGGAAAAAGGGGCCGGCCACTTTGCCCAGGTCATCACCAACGCCATCGGCAAGGCCGATATCTTCTGATTCTGTTTTCTCCTTGATTGTCTCCACCTTCCTCGCCCACTTCGGTGGGCATTTTTTTGCCCTGTCACGCCCCTGTCATGCCGGCCCGGCATATTGACCTCCTATCACGGAGAGAGGTTCGCCCTCTTGCTTCTGGCAGGCGTCATCGCTAGGCTTGAAAGCTGAACTCAACGAGATTTCATCATGAACGCAGCCCGCCACAATCACAGCATGCCTGCAGACCGTAAAACGGTCGGCACCGTTGTGCCCGCTGCCTTCTATTACGGGTATTGGTTTAGCCGCTCGCGCGCCTGACTCATACCCAGGCGCGCCCGCCACGGGACGCCTGCCGAAACACGAAAACCCCGGTCGGTATCCCGCCCGGGGTTTTTTATTGCACAGACAACCGCACGACAGAGGACAAACAGCATGTATCGATATAGCCAGCACTTTAAAGCATCGCGATTTAGCCAGTGGCAGCGCCCGCTCCAGCGAACACTACGATCGAATCACGCGCGACGATAATGCGCACAGAACGTTAAGGAATGACCATGCAACAGACACAGAGCCACATCGCCAGCCCCGCCGACCCCCGTTCGCGCCGCAGCGTGCCACTGCCCTCCCCCAGCGCAATGCGCGAGCGCCTGCCGGTGGACGCCCAGCTGGCGGCACAAATCCAGGCCCATCGACAGACCGTACGCGATATTCTCAACGGCGAAGACGACCGCCTTTTAGTGATCACCGGTCCCTGCTCGCTCCATGACCCGAAATCCGCCCTGGAATACGGCCATCGCCTCAGCGAACTGTCCCGTCAGCTGGACGACAGGATATTCCTGGTAATGCGTGCCTACGTGGAGAAACCCCGCACCACGGTGGGCTGGAAAGGTCTGCTTTACGATCCGCACCTGGACGGTAGCAACGACATCGGCACCGGTCTGAACGTGTCTCGCCATCTGTTGCTGGACCTGGCACGGCAGGGTCTGCCCCTGGCCACGGAACTGTTGCATCCAATGGCCGCCGACTACCTGGGCGACCTGCTCAGCTGGGCGGCCATTGGCGCTCGGACCACCGAATCCCAGATCCACCGGGAGATGGTCAGCGGCCTGCCCATGCCCGTAGGTTTCAAGAACGGTACTGACGGCAGTATCGATGTGGCCAGTGACGCCATGGGCGCCGCCGAGCATCCCCACACGCACCTGGGCATCGACCACAACGGTCACAGTGCGTTGCTGCAAACCGCCGGCAACCTGGATACGCACCTGGTGCTTCGCGGTGGGCATCATGGCCCCAATTACGATGCAGAAAATATTCGCAGTGCCGTCAATGCCCTGCAGGCGAAAGGCCGTAACCCACGACTGATCATCGACTGCAGCCACGCCAACAGTGGCAAAGACCCGCTCAAACAGCCGGAAGTACTTCAGGATCTGCTTGCACAACGCCGCAACGGGCAAAAGCATATCGCCGGAATCATGCTGGAAAGTCACCTGCAGGATGGCAAACAACCGCCGAAAAAGCCCCTCCAGTACGGCCTGTCCATCACCGATGGTTGCCTGGGCTGGGACAGGACAGCGCAGTTACTCTGCGGCATTGAGTAGAGCGGTTCACAGGGAAGAACCCGGCAGGAAACATTGATCCAAATCACGACACCGGCACCTATTCAGTAAAGGCGCCGGTGTCGTGATATTGTCGAGATAACAGACTGGAGACCTGCCCCATGACACTGGAACAATTGATTACCGCTTTCGTACTGTTCCTCAGCAGCATTGCCCTTGTGGCGTTTATTGTTTACCTGAAAAATCAGTCCAATAAACGGTGACGAGAATGCTACTTAAGTGAGCTGCAAAGTAAGCACGCCAAGAGATGCCAAGCCGATAGAAAAGCGGGATGGGCTATTCGTGTCTACAATAAAGTCCGCCAAAGACTAACCTTTCTCCTGTCGTCATAGGTTATGTGCAATGTCTATATTAGGCAAACCCGGACGAGCATGTTATTTTTCATTTTCATTGTTATTAGCTAAAGATATAGACTCATCAATGAATGAGGTAACTTCAGCATGCAATGCATGCCAGTCACGAAATTCTGGAGGGCGATAGATAAAATAATACCCTATCTTATTTTTATTATCGTAACCTCTGAAAGAACAACTTCCTTTTGTTTTTTTTGAATCAGAACATCGCACAGCAAATTTCTCTCCTTTATCTACAATGTAAAAGTATTCGTTTCTTTTATCGTATTTATTTTTATATGAATACAACTCTATGCCGCTCTCTTTTCTTAACAGTTCTTTTGATCTTCCTATGCGAATATCACTTTTCAAACTAATATTATTAGCATCCAGAAATAACGTCATGTAAACCTTACTCATTTTCTCTTCATCCTGCTCACACGCCTCCCACCCAGGCATACATAAAATCAGATTAATTCCATCTTCCTTTCTATGGCCGTTAGTGAATGGATCAAACTTTGTTTCAGGATCACGACAATCTTCAGAGAAAGCCAGCACCTCTTCATATTGATCAACACCCTTTACATTAAATGGCACTCGCTTATCGACAAGAGTCTGGGTCACTAGCTTGCCACTCAAACAACCAAATTGATTCTGGCTGCCCTGCAAATCTGCCCCATCTTGAGTGCAACCGAGAACGACAAAAACAACCAAGAAAAAACAATACTTCACTTCATCACCTTATTTACCGAAAATTATTAGAATATTTTTTATCAACTTTCCATCTTAGCCATTACTAAATTTTCTATTTTTCGTTATTTCAAACTCATTCACAATGGATGACTAACCACTCTCCATCACTTACTGCTAACCTAGCGACAAACCCCACCCTGACAAATCAAGCAAATATCCTAATTCTCTGTAAGCATTATCTTACAAAAATGAAAAACTTCTTTTAAAGGATCAAAAACCTCTTCATTGGATGCTTTTATTTTAGCCATGCACATTGCTTTCAATAAAGAAAAACAATAGATTCCGAACCTTCACTATTTTTCATTTCGCAGAAAAGGATTACCGCTAAGCCTGCGACCGAATAGCATATCCAAATTCCGCCTTGAACAATGGAGATAATGAATGAGTAAGCTCCCCCTGTTGATCCCCCTTCTTCTTGGTTCTGTAATTTCAACTTCCCATGCCGGTCCTTATGACCACCTTCCTCCGGAAATGCGTGATGAAATTCTCAGCAATATGGCTGAGATGGAGGAGGACTTTCGAAGTGTTCAAGAGGACGGGGTTAACGTCTTAAACCGTGATAACAGTGAAGAGAATGCCTTAATTGCTGGCAGTTCTACGCTGCCGAAAAATATTGACTGGATTGTCAGGCCGCCTGAAGGGGCTGAGTTGGTGAGTTATATGCAAGCTGAGAATGACCAGCTAGCTGCCGGTGTTTTTGGCAGTGCCATGTCGTTGAGCCAACTGGATAATAGATATAGATCCATGTTGACGGTTGGCTGGACTCGCAACGCGGTCACTGATTCCGAGATCATTTATCTGCAAGGTCGATCAAAGCCGTTAACTGATCGTGACTTGGGTATGCTCATGGAGATTCTTGCCACCACCCCGCATGTAGTCATCTCTTCATTACCGGACGGTGCGTTGATGTTTGATGCGGAGCATGTAAGCTCTTTGCAGATTAGCGCTCAGTAGTTCACCAGGGTGGGATAACCCCCTTCAGTTTAATCCACCTGACTTATTTCCCCAGCACCTTGAACCGGTGGCCTAATCGAAACCCCTGGTCATCCACCAGCGTTAGCGTATGCCAACCGGGTTCAGCGATGATCGCCTGCTCATGGAAATGACGGGTCTTGCCGAGAAAACGATCATCCAGGTGCCAGAACAGTTCTGCCTCACTGCGCTGATGGACAGCGCGGAACACTGCACGTCCCAAACGACCATTCAGCTCCACAGGAATGTAGATAGCGGTGCCAGCATGGGGGTAGACCAGTGCCATGGGTGGCTCGGTTTGCATGGCGCGGGCGCCGGCCACACAGTCCGCCCGCCAGGACGGCAAGGGCCGATACTCCGGATGATGGCGGCGATAGAACCAGGCCTGGGCGGGTGGCAGCACGAACCAGTCTCGATGCTGCATCTGACTCACTGATTCACACTGACTGTGCACCCGTTGGCCATTGGCATCCAGGTGCACGCGGATATGGTGTGGCGTGACAGTCTGAAAATGGCTCTGCCGCGGAGCCCACTGGTCCGCGGTCTCACACCGGCCCCCTGCCAGGTAGCCATCATCGGCACAAACCTGCACGGTTTTCAGCTCATCCAATGGCGGCTGTGGCCAGGACGCAGTCCCCTGCAGGCTGAACACATCCAGCATCAGTGGTGCCGCCGTAGCCGCGCCTCCGAGTGATGGCGCCGGCTCACCATTCCCGTTGCCCGCCCAGACACCCACCGTATATTGCCCATTACTGCCGATGGCCCAGGCATCACGCAGTCCATAGCTGGTGCCGGATTTCCAGGCAATTGGCTGGCTGGAGGTGAACAGTCGCCACTGCTGTGCCGTGCCTGGTCTGGCGACCTCCCGTATGGCCTCCAGGGTAAGCCAGGCAGCACCGGGGCTCAGTGCCATCTCCGGTGCCGTGGCGGTTTGTTGCTCTGCCAGTGTTCTCACCGGTTCTAGTGGTAGCCCGCTGGCGCTTGCCATCATCTGCGCATAAATAGCGGTGAGCTCGTCCAGGCGTCCTTCTGCACCACCGAGAATCAGGGTGAGTCCGTAGTCTTCAGCGCTGCGAAACAGGGTGGTCATGCCCAGGCGCTGGAGTTCGCTGTGAAAGCGGCCCAACCCGTAGTCTTTCAACATACGTACCGCAGGAATGTTCAGCGACTGGCTAAGGGCTTGATGGGCTGGCACCGCGCCCCGATAACCATGGTCAAAGTTTTCCGGACTGAAACCGCCGTAGTTAGTGGGCAGATCTGCCACCAGGCTGCCGGGTAGCAGGCGCCCGTCATCCAGCATCAAGCCGTACAACAAGGGTTTGAGCACACTGCCGGTGGAACGAGGGGCACTGGCGATGTCCACGGCGGCGCCGTACTCCACAGGGTCCCCATGGGAGACATTGCCCACATAAGCGCGGGTCTGTCGTTGCTGATGATCAATGACCACCACCGCCACGTTATGCACCCCATCGCGGGCCAGCCGCCGACCATGTTGCCGGGCCAATTCCTGAACCCGCCGCTGAAGATCCGCATCCAGCGTTGTGGTCAGCAGCCGCCGCTTGGACGTCTTCGAGAGGGTGTTGAGCAAGTGAGGAGCCAGCCCCGCCAGAGGTCTGGGCGCGGCAGGTAACGGCTCCATCAGCGCCAGGCGCAGGTCTGCCTCAGCCATGGCACCCTGTCGGTGGAGTTGTTGCAGCAGGGCATCACGTTTGGCCAGTAGCCGCTCCCGATTGCGCCCGGGATGAATCAGCGAAGGCGAATTGGGTAGCACTGCCAGCAGGGCCGCCTCCGCCCAGCTCAAGGCTCCGGGTTCGCGGCCAAAATAACGCCAGGATGCGGCACGCAAGCCGACTATGTTGCCACCGAAGGGAGCCCGGCTGGCGTAATGGACAAGGATCTCCGGCTTGCTGAAGTGCCACTCCAGCTGCAATGCCAGTAGCGCCTCACGGGCTTTTTCGGTGAGAGTCCGGGGCGGATCGTCACGCAGTAGTCGGGCCAGCTGCATGCTCAGGGTGGAACCTCCGCTGACCACCCTTCCCGCTTCCAGGTTCAGGCGCATGGCCCGGGCGATGGCCAGCGGATCAATGCCCGGGTGCCGGTAAAAGCGCTTGTCTTCGAACAACAGCAGTGCCTGTTCGTATTTGTCCGGCAGCTGTGCCACCGGCACGAAACGCCACTGCTGGTCCTCGGCAATCCGGGCATCCAGCAGACGGCCGTTGCGATCGAGCATCAAGGTGGCATAGGGCGTGTTATCCAGCCGCTCAGGCAGCGGCCACCATTGCAGGGCCGCCAGCATCAGTAGCGAAGCAAGCAACCCCCCTATCAGGAGAAAGCGTCTTTTCGGGTATTGTCGCTTCATGGGCTGGCAGGTAGAGGGAGACACTGAAAGCCTACTCAACAATGGGGAAAGGGTCGACCGGACAAAAAAACGGGCGCATCAAGCGCCCGTTTTGTGTGGCTTTGCTATGGCTTAAAGGTGAAGACCACACTCGGTTTTCTGCTGGCCTTTCCAGCGGCCTTCGCGGCCTTCGCCCTTGAAGGTACAGTGGCTGCAGCCGATGGAGTTGTAGCCTTCCGCCACCAGCGGGTGGAACGGCAGATCATGCTCCGCGATGTAGCTGTCACGCTGTTCCTTGGTCACGTCGATCATGGGGTTGAACTTGATCATCCCGCCACGCTCTTCGAAGACCTGCAGGCCCGCCCGATGCTCGGTCTGCCAGCCCATCAGGCTGGAAATCCACAGGTCGTAGTTTTCCTTGGCCTCGTCCAGCGGGTTCACCTTGTTCACCTGGCAGCACAGGTCCGGATCGGATTCCCACATGCGGTTTTCCAGGGACACCTGGTGGTGATCCGGGTCCGGCGTCACGTCGATGACGGTCAGGCCGAAGCGGTCAATCAGGTAGTCCTTGTACTTGAGGGTTTCCTCGAAGTGGTAGCCGGTATCAATGAAATGCACCGGCTGATCAGGACGAATCGTGGAGATGATGTGCAGAAAATAGGCAGAGGTCGCCGCGAAGGAAGAGGTCACCATGATCCGTTCGGGAGAAAAATCCTCGAATACCCGGGCGATACGTTCCTCAAAACTCAACGGACCATAGACACGATTCAGCTCCGCCAGGGCCTCTTTGGACAGGCCGGCGGTGTTGTCTCCGAAACGTGTAATAAGCTGTGCACTACCCATGATCTACAGCACCTCAAAACAGGAATTGCGAGTGCCATGATAGGGTTTCAGCGAAGAAGATAAAGGAATATATGGTGATACTTTTATAACATTCCGACATATACCTCGCGAACCAACCTGTCACCGGGAGCGACTCAGCTGCCCTCCCCCGGTGACAGTGATTCTGCGGGTCAGAACCGGTAGTTCAAGCCCAGACCGATCAGCTCCTGGGAGCCAAAGTCATTATCCACCAGGCGCAGATACTCCAGGCTCATGCTGATGTTCTCTTCCATACCCAGATCAAAACCGCCGCCATAGGAAGCGCCGTCGTCACGCAGGGTTTCGCCGTTGAAGTCATTCTCCACATAGCTGTAGCCACCGATCAGATACGGGCGAACTGCACCGGCTACGGGCGGCGTCAGTCGGGCATAGACGCCGTAGTGGAAATCGTTTTCCACCTCCACCCCCCGGTAGGAATCATCACCGAAGGCCTTGCCCGCATGGACCTCGGCACTGATCAGTTCATGCAGAACCATGCCTCCCCGCACTGTCAGCCCTGTCAGAGTCACGTTGCTCACCGAACCACGATCGATGTTCAGCATATTCACCTGGGCACCGGTGTAGAATTCCGCCTGTGCCGCAGTACCGGCTAACAGCAAACCCGCTGCAAGCGTTCCACGAAAAATTCCGGATTGTTTCAACATTCAGCTCTCCTTGGTTTTTCTTATCAGTCCCACCGCGGGGAATAGCCCCGCTTACCCATTGAAACTGTCACAGCGGAAAAATGAAAGGGTTACACGCCGGATCCGGTTTGCCGGTCTGATCTGATGACTCAAGTGACGTCTACCACCACGCAGATTTACATAACTTAACAAAACCGGCGGAACGGCTGCTCTCAATCATGTCGGACCTTGCATGTGTCACTCGCGACGACGCAAGACGTTATGACACAGAAACGGCCTTCTGATTTTTATTCGGGGGCATGAATATGCGAAGGAGACTGATTCCATGAAAAAGCCAATGATCACCCTGGCCGCACTACTGTTTTCCGGTGCCCTGACCGCCACCGCCACGGCCCAACAGCCCGGAAACCCCGCCACTCCCCAGCAAAACGCACCGCAAACCCAGACCATGCAGACGCCACAGAATCTGCCGGATGCGTCTGAATTTTCCGATGCGGATCTTGATGCCTTTATTGCCACCCAGAAAGAGATGGCAGGGATCCAGCAGACTTATTCCCGGAAACTGCAAGCCAGCAAGGATGAGCCCCAAAAGGCCATGAAGGTGCAGCAGGAAGCCCAGCAGAAAATGGTAGAAGCCGTGGAAGAGAACGGGCTCGAACTGGAAAGATACAATCAGATCGTTCGCCTGGCGCAGCATGATGCAGACTTCCGCGCCACGCTTCAGGAAAAGCTCTAATACTGAGACTTAAAAAAACGCCGGCAAATGCCGGCGTTTTTTCTTCCACACGCTTTTAGAAATTCACCGTTACCCCGAGCCAGTAACGCCGACCATCTTCCACATAACCGTACTCATCCTCGAAGATTTTCCTGTCGGCCAGATTGTAGATACCGGTATTCAGCTTCGCCTGGGGTGAGAGACGGAACCCTACCCCAGCATCCACCAGGGTATTGGATGGGGCGATGATCGCACTGCTGGATGGGCCGGTGGTCGGCTGGCTTTCCTTACCCCGGTAGCGCACCGTCAGCCAGGGAGACACCGTGTCCGTGGCCTGCCAGTTGGCCTGCAGACTGGCCAGATGCTCTGGCAGTTGGTTGAGGGGCTCGCCCTTGTACTCGCCGGATTTTTGCTCGGAATCCGTATAGGTATAACTCAGGTTCAGGGACAGCACCCGGTAGAACGTGGTCGACAGGGCAGCTTCCACACCCTGGGTTACCGCTTCATCCACATTGACCCGATAGGTGGGGTCGGAACCGAACTGGTTGGGGCCATCAGTGCAGATCTCGATCGGACAGGCGATGCGGGTAATCTTGTCTTCAAAGTCGTTATGGAAAACTGTGACATTGGCCTGAAGGTCCCGGCCGGCGTTGAAGTACAGCCCCAGCTCCTTGTTCACGGACGTTTCCGGCTCCAGATCCGGGTTACCATAGATATTGCCACCGCGGCTCACCTGTCCCCAATCCGGAGTAATCTCTCGCAACGAGGGAGACCGGAAGCCGGTGGAGACACCGCCTTTCAGGGTCCAGCGGGGACTGAACCCCCACACGCCATAAAGACGCGGGCTGAAGTGGCTACCAAAGTCATCATCGTCATCCATCCGTGCCCCGGCGGTAAGCGCGAAGGTATCCGTGAGCATCCATTCGTCTTCCGCAAACAGTGCGTACTTGGCGGTATCAATTCGGGTGCGGTCGGAAATCCGGTTGGAGGTCTTGTCGGAGAGCGCTTCCTCGATAAAGTCCGCACCCAGTGTCAGCCGGTGATCCCCCAGCGGCATCACCAGTGACGTCTTGGCAGAAGTGTTGGTAATCACCATCTCGCGGCTCTCGTTTTCCGCCCTTTCCCGTTGCACGTAGGTGTCTGAGGTACCGATTGCCCAGCGTCCAGTATGGCTCAATGAAAAAGCTTCGCGGGTACTGCGGTTGTCGGAATCGGTACACCCACCCCGGCACCCGGTCGCCTGGGCACTGTAGCCGATCAGAGAGCGGCGCCGCTGGTCCACCTGGCTGGCCTCCAGCACAACGTCGTGATCCTTGCTGGGTGTCACCGACAATTTGGCAGTCAGATTTTTCAGGTTTTTTTCTTCAAAACCGTTTTCAAACAAATCTTCTTCCCGATCCTGGAAGCGACCATAAAGCTGCAAACCGACCAGGCCGTCCTTGAGAGGGCCGGTGAGGCTGAAATTACCCTGCTTGATATCGCCGGAACGGGAGTCATCCTGGATAATGGTGTCCAGCTGAACGGCGCCTCCCCACTCGTCGGCCACCTTGCGGGTAATCACATTGATCACCCCGCCAATGGCATCGGATCCGTAAAGGGTGGACATGGGACCGCGCACCACCTCAATCCGCTCGATACTTTGCAGGGGCGGCAGCCAGTCCTGCTCGAAACCGGCACTGCCGTTGGGACGGGTTTCGCGAGTGGAAACCCGTTTGCCATCCACCAGAATCAAGGTATACGCCGAAGGCATACCGCGCATGACAATATCCGTGCCGCGATCACCGGAACCCCCACCGGTAACAATCACCCCGGGAATATCGCGCAGGGCATCGGTGGCATCCTTGTAGTAGCGCTGCTCAATCTGCTCCCGGTTAATCACACTGATGGAAGCCGGCGCATCTTCCACTTGCTGAGCGAAGCCACCGGCAGTCACGGAAATCTGCCCCAGTTCATGGCTCCCCTGTTCTGCCCAGGCCATTCCGCTGGTTGCCACCAGCACTAACCCCAGGTTCCCCAAACGCATTCCCATCTTCCTTATCTCCTCAATCATCTCGACAACAGGACCGGACGCTCAAACAGAGACGGATCCCCCGAACACGGCCAGAGCCGCATAAACATGAATGAACATGCTTCACGGCAAGTGATGATATTGATTCTTATTTGCAGATAAAGAAGATTTACAAACTATACAGCCGCCGGCAGGCGCAGGTGGATCCGCAGACCTGGACTCACGTTTTCGGCCCATAGCTGGCCGCCCAGGCGCTGTACCGCACGGCGGGCAATGCTCAACCCCAGACCGAAACCACTGTTGCCGGCACGGGCACTGTCCAGCCGGACGAAAGGCGCGAAGATATCTTCCAGCCGCTCCGCAGGTACACCGGGCCCCTGATCGGTCACCCACAGGTGCCACCACATGCCTTCCCTGGCGCCGCAGAGGGACACACTTCCCTCGGCGGGAGAATAGCGCACCGCGTTCCGCACCAGGTTTTCCAGTACCTGGGCCAGCGCATTCAGATTGCCGCGGACCTGGGCATCGACAGGCAAGTCACAGGGGAAGCGGGAGGGATGCCAGTCACTTTCGAACGCGGCGTTATCGCTCACCACATCCCACAGTGCCCACAACGAAATTGACTCCTGCCCGACATCATCGGACTCCGTGTCCTGCCATCCCAATGCCAGGGTATCGTTCACCAGGGTACGCATCTGGATCAGCTCCCTGGCCACCCGTTGCCGCAGGGCTTGCTCGTCCATCTGGCTTTCCAGGGCCACCGCCAGACGACTGAGGGGCGTACGCAACTCGTGGGACATGTCATTGAGGAGCTGGCGCTGGGTGGTCAGCATGGCCGACACCTGTTCGGCCATGTGATTGAAGCTGCGGGCCACATCACCAAATTCGTCCCGGCGCTGACTCAGCGGTGGGTGGACCCGGGCCTCCGGGTCATCCTTGAATTGCATCACCTGCTGCTGCAAGCCGCGCAGCGGCCCGCGGACGCGCCAGAACAGCACCAGCCCCAGTGCCAGGGCCACCAGGGCGGGCAACCCCACCATTAACAGGGACTCCCATATCGGCCAGTCCTGAGCAGGCATGAAGCGAGGCGGTAGCTGCATGACCAGGCGACCCTGTTCCGGTCGCTGGGGAAAAGGCACACCGATATAAGGCATGGAGCGATAACGAAAACTCATGCGCCACTCCAGCCCCCGCTGAAACCGCAGGCCGTCCCGCTCCGATTCTGTCAGCGGCATACCGCTGAGCGACTGATCATCCTGGCTGACCACCATGATGTCGCCGGGTTCATGCTCAGCCACGGCAGCGATCCAGCCCGCCACACCCGGAGCCCCCTCCTTCAGCCAGGCTTGTTCCGCATCGGCGGCATAACCGCGCATCACGGTTTTCGCCTCATCACTGAGCAACAACGCCCGGTTACTCAGGGTACGATTGAGCCAGTGGCTGAGCGTGACGGTACACACCGCCGTTATCATCAGCAGCATTGCCAGGCGCCAAAGCAGGGAATGTCGATCAAGCATCACAGATGAGCGGTCACCAGGGTATAACCCTGCCCCCAGACGGTGCGCACGGTGGATTCCGACACCCCGGCAGCACGCAACTTGCGGCGCAGATGGCTGACATGCAAGTCCAGGCTGCGGTCGTGGCGACCCCATCCCCGATACAGCACAGCCTGGTAAAGGAAGGGCTTGCTCAACACCTGGTCACGGTGCTCCAGCAACACCTGCAGGAGACGGAATTCAGTGCCGGTCAGGCCCAGATCCTGATGCCGATAACTCGCACCCTGGCTGGCCTCGTCCAGCACCAGACCACCGGCGGCTTCCGTTAGCGCAGGCCGATGCCGCTCCAGGCTGACCCGCCGTAACAGCGCCTCCACCCGGACCACCAGTTCGGCCATGCTGAACGGCTTTGGCAGGTAATCATCGGCGCCACCAATCAGCCCTTGAATCCTGGCCTGCTCGTCACCCAGGGCGGACACCACGATCACGGGCACCGGGCTTTTCCGGCGAAGCTGTGCCAGCAATTCCAGCCCATTCAGACCGGGCAGAAGGATATCCAGCAATACCAGATCAAAGTCACCGGAAGCCGCCGCCGCCAAACCCCGGGCGCCATCCGCACAGAGGGTGGTTTGATAACGGCGCTCCGTCAGAAAATCACGCAGATGGGCGCCGAGTAGCGCATCGTCTTCGATGATCAGCAGGCGGGAAGGGATATGGGCAACGGCATTCATTCGCGAATGATAAGAATTACCATTCGCCGAATCCAGCATTATTTGAATCAAATTCAAGAAAGGGCTCCGTCTTACATTCTTTACAGCCCCCGCGTCTATTTAAAAAGAACCATTCTCATTACCATCCCTGGCATCGAAATTTGCCGAGCCCTCCCCCGCTGTGAACAAGAAACGCAAAGCCTTCTGGCTGAAACAGCTCCACCAATGGCACTGGATCACCTCGGCCCTGTGCCTGATCAGCCTGCTGTTATTCAGCCTCACCGGGATCACCCTGAACCATGCCAGCGCCATTGGTGCAGACCCGGCGGTACAGGAACAGGAAGCCTTATTGCCCGCCCCATTGCGGCAACAGCTTGCCCTCAGGCAAGAAGGGGCCTTGCCCATGCCCGTCCGCGTCTGGCTGGAACGGGAGATGCAGATCCGTACCGGTGACAAAGTCGCCGAATGGTCCGCCGGGGAAGTCTATCTGGCCCTGCCCCGCCCCGGAGGCGATGCCTGGCTGGCCATTGATCTCAATGATGGCAGCGTGCTGGCCGAGCAGACCGACCGGGGCTGGATCGCCTTTTTCAATGACCTGCACAAGGGACGGTATACCGGCGCGGCCTGGACCTGGTTTATCGACATCTTCGCCGTGGCCAGCCTGCTGTTCGCACTCACCGGCCTGGGGCTGATGATGCTCCACGCCAAACGTCGTCCGGCCACCTGGCCGGTGACCCTGGCCGGGCTGGCACTGCCCTGGTTACTGATCGTGTTTTTCATGCACTAAAAGGACAGCCCCATGCGTTTACTCCCCATCTTGCTGTTTTCTCTGCTGGCCGGTTATGCCGGCGCCGATACCTTTCAGGTGGAAGTGGAAATCCCCCGATTAAGAGTGGCGGAATACCACGCGCCCTACGTGGCCTTCTGGGTAGAAAACAGCGATCGCAGCACCATCCTGCCCCTGGGCCTGTGGTACGACGACCAGGAAAAGTGGCTCAAGGATATCCGCCAATGGTGGCGGCGTACCGGCCGCAGCCAACAAAAGCCCTATGACGGCCTCACCGGCGCCACCCGCAGCCCGGGCAAACACTCGGTGGATTTCAGCGAACTGCAACGCCTGCAGGAGCTGCCGAAAGGGAATTACCAACTGGTGGTGGAAGCCTCTCGGGAAGTGGGTGGCCGTGAAGTGGTGCGTCTGCCCTTCCAGTGGCCCGCCAGCCGCCCTCAGCAACACCAGGCTAACGGTAGCAGTGAACTGGGCACCGTCACGTTGACCCTCACCCCCTGACGCCAATCACCACGAAAAGGAGAACACCATGAACACCACACTGAAGCGCATCAGCCTGTTATCCCTGCTGGCAATGGCATTGCCCGCCCAGGCCCACAAGCTGTGGCTGTTGCCCAGCCATACCAGTGTCTCCGAGCCCCAGTGGGTCACCGTGGATGCCAGCATCTCCAATGACATCTTCGCCGTGGAGCGCGCCTACCCGCTGGATTATCTGCAAGTCACCGGCCCGGATGGTCAGGCCGCTACCGTGGAAAATCTGCTTAAAGGTCACCGCCGCAGCGTCTTCGATGTGAACCTGGACAAACCCGGCAGCTACCGGATCGCCGTGGCCAACCCCGGTTATTTCCTGATGTACCAGGTAAACGGTGAACGTCAACGCGCCCGAGGCATGGATGCGGACAAACTGCTCGCCGAGCTCCCCAAAAATGCCAGCGACGTAACCCTGATTGAAGTCCATAACCGCCTGGAGACTGTGGTCACCCTGGGCGCTCCGACCCCCATTGCGCCCACCGGTAAAGGCATGGAACTGGAAATGCTGACCCACCCCAACGATCTGTACGCGGGTGAAACCTCGCAATGGCGTCTGCTGGTGGATGGCAAGCCGGCCACCGGTGTGGCAATGGAACTGGTCCCCGGCGGCACCCGTTATCGGGATAGCCAGGACAACTGGACCGTGATTAGCGACGACAAGGGGATGCTGTCCATCACCTGGCCGGCCGCCGCTCGCTACTACCTGGAAGCCGCCAGCACTGATGACAAGGTCAGCAACCCGAAAGCCGACCAGCGCCGGCTACAATATCTGGGGACCGTGGAAGTGTTGCCGATGTGAGAGCAGCGGCGAGCTACTAGCTGCTTGCTTCGAGTGTACCGCGGGTGGGGCCGTGCCAAACGGCAAGCGCCCTGCCCGCGACATTATCTCCAACCTTCATGTTGGAGCTATGCTTGCATAGCGAACCGAGCGTAGCGAGGCGAGAAAGAATTGTCGTCCGCCGTTCTTTCTGAAACCTGTCGGGCGCTGAACTTCCTGATCGCCGTGCGGGCGATTTCCCCACAAACGCGGTTCGCACCTCAAGAGGTATTATTCGCTTCGCTCACCCTTCGGGCCGCACGGAACTACGTGCGTTACTCCGCTGCGCTACGTTCCTACAGTGGCTTCGTAGAAACGCCAAGGTCCCAGGAACTTCCCAACCTTTCCCTATCCAACCGAGCGTAGCTCGTAGCTCGAAACTATCCCTTCAAACCCTGACTTCGGTCTGCACTTTTTTCGCGGCACGGCCCATCACATCGATGATTTTTTCCCGTTCGCGTTTTTTCAGTTCGGCGCTTTTCACGTGCAGGCTGAAGCCCTCGGCTTCAAAGTCCAGGTCCACCGTCTTGTCCTGTTTCAGGTCAGTGGCGGATCGGGCCAGCGTCTTGAGGATGGAGTTCTTGTCGAAATTGCGCACCCGCTGCACATCCAGATGAATGCCGAAGCCCTGGGTTTCAGCGGATACATAGCGGTTGCGGGCGCCGGCATCCTTCTTGGCCCCCATGGCTTCATACACCGGAATCGGCCGGTTGAAACCCTTGACCTGAATGTCGCCGATATTGCGGCACTGAATACGGTCTTTCACCAGCTCCTGGGTGGCCTGGGAAATCAGTACACCACCGGGGCGACAGGCGGATTCCAGTCGGCTGGCCAGGTTCACGTCGGTACCCAGAATGGTGTAATCCATTCGCGAGTCGGTACCGAAGTTGCCCACTGTTACGTAGCCGGTATTGATACCAATGCGGATTTCCAGCTTGTGATCAATGCCCTCCCGCTTCCAGCGCTGACGCAGCAGTTTCATCTGCTCCTGCATTTCGATGGCCATCATGACACAGTGGAAGGCATCTTCCTGGGCACCGGCACTTTTGGGATCGCCAAAAAACACCATCACCGCGTCCCCGATAAACTTGTCGATGGTGCCGCCATGACGCAAAGCGATGCGGGTCATTTCACTGAGATAGGTATTGAGCATGCTGGTCAGGGTTTCCAGCGGCAGCTCCTCGGAAATGGCACTGAAGCCCTTGATGTCGGAAAAGAACACCGTCAGCCGTTTGCGGCGGGTTTCCAGCTTGGCATCACGCTTACCGGAAAACAGCGATCCCCACACCTGGGGCGGCAGATACTTGGCCAGTTTGCGCGACATATCCACCGCCTGCTTCTGCTGGCGGCGCACGGCATCCTGGGCTTGCTTCAGATAACGGGCCTGGAGATGCGCAAAGGCGGAAGATGCCCCCACATAGATCCCCAGGCCCAACAGGGAAATGACCGTCAGCAAGATCGGTGACTGCTCCACCGGCAAGGCGGGAAAACCCAGAATCCAGCCCATCACCAGCGCACCGATGGCCGTCATCAACAGGTTCAGTAGCCAGGGCTTCAGGCCACCACTGCTCACCGCATTGGCATGCACAATGATCAACAACACCATCGAGGGCACCAACGCGAAATGCAGCAGGGCACAGACCACACCGATGATCATCGCGTCGATTTGCATCAGCAACTGATGCACCGGCTTCAGCGGGCGGTCCTGCTTTTCCGTGACATACAGCATGCCCTGGGCAATCAGGGGATAGGCCAGCAGCCCCGCCACCCCGAGCATGTAAATCTGTGGGTACAATTCCAGCTTGAGGCCGGCCATGAGAATCATGGCAGCCACCAGAAAAGCCAGTAAACGGATGTAATTGGCCTGACGCCGCGCCCGCTCCATGGGACCGATATGCAGTCGGCGGGCTTTCTTTTTGATTGAGCTTGGCATGTGAACCGTTTCACGTGATTTGCGAGAAGCTTATCCGTTTCCCTTCTAAGAAAAAAGACTGGCATGATCAAAGGCAGACAGATAGCGGTGACTGGGACTTGTTATCAAATCGGGCTACCATGGCGCCCCAGTACAAGGAGCCCTGAATGGACACCATCACCGCCCTGACCACCCGTGTTTCCAGCCCCCGTCTGGACCAGCCAGGCCCCAGCGATGAGCAGCTGGACCTGTTGCTGCGCGCGGCTATCCGTGCACCGGACCATGGCCTGTTGCGTCCCTGGCGGTTTATCGTCCTGGAAGGCGAGCAACGGGAACGGCTGGGCGACATCATGGAAGCCCAACTCCTGGAGGAGCAGCCGGAGGCCGATACACGCAGCCGGGAAATTGCCCGCAGCAAGGCAATGCGTGCACCGACCATTATCGTGGCCGTGGCGGAGGTCACCGAGAACCACAAGATTCCCGTGTGGGAACAGGTGCTGGCCGTTGGCGCCGCCGTACAGAACATGATGGTCGCCGCCTATGAACTGAACCTGGGCGCCATGTGGCGAACCGGTGCCATGGCCAACTCCGATCTGGCCAAGCGCATGCTGGGCTTTGCCCCCAAGGATCAGGTGGTGGCCTACCTGTATCTGGGCACCCCGCTGGGCAATCTGAAAAGCCTGCCGGATGAGTCACCCGCCGACTTCATCCGTACCCTGCCATGATGGATCTGGCCGCGCTGGGAGAACGGGTCCGCGACGCCATCCCCCTGACCCGGCATCTGGATTTCACCTTCGCCGATTTCGACGGTCTCTGCCTGGTCGTCACCGCGCCCCTGGCACCCAACCACAATGACAAGGGCACCTTCTTTGCCGGCAGCCAGTCTGCCCTGCTCACTCTGGCCGGCTGGGGACTGACCACGCTGGCGGCCCAGCAGAGCGGTCACCCGGCCGACGTGGTGGCCGTGGAAACCTCGCTGGAATACAAATTACCGCTGGACGGTGATCTGCACATCGCCGCGACCATCAGCGAAGAAGACCGGGATCGCTTCACCCAGCGTCTCAGCCGACGGGGCAAGGCCACGCTTCGCATTCATGCCACGGGCACTGCCTCCGACGGCCAGGTGGTTTGCCTGTATCAGGGCCTGTACCTGGCTAGAACCTGAATCTCCCGCCCGGAACTGCTCAAACCCTGACCAACCAGGCAGTGAGGCGCTTGCCTCAGGCCCCACCCTCCGGTACTCTACGCGCCCTCAAGAGTTGGCCAGATGGCTCTTGAGCACAATCAGTTCAAGGTGGGGTGTCCGAGTGGCCGAAGGAGCACGCCTGGAAAGTGTGTATACGGAAACGTATCGAGGGTTCGAATCCCTCCCCCACCGCCAAATTTAAAAAAGCCCCGCACTGCGGGGCTTTTTTGTGGGCGCCATAAGGGAGTTGAACTCTCACAACGCTATGGCGATATCTTTCCGCGAAACCGGTAAAGATGAAACGCCTTCCGCCATCTGTTGGAGCTACGCTTGCCCCCCAAGGGGGATCTGCGACATGCGAACCTTCTCCAACCATTCGCCATGCAAGCATAGCTCCTGCGAAACACTGCCCTTGATCACCCTTGTTCCCGCTAGCCGCTCCTCGCTAAAGTAATCCGATTACCACAAGGGGCCACACCATGACCAACACCGCCGGCTGGCTGGGCCGACTGGAAACGCTGGGCAACAAACTGCCCCACCCGACCTTGCTGTTTGTCTGGCTTTGCCTGTTGCTGCTTCCGCTCACCGCAGTATTGGGAGCAATGGGGCTATCCACCGTGCATCCGCTCAGCGACGAGACGGTAACGGTGCGCTCGCTGGTCGACGGCGGCGGCATTCGCTATCTGTTCACCTCCTTGGTGGGCAACTTCACCGGCTTTGCACCGCTGGGCATCGTGCTGGTGGCCATGCTGGGGCTGGGCGTGGCAGAGCAGTCCGGGCTGTTGTCAGTAAGCCTGGCCAGTCTGGTGCGACGGGCGTCCGGACGCACCCTGGTGATCACGGTGGCCTTTGCCGGGGTCCTCTCCAGCCTCACCGTGGATGCGGGCTATGTGGTGCTGATCCCGTTGGCCGGGCTGGTATTTCAGCTTGCCGGTCGCTCCCCCATCGCCGGCATCGCCACCGCCTTTGCAGCGGTATCCGGCGGCTTCAGCGCCAACCTTTTAGTGGGGCCGGTGGATGCCACCCTGGCCGGCCTGTCCACGGAAGCCGCCCGGATTGTGGACCCGAGCCGAACCGTGGATGCCACCGGCAATTACTGGTTCATTATCGTCTCCACCTTTCTGGTCACCGCACTGGTCACCCTGGTCACCCAGCGCATCACCGAACCCAGGCTGGCCAACCAGCCACTTGGAGAGGCCTCCGCCCCGGAAGTGCCAAGCAGCCACCCCCACGCCCTGAAATGGACGCTGGCCACCCTGGTGCTGCTGCTGGGGGGCATTGCCTTGCTGGTGCTACCCGCCGATGCGCCCCTGCGCCACCAGGACACCGGTGACATCCTCGGCTCGCCGTTCATTCACGGACTGGTGGTAATAGTGGCAGTCATCGCAGGGGTGTGTGGTGCGGTGTATGGACGTATGAGCGGCCAGTTTCGCAATGCCGGCGACATCATCAGCGCCATGGAAACCACCATGGCTTCCATGGCCGGCTACCTGGTGCTGATGTTTTTCGCCGCCCAGTTTGTGGCCTGGTTCAATTACAGTCAGCTGGGACTGCTGCTCGCCATTGAGGGCGCTGCCTGGCTGGGCAGCCTGACGCTACCCAAGGTGGTGCTGTTGCTGTTTTTCGTATTGCTTGCCGCTCTGATCAATTTATTGATCGGCAGCGCTTCGGCCAAGTGGTCTATCCTGGCGCCCATCTTCGTACCCATGCTGATGCTACTGGGCATCTCCCCGGAAGCAACCCAGGCGGCCTACCGGGTGGGTGATTCCAGCACCAATATCATCACCCCGCTGATGCCCTATTTCGTACTGGTACTGGGCTTCGCTCGCCGCTATCAGCCAGACACCGGTATCGGCACCCTGATCGCCCTGATGCTGCCGTATAGCCTGACGTTGTTGTTGGGGTGGTCGGTCTTGCTGGGAGTGTGGATCGGGTTTGGCTGGCCGTTGGGGCCGTAGCCACGCCCCGATCGTAGGAGCGTCGCTGGCGGCGCGATAGACCAACAGTGACGAATCGCGAGAAGCGAGTTTCGAAAATCAAAACCCGGACGTTGGGAAAGCCCGGTTTTCGCTTTTCGTTCCTCGTCTCTCGCAACTGGGTTGGGTGATCGCGCCGCCAGCGACGCTCCTGCGGGGAGTGTGGAAGGCTACTTAATCAACCGAATGGTCAACGGATAACGATACCGCTCTCCGCCATTAGCCTTCACCGCGGCGATGATGGTCATCACCAACCAGAAGATACCGATGATCGGCAACAGCAGACCGCCGATGACCACAAACATCAGCAGGAAGGCAATAAAGCCGGCAATGGAAATGGTGATGTTGAAGTTCAATGCTTCCTTGCCTTGGTCATCGACAAAGGCACTTTCATCTTTCTTGACCAGCCACATGATCAGTGGTCCCAGGATATTCCCGAACGGCACCACCAGACCCGCCAGCGCCAGTAGGTGGCAGGCAAGGCCCAGGCTGCGTTCTTCCGGTTTGGGTTCGCTCTGGGTCTGTTCCAGATCCGACATTATTCGCTCCTTGATAACGATGTTGGCTTGATGATGTTACTGACGGATGGTGCGTCGATTCGGTAAGGGCTGCTCGCTGTTGGAGCGGAACGGATTGATGTCGATGCCTCCCCGGCGCGTAAAGCGACCATAAACGGTCAGGTGGCGTGGGGAGCACTGGCGCATCAGATCCACGAACATCTGCTCGATAATCTGTTCATGGAACCCCTGGTGATTTCGCAGGGACACCACATAACGCAGAAAACTGGCCGGGCTGATGGCGCGACCGGTGTAGCGCACCACCACCGTGGCCCAGTCCGGCTGGTTGGTTACCGGGCAATGGCTACGTAACAAGTGGGAATAAAGCTGGCCGGTCTGCTCGGCCCCCTGGTCGCACAGCAGCAGGTCGGGCCGGTATTCATAGTGCTCAAACCCGATATCGATGTTATCCACGCACTGACCACGATCTTCCCAGACCGGAAAACCGGCGGATTCTTCCAGGGAATACAGCAACACTTCCATATTGCCACCCACGGTCTGGGCCACATCCTTTTCAATGGCAGCCCGTACCTTGTCTCGACTTTCAAAACGGGTGTTGGCAAAGGAATTCAGATACAGCTTGAGCGACTTGGATTCCACAATATTGGGGGTAGTACAGGGAATACGCAGCTCGCACAGGGCAACCACCGGTTTGCCTTTTTCATTGAGCCAGGACAGCTCGTAGGCATTCCAGATATCCGTGCCGTGGAACGGCAGGCTGGTATCTTCATCACCCAGCTCCTCCAGCTCCAGGGATTCCCGCGCATCCCAGCGCGGCACCGGGCACAACAACGAGGGCATGTACTCATCCACATAATCGGTGGACCGCCCCAGTGGCGTTTCCTTCAAATAACTCATGATTACCTCTTGGCACACCCGTCCATGGATTATATTCCCATCATAATCCGATTGTTTAGTGGCGAATACCCGTACCCCGTTGCAACAGCCACAGTGCCAGCAGATAGAACGCCACCACAAACATCAGGATCGCTCCCAGTGAAGCGTAGACATTCACATCACTGACACCCAGCACGCCGTAACGGAAGGCATTGACCATGTAAACGATGGGGTTCGCCAGGCTCACTGTCCGCCAGAATTCCGGCAGTAAATCGATGGAATAGAACACCCCGCCCAGGTAGGTCAGCGGCGTCAGAATAAAGGTGGGAACGATGGAAATATCATCGAACTTGTTGGCAAAGATGGCGTTGATGAAACCGCCCAGGGCAAACAGGGCCGCCGTCAGCATCACCACGGTGATGGTAATCAGCAGGTGCTGCATGGACAGATGAGTGAAGAACAGACTGAGCAGGCTGACGATCAGGCCCACCAGCATCCCGCGCACCATCCCACCAACGATAAAGCCATTGAGGATCACGTGGGCCGGCATCGGCGACACCAGCATCTCTTCAATGGAATGCTGGAACTTGGTGGAAAAGAACGAGCTCACCACATTACCGTAGCTGTTCTGTATCACGCTCATCATGATCAGGCCGGGGACGATGTACTGCATGTAATTAAACCCGCCCATCTCACCGATGCGGCTCCCGATGAGATTGCCGAAGATCACGAAGTACAGGGTCATGGTGATCGCCGGGGGCAGCAATGTCTGCGGCCATATCCGGGTAAAACGACGGATTTCCTTGGTAACGATGGTGAGAAAGGCCACCCACTGTTGGTATGCACTCATGATGCCTGCTCCCCGGGCAGGTTCTGCTCCACCAGTCGCACAAACAATTCCTCCAGCCGGTTGGCCTTGTTACGCATACTCATCACTTCGAAGTGCTGATCCGCCAACGCCACAAACAGGGTGTTGAGGCTTTGTGATTTGGGTACCGCCACTTCCAGGGTTCGGGAATCTTTCAGCCACACCTCGAACCCCTCCAGCACCGGCTCCTCGGTGACCGGCCGGGCCAGATCCAGAATAAAGGTTTCCACCTGCAGTTTTTCCAGCAGGGATTTCATGTCGGTATTTTCCACGATGGTGCCGTGATCAATGATGGCAATGTGGCGACACAGGGATTCCGCCTCTTCCAGATAATGCGTGGTGAGAATGATCGTTTTGCCTTCACCGTTGATGCGGGTAAGGAAATCCCACATGGAACGGCGCAGCTCGATATCCACCCCGGCGGTGGGCTCATCCAGAATCAGCAGTTCCGGTTCATGCACCAGCGCCCGGGCAATCATCAACCTGCGCTTCATGCCGCCGGACAGGGTCCGAGACTGTTTGTCGCGTTTTTCCCACAGGCCCAGCTGGCGCAGGTATTTCTCCGCCCGTTCTCGAGCCAGGGGCGCGGGGATGCCATAAAAACCCGCCTGGGTGACGACGATGTCGAACACCTTTTCAAACTGGTTGAAGTTGAATTCCTGGGGCACCACGCCAATTTTCTGCTTGGCCAGGGCCCGTTCGGTATCCAGGGAATAGCCGAAGATACTCACCTCTCCGCCGGTCTTGTTGACCAGGGAACTGATCACACCGATGGTGGTGGATTTGCCTGCCCCGTTGGGGCCAAGCAGGGCAAAGAAGTCACCCTTCTCCACCTGCAGATCGATGCCCTTGAGCGCCTGCACACCATTGGCATAGGTCTTGGTCAGATTACGAATCGTCAGAGCAGACAAGGATTACCTCGCCAAAATAGTCGAATGGATGGTGAAGAGAGAGATCAGTGGTCAAGCACCCGGTGGCCATGTTCACCACGCCAGACCCAGTGCATCTGCCCACCGCTGAACCACACCCATAGCCCTTCCATCATCCAGGGCCAGTCCTCTTCGCTGATGCGGCGGCGGCCATGCAGCTCGGCCACCAGCACTGCCAGAATGGTGTCATGGGTCACGTGAACATTGAGGTGGCCACTGGCCGGCTCACGGGCTTTCAGGTAGGCCGCCAGCTTGCTGCGGCCTTCTGCCGGAGACAGCATGCCGTCGAACGGCTCCTGAAGGTGCTGATTGAGAAACCGGAAGGCCCCCATTTTCAGGAAGGTGGGCCCCACCTGGTTCAGGTCCTCCACATAGCACCCCGGCTCCACCAGGGTGGTATCCGTGGTGATATCGGGAATCTCATCAATCAGCCCCGCCTTGCGGGCGCCTTCTGCCATGGCGATGGCTGTATTCACACAGCGCCCCACCGGGCTGGAATAGAACGCCTCCACCGGCCGCGCCAGCTGGGCGCCCCATTCACGGGCCATGTCGATACCTTCCGGGGTCAGCGGCAACCGATAGTCGGCAAAGCCGTTCTTGGCCAACTCACGCACAGAATGCCGTGTCAGCAGATGAACAGGCTTGTCCTGCGGTAACAGGTTGAGGGCTTCCAGCAATCGGGGGTGTAGGCGGGCCATAGTCTCTTCGCTTTCGGTCAGTCCCTAGTGTAAGGGCCGCCCGGTTGAAAGCAAATGACAGGGCCGGAAACGACGAAGGGACCCGAAAGGGTCCCTTCTGATTTGGAGCGGGAAACGAGATTCGAACTCGCGACCCCGACCTTGGCAAGGTCGTGCTCTACCAACTGAGCTATTCCCGCTTAACTTTTTGCCAGCTAACGACCAGCGAATTAGTGGCGTCCCCTAGGGGAGTCGAACCCCTGTTACCGCCGTGAAAGGGCGGTGTCCTGGGCCACTAGACGAAGGGGACCCGGGCTTGACGTGGTACGTCAAAGCGGCGCGTAGAATAGGTATCTGATCGGCCAGCGTCAAGGAAAAATTTTGGCCCGGTCCGTCATTGACCCGAAAAACCTGTGCTGCTCTGATATTGGCGCGCTATAACGGCGAAACTTTCGCCACACCGTTGAAAAAACAACCATTTACCGGGAGAGACCCATGACCATCAAGCTGTACGGAGCCGCCCTGTCACCCTTCGTTCGCAAGACCCGCGTGGTGCTGGCACTGAAAGGAGTTGACTACGAAGCCGTACATATCGACCCCAACAATCCACCGGAAGGCTACGAAAAGATCAGCCCCATGAAACGCATTCCGGCCCTGGAAGTGGACGGCCAGTATCTGGCGGATTCTGCCGCCATCTGCGCCTACCTGGAGAAGGTCTACCCGGAACCGGCCCTCTACCCCACCGACCCCATGGAACTGGGGCGGGCAATCTGGTTCCAGCGTTATGTGGACTATGACCTGGCCATGCGCTGTACCTTCGCCGTGTTCCGCAACCGGGTAGTGATGCGCCTGATCGGCAAGGAGTGCGATGAAGAGAAAGTGCAGCACGCCCTGACCACCACCATCCCGCCCCTGTTTGCCTATCTGGACAAGGAACTGGAGGGTCGTGAGTTCCTGGTTGGCGACAGCCTGAGCGTGGCGGATATCAGCCTGGCCAGCCAGCTGGTCAACTTCAAACACGGTGGCGAAAGCATCGATCCGGCCAACTACCCCAACCTGGCCGCCCACACCGAACGCATGCACGCCCTGGAGCCCTTTGCCAAAACCATCGAGAAGGAGTCCGGGTTTATTCAGAAGGTGATGGGGTGAAGCAATTAATAATGAATAATTAATAGTTAATAACTACGCGTGAAAGCGGGCAGAGACCTGCAACGCAAGAGGCCGCGCCCAAGCCATGGACGCGGCCTCTTGCGTTTCATAAGCAGGAACCCAGGATCGCGCGTTATTAATTATTCACTATTAATTATTAATTGCTTTAGTCTCCACCGTCACCAGCGCCGCCCGACCATTCGGTGCCACCTTCAGCACCGCCACAGCACCGTCCCGTAATTCCCGCTCCAGTTGCAGCGCCTTTTCCTTCGGGGCAAACAGGGCCTCGATGCCGTAGGTGACTCGGCGGGTGCCGCCCCAGGGCAAACCGCTGACTCTGCCGCGCAGGTAAAGACCCTGCGCCGGGGGCTGGTGGGACGGAGTCAGTCCGCGCCACAGGTCGCCGTCTTGCTCGAGAGGCAGATAAATCACGTCCCCGGGACGAAATCCTGTCGCAGGCAGGGTGCTGAAGTCGTAGCCCAGGCGGGCGTAGTTACCACGGAACAGATCCCGAGGATCCACCGGACGGGTTTCCACACGGATTTCCTTGCCCAGCCATAGCGGGTAGAAACCGTTCACAAAGACCCCGGCGAGAATCACCACTTGCAGGGTAAGCGCGGCCAGCAAGGCCAGGCCCAGAGTGCGTTGTTTCATGCCTGTCCCTCCCCGCTTTCCGGCGCCACAAGACGCTGCTGGCGACGCCAGTAGCGCGCCGCGCCATAGAGCACCGCCGCCGCCACCAGGAACATGGCCGCGGCGCCCAGGTAATCACCGAACAGATCCAGATAGCGCATCACCGCCAGCGCCAATACCAGGGCAATGCCGCTGTAGAAGAACTGGCTGAGGCCACGCCGCAAGCCCTCCTGAATCAGCACAATGGCCGACAATAGCGCCAGCAGATTCACCGCCACCGCAAACAGCATGGCATCGTCCCGACTCAACAAACCATGAATCGCCAGCATCACGAATGGCAGCAGCATGACCAGCAACCGCCCGCCGGTCTGTCCCAGACGGCGAAACACCAACAATGATGACGCCAGCAAGGCCGGCAGCAGCCCCAGCCACAACCCCGGGTCCGTCAACCCGGCCTGCTCATGGAGGTAACCTTCGGAGAATTCGCTGAACGTGAACGGCAGCAACAGCAACAGATAGCCCCGCAAAGTCCATAGTCCGATCAGACTGCCGGCCCGTTGCCAGTGCAAGGCAGGGCGACTGCCCAGCCAACAGACCAGCGCATAGAGCAACGCCAGCAGGCCGAGATTCAGGGTCAGATGCCCGGCCTCGAAATCCGGCCCGCGCGGGTAGCCATAGGCCCAGCCCAGCAACAGATTCAGCCAGCTCACCGCCACTGCCGCCAGCACCAGCATCAGCCCCGCGGACCGGGCCTGTACCGCCACCGTCAGCCCCACTGCCATGAACAGGGCCATGGCCCAGGGTGGTGAAAACTGCCCTTCGGCAAACAGCCAGAGCATGGCCACCGCCAGCATCAGCAGGGTAATCACCCGGCTACGCACCAGCCAGGCCATGGGCGCCACACCCAGTGCCCAGTAAAACAGGCCATCCGGGAAATGTTCGCCCAGGTGGTAGATCTGCGCGATCAGCATGATCGAGGCGCCATAGCTGATGCCGCCGAGAAACAGCCAGCCGATACCCTCTCGGCGCTGCAGGTATTGATAGATGCCCACCCCGTTCAACGCCACGGTGGTAGCAATCAAGCCCAGCATGCGCACGGCCCGGGGGATCGACTCCCAGTTGGCTGACACCAGCAGCAGGATAGCCATACCGACAAATAACAAGGCCACAGTGACCAGCACCTTGTAGGCCAGTGAACTGTCGGAATCGTCGTCCAGGCGGGTGCCGTAGCGGGCCAGAATGCGGTTGCCCTGGTCTTCACTGATGTCGCCGTCGTCCACCCACTGGCGACATTCGCTACGCAGCTCGCGACGCAATAACCCGAGAAGTTGCATGGAGAGTTCCTTGTGCTTTTCTCTGATCAGACCTGACGAGGTGGCGAAAGGCAACGCCAGGATGTTGCGAGAAATGAGCCAAGGCGTTCAATAGCGCCCCCTGTAGGAACGGAGCGTAGCGGAGTAACGCACGTCGTTCCGTGCGGCCCGAAGGGTGAGCGGAGCGAATAACGCCTCTTGAGGTGCTCCTACATCCCCCCTGGGCAATGCCCGAATCGCGCCGCCAGCGACGCTCCTACGGAAAGGGAGAGGCTACACCGGCAGGCCGATGCGCTTGGCCTCCATGCGACGCAGGAACTCCAGCATCACCTGGCGATACAGATCCTCGCCCAACCAGGCGTCTTCCACCCCGGCATCGATGTTCGGGTTGTCGTTCACCTCGATCACTACCACCTGGTCCCCGGACTGTTTCAGATCCACGCCATAGAGGCCATTGCCCATCAGCTTTGCGGCCTTGAGGGCGGCTTTCAGCACCTTGGGCGGGACTTCCTGTACCGGCAGGGTACGGCTGTTGCCGGATTCGGTCTTGCCGCCGCTCTGGTGGTGGTAGATCTGCCAGTGCCCTTTGCTCATGAAATACTGACAGGCGAACAGGGGCCGGTTGTTGAGCACGCCGATGCGCCAGTCGTAATCCGTGTACATAAAGGCCTGGGCCAATACCACCGACGACTGTTTCAGATAATCCCGCAGGCTGGTGGCCAGCTCTTCGCGGGTCTTCACCTTGCTGATACCCCGGGAAAAACTGCCGTCAGGAATCTTCAACACCATGGGCAGTTTCAGCTCGTCGATCAGTCGGTCAATCTGCTCATCGTCATCGCTGAACACAAAAGCCGTTGGCGGCACCGGCACCCCATTGGCCTGCATCAGTTCCGCCAGGTAGATCTTGTTGGTGCAGCGCAGGATCGAACCCGGGTCATCCATCACCACCATGCCCTCCTGTTCTGCCTTGCGGGCGAACTGGTAGGTATGGTGATCCAGTGCGGTGGTCTCACGGATAAACAGACCGTCGTACTCACCCAGGCGGGTGTAGGCATCACGGCCGATCTGGTCCACCCGAATCCCCAGCTGACGTCCGGCCCGGATAAAACGCTTCAACGCCGCCTTGTCACTGGGCGGCAACGCCTCTTCCTCGTTAACCAGCATGGCCAGTTCGTAGCGGTCACTGCGGCGGCGGCGAGGATTTCGCCAGACACGGGCATTGAACTGCTCCAGGGCCTGGGCAAAGGCATCTTCCTCGGCCCCTTTCAGTTGCTTCAGGGCCAGCGGCTTCAACGCTTCGATGGTCCACTGCTCGCGGCGACGGAACTCCACCTTCAACAACGGACAGGGCAACTGATCGAAAATCTGCCGCCCCAGGTCAGCCAGGCCTTCCTGGGTGGTGTGGCCGAAGTACAGCATCAGCGAGAAGTGATCCGTCCCACTGCCCTTGCGTTTCATGGCCTTGTCCAGCGCCGCTTCGAATTGACCGAAATGCAGGCCATAAAGCGCCTTGCGGCTCAGGTCATTCACTGTTCGTACGGACGGCAACACCCGCTGCCCGCGAGCTTCCGCCAGCAGGGAACAGTAGTAGCCGGGGCTGAGGTATTTATAGCTGCGGCACAGGTTGATCACCTGCACTTTCTTGTCGGTACAGACCGGTTGCTGTGCCTGCAGATACTCCCGGGCGGAGAGCAGATGGCGGGCGGGATAGTAGGCGGCCCAGTCTGCCGGGTCGTCGACCAGAATAATAACCTGACTCATGAAAAGCCCTAAATTGCGAGGCGCCGGAGATGGCACCGATACCCGCGAATGTAGGGCCAGACAGGGAGGGGTAGCAAGGAAAATTTGAGGGGCAATGAATAGTTAATAATGAATAATTAATAACGTCGCGGAACAGGCTCCCAGGCCCTGAAACCACAGAAGCCGCGCCCAGAGTCTGGACGCGGCTTCTGTCGGTGAAGATCGCAACGCGCTGGCGCGCGGCGTTATTCATTATTAACTATTAATTATTCACTGCCTTTTTTCGCCCCCGGATGACCGGCCTTTTCCAGGGCATCCTGGACTTCCGGCGGCATGTAGGTTTCGTCGTGCTTGGCCAGCACTTCCTCGGCCTCAAAGCGGTTGCGGCTTATCAGGGTGCCGTTGGCGACGATGCCCTGCCCCTCGCGAAACAGGTCCGGCAGGATACCCTGATAGTGCACGGTAAAGCGGCCCTTGCCATCGGTGAGCACAAACTGCACGTCCAGGGTCTCCTGGTCGCGCACCACACTGCCCTCTTCCACCAGGCCACCCACACGCATCTGGGTTTCCAGCGGCGCCTCACCGGCCATCACCTGCTGGGGAGTGAAAAACAGATTGATATTCTGGCGCAGGGCATAAAACATCAATCCGCAGGCGATAGCCAGGCCCACCAGAATGGAAACCACCAGGATCAGTCGCTGCTTGCGTGCCGCATTCATTGTTCAGATTCTCCCAGAGAGTCACGGCGCTGTTGCCGTGCCAGACGTTGACGCACCTGTCCCTGCCCGCGTATCGCCAACACCATGTTGGCGATGATCAAAAGCGCACTGACTCCATAGGCGCTCCAGACATAAAATCCATGTTTTCCCATGGCCAGGAAATCGGCAAAGCTGTCGAAAGCCATCAGTGCTCGCCCTCCTTCACCCGTTTGCTCACCCACTTGCTGCGCCGTTCCCGCCACAGCACCTCAGTGCGAGCGCGCAGCAGCACATTGACGGCATAGAGCAGCCACAGGCCCAGCATGCTCAACAGCAGCGGATACTTCATGGCCGGATCAATGGTGGATTCACCGAACATCTTCAGGGTGGAACCCTGATGGAGGGTCTGCACCCATTCCACGGAATACTTCACGATCACCACATTGATCACCCCTACCATGGCCAGCAGGCCCGCGGCCCGGGCTGCCTGACGGGGATCGCGGATGACCGCCTGCAGGGCAATCACGCCCACATACATGAACAGCAGAATCAGCATGGAGGTCATGCGCGCATCCCACTGCCAGTAGGTACCCCAGGTAGGTTTGCCCCACAGGGCACCGGTCACCAGGGAAATGGCCGCCAGCGCCGCCCCAAAGGGAGCGATGGACTTGAGCATCACCTCCGCCATCTTCATGCGCCAGACCACCGCCACCAGACCGGACACGCCCAGGGCCATGTAGCCCATCAGGGCACCGCTGGATGCGGGCACGTGAATGAAGATGATCCGGTAGCTGTTGCCCTGCTGATAATCCGCCGGGGCAAATGCCAATCCCCAGACCAGGCCCGCCGCCAGAGTCAGCAAGGCAATGGGCGTCAGCCAGGGCAGTACCCGGGAGCTGAAGGTGTAGAAATAGCGCGGTGAGCCCAGCATGTGGTACCACCGCTTCAACGTTTGCCAGACCATTTCGTTATCTGAACCTCAATTCCCTGAACTGATTTTGAGACCGGCGCTCACCGCCAAGGGTCCCAGACTGATCGTTAATGCCAGCAAGGCACCCAGAATCGCCAGAATGCCATCCACATTGGCGCCACCGGCCGCTGCACTCACCGCCCCGGCGCCAAAAATCAGCACCGGGATATAAAGGGGAAGCACCAGCACGGCAAGCAGGATACCACCTCGATTGAGACCCACCGTGAGGGCCGCGCCAATGGCGCCGACAATCGTCAGCGCCGGCGTGCCCAGCAGCAGGCTCAGCATCACCGTCCCCAGGGCCCCATCCGGCAGTTGCAGCATGTGGCCCAGCAGCGGCGAAATCAGTACCAGCGGCAGGCCGGTGAGCAACCAGTGAGCCAGCAATTTAGCCAGTACCGGCACCACCGGTATCACGGGGGCCGTGAGCAACATGTCCAGCACACCGCTTTCCTGGTCCCGGCGGAACAGGCCATCCAGGGACAACATCACCGCCAGCAGGGCCGCCACCCAGAGCACCCCCGGCGCCACGGTAGCCAGCAATTCCGGTTTCGGGGAGATTGCCAGCGGAAACAGGCTGATCACCATCACGAAGAAAAACAGCGGATTGATGATCTCCGCCGGGCTACGCCACAGCACCAGCAATTCCCGACCCAGGGCGGCACGGAAGGTATTCATGACAGCACCTCGGCACGGCCATTCTCCAGATGCAGTCGCTGCACGCCGTCGCCAACCCGGTGGTGGGAGGTATAGATCACCAGGGAGCCGGCCTCAGCGGCCTGCTGCATCTGCGCATCCAGTTGTGCCACGCCGTCCTGGTCGATGGCCGTGTAGGGTTCGTCGAGCACCCACACCGCTTTGCGTTCCAGCCACAACCGCGCCAGGGCAACCCGCCGTTTCTGGCCCGCGGACAGATGCGCCGCCGGGACATCCTCGAAACCCCGCAAGCCCACCGCCGCCAGGGCCGCCATGGGGTCACCGGCCTGATGGTTCAGGGCGCAGGCATAGCGCAGGTTTTCCTGCGGATTGAGCTCTTCGCGGACGCCAGGCTGATGCCCCAGATACAACAGGTCCTGCTGCCATTGAGGCTGCCACCAGCGTCGCTCGCCCTCAAAGAAGCCATGCAGCCCCACCAGAATCCGCAACAGGGTGGTCTTGCCGGCGCCGTTGGCACCGGTAATCTGCCAGATTTCCCCGGCGCGGGCGGTCAGGCTCAGGCCACTGAACAGCATGCGATCGTCGCGCTCGCAGCCCAGTCGCACAAGCTCAAGTCTGGTGGATGAATCGGACAAAATTAGCTCCCTGAATTCGCGCGGCAGTATAGCATGCCCATTCATGTCAGGCTTGATTCAGGCTAGCCTGTCACTCTACCCACAAAGAGGATATCGCCATGCGACTGATACCGGGATTGTTCACCCTGCTCCTCGCCAGCCTGCTGGGCGCCTGCGGCGGGGACAAGCCCCTGGCCACCGTCGACCAGGTAGACCTGGAACGCTACAGCGGCACCTGGTATGAAATCGCCCGCCTGCCCCAGTGGTTCCAGCGCGGTTGCTATAACTCCACCGCCACTTACTCTCTCAATGAGGATGGCACCGTGCGCGTGGTCAACCGCTGCCAACGTGACGGCGAGGAACCCAGCGTAGCGCAAGGCACCGCCCGGGTGGTCCCCGGTTCTGACAATGCCAAACTCAAGGTGCGTTTCGACAGCTGGATATCCAAACTGTTACCCACCATCACCGAGGGGAATTACTGGATCATTGCCCTGGACAAGAATTACCAGACGGTGGTGATCGGCGAACCGAGCCGGGAATACCTGTGGATTCTGGCACGTAGCCCGGAGCTGCCAGATGATCAATATCAAGCATTGCTGCAGCTGGCCGAAAGCAAGGGCTTTCCGGTGAACGAGCTGCAACGCAACCGCGACCTGCAACCGGAACAGTGAGCCATGGAACACCACGTCTATTTTGCGGTGTTCGGCTTTGACCATGATCCCCGCCAACTGGATCTGCTGCTGGGACAAAGCGCTGACGACTACTGGCATGAAGGGGAAAGCTTCAGCGAGGCCTTCCCCGAGGCACGCCGCCGGGAAAATCGCTGGATCCTCTCCAGCCAGCTGGACCACACCGCCAGCCACCGGGATCATTTCGAGAAACTGCTCTACAAACTCAAGCGCCTGTCGCCGCAACTGCAGGCCCTGGATCCGGGCTACCGTTTCGGCATCGGCGTGTCACATTACTTCGTGATGGACGACCCGGCGTTCTACTTGCCCGCCGAGATTCTCGAGGGCTATGAAAGCCTGGGCTTTGCCATCACCTTCGATCAACTGGGACTCGACCATGGCACAGGAAATTGAGCGCAAGTTTCTTATCAACGATCCGCGCATCGTGGATTCACTGGCCGGCGAACGGCTGACGCAGGGTTACCTGAGCCACGACAAGAACGCCACCGTGCGCGTTCGCATTGCCGGCACCCGCGGCTGGCTGACCATCAAGGGTAAAACCGTGGGCGCCACCCGCAGTGAATTCGAGTACCCCGTGCCCGAGCAAGACGCCAGGCAAATGCTGGATGAACTGTGCGGCGCCGGCGTCATCGACAAGACCCGCTACCGCCTGCCCCAGGGCGCGCTGTGCTGGGAAATTGATGTCTTCCATGGTGACAACGATGGCCTCATCGTTGCTGAAATCGAACTGCCCAGTGAAGACACCCCCTTCGACAAACCCGACTGGCTCGGCGAAGAAGTCACCGGCGATCCCCGCTATTACAACAGCGCACTGAGCAGCACGCCCTACAACCAGTGGGCCGATGACTGAGCACCGCTATACCCTCTGGCGCCAGGACGATAACGGCATCCGGGCCAGAGTGGCTGACTACCCGAGTCGCCAGGCAGCGGAACAGGCCCGTCAGCACTATGAGGCCCTGGGCCACAAGCAGATCTACTGGGTGGAAGACAATGGTGAAGCTGGCGCTCAGTGAATCACTGGATGGATAATGTTCATCACGACGCAGTCATAATATCCCGACAGACTCAGGAGGAGGACGGAGGGAACCATGGACGAGAACACCTTGGCTGAACGGCTATGCCAGCAGGCCATCCGCATTAATGCGCAGGCACTGGCAGATCTGCAGCATCAACCCCTGCCCGCCAATGCCGTACACGACTGCCGGGTGGCCGTGAAACGGCTGCGCGCCCAATGGCAACTGCTGCGCCCCTGGCTCAGCCGCGACGATCACCGCGCCTTTGATCACGGCATCCGCAGTGCCGCCCGGCTGCTGGCCGGCGCCCGCGACAACCACGTCATGGCCGCCACGCTGCAGAAACTGGCCAGTAAGGCCGACAAGCCCCGCCGACATTCTCTGAGCCGGGTGGCAAGCACACTGTTCAGCGACACCGACCTGCAGCCGGAAACCCACCACCATCAGGAAGCCATCACCGCCTTCGCCCAGGACCAGCAATATTGGCAGTCGCTGGCCCTGAGCATCAGCGACCATGAGTTGCTGGTCAGTGGTCTGGCGCGCACCTACAAGCAGTGCCGCAATCGCACCATCAAGGCCCAGGGCGGCAGCGACCCGCAACCCTGGCATGACCTGCGCAAATGGGTGAAGTACCTGCTCTATCAGCAGCAGGCCCTGGCGGATCAGAACATCCACACACCCTGCCACGATGCGGACCTGGAGCGCCTGGGCAAGAAACTGGGCAAACTCCACGACCTTCACATGCTCCGCGAGCATGTGCTGGCACACAGCCACGCCATCGAGAAGCAGAAAGATCTGGCCCATACCCTGGATGCCATCCACGGGCGGGAAAAACGTCTGCTGAAGAAATGCCAGGCGGAAAGCCAACGCCTGTTTCAGATGCCCACCAAAAAATGGATCACCGGGGTGACCGCCAGCTGACCGCTCGGGGGAACTTTTCCTTCCTTGCCCACTTCCAAGGGCTTGATACAATCACCAATCCGGTGCCCGAGGACGACCTCGATCACGGCACTCACGGGCAGGCTGTTGAAAAGCCTGCCAGGGGACGACCCCATGCAGGAGTTTTATCATGGCATGGGTTCTGGTCATTCTCGCCGGCATCCTCGAATCCGGCTGGGCACTGGGGCTGAAAGCCAGCCACGGCTTTACTCGCCCGCTTCCTTCCGTCTTAACCGTCATCGGCATGGCCGCCAGCTTCTGGCTATTGGCCAAAGCCATGCAGACCCTGCCCGTGGGCACCACCTACGCGGTGTGGACCGGCATGGGCACCATCGGCACCGTGCTGCTGGGCATTCTGCTGTTCCAGGATGCCGTCAATGCGCCGCGTTTGCTGTGCCTGGGGCTGATTCTGGCGGGCATTGTCGGGCTGAAGATTTTCACCCCGTAAGCCCGAACAATAGGGGCGTGTCCCGGTTACCGGTTCCCTGTAACATGGGCCCACGCCCTCTCCTGCCGCTCACTACAGGTTTTCCATGCTTAATAATGACGTTCTGCGCCGCGCTCGCTATATCTTCGACTTTGACGATAGCCGCATGATCGGCGTCTTCGCCGAAGCCGGCGAAACCGTGACCCGCGAGCAGATCAGCAACTGGCTGAAAAAAGATGACGACCCGGCTTTCCAGAAGTGCAACGACCGCACCCTGGCGATCTTTCTCAATGGCCTGATCAATGCCCTGCGTGGCAAAAAGCCCGGCCCGCAACCGGAACCGGAATCCCGCCTGACCAACAACATGATTTTCATGAAACTGAAGATCGCGCTGAACCTGCAGGCCGAGGACGTGCTGGCCATTCTGGAACTGGCCAACTTCCGTTTGAGCAAACACGAGCTCAGCGCCTTCTTCCGCAAACCCGGCCACAAGCATTATCGGGAGTGCAAGGACCAGATCCTGCGTAATTTCCTGACAGGACTACAGATACAGTTTCGCGACGGGGAATAAACCGTTACCTCAGAGGTAATGGCATTCCCTCTCCATAACGGGTTTTATGGCAGTGACACTGGAGAGCTGCCATGAAACCCGACCTGCCACAGACCCTTTTCCTACTTAACAGCACCGTCCTGCTTACCCATCAGATCGATGCCGCCTACTGGCACGAGTGGAATCTTTTCCATCTACCCGGTGGCAATCAGTTCAACCTGATACTGAACCTGCCCATCATCGCTCTGGCACTGATGGCCTTCCTGCAGGTGGCCACCCACAGCCCCCACCAACGCCTGTCTCACCAATTCCTGACTGGGCTGGGGCTACTGACCGTCGCCATCCACGGCGGCTTTTTCCTGGCCGGGCATCCAGAGTTTCGGCAACCCATGTCCCTGTTCCTGCTGGCAGCCACGTTCATTTTGTCTCTCGCACAACTGAAAACGTTGCCCCCTGCAAATCGCAACAGCCAAACCTGAGGAAAATCGCACCGCAAGCGACCTTATTCAACAGCAACCTTGCCAGCATCTACTGGCGTTATTTTTCTCTATTACCCAACCCGACATTTCCATGGATTGTAGGAGCTATGCTTGCATGGCGAACTTCTCTTACGTCGTGTTCGCCATGCAAGCATAGCTCCTACAGGAAAGGATCAACTGCCTTTCACCGCCCGCACCCCGCTCAGGGTCTTGAAACACAATTCCTTGGCGGTTTCCCAGAATTCCTGCATGTAAGGGGTGTGATGGTCCTCCACCCGCACAGCCGCATACAGCGTGCGCCAGACGCCCTTCTCGCCCAGCCGCACGGTTTTCAAAAGGTCATGCTCGGTGTACTCGGTAAGCGCCCAGTTGGGTAACGCCGCCACGCCCCGGCCCGCCGCCACCAGTTGTGCTGTCATGGGAGTCAGTTCGGCGGTACGAATGGCGGCGGGTTCAGCATTGGCCGGGTTGAGGAACGCCGTGAACACATCCAGACGCTCCCGCTCCACCGGATAGGTAATCAGGGTCTGGTCGGCAATATCGTCCGGCTCAATCCACTTGCTTGCCGCCAGGGGCGACTGCCGGGATACCGCCAGCACCAGCTCATAGCGGAACAGGGGCAGATATTTCACCGCCTCGTTTTCCTGCGGATCGGAAGTGATCACCATATCCAGGTCACCGCGCACCAGCGCCGGCAAGGGCGCAAAGCTGAAGGCCGCAGACAGGTCAAGTTCCACTTCCGGCCAGTGTTCGCGAAACGCATCCAGTGCCGGCATCAGCCACTGGAAACAGGAGTGACATTCAATGGCGATATGCAGGCGCCCGGTCTGACCCGCCGCCAGCCGTTTCAGCTCCCTTTCCGTTTGCTGCACCCGGGGCAACACCTCCCGGGCCAGCGTCAATACCCGCAAGCCAGCCGTGGTAAATCGCACCGGACGTGTGCGCCGGACCAGCAGGGCAGCGCCCAGCCTCCCCTCCAAATCCTTGATCTGATGGGACAGCGCAGACTGGGTCACATGAAGCCGTTCCGCCGCTTCCATCAGGGAACCGGCCTCTTCAATCGCCAGCAGGGTGGTCAGATGTCGGACTTCCAGCATGAGACAAACTCATATTCAAAATTAGATATTTGATTTTGCCTCAACTTCACCTGTCCCCACAATAGCCCTCAATCCCACTGGCACCTGATGGCAGGCCAGCCAGTGTCCCCATTTCTGCATGAAAGGAAGACAGCATGACCACCCTCCACAACCTCGGCTTTCCCCGTATCGGAGCCCGCCGTGAGTTGAAGCAAGCCGTGGAAGCCTACTGGGCCGGCGATCTGCAACAGACCGAACTGGAACATGTGGGCAAGAGCCTGCGCGAACGACACTGGGCGCTGCAGGCGGAAGCCGGCCTGGACCTGGTACCCGTGGGCGATTTCGCCTGGTACGACCAGATTCTGGAATTTTCCTGCCTGCTGGGCGTGGTGCCCCACCGCTTCCAGCAGGACAACGAGCAACCGGTAAACCTGGATACCCTGTTCCGCATGGCCCGGGGCCGGGCCCCCACCGGCACGCCGGCGGCGGCCTGTGAAATGACCAAGTGGTTCGATACCAACTACCACTACATCGTGCCGGAACTGGCGGCGGATCAGACCTTCCGTATTGCCCGGGAAAGCCTGTTCGAGCAGGTCGCCGAGGCCCAGGCCCAGGGCCATACCCCGAAACCGGTAATTCCCGGTCCGCTCACCTATCTCTACCTGAGCAAGGGCGATAGCTTCGAGGGCGCCGACGACAACGGCAAGCTGGCCCTGCTGGACAGCCTGATTCCCGTGTACCGCCAGATTCTGCAGCGGTTCGCCGATCAGGGGGTGGAATGGGTACAGATCGATGAACCAATTCTGGTGCTGGACCTGCCCGACAGCTGGCAACGCAGCTACCTGCGTGTCTATGACCAGCTCGCCGCCGCCAGTGATTGCAAGCTGCTGCTGGCCACCTACTTCGGCGGCCTGGAAACCAACCTGTTCACGGCTCTGGAACTGCCCGTGGATGGCCTGCATCTGGACCGGGTACGCGGCAACGATGATCTCGGTCAGGTGGTGCCGCGGCTGGGCGACAAGGTGCTGTCATTGGGCTATATCAATGGCCGCAATATCTGGCGCACCGATCTGGATGCGGCCCTGGATGCGCTGATTTCCCTGCGCAACGAACTGGGCGAGAGGCTGTGGCTGGCGCCCTCCTGCTCCCTGCTGCACAGCCCGGTGGATCTGGATCAGGAAGACACGCTGGATAGCGAACTGAAAAGCTGGCTCAGCTTTGCCAAACAAAAACTGCAGGAACTGGCGCTACTGGGCGGCGCCCTGGACGGCGACAGCCGCGTCAATGCGGGTCTGCAGGCCCAACGGGACGCGCTGCAGGCCCGTGGCCTGTCCAATCGTATCCATAACCCGGTAGTGGGCAAGCGATTGACTGACGCCGGCAACGTCTCCCGCGACCGCCACAGCCCCTTTGCGGAACGCATTGCCAAACAACAGCAAGCGCTGCAATTGCCGGCCTTCCCCACCACCACCATCGGCTCCTTCCCGCAGACCCGGGAGATCCGTACCGCCCGCCGCGACTGGAAAACCGGTCGCCTGGACGACGCCTCCTACACCGAGCAGATGAAGCAGGAAATTGCCCGCTGCATCCGCTATCAGGAAGAGGTGGAACTGGATGTGCTGGTGCACGGCGAAGCCGAGCGCAACGACATGGTGGAATACTTCGGTGAGTTACTGGATGGCTTTGCCTTCACCCGCTTCGGCTGGGTGCAGAGTTATGGCTCCCGCTGTGTCAAACCGCCGATCATCTTCGGGGACGTGCAACGCCCCGAGGCGATGACCGTGGCATGGGCGCAATACGCCCAGTCGCTCACCGACAAGCCCGTCAAAGGCATGCTCACCGGGCCGGTGACCATCCTCCAGTGGTCCTTCGTGCGCGATGACCAACCCCGCGCCGACACCTGTCGCCAGATCGCCCTGGCCCTGCGCGATGAAGTGCAGGACCTGGAAGCCGCCGGCATCAAGGTGATCCAGATCGACGAACCCGCCCTGCGCGAAGGCCTGCCCCTGCGCAAAGCCGACTGGGGCCAGTACCTGGACTGGGCCGTGGACTGCTTCCGCCTGGCCACCGTAGCCGTGGCCGACGACACCCAGATCCACACCCACATGTGCTACTCGGAGTTCAACGACATCATCGAGGCCATCGCCGCTCTGGATGCGGACGTGATCACCATCGAAACGTCCCGCTCCAACATGGAACTGCTGGATGCCTTCCGGGATTTCCAGTATCCCAACGACATTGGTCCGGGGGTGTACGACATCCACTCCCCCAATGAACCGGACGTGGGCTGGATGGTGCAGCTGATGGAAAAAGCCGCCGAGCGACTGCCGAAAGAACGGCTATGGGTGAACCCGGACTGCGGCCTGAAAACCCGCAAATGGGAAGAAACCCGCGGCGCCCTGGCCAACATGGTGGATGCGGCCAAGCAGCTGCGCGAAGCGGTTTAGCATCCTCTGCCGAAACCGAAACCAACGCCCCCCCGTTGGAGCCTTGCTTGCAAGGCGAAGAGCAAAACGCTGGCACCGTGCCAGACCGAACCCCTTCGCTTTGCAAGCAAAGCTCCAACGGTGAAAAGGCCAAATTATCGGCCTACCTCACGCCCCTCCACCAAAAAAACTAAATCCCCGTTGGAGCCTTGCTCGCAAGGCGAAAGGCAAGAAGCTGGCTCAGTGCCAAACCAAACGCCTTCGCTTTGCGAGCAAAGCTCCAACGGGGCGGGTTCTATTGTGCCGGCCCCGCTTCCGCTTCGATCACTTTCAACAACCGGTCCGGCCCCAGCTCCACGGGCTTCGGTTCGCCGGGTAACTGCCAGTGGCCTGCGTGGCGCTCGTCCGGTTTGCTGTCCATCAGTGGCAGGCTGGTGAGATCCGCCAGGGCATCGCGGAACAGGTCGGTGCGGTAGCACTGGGCCGCGAAGGTCCGGGTTTCTTCCAGGGAACACTGGCGCCAGCGCTGCATTTCTTCCAGCAGGAAACGGGCGTCAGATCGCCAGGGAAAATTCGCATGGAAACCGGCAAACACATGAAAGTGATGGGCCGGAAACGGTTGCCCGGTCAGGCCGCCGGGCAACCGCTGACTGAAGGGAGCTCGGATCACTTCCGCCGGCACATCCAGCCAGGCCGGGTGCGCCAGCAACGACAGACTCTCCAACAGATTCTCGTCCGCATGGCGGGCGGCCCGGAAAAGGGCCCGCAGCATGGCGCGGTGGGGCCCGGGATTACGGGCCACCCAGTCCCGGGACACCGCCAGCACCTTTTCCGGCGCGTTTTCCCAGATCTGGTAACCGGAAAGGATGCAGTGCCCGGCGCCGGTCAGGGCGGCCAGGCTGTTCCAGGGTTCGCCCACACAGAAGCCATCGATATGCCCCATGCGCAGGTGATCCACCATCTGCGACGGCGGCAGCACCACCAGCTTCACATCGTGATCCGGGTCCAGCCCGGCCACGCTCAGCCAGTGACGTAATTGGTAGGCATGACAGGAAAACGGAAATACCACCGCCAGTACCAGCGGCGTCTCACCACTGCCGGCCCTGGCGGCCACCAGCTTGTTCATGGCGCTGGCCATGTCGTTGGGCGTGGGTCCCTCGGATAACGCACACAGCCCCTGGAACAACATCGGGGAGACGGTTATGCCGTTGCCGTTCAGGCCCATGGAGAAGGCCGTGGCCAGGGGTTTCTTGATGCAGCCCAGACCCAGTGACGTGGACATCAGCATGGGCGCCAGCATGGGTGCCGCATCCAGCTGCCCCACCAGCAGGCGATCACGCAGGCTGGCCCAACTCCACTCCGGTTGCAGCTCCACATCCAGCCCTTCGGCGGCGAAGTAGCCCGCTTCCTGGGCCACCACCAACGGCAGGCTGTCGGTTAGCGGCATATAGCCGATACGGATTTTCATGGGGTTGGCTCCGCAAGCTGGCGGCGCACGCTGGATACCTGACGCTTGACCACCTGCACACCCTCAGCCGGTGTGGCACGCCAGACTTTTTTGCTGGGTGCCTCGATCAGGCTGCGCGATTTTCTCAATGGGCTCACTCTTCTCATGCTCGCTCCTGTTCTGGCGTCAGGCGCCTGACGTTATTCAGCCCTGGGCTTTCAGCATCTCGGCATAATCCAGCACCGACCTGGCCACCTGGATCAGTGGCTGGCCGGTATTCATGGCCTGGCGCCGCAGGGTGCTGTAGGCATCCTGCTCGTTGAGGCGGCGGCGTTGCATCAGCAGGCCCTTGGCCCGCTCGATGATCTTGCGTTCTGCCAGCGCTTCGCGGGTCTGTTCCAGCTCCTCGCGCAGGGCCTGGTATTCCCGGAAACGGGCGGTGGCCACGCGCATCACCCCACGCACCCGGGCCAGATCGGTTTCCCCGGCCACATAGGCACTGACGCCGGCACGCAGGGCCGCCACGATCAGATCCTCATCGTCCTGGTTGCAGAACATGACCATGGGGCGCGGCATATCCCGCTGCACCAGGGCCATGCTTTCCAGGGTGTCCCGGTCCGGCGCGTCCATGTCCACGATCACCACATCCGGGTTGCTGGAATGCACCTTCTCCGCCAGCCCAGCAGCACTGGTCAGACGACAGAGGATCTCGTGCCCTTCGTCGATCAGGGCACGCTCCAGAATCGCGGCGCGCGGTGGCTGGTCATCCACCAGCATGATTTTCAGGGCCATAGTGTCGGAAGCGTCCAGGGATTGAGTGTTAAGGGATTGGTTTGCAACGGTTGTGCCAGTCATGGGTTTATTAACCTACTGTTTTTCTTTGCGATTCCTTATTCACCACAACAGACCTCGCGGAGTGCACCATAGCGGTGCACCCCGCGGCGCCAAAACGGCGCTGTCTTGCTCAGAGTTTCACTTCTGCCCAGGCCCACAGTTTTTGTGTGTCAGCGCCAAAATCATCGGCGCTGTAGTCGGCGTATTTCAGGCCCACCACGTAATGCTTGCCGATGGGCCGTGCCACCAGCAGGTTGGTTTCGGTGCCGTAATCACTGCTGCCCTCGTCAGCCTGGAAGTCGTGATACACCGCCGCCAGCTTGAGCCCCGCCAGCTTGGTACCGACGCTGACAAAACTGTCTTTCAGACCATCCGCCGGAGTCACCAGGAACTGATCCGCCCAGCCATTGAAGGCATGCTTGGTGGCCAGGGGGGTCTGGAAGGCAATCTGACCGTCATCCGAGCCCAGCACTTCCTGCGCGACCTTGACGGTGACACCGGCCATTTCTGCGCCCACTTCGGCGAAGACGTACTCGGTATCGCCGGCTTCCACCTCTTGCTGGGCGCCTTCCAGGGTGAGCAGCAGCTTTACGGCATCCAGATCGAAGGCACCGGCATAGCGCAAGCCGTAGGTGTCGTTATCGGAATCGGGCACGTTATCGGTTTCAAACAAGTAACCATAGGCAGTGAGCGATCCCCCCGGCATTCCGGCCCAGCTGGCGTTAAAAAGATAATTGGAGACATTGGCATCGAACTTGGGCGTGAAGCCGTTTACCTGGGTGAGGTAGGCCGTTGAGAAAGCAAAGTCACCCGTGCGGTAATCCAGCTTGGCGCCGTCGAAAGTCTGCTCATCCTGACGCCAGCCCACGTTGCCGACGAAGCGGGCGTTGTCGTAGATAATGCGTTGACGACCATAGGTGGCCACCAGACCGTCGAGCGCATCGCTGCCGGTATAACGCACTGCCGCGCGATTAAGCTCGGTGACTTCCGGATCGGCGATCACCGGGTAGCCGGTCATATGCGGCGCAAAGTTGTCGACCTTGCCGACAATGCGGGTGTCTTCAAACTCCCCCAACACATCAAAACCGTGCAGCGTGCCGCTCTGGTAACCCAGACGGGTACGCAGGGTGAGTGCCTGGGCATCCTCTGCGGCACCGTCGCTCTCCACTTCCTCGTGGCGCAGGCGCAGGTCCAGCAGCGGCTTGCCGGCTTTCAACGCGGTGATAAACGCATCGTCTTCGGCGTGAGCCGCCCCCGAAAAGCCGAGCGTGGACAGGATGACGCCGGCGGCAATGGCAGAATATTTCATGGTCGTTTCCTCGAAGTAATTACCCAAAATAAAAAACAGTGATGTGCTGTCATCAGGCACACCTTCCCCCTGCCCGCTTTTCCGTGTGCGAAAAAAGCAGGCGAATAAAATCAGTCATAAACGGTTATCAGGCCCGTTTGCGCGCGGCGCCAGTGGCAGCGTCAGTACGCTTGGGCAGCGGTTCCACCTTGCGTTGTTTCTCGTACAGGAATTGCAGCACCTGCTGACGACAACGGACGAAGGTGGGATCGTCAGCCAGGGCCAGGCGGTCCCTTGGACGCGGCACATTGACGTCCAGAATCTCGCCGATGGTGGCGGAGGGCCCATTGGTCATCATCACAATACGGTCGGACAGCAACACCGCCTCATCCACATCATGGGTAATCATGATCACCGTGGTACCCAGCTGAGCATGGATCTCCATCAGGGAATCCTGCAGGTGGGCACGGGTCAGCGCATCCAGCGCACCAAAGGGTTCATCCATGAGCAGCACCTGGGGCTGCATGGCCAGGGCCCGGGCGATGCCCACGCGCTGCTTCATGCCACCGGAAATTTCGTCCGGCTTCTTGTGCATGGCATGGGCCATGTGCACCAGCTCCAGGTTATGTTCCACCCAGTCACGAATCTCGGCTTTCGACTTGGTTTTCTTGAACACCTGCTTGACCGCCAACTCCACATTTTCGAACGACGTCAGCCACGGCAGCAGCGAATGGTTCTGGAATACCACCGCCCGTTCGGGACCGGGCTCGGTGACTTCCTGCTTGTCCAGAATCACCCCGCCATCGGTAGCCTGCAGCAGGCCGGCGACGATATTGAGCACCGTGGACTTCCCGCAGCCGGAGTGGCCGATCAGCGAGACGAATTCACCGGCATCAATTTTCAGATTCACATCTTTCAACGCTTCGAACGTGCCTTTCGGCGTGTCGAACTTCATGCCGACGTTGGAGAGTTCCAGTAGGGCTTTCATTTTGATTCTCCTTGAGCCCCCTGTACGGCTGATTGTGTGCTCAGCGTGGTCTGAAGCATGCAGCTGTGGTGTCTTGTCTCGCAGGTAAGGGTGACTCTCCTTTCCAAGAGACAAGGCGCCGCAGATGTGTGTTAAGGCCGCGCCCTTCGGGGCTACTGCCTGAGCATGCAAGCAGCTGTACAGGGGGCTCATTGCTAGCGTTGTGCTGAAGATTTGTCCCACACCAGCGCGCGCTGCAGCATCAGCATCAGGCGATCCAGCAGGAAACCGATCAGGCCGATGACGATCACCGCCACCATGATCCGGCCCAGGGACTGGGAGCTGCCGTTCTGGAATTCATCCCAGACGAACTTCCCCAGACCCGGGTTCTGCGCCAGCATTTCTGCGGCGATCAACACCATCCAGGCGATCCCCAGGCTCAGACGCAGGCCGGTAAACATCATCGGCAGCGCCGACGGCAGCACGATCTTGCGCACATGGCTGAGAGCATTGAGTCGCAGCACTCGGGATACATTGGTCAGATCCTGGCTGACCGAGGTGACCCCCACCGCCGTATTCATGAGCGTGGGCCACAGGCAGCACAGGGAAACCGTGAACATGGAAGTGAGAAAGGATTTGGACACCATCGGGTCATCGCTCACATACAGCGCACTCACCACCATGGTCACCAGCGGCAACCAGGCCAGCGGCGACACCGGCTTGAACAACTGTACCAGCGGGTTCACAGCCGCGTGCACGGTGCTGCTCAGGCCGATGACAATGCCCAGCGGAATGGCGATCATCGACGCCAGCAGAAAACCGCTCATTACCGTGATCAGGCTGGTACCGATCTGATCAAAGAAGGTGGGCGCACCGGTATAGGCACGGGTGACCGGCTGCCAGTCCGGCTGTTGTTCCAGCCGGGCAGCAATGTACTTTTCCTGCCGTTCATAGAACGCCACTTCCCGCTCGCGGGCCTGCTGGTGTTCGTTGACCAGATTGCCCGCCTGCTCCCACACCTGGGCCGGGCCAGGGAACTGGCCCAGCGAGGTATCAATCCGCTGGGCCGCGAACTGCCACATGAGCAGGAACAGGCCTATCCCCAGTACCGGCCACAGCAGCTGGCGCATCAGCGCTTGCCACTGATCTCGGGACACCTTGCCCGTGGCCAGTGCGCGGTAGGGTTCCATCCAGGTCGGGAATGTCAGGGTCACCATGATTGTCTCCTTCCTCTCGTTTCCCCGGTTACAGGGTCTCGCCGTCTTTCAGGCCGATGGGGAACTGGCTCAGGTACGCGTTCGGTTTGCGGCCGTCATAGGTGATGTTGTCGATGAACTCGCTCTGTGGCAGCTTGAAGCCGTCTTCACTGGCGAAATCCGGGAATTCATCGGCACTCATCTTGCCTTCGGCAATCAGCGACTTGGCCGCCTGGGTGTAGATGTCCGGGCGATACACTTTTTTCGCGATGTCCATGTACCAGCTGTCCGGCTTGCTTTCGCTGATCTGTCCCCAGCGACGCATTTGTGTCAGGTACCAGATGGCATCGGAGTAGTAGGGATAGGTGGCGTGATGGCGGAAGAACACGTTGAAGTCCGGGATCTCTCGCTTGTCGCCTTTCTCGTATTCGAAGGTGCCGGTCATGGAGTTGGCAATCACGTCATAGTCGGCGCCCACATAGTTGGGGCGAGACAGGATCTTCACCGCTTCCGGCCGGTTGGCGTTGTTGTTTTCATCCAGCCACTTGGCAGCACGGATCATCGCCTTGACGACACGGATATGGGTGTTGGGATATTCCTCTGCCCAGGCCTTGCTGACCCCGAACACTTTTTCCGGATTGTTTTTCCAGATTTCGTAATCGGTAATCACCGGCACACCGATGCCCTTGAACACGGCCTGCTGGTTCCAGGGCTCACCCACGCAGTAGCCATGAATGGTGCCGGCTTCCAGGGTGGCGGGCATTTGCGGTGGCGGCGTCACGGACAGCAACACATCCGCCTGCAACTGGCCGCTGGTATCGCCCTTGTGCGGCGCGTAATAGCCCGGGTTCAAGCCACCAGCGGCCAACCAGTAACGCAGCTCGTAGTTATGGGTGGACACCGGAAACACCATGCCCATCTTGAATGCCTTGCCGGCCGCCTTGTATTGCTCCACCACCGGCTTGAGGGTGTCCGCCTTGATGGGATGCACCGGTTTGCCATCCTTGCTGGGAATATGCTTTTTCATTTCTTCCCAGACGGAATTGGAAACGGTGATGCCGTTGCCGTTCAGGTCCATGCTGAAGGCGGTAATAATATGGGCTTCGGTCCCGTAGCCGATGGTCGCCCCCAGTGGCTGGCCGGCCAGCATGTGGGCGCCATCCAGCTGACCGTCGATCACCCGGTCCAGCAGCACCTTCCAGTTGGCCTGGGCCTCCAGGGTCACGAACAGGCCTTCTTCCTCGAAGTAGCCTTTCTCGTAGGCGATGGCCAGCGGGGCCATATCCGTCAGTTTGATAAAACCGAACTTCAGGTCCGCCTTTTCCGGCCAGCCCACCGCATCGTCCGCCACGGACGTGGCTGACAGGCCCAGTGTCATCGCAGCCAGCACACCACGAAATGTTTTCTTGAAACCTTTCATCATCCTTACCTCTTCTGCCCGTTTTTTGCAGGCATAAAAAAAGCGCTCAAAGCGTCCCGCCACCATTGGCAGGAATCTTTGAGCGCCTTTGCTCGCATCGGAGTGCGGTCGCCGTTGACCACACAGATGGTTATCTCGCGCACAACACAGCGGTTGTGCTTACCCTGTCATAAGGCAAATGCTGTGCCAGTTTTTAAAAGACTTATTTTTCATGGGGTTACCGATACCGGGCTCCAGCCGGGCTGACTTTGACGCCCGGTTTTCGCTCAGCAGGCACCGTTGTGAGTCAGGGCTTTCTCACCAAAATGCATCACGGCTTGGGTGCCGCTCATTGTCTTCGCCAAAAACCCCGCGTTTTGCCCTGCCCTGGTGAAAAAAACACGCACTGCCTTCGACCAAGGCCGCATTTATCACTGCGATGAATAATGAACATCATTCGAATGATGAAGCCGAACACGGCACAGCCTGTTAGGCTGCGCGCTCCATTGCGGTGGTGACACAGATCCACAATCGCTAAAGACACTGCAGGAACCTGCCTGCAGGTGAATGGCACCAGCCCCGGCAGCAGACAAAACGGAACCGTGTTGATGACCACAGACAGAGATCACCTGCTCACCGCCATCGCCGGCGCCTTCAGTCTGGTGATTGCCCTGGGCATTGGCCGCTTCCTGTTCACCCCGGCCCTGCCTGACATGATCGCCGAGACCTCCCTCACCGCCATCAGCGGTGGCTACCTGGCGGCCATCAATTACGGCGGCTACCTGGCCGGTGCCATGCTCGCCATGGCAGTGCCCGCCCACCGGGCCCGCACCGCGTTCTGGCTGGCCCTGTGGGCAAGTGTGATCACCAGCCTGCTCATGGGCCTGAGCACCACCTTCACCCCCTGGGCTATCAACCGCTTTCTGGCCGGAGTGGCCAGCGCCATCATCATGGTCAACGGTTCCGCCCTGGTGCTGGGCGCCATGCCCAATCATCTGCGTGCCCGGCTGGGCAATATTCACTATGCGGGCATCGGCCTGGGCATCAGCATCGCTGCCCTCACCGTTGCCCTTATAGAAAGCCTGCAAGGTAGCTACGCCACCATGTGGCTGGCCTGCGGGGCCCTGGCGTTGGTCCTGCTGCCACTACTGCGCCGTATCCCCGCCCTGCCCCACGCCAAACACAGCCAGCACGAACGGGCGCCGGTGAACCGCTCGGCCCTGGGCTTTCTGATCGCCAGCTATACCCTGGCCGGCTTCGGCTACATCACCAGCACCACCTACCTGCCGGTAATCGCCAAAGCCCAACTGCCCGGCCTGGACAGCGCCGCCTTCTATACCTGGCTGGCCGTGGGCCTGGCCGCCGTGCCCGCCAACCTGCTGTGGGGCAAACTGGCCAGCCACACCAGCGAACGCAACGCGCTTATGACTGCACTGGTGGTTCAGGCCCTGGGCGTCAGCGCCCCCGCCTGGCTGCCCGGCCTCACCGGGCTGGTCATCAGCGGCCTGCTGGTGGGCGGCACCTTCACCGCCGTGGTCGCCCTGAGCATGTACTGCGGCCGCCAACTGGCCCCCCATGCGGCCAGCGCCGCCCTGGGCGCGTTAACGGCCTGCTATGGGGTCGGGCAGATACTGGGGCCGGTGGTGACGGCGCGGTTGCTGGAAACTAGCGGAAGTTTTGCGCCCGGGTTGCTGGGGGCGGCGGCGGCGCTGATCGGGGCGGCGGTGTTGTTGGTGCCGTTGGGGAAGGTGCGGTTTTAGGGCCGGTTCACTGCCTGCTGGCGTACCAGCAACGGCATGGCCGCAAACAGCAACAAAGAAAAGAGATAGGCCATACCGGATACCGGGTCGCGTCCCGCCAGATACTCGCCCAGACTCTGCCCTTGAAACCGCATCACCGCCAACTCGGCACTCAGCATCATCAACAGGGCCGGCAAGCCAGTGCCAATACACTGCATCACCGTCACCAACCTAAATCGCTGCACCAGCCAACGGGCCACCAGAAAACTGGCCAGCACCATCAAAGGCAATTCAACCAGCTCAGCCCAGCGCTCCCCAAGTCGCGGGG
>NZ_BDAS01000015.1:0-58256 GCF_001602235.1 Alcanivorax sp. NBRC 102024
GCGGCACCAGAAAGGGAATCCGGATCAAGGCCAGGGCGAAGCCTGTAGCAAAGATCAGGATGAAGTAGATGAGAGCAGGTTTTATCAGTCGCATTTGGAGTACGTATTATGCTTTGCCTTACCACCATTGTAACGGGCCGGTTTAGAGCGTCAGTACAACATTGGGGTCAGGTCTTGAATGTTGCGATCAAACGCACGGTGCAAGACCTGACCCCGGATCCAGTAGAGCTGGGCTCTGTGGCCGTTTTTTGGTTCGCCGAACCAAAAAAACGGCCCTACCCCCCCCAGTTATATTTTAATTTCTCCAATACCGACAAATTCGCTAAGAATAGAAAGGCGCTCTTTAATATTTGAAGCATCATTTGTTCCTTGTTGAGTCAATCGGTCATATTCCAAAAGATCAAAAGAGGACTGTTCATAATCTTCAGCAGCCATTAACCGATTCTCCCTAAGCCTTTCATTAAAGTCGATTAGCTTACGCCTCGTAATCGAGTCTTCTAGGCCGCGCTCAACCGCATATCTGAATAAAAGGTAGTAAACAGTCATATTGCCTTGAGCTCTTAACAGATCATCACTAATGCTGAAAACTTCATACATCTTGTCTACAACAATATTCGCAGCCTCAGAAACCTCACCCACTTTATCCGAGTGCCCCGAGTAATAATTTCTTGCCATTGCATCAAGGTAGACCTTTTTTGTATCCATTAAGGTGTTACCGAACCTTAAATTTTCTTCAACCAAAAGAAAACGAGCTGCAACCTCTCTATGCTGGTACCTCTTATTCCCAAACTTTACCTTTTCCAAAAACAATCTATGCTCAGACAAGGCTCTGATGGCATGCACCATTTCTCCGCCAATGGCATTCCTTTTCTCAGCAGCATTCAACGGCACAGCTTCATTTAAACGATAAAACATATCCTCAATAAGGTCTTCATCGTCGGTATCAACAGCTATAACAGGCAAAACAAATGAGTCGAATTTTATTTTTATCCGAGGATATTCCTTTGCAATATCGTCATACGCCAAACCAGAAAGCTTAATGTTTGGATCTCTCTGATATTCAAAATCATCAGACAAGTTGAAGTCGCCATCAATAAAGCCCCATATAGTCTCGAGCCTTTGACGACCATCAATCACCGCATAATTAATACCGGTGTTAGCGGATTGCTCTCGAGAATACAAATGAAAGTATATTTTCGGGAGATCATAATCATTTAATATAGAATCAATTAGAAGCTGCTTTTTTTCCTTTGTCCATACGCCTCCCATTCTTTGATACGGAGGATCTAACTTTATCTCATCGCGCTCTGAATACAGGAGCATGATAGTGCTGTTCTTAATTGGTGACGTCTCAATATAGCTCACAGCAAATTTCCTTTTATGATATGCCCAATACTTGCAAGCTCTGGAAAAAGTTGAAATTTTGTATATCCAAGAAGTGATAACTGCTTAACAATACTGTTTCTACTATCGCCAGGAATTATATATTTAACTACATGGCTTGCATCGCCAATCTCTTCAATTGGAACTCTCTCATGATGATGTATAGTAAAGACTCCATGCTGGGCCTGGATTCTTGCATTATTCCTAGTAGCAATTGTGGCCAAAGGGCGGAGTTGTGTTCTCTGGTTTTGTGCAAGATTTTCAACAGAGTAGTTAGTCAGCTCAATATCTTCAAATGAGGGAATAAAAAATTCTTCATCAACATTATTGATGCCTGCATTTTTATTAAGTTCCGAGGGCCTCAGTGACCACAATGCAGCATCTTCGTCATGCCCATCTGAATCACCATCAACAGCGAAATATAAGGCTACCAGGGGACTCTCACTCCAATCGAGCAACCTAGTGGGCACACCATAATGTTGCATCAAAAATAGCCAATCAAAAGACTGATTAGGTGTATTCTGTACTAACATTGCAGCACTTTGTTTAAAGCGCTTGATCAAAGTTGCTTCAGAGGGTGGCTGATTGAGCCGAAGATAACCAGGAAGCAACGGCCACTCCTTACGGGATTGACCTCTATACCAAATTGACCCGTCGTAACCTTCATTATCGGCTTCAAGCTCTACCAAAAGGTCTTGAACCGATCGAATCTCTTTCTCAATCAAAAGACAACTCCTCTGTCTTGCTCGGAAATTTAACGTGGAGTACAACGGCGATCCGTCCGGGACGTCCGCCGGCCACTAGACGCGAACTGATGCAAATTGCCATAAATTAGCGCACATCAATACCTTCTAGGGGATAACCCACAATACAACCAACATAGAGCTACTTTTGTTCCAATCTAAAAACGAAGGACGTTTTCATGTACGCGATTTCTCTTGAAATACTCGTCTTATCTTTCGGTTCGATAAAATAGCCAAACGCTTCAAACTCCTAGGAACCAGGGTCAGGTCTTGCTTCGTGCCCCCCTTAACGCACGGGGCAAGACCTACCCCCCATAATCTCTGTTCTTTTTTCCCCTTTCCGGGTGCCATGCGCAAGTTTTCTTCATAGCTCCGATTTCACATAACGCCCGGCGCAGCAGGCAAATTGGAGCGACGCAGGAGCGCAAATTTGGTCTGACTGGCGCCGCTTGTTATGTGAAGCCCTCTCGCAGAGATCACTCACCAGCTTTAGACCTTTGAAACTGCCACCGTGACAAAGCGATAAAAACCACCCCGAGGGAAAGAGCCACTACCCCCTGATACTCAAACGACTCTGTTGGAACAATTTTATAATACGCACCAGACTCACGCCCCATAACCAGATCGATTGTTGATTGCCAAAAACCAACGGGAAGAAGACCTAGAAAATAGAGACCTGCGTAAATAAAGCATAGAACTCCCAACCCAAAAGAAAACCACTTCATCAGTCCACACCTAGCCTGAGCACACATAACAGCGTATTCAGTCGAACGATTCGACCTATCCTTTTTCGACATAATTCTTTGATGACTTTCGGGAGAAATACAGAAACCCGAAAGCCCGTCAGGCACTTACAGCAAAAACAAGAACCCTTCTCGTCTGACAAAACTCGAAGAAGCGGCCTATTTCCTGACTTACCCCGATATCCCCCGTTCCGAAAACCACTCTATATCAACCGTTTAGCATTTTCTGTAAGCCATATCCTACAAAGATAGGGCTCGTTCTGTTGAGCACGGCATATTGGGGATCACTGCTTGGAGGGGGGCACGGCCCAAGAGGGTCTGGATAAACCACTGGGCCTGGCTTGCGAAGACGCAGAGGCTCGCGAAAGCACGGCAGTGACGTCCGCCCCTTCGCCTTGCGAGCAAGGCTCCAACGAGGATTGGGGGTTGGGGTGTTGAAGGGCTTTTGGGGCAAGGAGCGGTTGGGGAGCCGCTGGACTCAGGGGGTGATGGTGAAGCGCATGACGCCGATGATCTGGTTGTCTGCGGTGCGCACTTCCACTCGCCACCGGCCTTCTGAGGGAACCGGGATATGGCGCTTGTGGGACCAGGTGCGAAAGCCGGATTCACGGCCGCCGTAGAGCTTGAGAGGAATCCGGTCGATCTGTTCGCCGTTCTGGAACCAGTAATGGTAAATGTCCTGTCCCAGGCCCAACGGCGCCTTGATGGCGGTGTAGGCATAGAGGCCGGCGGTGACTTCGTCGCTGGTGAAGCTTTGCCCGGTGACCAGGGGCTGGCGTTGCTCTCGGTTGAAGGACAGGGCCATCGCCCGCTCTTCCAGGGACAGGGTCAGCGGTGGCACCAGGGGGGCCAGCCAGCGTGGCGCCAGGGCGATCACACAGGACACGGCCAGCAAACCCGCCCAGCGAAACCATTTTCGCGGCCCACCGAAGCGCCAGAAGCTGGGCAGCGCAAACAGGGCGGTGAGCCAGCCGGCCCAGGTGAGGGAGGAATCCGTGCTCCAGTGGAAGATCAGCGGCAGCAGTACCAGCAGGGCCACAAACAGGGCCCAGGCGTGGAAGCCGAAGTACAGAGCCCGGTGCCGTGCCAGCCAGAAGTACAGCGGGTCGATGATGCTGACCAGCGCGGCACTGATCACCAGGGTGGTGAAGAAGATGTATTCCGCCCCGCCGGACCATTGCAGCAGCACGAACGGCAGGCTGAAGAAGAAGGCTTCCTGGTGGACCGCTTGCAGCAGCAGTTTGAGCATGCCCTGGGACATGCCTTCCATGGCGGTACCGGCGAGACGCCGTTGCCAGAGCCCTTCGGTGAGCAGGAGCAGCCAGCTCAGTACCAGAAAACCGGTGAGCACCGCGGCCAGCCAGGGCTGGCGTTCCACCAGGAAGTAACTGGACAGACCCAGTGCAAAGCTGATCACCGCCCACAGGTGGCGGATCTGGTAGAGCTTGTCGGTCAGGGTTTGCAGGGCGGGTGGCAAGGGGGTCGCTCCGTTGGGGTTTGGCTGTTCGACGTACTATAGGCGTTGGGGTTCCCGGTGGGTGTAAGAACTGGAGGGATTTGCTTTGGGGGAGGCGGTGCCGGCTATTGGTATCGTTTGAGAGTTTCGTGGGCGGATAGGCCTGATCGCCCTGCGGGCGACTTCCGCGCTGCGCGCGGTTCGCCATGCGAGCATGGGCTCCTACAGCGGCTTTGCAGAAAGGTTTGAGCGGCGCGGCCTGGGGCCGCGCGGGTTAGCCGGCGAAGTTGAGGAGGACGCCGGCGGCGACGGCGGAGCCGATGACGCCGGCCACGTTGGGGCCCATGGCGTGCATCAGCAGGAAGTTGTGGGGGTTGGCTTCCAGGCCCACCTTGTTGGCCACCCGGGCGGCCATGGGCACGGCGGACACGCCGGCGGCGCCGATGATGGGGTTCACCGGGTGGTGGCTGAGGCGGTTGAGCAGCTTGGCCATGAGCACGCCGGTGGCGGTGCCGATCATAAAGGCCACCAGGCCCAGCACCAGGATGCCCAGGGTTTCCATTACCAGGAATTGTTCGGCGCTGAGTTTTGCGCCCACCGCCAGGCCCAGCATGATGGTGACGATATTGATCAGCGCATTGCTGGTGGTGTCCACCAGACGGCTGACCACACCGGATTCCTTCATCAGGTTACCCAGGCAGAACATGCCCAGCAGCGGCGCCGCATCGGGCAATACCAGGGCTACCAGCACCAGCAGCAGAATCGGGAAGAGAATCTTTTCCGTCTGGCTCACCGGGCGCAGCTGTTCCATCTTGATGGTGCGTTCCTTGGCGGTGGTCAGGGCGCGAATGATGGGGGGCTGGATAATCGGCACCAGGGCCATGTAGGAGTAGGCGGCCACAGCAATGGCGCCGAGCAGTTCCGGGGCCAGCTTGGTGGTCACGTAAATGGAGGTGGGGCCGTCCGCGCCGCCGATGATGCCGATGGCCGCCGCATCCGCCAGGGAGAATTCCATACCCAGAAAGTTCAGCGCCAGCGCCCCCAACAGGGCCGCAAAGATACCGAACTGGGCCGCGGCCCCCAGCAACAGAGTACGCGGGTTGGCCAGCAGCGGGCCGAAGTCGGTCATGGCGCCCACGCCCATGAAGATCAGCAGCGGGAAGATGCCGGTCATCAGGCCCACGGTATAGATCAGGTAGAGAATGCCATCGCCGTAGTTGGCGCTCTTCGCCAGATGATGGAGCTGGTCCTGGGCAGCAGGCCCGGCAGCTTGAGCGGCTTTATAGAGCGCTTCTCGCCCGGCATCCGCATCCATGCCCAGCACCTGGGCCATGCTGGCGAGCAGATCCTGATTGCCGAAGTGCATGGCCTGGCTGATGGCGGATTCCGCCAGCCCGGCCACGGGGATGTTGGCCAGCAGGCCACCGAAACCGATGGGCAATAACAATAGCGGCTCGAATTTCTTGTTGATGGCCAGCCACAGCAACCCGAGACAGACCAGCAGCATGATCAACTGGCCACCGGACAGGTGAAACAGGCCGGTGCTGTGCCAGAGCGTTTCCAGCTTATCCATGGGCCGGCTCCACGCTGAGCAGGGTCTGGCCGACGGTGACGGCGTCGCCCTCTTTCACTGCCAGCTCGGTGACAATGCCCGCTTCCGGGCTGGATACGTCAGTTTCCATTTTCATGGCTTCCAGCACCATGATCTTCTGCCCTTCGGTGACCCGGTCACCGGGTTTCACCAGCACCTTGAAGATGTTGCCAGCCAGGGGCGCCGGGATCGGCGTGCTCTGGGACGGGTTGTGGACCACTGGCGGGTTGGGCTGGGTTGCCCCTGCGCTTTCGCCGAGTGCCTTGATACCGGTCACGTCACCGCCGTCACTGACTTTGACGGTGTACTCCCGGCCATCCACCTCCACGGTGTAAATACCCTCGCTGTTACCCGCCACGGGAGCCGTCTGGCCATCCGGCACCGGCTCGAATGCCGAGGCGTCGCCACGATGCTCCAGGAAACGCAAGCCGATCTGCGGGAAAAGCGCGTAAGTCAGCACGTCATCGATGCGGCGCTCGCCATCCGCCAGCGTCAGGTTTTTTTCGCCGGCCAGGTTTTCCACTTCACGGATCAGGCTGTCCATCTCGTCGTCGATCAGATCCGCCGGGCGACAGGTGATGGGCTCGTCGCCGTCCAGGGCGCGGGCCTGCAACTCGGTATTGAAGGCCGCCGGGGCGGCGCCGTATTCGCCACGCAATACGCCACGGGTTTCCTTGCTCAGTGCCTTGTAGCGTTCGCCGGAGAGCACATTGAGCACCGCCTGGGTGCCAACGATCTGGGAGGTGGGCGTGACCAGGGGAATAAAGCCCAGGTCTTCGCGTACCGCAGGAATTTCCTGCAGCACTTCGTCGAAGCGGTCGGTGGCGCCCTGCTCTTTCAGCTGGCTTTCCATGTTGGTAAGCATGCCGCCGGGCACCTGGGCCACCAGAATGCGCGCATCCACGCCGCGCAGGCTGCCCTCGAATTTCGCATACTTCTTGCGCACTTCGCGGAAGTAGCCAGCGATACGATTGAGTTTTTTCAAATCCAGGCCGGTGTCACGGTCGGTGCCTTCCAGCATGGCCACCACGGACTCGGTGGGGCTGTGGCCGTAGGTCATGGACATGGACGAGATGGCGGTGTCCACATTATCAATGCCGGCCTCGGCCGCTTTCAGTGCGGTGGCAGTGGACAGCCCGGTGGTGGCGTGGCACTGCATGTGAACCGGAATGGAGAGCGTCTGCTTGAGGCGGCTGACCAGCTCAAAGGCCACATTGGGGCGCAGCAGGCCGGCCATGTCCTTGATCGCCACGGAGTGGGCGCCCATCTGCTCAATCACCTTGCCCTGCTCTACCCACATATCCAGGGTATGCACCGGGCTGACGGTGTAGGCGATGGTGCCCTGGGCATGTTTGCCCTGCTTGATCACGGCGGCGATGGCGCGTTCGATGTTGCGCATGTCGTTCATGGCATCGAACACCCGGAACACGTCCACGCCGTTTTCGGCGGCGCGTTCCACAAAGGCGTCGACCACATCGTCGGCGTAGTGGCGGTAGCCCAGCAGGTTCTGTCCGCGCAGCAACATCTGTTGCGGCGTGTTGGGCATGGCCTTTTTCAGTTCGCGGATACGCTCCCAGGGGTCCTCGCCCAGATAACGGATGCAGGCATCAAAAGTCGCGCCGCCCCAGGATTCCAGGGACCAGAAACCGATTTCGTCCAGTTCAGCGGCAATCGGCAGCATGTCGTCCAGACGCATGCGTGTGGCAAACAGGGACTGATGGGCGTCGCGGAGCACCACATCGGTGATGCCCAGAGGCTTGTGATCACTCATGGAGAAATTCCGGTTATGACTGGGACTGCCGGTGCTGACGCACCGCCAACTCAATGGCTTTGATCACCGCGGGAGACGGTTGCGCTGCTGCAGGTGCAGAGGTAGCCGGCGCAGGGACGTCTGCGGGCGCTTGTCCGAAACGTTTTACCAGTGCGGACATCAGGGATGTCACGGCCACGAGAATAATCAGAAAGGTAAAGACTACGCCCATGCCGACCAGCATGAGCTCCAGGCCCTGGGCCATCAGTGTGTTCATGGAACACTCCTTTACGGTTCCGGTGGCAGTTTGCATTACCGCGGGCGAGAGCGGGCCAGCCCGCCGTGTCAGCAGGCGCCCGGAAGGCTCCCGGGTGGTATTCGGGATATTTCCGATTATCTCTCGTCGATTTCTGGGAATGTAGAGGGATTGTCGACAATCTGCAATGAGGCTTGAGTACAACAAGGGTGATCAATTTGATCAATTCATGCGGGTCAGCGGGCCAGGCCGCCGGCTTCATACCTTGAGGCGTGATTATTTTTTTCTGGCTGAAACGAAAAAGGGCCCGCTGATTAGCGGGCCCTTTTAGGGATATGGCGCACCGGGGAGGATTCGAACCCCCGACCTACTGGTTCGTAGCCAGTTGCTCTATCCAACTGAGCTACCGGTGCATGTCTCGTTGCTGTATCGCCCCGAGAGGCTGCGCATTATTCCGAAAGCCCTGCTGGGAGTCAAGCGCCAGTCGCTTAAAACTTCAGCAATCAGTCTTCTGCGGTTTCCATTTGTTTTTGCAGGTAATTTTCGATGCCCACCAGGTTGATCAGGCTGAGCTGGGTTTCCAGCCAATCGATGTGCTCTTCCTCGGATTCCAGGATGTCCTTGAGCAGGTTACGGCTGATGTAATCCTGAATGGATTCGCAGTAGGCGATGCCTTCGCGGAGGTCCGGTACCGCCATCTTTTCCAGCTTGAGGTCGCACTCGAGCATCTCTTTGGTGTTTTCACCAATCATCAGCTTGCCCAGATCCTGCAGGTTGGGGATGCCTTCCAGAAAGAGAATACGCTCTACCAGCCAGTCCGCGTGTTTCATTTCATCGATGGACTCGTGGTATTCCTTTTCATACAGCGCCTGGAGGCCCCAGTCCTTGTACATTTTGGCATGCAGGAAGTACTGGTTGATGGCCACGAGCTCGTTGCCGAGTGCCCGGTTCAGGTACTCAATCGCCTTGGCGTCGCCTTTCATGGGGTTGTCTCCGTCCGATGAACTTGTGTCTAAACTTGGGTTAACCCCCATTGTTCAGCAAGCAGATGACAGAGACAAGGCAGGAATGCAAAAAAGCGCTTGCAATACAAGCGCTTATGTAAATGAGAACGATTAGTTATGCGGTTTGGGGCCAGTAGACCACCACACCGTCAGAGGAAGAGTGCGAGAAAGAGGGTGCCTCGTTGGCGCTACGGGCTTCACGCATCACTTGGCGGGCATGACGGGCACATTTACCACACTGACTTCCAACCCCAAGTTCCCGACGAAGATCACGCAGGCTGTCGCAGCCATTGCCGACCGCTTCCCGTATATGGTTGTCAGTAATGCCCTTACAAATGCATACGTACATAAGAATGCCATCCCTCAATCTCTAGTGGGCATGCTAACCCTAACGCGAATCATTATCAACTGCTTTCAGATATGGAATCATTGGCCTGCCAGCACTTCGTCGTGGTCAGGCCGGTCATTGGGCATTTTTTGCTTAGCCTCTCCCCTCTTAGGGGATACGCCGTAGAGATCAACGGGAGTGGCCCGGGGAGACCTGATTGGGGCTGCCCGGGACAGGCATAAGGAAGGCTGGCGGTGACTCAGGACAACGAGCCAGGGGGAGCCCCCTGACCGCCACCGATTGCGGTAGGGTGCACTGAGCCTCAGGCGAACTGCACCATCAAGCGCCGGGTCGGTGCAGTTCGCCCTAGGCTCAGTGCACCCTACGGATTGGAAAGACCCTGGTATTTCGACAAAAAAAAGCCCCGCGATGGCGGGGCTTTTTTCAGAAAGTCCGGATCAGGGGATCAGGACGATTTCTTGGCCGCTGGACGCTTGCTGGCCGCTTTCTTGCGGGCCGGCGTCTTGCGAGCGGCCGCTTTTTTGGCAGCAGGCTTGCGCTTGGCTGCGGTTTTCTTGGCAGGCGCCTTACGGGTGGCAGCTTTCTTGGCAGGAGCCTTGCGGGTAGCCGCCTTTTTACGCGTGGTGGTTTTTTTCTTTACCGCGCGCTTGGCTTTGGCTGCTGCTTTCTTGGCAGCGGCCTTCGCTTTCTGCTCGGCTTTTTTCTGCTCGGCTTTGGCTTTCTTCGCCAGTTTGCGCTCGTGTTCGCGCAACTTGGTCTTCAGATTGCGCTCAGCGGTACGGAGCTTTTTCACCTCACGGGTGACCACTTTCTTGGACGCCTGGATTTCAGCACGAATCAGCTTGGCTTCACCACGCAGATCCTGCAGTTTCAAACGAGCGGTATTCATGCGACCACGTGCTGTATCCACTGCGCGCTTGGCGGCAGCGGTGGAAGACGCCTTCGCCTTATCGCGCTTGGCAGCAAGGTCAGCGCGCATTTTCGACAGCTTGCCATTTTCGGTATCGATCTTGGCGCGGTGCTTGTCCAGTTTGGTCTGTGTCTGTTCAGCTTTTTTCTGCGCCTGGTCCACGGCTTTCTGCTGCAGCTTCACCTTGGATTCGGCATTAGTGACGGACTTCGGCAGAGCCGGTGCCTTGGCAGCGGTTGCCTTCTTTGCTGCGGGCTTACGCGCCGCAGTTTTTTTAGCGGCGGCTTTCTTTGCTCGAGCCATGATTGATCTCCTAAGCTATGGCGTTGTCATCAGTACTGCGACAATTCGAAAAATAGCATAAAAAAAAATCAGTTGGTACATTATTTGACCAATTCGTTTTTGTTTTTTTCATTTAGCGCTTTTCGTATTTGCTGACATCGCTTTTTTGATTCCTTTTCTGTTTCTTAAAAAACATTTTTCGGCCCTCCTCAGTCAGCCTGACTGGCACATCTGAAAAGCCGTCAGGAATATTTTTCTGCGCTTTTGGGCCGTTTTATTAAATAAAATCGCGATGGAGATCATTCAATGCACCATGGCAACAACATCGATCGGCACAGGGTGTTGGCACAAAGATGTACGGCGACGGTGATATTGCGAAACAGGGAAAAGAAAAAAACGCCCCTGCCCTGCTATCCCGTCACGGTGTGACTCGCAGGCCCGGGAGCAGCCGACTGGCTGAGCCCTTGTGTAGAAAGGTTACATTTTCGATTGCTGCTGAAAATTCGCCGAAAAGAGAATGCACGATCATGGGCAGCACCCCGTGGACAATGACAGTGCACGGAACGCTATCAGGCTTGCCTTTTTACACAGGGGCCAGGAAACATCCCGGCTCAAGATTATGGCGACCCCAGCAAGATGTCGTTTAGGCAGGCGCTCCAGGCACAGGGCGTATTCGCAGTGCAGCGCAAACCGTCGAGGGCATGACAAAAGGAGATGAGAGAGGGAGAGGAATAACCTTCATGGCTGAGCCATCGTGAAGCCACTGCGCTCAAGCGCTGGCTTTTCTGACTCGCGCAATCGCGCCATGAGTATGCAATTTTTTCTGTTGTGGCCACTCGGTAAGAAACCTGCCGACCGGCGTGGCATCTTTTCCGGACGCATTCGCGGACATGGCAGAGGTTTCCGGGAGGAGTCTCCCGCCGTACCGGCGAGAGCCCGTGGAGCCTCCGCCAACAAAAAAGGGAAGCCCGCAGGCTTCCCTTTTTCAGTCTGACACCTTCAAGCAGGGATCAGTCTTGCAGAGCGTCCAGCACTCGGCTGCGGATATCATCCACGGAGCCAACACCGGCCACACGCACGTAGCGGGGCGCTTTGGCATCGTCTTTCTTGGCCAGATCCTGGTAGAAGTCCACCAGCGGACGGGTTTGAGACTGATACACTTCCAGACGCTTGCGGACGGTTTCTTCCTTGTCGTCATCACGCTGAACCAGTTCTTCACCGGTTTCATCGTCCTTGTCGTCTTCCTTCGGCGGGTTGTATTTGATGTGGTAAACCCGTCCGGAGGAAGGATGAACGCGACGACCGCTCAGGCGTTCAATGATTTCCTCATCGTCCACATCGATTTCGACCACGAAGTCGATATCCACGCCCTGCTCTACCAGCGCTTGCGCCTGGGGAATGGTGCGCGGGAAACCATCGAACAGAAAACCGTTGGCACAGTCGTCTTCGCTGATGCGCTCTTTGACCAGGCCCAGAATGATGTCATCGGACACCAGACCACCGGCATCCATCACTTTCTTGGCTTCCAAACCCAGGGGAGTGCCTGCTTTAACAGCAGCGCGCAGCATGTCACCAGTGGAAATCTGAGGAATATTGAACTGTTCCTTGATGAACTGCGCCTGGGTGCCCTTGCCCGCACCGGGGGCACCAAGCAGGATGACACGCATAGGATTCTCCATCGTTCTGTGGTCGAAAAGGCTCCAATGCGCCAAAAGAAACGTTCTGTCACAAGGGAGCCAGGCAAGCGCTCCAATCAAGGCGATAAGGCACAGAACCGGATAACGGGTTCGGGCTTTTTAACGCCAGGCGGGCACTTTGACGACACGAATTTGTTGCAGAACCTTCCGTTTGGCCCATTCAGGGGCCTCCGAAGGGGTGCAACTTTACCCTGAGGCCCCGTTCTTCACAAGTGATTGGAGGGTGCTACCTTGGTAGCACCCCTGTGAAAGGACGGGCTCAGGGGCGTTCGAGAACCAGCGTGGCTGGACTCTTCTGGGGTAGTTCAAGGGGTTTGACCGGAGCCATGATGGCAGCCTGATCCACGCCGCCGCCTGGCGCCGGGGTGTAACGGGCGCCTATGACCAGCGCCGCCGAGTCATCCGGATAGCGTTGCAGCCAGTCCCGAGCCGACAGCGACACGGTGGCCGGGAAATGGGGAACCACCTGGCGGCGGGCCGCCAGCGGCTGGCCACTGCTGCCGGCCTCACGAAGATAGACAAAGACGGTGCCGCCTGCGGGCAGATCGTCCGCCTCGACCACCGCCTGAATCCCGGCAAACTTTTCCTGACGTGCCTTTTGCTGGCGGGCATTTTCCAGACCGCGTCGCAACAGATCACCGGTTTCACCCTCACTGTGGCGGGACAAAAGCGCTTGCCAGCCCTGCTCGGCCAGGTCATAGCGCCCGGCCCGATCCGCAGACATGGCCAGCATCATCCAGGCACCGTCATGGGCAGGTTCCCGGTCCAGCACCCAACGCAGCTCTGCCAGGGCCGGGTCCGTCAGTTTGCCACCGGCTTTCTGAATCAGCGCCCTGGCCAGCAGCAAGTGCATGGCGGGCTCCTGCGGACTCATGGCCAACGCCTTGCGGGCCGCTTCCTCACTCTGCTCCGGGGCGCCGAGTTGATCGTAGAGCGAGCCCAGCGCATACCAGCCCATGGCGGACGGCTCTTTTACCAACTCTGACTGCAGGACTCGCACCAGGGCGCCCACTGGCACCTCCGAGGCGGCACGCTCCGGAGACTCACCGGCGATAATGGCGCGGGCCACGTCGCGGTATTCCTGTTGGTCGGCAAGCCAGTCATTGGTGTGTTCGTTATAACCGATCAGGCCGTACCCGAGAGCCGCCAACAGCACCACGACCAGCGGGATACCAATGGCTCCACGCATTACCTTGCCCGCCTTGCGGGCTTCGCGTTGCCACAGCAGCCATATCAGGGCGCCGAGGGCGACCAGCAGGACCACCGAAATCACTATCCACACCATTAACGGTCTCCCCGCTGATTCATATCGCTTTCCTCACCGCCCTCGTCACTGTCATCCACCCGGGCACTGGCCCGGCGCAACAACAGCACGATGATCACTGCACCACTGCCCAGTAGCAGCAATGGCGCCAGCCAGAGAATGGAGGTGGTCGGCGTTACCGGGGGGCGGTAGCTGACAAAATCGCCGTAGCGGGCCACAAAATAGTCGACGATCTCATCGTTGCTTTTGCCTTCCTTGATCATGATCTCGACCCGGGCGCGCATATCCTGGGCAATGCCGGCATCGGAATCAGCAAGGCTCTGGTTCTGGCATTTGGGGCAACGCAATTCATCCAGCAAAACCCGAAACCGCTGTTCCTGTTCCGGGGTTTCGAATTGATAGATATCCGTGGCGGCCATGGCCGACAGGGAAATGCCAAGCAGAAAAACAATTCGCAGCATCCGTGTCATGCTTCCCCCCCCGGTTGGTTCTGTTCCAGCAAGGGCACAAATTTTTCCTTCCAGACACGGGCATTCAGGTCACCGGCGTGGCGCAGCACAATCTCGCCGTCCGGATTAATCAGGAAAGTTTCCGGTGCGCCGTAAACGCCCAGATCCAGACCCAACTGCCCATCCGCATCCACGATCACATGGGTGAAGGGGTTACCGTGCTCCGCCAAATACTGACGGGCCGGATCACTCTCGTCCTTGTAGTTCAACCCGGCAATGGCAACGCCCCGGGCGGCCAGTTCCAGCAAGAAAGGATGTTCTATATAGCAGGTGGGGCACCAGGTGGCCCACACGTTGAGCAACTGCCAACGCCCCTTGAGAGAGTCCTGCGTCAGGGTCTCGTCGGTCATCAGCGACGGCAGGCTGAAACTCGGCACCGGTTTGCCCACCAGTGCCGAGGGCAATTCCTGCGGGTCACGTCCCAGGCCGCTGGCCAACAACACCGCCAGCAACACGAAGCCGACCAGCGGCAGGAATACCCAGGGAGAATTAGCTTTCATTGGTCGCTTCCTTTTCCCCGTTGGCAAAACGCAAGCGCCGGTAGCGTTTATCCGACAGCGCCAGCACACCACCAAACGCCATGATCAGTGAACCCAGCCATATCCAGCGGATACCCGGTTTGAAATAAATGCGCACCGCCCAGGCATTGCCATCATCCAGGGGCTCGCCCATAGCCACATAAAGGTCACGCCAGAAACCCGCATCGATGGCAGCTTCGGTCATGATCTGGCCACTGGCGTGATAGGTTCTTTTTTCCGGATGCAGAATCACCACGGGCTCACCCTGGTAGGAAACCTGGAAATGGCCACGGGTGGAATCAAAGTTGGGCCCCTGGTAGTTGTCCAGGCTATCAAAGACAAAATCGTATTCGCCGATACTGGCCCGGTCCCCGGGACCCATGCGGATATCTCTCTCCACTTCATGGAAACTCACCAGGGTGATGCCAGCCACCATCACCGCCAGTCCGCAGTGCGCCGACACCATGCCCCAGTAAGCCCGTCCCAGTTTGCGCAGGCCGGTAAAGAATCCCTGACCATAGGCCCTGGCACGACGCACCACATCATCCACGTGGGCAAACACCAGATACAACGCCAGCATGATCGCCAGGACACCTTGCCAGGGAGATGGCTCCGGCAAGCGGGAGCCGAACCAGCCGGCAATCACCGCTGCCGGTGCCAGCATGGCCATCCGCTTGACCAGCACGCGGCCATCCTGACGCTTCCAGTTACTGAAGACACCCGGGACCATGAGCACAATCAACGCCATGGTCAGCGGCACAAAGAATCCATTGAAATAGGGGCTTCGAATGGAAATTTTCAGATCCAGGGCCTCAAAGAACAACGGCGCAATGGTTCCCACCAGCACCACAAAGGTGGCGGTCAGCAGGATCAGGTTGTTGCCCAGCAAAAAGGCTTCCCGGGACACCGGCTTGAAGCCCTTGTTGTTTGTCAGGGTGGAAGAGCGGACCGCAAACAGCGTCAGTGCACCACCGGCGACCACGATCAGGAATCCCAGGATGAACGCGCCCCTCTCGGGGTCGTTAGCAAAGGCATGGACGGAGGTAAGCACACCGGAACGCACCAGGAAGGTGCCCAGCAGGCTCAGGGAAAAGGCAATGATCGCCAACAGCACCGTCCAGGCCCGGAACAGGTTACGTTTTTCCGTCACGGCCAGGGAGTGGATCAGGGCGGTCCCGGCCAGCCAGGGCAGCAGGGAGGCATTCTCCACCGGGTCCCAGAACCACCAGCCACCCCAGCCCAGCTCGTAATAGGCCCACCAGGAACCCAACGCGATACCGACGGTGAGAAAACTCCAGGCCACGGTGGTCCACGGCCGGGCCCAGCGCGCCCAGGCCGGATCCAGATTCCCGGCCAGCAAGCCGGCCACGGCGAAAGCGAAAGCCACGGAAAAACCCACATAGCCCATATAAAGCATGGGCGGATGAATAATCAGCCCCGGATCCTGCAGCAGTGGGTTCAGGTCTGCCCCGTCCAGCGGGAACCAGGGCAGCACGCGATCAAACGGATTGGACGTGAGCAGCATGAACAACAGGAAGCCCACCGAGATCATGCCCATGACAGACAAGACACGGGCCACCATGGCCAGCGGCACGCTGCGACTGAGCACCCCCACCATGGCCGCCCAGCCGCCCAGCATCCAGCCCCACAGCAGCAGCGAGCCCTCATGCCCGCCCCAGATAGCGGACAGCCGGTAGGCCACGGGCAAGGCGGAATTGCTGTGATTGGCCACGTAGGCCACGGAAAAGTCGTTAATGTAGAAGCTGTAGCCCAGGCAGACCATGGAAAGGGTCAGGGCCAGCCATTGCACCCAGGCAAGAGGCCGGGCGTACCATTGCAGGGCGAGGATATTGCGCTGCACTCCCACCAACGGGAATACCGATAAACACAGGGCTGCAGCCAGTGCCAACCACAGGGATAGATGCCCGATTTCTGCCGCCACGAGAGCTCCTCAATCCGCTTTTTTACTGTCCGATGCCTGTCAAACCGCCATTACGCGCGGTCCGGCGCGCATAGCATCGGTACATGGTCCGGCAATTGCAAGTCCGTGGCGTGGGGGGAGCCGTTGAACAGCGCGAGGCGATTTTCACAGGCTCCCGAGCCGCAATTGACTCATGGGTATCATAGACAGGCGTCTTTATTGTACGTTCATCGGTCATTTTCGGTAAAGCCATCCTTTCGACATATTTTGAGACGCTTGCTATTCGTATGCTTTCACTTGGCTTTGCTAGTATGCGTTCGATCATGACACCGTGTCATATCGGTGAAGATAAAACGTCATAAATCATCCATATACTCGGAATGCGCCATCAGGCCTTCACGGAGTAAGACTTTGAGCACTACAACAGAACAGAAATCCTCCTACGATCGCGAGGATCTGCTTGCCTGCGCACACGGCGAGCTTTTCGGGCCCGGCAATGCCCGTCTGCCCTTGCCCAACATGCTGATGATGGATCGTATCACCCACATCAGTGATGAAGGCGGCAAGTACGGCAAAGGCGAAATTATTGCCGAGCTGGATATTCGCCCGGACCTGTGGTTTTTCGAATGCCACTTTGAGAGCGACCCGGTGATGCCCGGTTGCCTGGGCCTGGATGCCACCTGGCAGTTACTGGGTTTTCTGCTTGGCTGGCTGGGCCACCCGGGACGTGGCCGGGCCCTGGGCGTGGGCAATGTGAAATTTTCCGGGCAGATTCTGCCCACCGCCAAGAAAGTCACTTACAAGCTGGACGTGAAACGGGTGATTTCCCGCAAGCTGATTCTGGGCATCGCCGATGCCACCGTCAGCGTGGACGGCAAGGAGATCTACCTTGCCGAAGACCTGCGCGTGGGCCTGTTCACTTCCACCGACGGATTTTAGGAGTCAATCATGCGCCGCGTAGTCATCACAGGAATGGGCATTGTCTCCTGCCTGGGCAACGATACCGACAGCGTCACCCGGTCCTTGCGCGAGGGCCGTTCCGGCATTCGCTTCAAGGAAGACTACAAAGAGCTCGGCATGCGCAGCCATGTTGCCGGCACGCCGGAGATCGCGCTGGACGACTTCATTGACCGCAAACCCCGCCGTTTCATGGGGGATGCCGCTGCCTACGCCTACATCGCCATGCAACAGGCCATCGCCGATGCCGGTCTGGAAGAGCACCAGGTCAGCAACGAGCGAACCGGCCTGATCGCCGGCTCCGGTGGCCACTCGTCCTTTAACCAGGTTGAAGCGGCGGATATCGCCCGCAACCGTGGCGTCAAGCGTGTGGGGCCTTACATGGTTCCCCGGGTGATGGCGTCCACCGTCTCGGCCTGCCTGGCCACCCCGTTCAAGATCAAGGGGATCAACTACTCCATTGCCTCCGCCTGCGCCACCAGCGCGCATTGTATTGGCAACGCGGTGGAACAGATCCAGCTGGGCAAACAGGATGTGGTGTTCGCCGGCGGCGGCGAAGAAGAACACTGGACGCTGAGCTGCCTGTTTGACGGCATGGGCGCCCTGTCCAGCAAGTACAACGACACCCCGGAAACCGCTTCCCGGGCCTACGATGCCAGCCGTGACGGCTTTGTCATCGCCGGCGGTGGCGGCATGGTGGTCGTGGAAGAGCTGGAGCACGCCAAGGCCCGCGGCGCAACCATCTACGCGGAAGTGATTGGCTACGGAGCCACCAGCGACGGCCATGACATGGTTGCCCCCAATGGCGAAGGCGCCGCCCGCTGCATGCGCCAGGCCCTGGCCACCGTGGAGGGGCAGGTGGATTACATTAATGCCCACGGCACCAGTACCCCGGTAGGGGATGTGGCCGAGCTGAAAGCCATCAGTGAGGTCTTTGCCGATAACTGTCCGTCCATCGGCTCCACCAAGAGCCTGTCCGGCCACAGCCTCGGCGCGGCGGGTGTCCACGAAGCCATCTACAGCCTGCTGATGATGCAGCACAACTTCACCGCCCTGAGCGCCAATATCGAGACGCTGGACGAGAAAGCGGAAGGTCTGCCGATTCTGGTGCAAGGCAAGGACACAGGCCCAACCACTGTACTCAGCAACAGCTTCGGTTTTGGTGGCACCAATGCCAGTCTGGTACTGCGCAAATGGGAAGGCTGAGGAAAAAGCAGTTAACAGTTAATAGTGAATAGTTAACAGCTCAAAAAAGCCCGGCATTGCCGGGCTTTTTTTTGTTTGGGGTATTTGTTTTTGCAAGGTCGCCCTGCATCGCTTCGAGTCCACGAAAACCTTCCTTTATTCGTAGGGTGCACTGAGCCTAAGCGAACTGCACCATCAAACGCCGGATCGGTGCAGTTCGCTTAGGCTCAGTGCACCCTAGGTTTTGTAACGCTGCCGGTGTTTAACCCAAAAAAAAGCCTCCGCAGAGGAGGCTTGAAAATACCGTCATAGCTATTCCTGCCGAGGCAGGTCCCGAGCCTGATGACGATAGGCACACAAGATTGCGCTGTCAGAACCAGTGATCTTTCATCTTGATAAAGGTGTTGTCCGCACTGATAAGCCGTTGCGCGTCCAGCTCAACCCGGGGTAGCTCCCAGTGAAAGAAATACTGTGCCGCCTGCAATTTTCCTTGCGCAAAATTATGGTCTTCGGGCGCCTCCAGCGCAGCGGCCGCATTGGCTTGTCGCAGCCACATCCAGGCCGCCACGGTATGCCCCATCAGTTGCAGATAGGCATTGGCGTTGGACAGCGCCATGCGCGGTCCCTGCTCTGCCATCAGCTTGCCCGCCACTGTCGTAGCCGCTTCAATACGCGGCAACATGGCCTTCAAGGCCTGTGCAAAAGGCTGGCAGCGTTCGTCTGTGGTGTTGTCTATGTCGGCCAGCATACGCTGGGCCAGCAGTTGCAGCCCCTTGCCATTGGCCATCCACACCTTGCGTCCCAGCAGGTCCATGCCCTGCACACCGGTGGTGCCTTCATGGATCGGGTTAAGTCGGTTGTCCCGCCAAACCTGTTCCACCGGGTACTCCCGGGTGTAACCGGCGCCACCGAATACCTGAATGGCCATGTCGTTGGCTTTGACACCAAATTCCGAGGGCCAGCTTTTCAGTACCGGCGTCAGCAGATCGAGTAACAGGTGCGCCTCTTTCGCCGCGGCCTCGTCACCGGTCTCGATATCATCCACCAGACGATAGCCATACAGACTCATGGCAATGGCCGCTTCCGAATAGGCTTTCTGGGTGAGCAGCAGACGCTTCACGTCCGCATGTTCAATGATCGGCACCTGCGGTTTGCTGAAATCCGCATCGTCCGGGTGACGACCCTGCAGACGATCCCGGGCGTAATCCAGCGCAAAGCGGTAGCCCCGATAGCCCAGCACGGCAGCCCCAAACCCGACCCCAACCCGAGCTTCATTCATCATCTGGAACATGTAACGCAACCCCTGGTGGGGTTCACCGACCAGATAGCCGTGACAATCATCATTATCACCGAACGTCAGCGCCGTGCTGGTGGTACCGCGATAACCGAGTTTGTGAATCAGCCCGGCCAGTATCACGTCGTTACGTTCGCCGGGATTGCCATCCGCATCCAGGCGATACTTGGGAACCACAAACAGGGAAATGCCTTTCACGCCTTCCGGACCGCCGGGTATCTTGGCGAGCACCAGATGCACAATATTCTCCGCCAACTCGTTGTCACCGCCGGAGATATAGATCTTGTTGCCCTTGAGGCGATAGCTGCCGTCATCCTGAGGCACCGCACGGGTGCGGATGTCCGCCAGGGAGGAGCCGGCATGGGGTTCGGTCAATGCCATGGTGCCGGTAAAACGCCCCGCCATCATCGGCGTCAGAAACTGTGATTTCAGCGTATCGCTGGCAAAACTGCGAATCACATTGGCCGCTGCTGCTGTCAGAAACGCATAGCCGGTGGAGCTGGGATTCACACAGGTGAACATGCCTTTACAGGCCGCCGCAGCGATCTCCGGCAACTGCATGCCCCCTTCTTCAAAGCTGGCCCGCGAAGACAGGAAACCCGCATGGATATAAGCGTCGAAGGCCTCTTTGACTTCCGGACGCATTACCACCTTGCCGTCCACAAAGGAGGGTTCTTCCTTGTCCGCCAGGCTGTTGTGATTGGCGAATTTTTCCCGGGCCAGTTTCTCTGCGGTATCCAGTGCGGCCTCAACCGTCTCGCGACTGTGTTCCGCAAAACGCGGACGCTGAAACAGGGTGTCGGTATCCAGCACCTCGAACAACTGAAAACTGAGATCACGACGGTCGAGAATCACATCACTCACGGCTTGGCTCCGGTTAATTCAGGTGGAACAGCTTGCCATTCCCCCTGCCCGTCTGGCATTGTCGCCTATGACTTATTCATGGTGGAATACGACACGATGTATCGAGTAGCCGTATTAGCCTTCGATGGCGTTTTTGCCTCTGCTCTGACCGGGGTGGTGGATTTGTTCAACCTGACCGGGGTGACCTGGAACCGGATACATGATCAACCCTTGAATCGGCAATTCGAGGTCAAGGTTGTCTCCCGGGGCGGCAATCCGGTGCGCTGTACCAACGGCATCCGCATGGCAGTGGACTGCTCCCTGGAGCAACTGGATCAGGCTGACCTGGTGATCGTGCCAACCATCGGCGGCAAGCTGGAAACCGTACTGGCCCAGGAACAGGAGGCGCTGCCCTGGTTGCGGTTTCTTTATCAGGGGGGCGCGGATCTGGCCAGCAACTGTACCGGTGCCTTCCTGTTGGCAGAGGCCGGCCTGCTGGACGGCAAGACCGCGACGACCCATTGGGGTTTCAGTCAGCAGTTCCGGCATCATTATCCGCAGGTCAAACTCAACGAGCGTGAGCTGATCACCCGTGATGGCAATATTTTCTGCGCCGGCGGCGGCACCGCCTGGCGGGATCTGACCATCCTGCTGGTGGAGCGTTATTGTGGTGCCGACCTTGCCCGGGAGTTGGCCCGCGCCTTTGTGATTGATGTACGTAATGACCTGCAAAGTATCTACGCCGGCCTGCCCGCCCACAGCTACCACCAGGACGATCAGGTACAGACCATTCAGGCCTGGATTCATGAGCACTACAAGCAAAGCACCAGCCTGGGCCAGCTGGCAGAAATGGTCCACCTGAGCCCCCGCCAGCTGCAGCGTCGCTTTACCACCACCCTGGGCGAGCCTCCGCTGCAATATCTGCAGCGGGTACGCATCGAGGCGGCCCGCAAGATGCTGGAGCGCGGCACCAATAACCTGGCGAAACTGTCCGAACAGGTTGGCTACCAGGACGTGAGCAGCTTTTCCCGTCTGTTCAAGCGCCATACCGGCCTGTCTCCCAGCCATTACCGTCAGCGTTTTGCCCGCACCGGCGCCCTCACTGACTGATAAAAAAACCGACGAGCGTGAAGAACCTTGACGGCTCGTTGACGACTGGGGCCTGATGATGGGCATAACTGCAAAGGAGAGACCCTGTGGAAAACCTGTCCATCTTACTCGTGGAAGACCATCGCCAACTGGCCCAGACCGTGGTGGAATTTCTGGAACAGGAAGGTGCCACGGTGGACTATGCCGGTAACACCAGTCTGGCCCGCGAATTGGTTCAGGAGCATCACTATGACCTGATGCTGCTGGATGTGATGCTGCCCGGGGAAGACGGCTACAGCTTCTGCCAGTACCTGCGCAAGGATCTGGCCCTGGACCTGCCGGTGATTTTCATGACCGCCCGTGACCAGCTGGAAGACAAGCTGGAAGGCTTCGACCGAGGCGGCGATGATTACATCGTCAAACCCTTTGCCCTGCCGGAGCTGGCAGCACGGGTCTCTGCACTGATTCGTCGACAGCGCCGCGAAGTGACCGCCAACACCTTGCAGGTGGCAGACCTGGAACTGGACCCGGCCCGCCAGGAAGTTCGCCGGGACGGTCAGTTACTGAAGCTGTCCCCCACCGCCTTTCGTATTCTGCGTATCCTGATGCGCGAATCCCCCCGCGTGGTTAGCCGTGAACAGCTGGAACACGAGCTTTGGGGGGACCTGGTACCGGATTCAGACGCACTGCGCAGCCATCTCTACAACCTGCGCAAGGCCGTGGACAAGCCCTTCGATAACGCTCTTCTGAACACCCTCCCCGGTGTGGGTTTCAGCATTCAGGAAGACCGGCCCAGCGCAGGTTGATTGGCAGAAAAAACGCGCCGTCCGTCTTGCAGGGCTTGTAGTTTTCATCCAGGGGACCAGAGAATACGCAAAATTTGCAATATTCCCGGTCCCTATGCCCGCCAATATTCTTCATCTCCCACACTTCTCGTCCTGCAATGCCCTGCTCGATGCGCATCTTGAAGAGCTGCAGAAACGCTTCGGGATGACCACATGGATGATTACCCGCCTGGTCGGTGACGAGCTGGTTATCTTGCGACTCAAAGATCGGCATTACCGGCTGCATCGGGGTTATCGACTGAACTGGCGCCAGAATTACTGTGGTGAGGTGGTGGAAAAAGGCCGTCCGGCTATTTTTCCCGATGCCTGTGCACATCCCGACCATGCGTCGTTGTCACGGAACAATCCGTTGAATATCCAGGCATATGTGGGGCTGCCACTGGTCGATAGCGACAACCGCAAATTCGGCACTCTCTGTGCCATCGATCCACAACCCCAGTCTGACAGCCTGCAGGACGCCGCCACCTCCCTGATTCACGAGGCCGCCCTGATCAGCTTCCTGCTCAGCAACGCGGTGCGCGAAGCCAGGGAAAAACGTCTCACCACCTTTGTGGAGCATCCAGACCGATGTGACGATACCGGCCTGCCGGGTCATGAAGGTTGGCAAGACATTTGCCGACAGGAAGCCAGCAATTGCCGGGATTTCGGTCTGGAGTCATCGGTCCTTTATCTGCAGGCCCCACAGGGCAGCAACAGCCTGACCATTGCCGATTCCCTGGCCGCCCTGCTGCGGGAACAGGACAGCATTGCCCACCTGGGCGATAATCGTTTCGGGATCATGCTGGCAGACACCGATGAAACCAAGTCCCACCGTGTGGCAGACCGGATTCGTGATGCCTTGAACGCCAAACAATTGCTGGTGCGCATTGACCGGGAACGGCTGGTCAGCGGCTAGTAGAGCCTCTGTATAACGCCTTCAGGCTCACTCTTTCCTCTTTCTGCTGACTCGCCCCAACGGATTGCAGGCCTGCCTGGCAGGCCCGGCAGCACTCGCAGCGCCCGAATACTCCAGAGCACAGGGGCGCAAACTGAAAGGCAAAATTGCCGGGTTTTGTGGCTAGGAAAAACGGATCGCCACTTCCGTGCCGCGCCCCGGGGCACTGGTGACCATCAGGTGCCAGTGATAGCGCTCACAGAGGCGTTGTACGATCGCCAGCCCCAAACCGTGGCCGGCTTCCTGGCTTTGCCCCCGCTCGAACGGTTTGAGGATTCGCGCCAACTCATCCGCATCCATACCGGCGCCATAATCCACCACGTGCACGGTTTTTTCCGCCACCAGAATGGTGACATCACCGGAGCCACTGTAGTTGATGGCGTTGCGCACCAGGTTGGTTAATACAATCGTCAATGCCACTTCCGGGCTGTGCACCGTGAGCAAGGCAGTCTGACGCACCTGCAGGCGAATCTGCTTGCGATCAGCCAGGGGGCTGAGGCGCTCCATCAGATTCACTGCCAGGTCGTTGACGATCACATCCTCATTGTCTGGCTGACGCTGTTCCGTCCGCGCCAACATCAGCAAGGTTTCCAGCGTCGCCTCCATGTCTTCGACGGTATCTTCCATGCGACGAATCAGCGGACGATCCCCGATCTGACTGACCAGTAATTCCAGGTTGGCACGAAACACCGCCAGCGGGGTTCTCAGCTCGTGGCTGGCATCGCGGGTGAACTGCCGCTCGCGCTCCACGAAACTCACCAACCTGTCCGCGTAGGCATCAAGGGCCGCCACCAACACGGCCACTTCGCTGTCAGTGTCCGCATCAATACCGCTCAGATCCGGGCGCGCAACGCTGGGATCTTCCACCGGAGTCTGCCGCAAACGATCCGCCAGCTGAACCAGTGGCGACAACAGGTCGCGGGATTTTTTCCAGCCCAGGAACGAGGTGATATAGATCACCAGAAGGACACCGGTGAGCGGCAGAATACCAAACAGGAATGCCAGCACGGATACCCGTTGCTCATCGAAAATCAGATACAGCCGGGCATTCCCCTGACGCTCGATGTAGACAATCGGACGCTCGCCAGCAAGGTCCGCACGCTGGTAACCGTCCGGCAGAGACTGCAGCACCTGCGGGATGTCATCGTTCACCGCTTCACTGTTCAGCAGCCCAAGCAGATGCCGGGTATTCGGGCGCGGCTGAGTGGGATTGTCATCCAGCAGGGACCAGTAGTGCTCGGCTTCCTTGATCAGCGCCTGCTTGACCAGTACCTGCTCGATGATGTTGGCGGTCGCCCAGACGCCCAGCACGGTCGTCAGACTGATCAGCAACAGCTGCAACAGATAGACACGGGTAATACGATGCTGGACGCCGGTTTTCTTCATGCACAATGCTCAACAATTTCAGCCGGCGGCATTTGCCGGACGGGAAAACAGATAGTGGGCCACGAACCACTCTTCCCCGTCACGATAGTCAAACAACTCCGCACAAGCCATGAAAAACATGCGCCAGCGTTGCAACCAGACCTTTCCTTCGCCCTTACCATAAACCTCATCCAGCAACGGGATCAGTTGGGACTGTTTCTGGTCAGCCAGATCCAGCCAGGCTTCCAGGGTCCGCGCATAATGGGTACCGTTCACGGCCCAGCGCTGATCTTCTTCCAGCTTGCCCGCACAGTGCGGCAACCAGTCGTAGGCCGGCATCATGCCACCGGTGAAAAAGTAACGGGCCATCCAGTCGCTGCTGCCTTCGTCTTCAAACAGATAGGTCAGGTTGCGATGGCAAAAGACATGGATAAACAGTTTGCCGCCGGGCTTGAGCCAGTCGTGGATCCGCGCCATCAGCGCTGTGTGGTTGCGCATGTGCTCGAACATTTCCACCGACACCACGCGGTCAAACGGTTGATCCGGATGGTACAGGGACGCGTCGGCGGTGATCACACGCACATTGGTCAGACCCTTTTCCGCCGCCCGGCCCATAATGAAGGCTTTCTGTGACGCCGAGTTGGAAATGGCGGTTATGCGACTACCGGGGTAATGCTCGGCCATCCACAGGGTCAGCGATCCCCAGCCACACCCCATTTCGAGAATATCCTGACCGTTGTCCAGCTCTGCCCGCTCGCAGGTCATTGCCAGCATGGTGCGCTCGGCCTCAGCCAGGTCGTTAACCCCCTTGGGCCAGTAGGCACTGGAATATTTCAGATAGGGGCCAAGCACCTGTTCATAAAACCGGGAATCCACCTCGTAATGTTGCTCGTTGGCTTCATCCTGACCCACCGCCACCGGGCCCTGTTTCAGCGCACTTTCCAGGTCCTCGCGACGCTGCTTCTGTCGCTCCTGCTCAAGCCGCTTTCCCAACAAACGCCGGATACCGAAACGTACCAGGGCATCGGGCAACAGGCCGGACTCCGCCATTTGAATCATCATGCTTTGGGTCTCCAGGGAAAGAACGCACTGGTGGTGCGTTGATAGTCGCGATAATCGTCGCCACGGGATTTAAGTGCCTGCTTTTCGGTGTAGGGGATACCCGTGACGAACCACAGGAACACGAACATGGCCACTGGCAGGCACCACAACCAGGCACCCTGACTGGCGCCAATGGCAATCAGTGGGTAGCTGCACCAGTGCAACCACTCGAAAAAGTAATTGGGATGACGGGAATAGCGCCACAACCCGTCTCGGCAGGTGCGACCGGCGCTGTCGGGTTTGCGCTTGAAGCGTGCCAGTTGTCTGTCGGCAAGGCTCTCACCGGCAATCGCCAATGCCCCCAGACAAGCCCCGGCAAGCACCGCTATGCTGACGCTGTCCTGCTGGTTGCCAATCACCCAGAATGTGAGGGCAAACCCCCATGCCAACAGTGCCTGGCCCCAGTAAAACAACAGAAAAACCGGTTGGGTCTTTTCCTGCAAGGCCTCGCGCATGGCCGCATAGCGACCGTCTTCCCGGGACTCACTGGCGACACGTCGAAAGATATGGCTGCCCAGACGCACAGACCAGAGCAACAGCAAGGCGCCAGCAACCCAGCGAGGCAATACCTCTCCGCTGCCGGTCACCAGAAAGATCAGGCCGACCACTCCCACAGACCAGGACCAGAAAACATCCACCCAGCCCGCATTGCGGGTCTGCAGTTGTTGTAACCACAACACGGTGGCAACAATCAGCAAGGCCACAAGCAACAAATAATGTATCTCAGGCATGATGATGTTCCTTTTCGCCGGTAAGTTGTGCGGCGTAGGCCAGCAACGGCACGGCCACCGCCCATACCACACCATAGGTGATCGCAATGGGCAGCCACTCAAGGGGCGCGCTGGCAGCGCCAAGCCTCATCCCCATGGTGACCGAAAAGACCCCGCCAATGGCACCAAAAGCGGCTCCCAGCCAGGGTCTGCCGCATAGCCAGTTGAGGCTGTAATGAAAACTGACGGCAAACCCCAGCCAGAGCGCCCAGATCCATGCCGGCGCCAACCAGGGGTGCTGCCAGCCGGTATAGGCCAGTAGCCCACTGCTCAGCCAGATCGGTTCAAGCAAGAGGCAAAGTACCAGCCCCCACAAGAGCATGGCGACATTTTTCGACCAGCGCGGGTCGAACCACCATTGTCCGGCCAGCATCACCGCCAAAACCGTCCAGGAAGGCCAGGACATTTCCCTGGCACCGCCAAACACCGCGGCAGCCCACAGCAGCTGAAAGCCGACAAAGTTGATAATCAAGGGAGCAGGCAATCGTTTCATCAGCGAACAGTGCACCGCGACTCGTCAATGGCCTGTGAAATTCCTTCACAGCCGGATCACCTGACTGCGATCAGACTCGCCTCATGAAATCATTACTTTTGACAATGGTGTTGCTGGTACCGGTTCTACTAACGGGGTGTAGTAGTACTCCGCTTGGCCCCTATGGCTACACCGACCAATTTCTGGAACGCCTGGAAGCAGACGGCCAGGTTGCTGTGTTACCTGATGACGACACCTTGTCCCGCTTTATTGATTTCTACAATCCGCTGGATCATCAGCGCATCGCCGAAGGGATCGACCAGATTTATGCCAGCGATGTGTATTTCAACGACACCCTGGTGATCGTGCGGGACAGGGAGACTCTGCAGAAACACCTCCTGGCCACCGCCGAACGGTTGAGCTACATGTCACTGGAGCCGTTGAATGTGGTCCGCGACGGACAACAGGTCTACCTGGTCTGGGTCATGGAAGCGCATTTTTCCCTGCTGGGTCGGGAGCGCTTGTCCCGCACCATTGGCATCAGCCAGCTGCGTTTCAACCGCGACGGCCAGGTTTTCTTCCACCAGGATTTCTGGGACAGCAGCCAGGGCCTGGATCAACATTTGCCAGTATTAGGACCGATGACACGATGGCTACGCGATCACTGACCCGTTCCTTTCTCCTTTCAATGTCCTGCCTGTTGGTAATGGGCAGCCCTGCCCAGGCGGATGACTGGCAGCAGTGCCACCGCAGTGATGTGAAGGCATTACGCTTTATCACCGTGGGTGAAGCTCGCCTGCTTCGGCAGGACTGCAATGTGGATGACCTGCTGGCCGCCCCCATGAGGCTGGAGTTCAGCTACCAACGGGAGGTGCCCGGTGATGCCTTTGCCAAGGCTGCCATGAACTTTCTGGAGAAAAACCTCAGTGACAGCGAGTTCGAACAGCTGAAACCCCGTTTTGAACGATTCAACAGCCATTATCAGGATATTGGCGATGGCGACACCTACGCCATGGTTTACCAGGACGAGCAGCTGCAATTGCTGCTCAACAACGATCCCCTCACCAGTGAACAAGGTGCGCAATTCGCAGAGGCCTATCTGACAATCTGGTTCGGCGAGAAACCCTACTCCAGCAATCTCAAGCAGGCCCTGCTGGGCAATCCCTGACTGCGTCTCCACTATTGCGCCTGGGCGGGGCAATCGGGATACTGATTGGATAAAAATCAATATCTTGTTCGGGGATATCACAGCATGTCCAAGCTGTTCCATGTGGTGGCCTCATCGGCCCGGCAGACAAGCCGGCACGACCGTGCCACCGCACTCAAGGGCACCTTGCTGATTACACTCAGCGCCGTATTGCTCTCTCTGATCCTTACCAGCATCGCCATTCTCGTGGTGGGTGAGAGGGACTGGCTTTCCGCCCTGATTCTGGCCACCGTGCTGCCGCTGATGCTGCTGCCGCCCCCACTTTATCTGGTGGCCAGCCGTTTGATGTCACTGGATCGGCAGAATCACCAGCTGCAACAGCTGGCCCGCGAGGACCACCTGACTGGTCTGTTCAACCGCCCTCACCTGCTCAGCATGCTGGAAAGAGAACTGGCATTGAGTCAACGTCATAACTACACGGTTTCCATTCTGTTACTGGAGATTAACGACTTCACCCAGTTGCTGGATGAATACGGTCGCCATACCGGTGAAAAAGCATTGCGCCTGTTTGCCGATTGTATCCGTGAAAAAATCCGCGAAAGCGATCTGTTCGGACGCTTCGATGGCGCCCAGTTCCTGCTGGTACTCCCCCACACTAACTACGATGATGCCGCCCGAATGGGTGAAGGTCTGCGCGCGCTCACTGCCGGCATAAGACTGTCGAGCCCGCAACCCGGAGAAGCACAACCGGAAAATGTCAGAATCAGCGCCAAAATCGGTGTTGCCAGCACCGAAAACAGTGGCCGCAATATCAATCCTCTGCTTAACGAAGCCGACTATGCGCTTTACCAGAACCGCAACGAAGGACGCGACCGTTCCGAATTGCCGAAAAGCAATCTTTAAATCGTACCTCAAAAATAAAAAGTAATGCTTTTACACTAGATAATTACAAAACCCCACTCCGCCGATACCAAACTATTTCCATATTTGTAAATTTTTTTATTAATCTGTCATGTGAGGATTTACATGGGAGACAGGCTGCACAACACTGACCTGGTGTTTGTACTGCCTATTGGACAAAACAAGGAAGGAGCTTATGAACGCTAAACATTTTTTGGCGGCTAGTATTGCTTGCGCATCTGTCACTGCGACCACTGCGGTCACTGCTGATGAAATTCCCGAGCGTTATTTCTACTTTGGTGGTCACATCAGTGAGAACTGGATCGACATCGGCGATCACTACGACCAGAACACCAGCGAGAACAGTGTAACCCTTCCCGGTGCCCAACTGGGCTACCGCTTCAACCGTGACTGGTCTGTCCAGGGTTGGTGGGAGCGTAACAACTCCAACACTGACCTGATTGGTGATGCAGACATCAACATCGCTCACGGTAGCCTGCGTAAACACTTCGCCGGCAACTCCGCATTCGAACCCTACGTGGGTATCGGTGCCGGTGAGTTCCGCACCGAGCCGACCAGCGACAGCTCCAACGATTTCAAGGAAACCATCGGTACCCTGGAAACCGGTTTCCAGACCCTGCTGCACCCGCACTTCCTGCTGGACGTGGGCGCTCGTCCCTACTACAGCTTCCGCACCGAGCGCTGGGATGCTGAAGTCTATGCAGGCCTGAACTTCCTGATCGGTGCATCCGAGAAGGAAGAAGAGCCGGCGCCGGTAGTTGAAAACGTGGTAACCGACAGCGACGGTGACGGCGTACCTGATGATCGCGATCAGTGTGCCAACACCCCGGCTGGCGCCCAGGTTGACGCAACCGGCTGCGAACTGGACGACGATGGTGACGGCGTAGTCAACAGTGCCGACGAATGCCCGGATACTCCGGCCGGCGCACTGGTAGACGAGAAAGGCTGTCAGCAGTACCTGGAGAAAGACGTTAAGGAAACCCTGTACGTTGAGTTCGGTCTGGACAAGGCGGAAGTGCGTCAGACTTCCTACCCTGACCTGGAGCGTCTGGCTGAAGAGATGCGCAAGTATCCCTCTGCTGACCTGGTACTGGAAGGTCACACCGACAGCACTGGCGCAGCGAGCTACAACAAGTCGCTCTCCAAGAAGCGTGCTGATGCAGTGAAGAAAGTACTGGTGGAAGAGTTCAACATCAGCACTGACCGCATCACCACCGAAGGCTACGGCGAAGAGAAGCCGATTGCCGACAACGGCACCAGTGAAGGCCGCGCGGAGAACCGTCGCGTAGAAGCCATCATGAAGGCCACTACCCAGGAAGCTCAGTACCAATAAGAGCTTTTCCTGAACAAAAAAGGGCCGGCATTGCCGGCCCTTTTTTTATGCTCTTCGTCGTAGGGTGCACTGAGCCTAAGGCGAACTGCACCGATTCAACGCCGGGGTGGTGCAGTTCGCCTTAGGCTCAGTGCACCCTACCCACCATCTCAACCCTTGCGGCGAGCCGCGAAAAACGCCTTCAGCATGGCCGCACTCTCCGCCTCCATCAGCCCGCCTTCCACCAGCAGCTTGTGGTTATAAAAATCCACCTGCGGCAACTGCAATTGACTCTCACAGACCCCGGCTCGGGGCTCTTTGGCTGCATAGACCAGACGAGCTACACGGGCATGAACCATGGCACCAAAACACATGGTGCAGGGCTCAAGGGTCACGTACAGCGTGCTTCCCGGTAAGCGGTAATTCTGCTCGGCACGTGCAGCAGCACGTAGCGCCACCACTTCCGCATGGGCGGAGGGATCATGGGCGATGATGGGTTGATTGTAGCCCTCGCCCAGCACCTGCTGATCACGGACCAGCACGGCCCCCACCGGCACTTCGCCTGCCTCGGCAGCCTGCCGGGCCAGTTCCAGCGCCCGCTGCATCCAGATTTCGTCGTTCATGGTTCTATCCTGATCAATGCGGGGCCATGGTATGTCGCAGCCGGCCCTAGCACCAGCACCCCATTTCGTTACAATCATGCCATCAATCGCATTGAGAGCTGTTATGACATTCATCGGAACGCCTTTTACCGACACTGCCACCCGCGTCATGCTGCTGGGCAGCGGCGAACTGGGCCGGGAAGTGGCCATCGAACTGATTCGTTATGGCTGCGAAGTGATCGCCGTGGACCGCTACGATCATGCCCCGGCCATGCAGGTGGCCCAGCGTCGTCATGTCATCAACATGCTCGATGGTGCCGCCCTGCGCCAGTTGGTCGAACAGGAAAAACCGGCACTGATCGTGCCGGAAATCGAAGCCATCGCCACCGACGAACTGGTTCAACTGGAAAGCGAAGGCTTTACCGTGGTGCCCACTGCCCGGGCTGCAAGACTGACCATGAACCGCGAAGGCATTCGCCGCCTGGCAGCAGAAGAATTGTCACTGCCCACCTCCCCTTACCGCTTTGCGGAAAGCCTGGAGGAATACCAGCAGGCTGTTGCCGAGATAGGTCTGCCCTGCGTGGTCAAACCGGTGATGAGTTCCTCCGGCAAGGGCCAGAGCACCGTGAAAACCGAAACTGACATCCAGTCCGCCTGGGACTATGCCCAGTCCGGAGGACGCGCCGGTCAGGGGCGGGTGATCGTTGAGGGCTTTGTGGACTTCGATTACGAAATCACCCTGCTTACCGTGCGCCACCGGGATGGCACCACCTACTGCTCCCCCATCGGTCACCGTCAGGAAAATGGCGATTACCAGGAATCCTGGCAACCCCAGCCCATGAGCGACAAGGCGCTGCAAGCCTCCCAGGAAGTGGCGGGTGCCATCACCGAGGCACTGGGCGGCCTGGGCATTTTCGGCGTGGAGCTGTTTATCAAGGGCGATCAGGTGTATTTCAGCGAAGTGTCACCGCGCCCCCATGACACCGGCCTGGTAACCCTGCTTTCACAGAACCTGTCCGAGTTCGCCCTGCATGCCCGCGCCATTCTCGGACTGCCAGTCCCTGACATCGAACAACGGGGGCCCAGCGCCTCTTCGGTACTGCTGGTACAAGGCGACTCCAACCAGATGCGTTACCGTGGGCTGGACCAGGCCCTGGCCCAACCGGAAACCGAAGTGCGCCTGTTCGGCAAACCGGAGGTGAAGGGCAGCCGCCGCCTGGGTGTTGCCCTGGCCCGTGGTGAATCCATCCAGGAAGCGCGTGACAAGGCGAATGCCGCCAGTGCCGCACTGAAAGTCGATCTATAAAACGAGGTTAATCGCCATGCAGAATCAGGATACGCACAGCAAGGTCATCGGCTATCTGCTGTGGATTTTCGGCTTTATGGGCGCCCACCGGTTTTACTACGGCCGCCAGATCACCGGCACCATCTGGTTTTTTACGCTGGGGCTGTTTTTCATCGGCTGGATCATCGATCTGTTCCTGATCCCGGGAATGGATGATGCCGCCGACGAGCGCTACGAACCTGGTAGTATCGACTACAACATCGGCTGGGTTCTGCTTACCTTCCTGGGCATCTTCGGCATTCACCGCTTCTACATGGGCAAGGTAATCACCGGCATCATTTACCTGCTCACCGCCGGCCTGTTCGGGCTGGGCATCCTCTACGATTTCTGGACCCTGAACGGCCAGATCACCGAGAAAAACCGCCTGGCCTGAACCCGGCATACGCCACGCCCATCGCGGGCGTGGCCTCAACGCATCACAAACCCGGCAAACAACACCGCGAAACCTCCCACCTCGGCCACGATCAACGACACCATGAATGTGGACATGGCCAACTCCGGCACACTGCCGCCGCCCAGCCGGTGGGGCCGTTGCAACTGGTTACGGGTGTCCTGCAGAAAACCGTGGAGAATATAGCTGCCAATGGCCAGGCCGAAGAACAGCAGGCTCGCCAGGACGGCCAACGTATTGATCCAGTCGTCCCAGACGCTAAGCAACGCAAACCGCTCCAGCACCAGACAGGCAAAGGCGTACATCAGGCTGGCCCGGTGCGCCACATCCACGTAGTAATGGGCACGCCCCTTTTCACTGGTAGCCACCTGCCAGTACTTCCACACCCCGGTCAGCAGGCCGGTCAGAAAGTAAATGCCGCAGCCCCACAACGCCCACTGGTCTGCTGTCATTGCGCTCTCTCCTTATAATTCAAAAAAACGGGCCAGGGTCGCCTGCATGTGCGGCCGGGTATGGCAATAGCGCCGCCGCCCTTCCCTTTCTACCCGGATAAGCCCGGCTTCCGCCAGTTCACGCACATGGTGGGATACCGTAGGGGCACCGATATTGAGACGCTGCATGAAGTCCCCGAAAGCACAACCCGCCGGCACTTTCGCCAGATCCGCATGACCATGGGCGCGGCAATGCTCCAGAATCACTTGGTAGATTCGCAAGCGGTTAGGATTGGACAGGGCCCGAAAGGCCGCTGCCAACTGCTCCGCCGAGCTCTCCGATATGTCTTTCCGTGCCAAAACCGGCACCTCCCCACAAAACAGTTTGACGGGTATAAAACTAACTTATAGTTTGACCATCATCAAACTATACAGCTGCTGACCGTAACAGGTCGTTGGAGGACAATCGTGAGCCACGCGGACACTCTCGGGCAATCACTGGCCCTGCCCTGCGGAATAACGCTGAAGAATCGCTTCGCCAAATCCGCCATGAGCGAAGCGCTGGGAACCATCGATAATCATGTGACCCCGGCGCTGGAGCGACTCTACGGCCGCTGGGCCCAGGGCGGCACCGGGTTGCTGATTACCGGCAATATCATGGTCGACCGCAACCACACCGGTGAGCCCCGAAACGTGGTGCTTGAAGACAAGCGCGACATGACCCTGCTGAAACGCTGGGCGGATGCGGGCCAGAGCCAGGGCAATGATATCTGGGTGCAACTGAACCACCCGGGCAAACAGATCCCGCGCATGCTCGCCAGCGGCGATACCCTGGCGCCTTCCGCGGTGCCCTTCGGCAAGGAACTCAAGAGCGCTTTCAAAACGCCACGGGCGCTCAACGAAGACGAGATTTTCGATATCATCCGGCGCTTTGCCACCAGCGCGGCACTGGCAAAAGAAGCCGGCTTTACCGGTGTCCAAATCCATGGCGCCCACGGTTATCTGGTCAGCCAGTTCCTGTCCGGCCACCATAACCGTCGTAACGACAAATGGGGCGGCTCCCTGGAAAACCGTATGCGTTTCCCGCTGGAAATCTATCGCGCTATCCGCGACGCCGTTGGCCCGGATTACCCGGTGAGCATCAAACTCAACTCTGCAGATTTTCAGCGTGGTGGTTTCACCGAAGAAGAATCCATGACCGTGGCCGAAACCCTGGCCGCCGAAGGGCTGGATCTGCTGGAAATCTCCGGGGGTAACTATGAAAACCCGGCCATGGCCGGCGCCAGAGGTGTGCGCGAAAGCACGGTGAAGCGGGAAGCCTACTTCCTTGACTACGCCCAGGCCATTCGCCAGCGGGTTTCCATACCGCTGATGGTCACCGGCGGCTTCCGCTCGGCCCAGGCCATGGCGCAAGCGGTGGAAAGCGGCGCCACCGACCTGGTCGGTATTGCCCGCCCCTTGGCCGTGGAACCGGATCTGGCCAACCGCATTCTCGCCGGCCAGGAAGGAGTCATCAGCCGCGTCACGCCGCGCAAGACCGGCATCAAGATGATCGACGAAATGGCCATGATGGAAGTGTCCTGGTTCTCCCGTCAGCTGCACCGTATGGGCAAGGGAAAGGATCCAAAGCCGGATGAGAGCGTCCTGCTGTCGCTGTTCAAGGTAGTCACCGAGATGGGGATTGGCAGCTTCAAGACCCGACGGTTGCGGGCAAACAGCTGAAAGGCAATTAATAGTTAACAGTAAATAGTTAATAGCGAAAAACACAAAAAAGCCCTTGCCGAGATTTTCTCCGGAAAGGGCTTTTTTGTAGAAGCGGCTTTCCTTAAAGGGCGGCGGCTACCTCGGCGCCCTGACGAATAGCACGCTTGGCGTCGAGCTCTGCAGCCAGGTCAGCGCCGCCGATCAGGTGGAAGTTTTTCGCGTCTTCCTGATACAGCTCGCGCAGGGATTCCTGACCGGCACAGATCACCACGTGATCCACGTCCAGCACCCGGCTTTCCTCGCCAATCTTGATATGCAGGCCGGCATCATCGATTTTCTCGTAGCTACAGCCCTTGAGCATTTCCACATTGCGGGATTTCAGGGTGGCACGGTGTACCCATCCGGATGTTTTGCCCAGGTCCTTGCCCAGTGAGGTTGGCTTGCGTTGCAGCAAGGTGATCTGTCGGGCCGGTTTTTCCACGTCCGGCTCCACCAGCCCACCCGGGGCATCGCTGTTCATGTCCACGCCCCACTCCTTCATCCACTCCGGCAAAGGCTGCTCACCCTCGCGGGGATGTTCGGCCAGGAACTCGGACACGTCAAAGCCGATACCACCGGCACCAATCACGGCCACTTTTTCGCCCACCTGGGCCTTGCCACGCAGGACATCCACATAGGAAAGCACCTTGGGATGATCAATACCGGGAATGCCCGGGGTGCGCGGCAGCACCCCGGTAGCAATAACGATTTCGTCAAAGCCCTGGGCCTGCAGATCGGCCACGTCCACTCGCGTATTAAGCTTCAGGGTGACGCCGGTGTTTTCGATCCGCTTGCCGAAGTAACGGATGGTGTTGTGGAATTCTTCCTTGCCGGGGATCACCTTGGCCATGTTGAACTGGCCACCGATTTCGCCGGCCTGATCAAACAGGGTCACGTCATGGCCCCGCTCTGCCGCCACCGTGGCACAGGACAATCCCGCCGGGCCGGCACCCACCACCGCCACCTTCTTCGGCTTGGCAGTGCGCAAGTAAAGCAGCTCGGTTTCGTGGCAGGCTCGGGGGTTGACCAGACAGGACGCCCGCTTGAGCTGGAAAGTGTGGTCCAGACAGGCCTGGTTACAGGCGATACAGGTATTGATCTCGTCCGCTTTGCCCTGCTCGGTTTTCTTCACGAACTCCGGGTCCGCCAGCAACTGGCGGGCCATGGACACGGCATCCGCCTGGCCACTCTTGAGAATCTCTTCCGCCACATCCGGATCGTTGATGCGGTTGGACGCTACCACCGGAATGGAAACCACGTCCTTCACCTGGCGGGTGGCCTCCACGAAGGCTGCCCGTGGCACGGAGGTAACGATGGTGGGCACCCGGGCTTCGTGCCAGCCGATACCGGAATTCAGCAGACTGGCGCCGGCCGCTTCCAGCTCCCTGGCCAGATCCAGCACTTCCTCACGGGTGGACCCTTCCGGGACCAGATCAATCACCGACATGCGGAACATGATGATGAAATCATCACCACAGCGTTTGCGGGTTTCACGCACGATTTCCACCGGGAAACGGCGGCGGTTTTCCGCATTGCCACCGTACTTGTCCTTGCGCTTGTTGGTGCGCGGCGCGGTGAACTGGTTAATCAGGTAGCCTTCGGAGCCCATGATTTCCACGCCATCGTAACCGGCCTTCTTGGCCAGGTAGGCCGTGTGGGCAAAATCCTTCACCGTCTGCTCCACCTCTTTGGTGGACATGGCCTTGGGCTTGAACGGATTGATCGGGCTCTTGATGGCAGAGGCAGAGCGGGAGAACGGGTGGTAACTGTAACGGCCGGCATGAAGCACCTGCAGGGCAATCTTGCCCCCTTCCCGATGTACCGCATCGGTGACCTTACGGTGGTTCATCACATCAAAGCGGCTGTTGAAAAGCCCGGAGAACGGATAAAACCAGCCCTTCTTGTTGGGGTTGAAACCACCAGTGACAATAAGGCCAACGCCACCGCGGGCACGCTCGGCAAAATAGGCTGCCAGCTTGGGAAACTGCCAGAAACGGTCTTCCAGTCCGGTATGCATGGACCCCATAATCACCCGGTTCTTGAGCTGGGTGTGGCCCAGATCCAGGGGGGAAAGCAGGTTGGAATAGCGGTCGGCTGTCATGGTGTATGCTCCGTATCGTCACCAAAGATGGCTACGCGTTAATTATCTGGACGGCGTCAAGTTAATGGCTTATTTTGACACTGTCAAGATTATTCCTGAAACTACCCTGGCAAGTGACACGTTGAAGGTTTGAACGCGGCATCTGTGTGGCCATAATCTGCACCACCCTGCCCGCGCTCAAACCCGCTTGTTTGCGTAACCGGCGGCTCGTCTGCTGCCTGCTTTGACAGCGCGTTGTAACTTGCCACTTTCAACTTGCAACTGGATTACCCATGTCACGACCCGCCCGCTACCACCACGGCGACCTGCATTCCACACTGCTCCGGGAAGCCAACCGCTTGCTGGACGAGGACGGCATCGATGGTCTCTCCCTGCGCAAACTGGCAGAACGGGCCGGCGTCTCCCGCACCGCACCCTACCATCACTTTCGTGACAAGAATGCCCTGCTCTGCGCCCTGGCCACCCAGGCCTTCAGCCAGCTGGATGAGATGATCGCCCGGCAATTGCAGGGTGACGGCTCCCGGGAACGGATTCAGCACTTTGTCAGCGAGTACCTGCGTTTTGCCACCGAACACCCGGAACAGTATGAGCTGATGTTTGGTCGCACCATCTGGAAGAGCGGAGACCCCACCGACGAACTGAAAGCGGTGGCCTACCGCAGTTTCCGCCACTATGCCGAGCGGCTGGGCCGCCAGCTTCAGGGCCGACTTCCAGCTGACACGGATCCGCTACGGGTTGCTCAGGCCAGCTGGGCCACCATTCACGGGCTCTGCCGCCTGGTCATCGATGGCATCTATGTGAACCGGGACGACATGGAAGCGGTGAGCCAACAGGCCGTGGCGTTGATCATGGCCGCCCTCAAACCGGTGAAAAACGACTGATACACCGCCAATAACGACTCACTGGGTATTCGGGTCATAGGACTGCTCCACCACTTCGGGCTAGCCTGAGAGAAAGGGAGAGACAAAAGACCCGAGCCATGAAAACAATAGCCACGTTCTGTCGCGTCTGCGAACCCTCCTGTGGCCTGGTGGCCCAGGTGGAAGACAACATTGTCCAGCGCCTGCAACCCGACAGGAACCATCCTGTCAGTCAGGGGTTCGCCTGTCACAAGGGCGTCAATTACCTGGCCATTCACCAGGATCCGGATCGCCTGGACTACCCCCTGCAACGTGAGGGCTCCCGGCAGCCCGGTGAAGGGCAATGGCATCAGCAAGACTGGGATAGCGCTATCGCCGCTGTCGGAGATCAGCTTGCACAGATCCGCGACCAGTATGGTGCGGATGCCATCGGCGGATATATCGGCAACCCCACCGCCTTCAATGCCCTTGGCAGCCAGGGTATCGGTGAGTTTTTCATGGGTATCGGCAGCCGCCGTATCTTCAACTCCGGCACCCAGGACTGCTCCAACAAGTTTGCTGCCGGCGAAGCCGTTTTCGGCACCAGCACCCTGCACCCGTTACCGGATATCGACAATACGGACTGCCTGCTGATCTTCGGCGAAAACCCCAAAGTCTCACACATGAGCTTTATTTCCATTGCCGATCCCATGGCCAAAATTCGCGCGGCCTGCCAACGGGGCGCCCGTGTCTTTTACATCAACCCACGCAGGATCGAATCCGCCAGCCCGAAGACCGGCGAGGTGATACAGATTCTGCCGGACACCGACTTCTATCTCATGGCCGCCCTGCTCCACGAGATTGATGCGCTGGGTCGTTTCAACCAAGCCGTGCTGCGCGACCATGGCAATCACGTGGATGAACTGCGTGAGGTGATCGCGCCCTATTCCGCCGACAGCGTGGCCGATGTGGTGGGGCTCAGCGCTGGGGATATCCGTGCCCTGGCGGATACCTTCAGCGCGGCCAAGCGAGCCTCGGTGCACATGTCCACCGGCGTCAACATGGGTCGACAGGGCACCCTCTGCTACTGGCTCCTGCAGATGCTGAGCTTCGTCACCGGCAACCTGGACAGAGAAGGGGGCAATTTCTACAGCGAGGGCTTCTACCCGGCCGCCAAAGCGGGCCGTGCCCGGCCTGACGACAGCCTGTTCTTCTCCACCCGATACGGCGAGTTACGGCATATCCGGGGCGCCCTGCCCAGCAACCTGCTGCCGGACATGATCCTGGATGACGACAACCCTGTGCGGGCCCTGGTGGTGATTGCCGGCAACCCCCTGCTCAGCGTGGGCGGCGAGGATCGCTGGCGCCAGGCCCTGGAAAAACTGGACCTGCTTGTTGTCATCGACCTGTTTCGCAACGCCACCGGGGAGTACGCCCACTTTCTGCTACCCTCCGCAGATATGCTGGAGCGACCGGACATCAATATCTGCGGCTTGGGCATGCAGTACCGCCCCCATGTGCAATACACCGATGCCGTGGTGCCGCCAGCCCATCAACGCAAGGAAGAATGGTGGATCCTGTCCCGGCTACTGCAACGCATGGGCTTAAGCGCTCCTCTGTTGGAGCAGACCCCGGCCAACCCCTTCGGCCGACTGGAACATATGATGTCCCGACACCAGCTGGACGTGGCGACCCTGAAGCAGGCCCCCTCCGGTACCGTGGTTCTCGACACCCAGCCCATTGGCCGCCTCTACAGGGACTTCGTGCAGACCGACGACAAACGGGTGGACTGCTGTCCGCCCCTGTTTGCCGAAGCCATTACCCTGGCGCGGCAACAGTTCGATGCCCTCAAACACACTGCCCCGCCATTCCGGTTGATCACTCTGCGGACCAACTACATGCACAACAGCTGGTACCAGAATGTGGCCAACCTGAAACGGGGTCAGCATGACCATAATCCCTTGCACATGAACCCCCAGGACATGGCCTCACTGGGACTGGCTGATGGCGACCATTTGATCCTCAAAAACGAGTACGGGGAAGTGATGGCGCAGGCCCGCGAGGATGACTCCCTGCGGCCCGGCGTGGTAGCCATGACCCATGGCTGGGGGAATCAGAAAACCCCGGGGCTGACCGTGGCCAATCGCTACCCGGGGGTGAATATCAATGCCCTGCTGCCCCACGGTCCGGGCAGCTTCGAAAAGCTGAGCAACCAGGCATTCATGAGTGGCATACCGGTAACCATCAAAGCCGCAGGCAAGTTCGCCTGAAACCCGTGCAAGGCAACCGCTGTCAGTGCCTGTTCAGAAAGGCCTTGAGCGCGGCGATATAATCATCAAACGCCTCGTACTGAGGCACGTGGCCAATGCCGTCCATCTCCACCAGGGCCGCATGAGGAATGCGACTGGCAGCCTCCTTGCCCAGGCGATCATAACGGCCCAGCTGATCCCTTTGCGCTTCCGGAGCCCGGTTACGTCCCAGTGCGGTTCGATCACGGGTACCGATAATCAGTAATGTGGGCAGGGTCAGCCGATCGAAATCATGCACCACCGGCTGGCTGTAGATCATGTCGTAGTGCAATGCGGAACTCCATGCAATGCGCCGGTAATCCGGACCACGCATCCACCCCTGCTGCAGGGTGAGCAGGGGGTCATAGGTCTTTTTCCACTGACCATCAAAATAGCTGCGGGTCATGTAGGCTTTGACCTTCTCCGGGTTCTTGTTCATTTCTCCCTGATACCAGGCGTCCACGGACTGCCATGGCACCTGCTTGCGCTGCCAGTCTTCCAGGCCAATGGGATTAACCAGCACCAGTGCATCGCTGCGATCCGGAAACATCAACGCAAAGCGGGTGGCCAGCATGCCCCCCATGGAGTGCCCCACCACTGTGACACGGTCCACCTTCAGGGTATCCAGCAGACGGCGGGTCTGGTCGGCGAGGGTCTGGAAGCTGTATTGAAAATGCGCCGGTTTCGATGACTTGCCAAACCCGATCTGGTCCGGCGCTACCACCCGATACCCTTCGGCCAATAAGGCCGACATGGTGTCTTGCCAGTACGCACCGGAAAAATTCTTGCCGTGCAAAAGCAGGACTGTTTTTCCATTGCCCTGTTTCGGCGCCACATCCATGTAGGCCATCTCCAGATCCTGTTGCTGATCCTCCAGACTCAACATCTGCACCGGGAAGGGATAGTCGAAATCCGTCAGACGGGCATCAAGAGAAACCGGTGCCGCGACCAGTCGTCCGGCCAGTAACAGTCCCAGCAGCACCAGCCACAACCGCTGTTCTTTCATGGGGCTCTCCTTACTCAGGCGTTGTCAGGGGTTTATGGTCCGAGTGCGCTCACCCTGGCCAGGTTCCCTGCCGGTGATCACGATGGCTGGCGCCCACCAAGCAGAAGCGGTAGCCGCACCACTACCTGCAAGCCCCCCAGCGGGCTTTCCCCCAGGGACAGATCGCCGCCATAAGCCGCCACGGTATCGCTGACAATGGCCAGCCCAAGGCCATCCCCCGGTGTGCGTTCGTCCAGCCTCTGACCCCGCTGCAGGACCTGCTGGCGACGCTCAGGGGCAATCCCCGGACCATCATCCTCCACACACAGGCACAGCTGTCCGTCACCTTGATCCAGTGTCAGGCGAATGTGGCTTTTTGCCCATTTGAACGCGTTATCCAGCAGATTGCCCAGCACTTCCAGCATATCGTCCCGCTCCAGTGGCAGAGCGGTCAGCTGGTCCCCTTCTACCGTCACTTGCAGGGAACGGTGATGAGCCCGCTCCAGCGTCGAGACGAGCAGGGGCACATGATCGGCCGGACAAAACCGGTTGCTGGCCGTTACCCCCGCCGCCACGCGGGCCCGTCCCAGCGCCCGGCGGATCGTCGCTTCCATCTGATCCAGCTGCTCTTGCAGCAATGCATGGAGGGCAGGATCCGCGGTTTTCAGTTGTTCATTGCAGCGATTTTTCAACACCGCCAGCGGGGTTTTCAGCGCATGCCCCAGGTCCCCCAGCCCATGGCGGGAGCGCTGCAGCTGTTGTTCGGTATGCCGTTGCAGACGGTTGATTTCCACCACCAGCGGGTGCAACTCCAGCGCCACGTTTTCATTGAGCGTATTGCGCTGGCCACCGCGAAGCTGTTCGATCTCCTTGCGGGCTTGCCGCAACGGCGACAGCCCCCGGCGCAACAACCACTGTTGCACCCCTGCCAACACCAGCAGCACCACCAGCCAGGCAATCAGCACAGCGGTGCGGGTGCGGGCGTACGCGGTCATCACCGGGGTGTAATCCTGGGCCACAATGATGGTCACCGGCTGATCGTTCATCCGGTATTCACCGCGGTAACGCAGTAACTGCTGACCGCCCGGCCCGGGCTGCAGCATCGGGTCCATGCCGGGGGACTCCGGCATGGACAGCGTGGCATCCCACAGTGACCGGGAGCGCCAGCGGCTGTCATCCACCAGCACCACGAAATAACGTCCGGAGAGAGGCCGCCGGTAAGCCGGATGCAGTCGCGTCGGGTCCAGCGTCAGCACATCATTCCGGTCCCGGCCAATGGCGGTGAGCACCCCGGCCGCATCGTCACGCAGCGAGGCGCTGAGCGAGTCACGTTGTTCTCGCTCCAGCCACCACAGCGCCCCCTGGCTAATCAACAGCCCCGCCAGCAGCAAGCTGACGAACAGGCTGATACCCAGGCGACGGCCGATGGAGGTCATCCCTGCCCCCCGATAAAGACATAGCCCTGCCCCCGGCGGGTTTCGATCACATCCTTGCCGAGTTTGCGGCGCAGGCGATTCACGTGCACTTCCAGTACATTGGAATCCCGGTCACTTTCGTTGTCATACAGGTGGGAGGCCAGCTGCCCCTTGGATAACAACCGACCCGGGTTGTGCATGAAATATCGCAACATGCGGAACTCGGCCCCAGTAAGCGTCATTTCCTGCTCACCCTGCCAGACACTCTGGCGCTGCTCATCCAGTGTCAGGCTGCCCACACGCAAACCGGCATCATTGACGTTGCCGTGGCTACGCCGCAACAGGGCCTGCACCCGCAGCAGTAATTCATCCGGATGGAACGGTTTGGTCAGGTAATCGTCGGCGCCCAGCTGCAGCCCCTCGATTTTTTCCGACCAACTGTCCCGGGCGGTGAGAATCAACACCGGCACACCGAGCCCCTCTGCTCGCCACTGCCGCAGAACCTGCAGGCCATCCATACCGGGTAGCCCCAGATCCAGAATCACCAGATCGAAGGGATCATCATGGGCCCTGATAACGGCATCTCGACCATCAGCCAGCCAATCCACCGCATAGCCGTGTTCGCGCAACATGGGGATCAACTGATCGGCCAGGGATACGCTGTCTTCCACCAACATCAGCCGCATCAATCGTCTCGCTCATCATCCAGCCAGGCCCCGTCACGGGCATCGATTTCCAGTTCGCGCACCACCCTGTCACGGGTCAACAACTCGATTTCATAAATCAGGATACCGTCATCCCGTTCCAGCTCCACTTCCAGCAAGCGAGCCTCCGGATAACGGCCAAGGATAGCATCCAGTACAGTTTCAAACGGCAGCACCACGCCCTGCTCCCGAAGACGCAGAGCTTCTTCGTGGCTGACATCGTCCGCAATCGACGAACTGGAAAACAGGCCAAGCAGGGCGAGTAACCCCGCCCTGCTGACCCGTTTCGACATTGTCACAATTTCAGTCCCGTTCATCCTTCAGCACATCGCCGGTACTGGCATCAATGTCCACATCCCATTCCTGGCCCTGGCCATCACGGAGCTCCACCTGATAGATGTAGCGACCGTATTCGTTTTCCAGATCGGTGTCGGTGATCTGTGCGTCGGGATGCGTATCCATGGCCACCTTGTCCAGCGTCTCCAGAGACTGGATTGTGCCGTCTTTCACTAACTGTGGCACTTGCTGGTGGGGTACATCATCCGCATGAACGGTACCGGCGGCGGCCACGCCGAGCAGGGCGGCAATCAGAGGGGTTCGGGAAAATCTCATGGTGTTGCTCCTTTCCTGTTGGGTTTGAGTCCCTGTCGGGATAGGAAACACTGTAAGAGCACAACCTGAATTTACCCTGAACGCTACCTGAAACCAGCATGAATCCGTGGGCAGCGGATATTTCAGGCATAAAAAAACCGGCCCGAAGGCCGGTTTTTTGCGTCATGCCAGCGATTATTTCTCGAGAATCGCTACCACGCCCTGGCCGCCAGCAGCACACACGGAGATCAGTGCGCGGCCGGAGCCTTTTTCGTTCAGCAGCTTGGCCGCGTTGGCGATGATACGGCCACCGGTGGCAGCGAACGGGTGGCCGGCTGCCAGGGAGGAACCTTTCACGTTCAGTTTGCTGCGGTCGATGCTGCCCAGTGCTTTCTTGCGACCCAGACGCTCTTTGCAGAAGGTCTCGTCTTCCCAGGCTTTCAGGGTAGACAGTACCTGGGACGCGAAGGCTTCGTGGATTTCGTAGAAATCGAAGTCCTGCAGGGTCAGGTCCAGCTTGTCCAGCATGCTCGGCACAGCGTAGGCCGGTGCCATCAGCAGGCCTTCTTTCTTGCCGATGAAGTCCACGGCAGCGGCTTCACCGATGGTCAGGTAGGCCAGTACCGGCAGGCCACGCTCTTTGGCCCACTCTTCGGTGGCCAGCAGTACTGTGGACGCACCGTCGGTCAGCGGGGTGGAGTTGGCCGGGGTCATGGTGCCGTCCGGGCCACCGAAGCAAGGCTTCAGGGTAGCCAGTTTTTCCAGGGTGGAGTCACCGCGCATGTTGTTGTCGCGCTCCAGGCCCTTGAACGGGCTGATCAGGTCATCCTGCCAGCCATCTTCATAGGACTTGGCCAGGTTCTGGTGGGATTTCCACGCCAGCTCGTCCTGGTCTTCCCGGGCAATGCCCCACTCTTTGGCGGTGATCGCCTGGTGCTCACCCATGGACAGGCCGGTACGGGGCTCGCCGTTCTTGGGGATGTCGGGCATCAGGGATTTCGGATTGAGCAGCTTCAGGCCCAGCTTGGCGCGTTCGCCGTTGGTCTTGGCACGGTTCAGCGCCATGAACACCTTGCGGGCTTCTTCGTTGACGCCCAGGGGCGCATCAGAGGTGGTGTCCACACCACCGGCGATGGCGCAATCGATCTGACCCAGCGCAATCTTGTTGGCCACCAGGATGGCCGCTTCCAGACCGGTGCCGCAGGCTTGCTGCAGGTCATAGGCCGGGGTTTCCGGGGCCAGCTTGGAGCCCAGTACGGATTCGCGCACCAGGTTGAAATCGCGGGCGTGCTTCATTACTGCACCGGCAGCCACTTCGTCGATCTTCTCGCCGTGCAACTTGAAACGATCCACCAGACCGTCGATAGCAGCAGTCAGCATTTCCTGGTTGCTGGTATCAATATACGCAGAGTTGGAACGGGCAAACGGGATACGGTTACCGCCGATAATGGCAACCTTACGTACGGCTTTACCTGCCAGCATAGTCATGTCCTCTAAAGATGGCGGTGAGCAACGACAGCGTGAAAACGCTACAGTATTCACTCGAATGGGCGCAGTCTACCCGCAACCGGCACGGCCTCATTGGCTCAAACGCCTGTTTGACTCCCGGCGCCGGTCAATACACCTGCCACATTGCAGTGATTCAATACGCGCCAGTGTGCGACAGGGCTGATTCCCATGCCCTACGAAAGAAGTCTGATTTTGGCCGTTCTTTCCTTGGCACATCTTTAAACTCGCTCTGGTTGCACTAATGTAGCCAGACACATTCATCTTCTGATGGCAAAGGACAGGATCATGAGCGATACCTATCAGGCGATTGCCAATTCCTCTATGGGCAAGGCGCTGTTTGGCGCAATCAATCTCCCCATCCCGGTGATTCTCGATCGCTGGCAGCCGGGCCAGGCTTCTTTCATCAAGGGCCGCGTACTGGTGGGCGCCGCCAACGGTTCCACCGGTATCGATACCGTCCTCGCGACATTGAAAGGGGCGCCGGAAGCACAGGTCGCCGTGCTGGCCAACACCGGCAACGCCACCGAGCTGCAGAAGAAAGCCGGCAAGCTGGGCGTGAGCGCGGACAACTACACCGCCAACCGCGAAGACGATGCCAAGTTCAAGGGCCTGGTATTCGATGCCACCGGTATCCAGAACCCGGATGAGCTGAAAGCCCTGTGGGAGTTCTTCCACCCGGTGATTCGCAAGCTGGAAAAATGTGCTCGCATTGTGGTCATTGGCCGCACCCCGGAAAAACAGACCGGCGCCACCCGTGTGGCCCAGCGCGCCCTGGAAGGTTTCACCCGCTCTGTGGGCAAGGAAATCAAGAAAGGCGCCACCGCCCAGCTGGTGTATGTAGACGAAGGTGCTGAAGCACAATTGGCGTCTCCCCTGCACTTCTTCCTGTCGCCGAAATCCGCCTACGTGTCCGGCCAGGTGGTTCGTGTTTCCGAAGCCGGCTTCAAGGCGACCAAGTTTGACTGGGACAAGCCGCTGGCGGGCAAAAAAGCGCTGGTCACCGGCGGTTCCCGCGGTATCGGTGCGGCCATTGCCGAAGTTCTGGCCCGCGACGGCGCCACTGTGACCGTACTGGATATCCCGCCCATGGCTGATGACCTGAACCAGGTGGCCGAGCAGATCGGTGGCGATACCCTGGAACTGGACATCACCGCTGACGACGCCCCCGCCACCATCGCTGCCAAGGCGAAGGCCATCGGCGGCTACGATGTGGTCGTGCACAATGCCGGCGTCACCCGTGACAAGATGCTGGGCAACATGCCGGAGAAATTCTGGGACATGGTGCTGAACATCAACATCGCCAGCCAGCTGCGCATCAACGAAAAACTGCTGGCTGATGGCGGCATGGGTGAAGGTGGACGCATCATCTCCATCAGCTCCATCGCCGGTATCGCCGGTAACCTGGGCCAGACCAACTACGGCGCTTCCAAGGCAGCCGTGATCGGCATGATCGATGCCTACAAGGACGAGTACGCCGAGAAAGGCATCACCATCAATGCCGTGGCCCCGGGCTTCATCGAAACCCAGATGACCGCCGCTATCCCCTTCACCATCCGTGAAGCGGGCCGTCGCATGAACGCCATGAACCAGGGCGGCCAGCCGGTAGACGTGGCTGAAACCATCGCCTTCTTTGCCAGCCCGGCCTCTCAGGGTCTGACCGGCAACGTGGTGCGTGTGTGTGGCCAGATGCTGCTGGGTGCGTAACAGCTGCAAGCCTCAAGCTGCAACACGGTTTGAGGCTTTCGCCACACGATCGACAAAAGAGCCGCACCGCAAGGTGCGGCTCTTTTGTTTGTGGGTTGTACTCCCAATCTATCAACGATAGCCGCTGTAGGAGCTCCTCTTGAGGGGCGAACCGAGCGAAGCGAGGCGGCAGACACATCCGTCCCCGCACTCTTTTCTAAAAGCTGCCGAGCCTTGAAGCGCCTGATCATCCTTCGGATGATTTCCGCGTTCACACACAGTTCGCCCCTCAAGAGGACTATTCGCTACGCTCACCCTTCGGGCCGCACTGTACTGCATGCGTTACTTCGCTGCGCTCTGTTCCTACAGCGGTTTCATAGATATGCCGTCGTAAAGGCCCACCACCAACAAGATCGTCGTAGAAATCCTGGCGCATCCAGTCCCCGGTTTTATCTTTTCGCAACTCGCTCCTCGTCACTCGCTACTGATTTATAAAAAGCCCTGCCGGGTTACCCCGGCAGGGCCTGAAAGATCCCGTGCTCTCCCGCAACGAAACACGGTGTGATCAGCGCGGCGGCACTCAGGCCGCTTTCGCCAGTTTGTCTTCGCGTTTCTTTTTCGCTTTCGCCGCTCCGCCCGGCATGTACTGACGCACATCCCAGAAGAAATAACGCTTCAACACGCTGTTGGCTTCGTCATCATTCTGCCGCCAGCCATACATTGCGGGTTTCTCCCTCTCGATGGCCAGGGTGCCGAAAATCAGCCAGTCGTAAATGGCCAGCGTGGAGGTCACATTCCTGGCGGAATTGGGGCCACGGGAATGATGATGGTGATGCTGGGTCGGGAAGGTCAGCACATGGGCCAGTGCCCACATGGTCTTGCGCACCCAGGCCCACCGGTGGTTATGGAAATACAGATCCCAGTTCCAGTTCACATGGGTCTGGGCCGCCCAGATGCCCTTGATGGCGGTGCCGATCAGGAACACCTCCACCAACCCCAGATACAGGCACACCAGCTGGAAGGTGTAGTTGGGCATGATCAGCCACCAGGCCCAGCCGTTCACAAAGGTCTGGGTCACAGACAATTGCCCCTTGTTGTCCTGGCCGCCTGCCAGGTGGTGGGGGCGATGGCTCATCTTGTAGAACGCCTGCACCCATTGCAGCAGCCGGTTCTTCGGTCGGCGGCTGTGGGCAAACAGGTGGAAGGAGCCATGGATAAACTCTTCGATGCAGAAGAAGACGATCAGGGTCGGCCAGAAATACTGCTCTTCAAGCCAGGCCAGGGAGCCCGCACTGCCAGGAAACAGGCCGGACAGCCCCAACGTCAGCAGCAGTAGTACCAGGGGCCGTTGCACGACCACCATCATCAAGGTGGCCAGGAAGGCGACCTTCCAGTCCTGACGGGTCTTTTTTCCGTCGCGGGTCCGTCCGGCGAGGACTTCCCAGATCGCGGCGAGGACAATAAAAACTGTCACAAAGGTAGTGAGTTGCTGGTCCATTGTTATTCTCCGGTTCAAGCATGTTGTTGCGCACACCGTTGAAAATAGACACCGGGTATTCCTTTTCCTAATTGATATTTGATATAAGTAATATCCATGAAACTGAATTTACGCAGTGTCGACCTGAACCTGCTGCCAGTATTCCACGCCATCATGGAGGCAGGGCAGCTGTCCCGGGCGGCAGAACAGCTTGGCATGAGCCAGCCAGCGATCAGCGCGGCGCTGCAACGGTTGCGTCATACCCTGGGCGACGAGCTGTTTGTGCGGACTCGCCAGGGCATGTTGCCCACTCCCCGTGCCCGGGAACTGCATCAGCATCTGGCGCCCCAACTGGCTTCCCTGCGCGACGTTCTGGATCCGCGCAATCGCTTTGACCCTGCCACCAGCCAACGGCATTTCCGCCTGCTCAGCACAGATTATTTCGAGATGGTACTGCTTCCGCCCTTACTGCAACGGATCCGCCAGCACGCACCGGACGTAATGCTGGAAGTGGCGCCGGTCGGTGACAACATGGCGGATACCCTGCACAAGGCCCATGCGGACCTGGCCGTGGATGCATTTGTGCCGGAAGACAGCCGGCTACGTCGGCACGTCCTGCTGGAAGAAAATCTGGTGGTGGTTGCCCGGCGGGGTCACCCGCAATTTCGCGGTCGCTGCAGTAAAAGGCGCTTCCTGGAGGCGGAACACGTGGTGTTGCCGGAGCGTCACCGTCGACTGCCGCTGGATCTGGTACTGAACGCGCCGGGCTGGCAGCGCCGCACCGGCGCCAGGGTGACCCAATTTGCCAGTATGCTCGCCGTCACCGCCCGCTCGGACATGATCGCCACGGTGCCCGAGCGTCTGGCTCGCCATTATGCCCATGGGCTGCAATTGCAGATATTGCCGTTCCCGGTAGCGATTCCCCCGGTACCGATTTATGCGCTCTGGCCCGACGCCCAGAACGGGGACCCCGCCCACCGGTGGCTACGTCAGCAACTGGCCGATTCCCTGGACACTGAACCTGTCCCTTGAATCCCTGTCCAATTACCACCATGTTTGAACACACAGACTTCTGACACAGGACACCCCATGGGTTTCGGTCGCATTTTCTTCTTCATCTTCGCTTTTGCCCTGCTGGAAGTACTGGTACTGGCGAAAGTCGCCGGCCTGATCGGCTGGCCGATCACCATCATCGCCACGGTGGTTACTGCCCTGCTGGGCAGCTATCTGTTTCGTCGTCAGGGACTGGAAACCTGGGTACGACTGAACCAGCGCATGCAGCAAGGTGACATGCCCGGCCAGGAAATGGTGGAAGGGATCATGCTGCTGCTCGGCGGCGCCCTGCTGATCACCCCCGGCTTCATTACTGACGCGGTGGGCTTTGCCCTGCTGCTGCCAGGCTCCCGCCGTGCCATGGCCCGCAAGGTGATCGAGAAAGGTACCCTGCAGGGCTTTACCACCATGCAGGGAGCAGGCTTCACCTACAGCAGTTATACCCGGCAGGGTCCCAACCCGTTTCAGCAGCCCCCCGGCCGGGACGATGGCAATGTGACCATCGAGGGGGAAGCCCACCGCACCGACGAACGCTAATCACAGCGTCAGCGTCGGGGAAATCCCCTGGCGCCAATTGAGGTGGCATGTCTAACCCGGTGCGTCGGCGGTTCAGCCGGTTCGCGCGCGCTCCCCTCCCCCTGCTAAACTCCGCGCCTTTACCTGACCCAGCCCGTTCGGCGGAGGCGCCATGAGCCTGTTTCTCAACCCCATTGTCTGGTCCGTGATTCTGCTCATGGGCCTGAGCATTGCGCGCATGAACGTGGTACTCGCCCTGCTCTGCGCGGCGCTGGTGGCCGGCATGGGCAGTGGCCTGGATCTGCAAAGCACCCTGTCTGCCTTTGGCGACGGCCTGGGTGGCGGCGCCAATATCGCCCTGAGTTATGCCCTGCTGGGGGCCTTTGCGGTGGCCATTGCCCGCTCCGGGATTACCGAATGGCTGGCCGCACGGATCATTGCCCGGCTCGGTCGCACCCCGGCGCCGGACCAGCTGCGTCTGATTCGCACGCTGCTACTCACGGTGCTGCTGGCCGCCGCCATCATGAGCCAGAACCTGGTGCCCATTCATATCGCCTTTATCCCGATCCTGGTGCCACCGCTACTGGAAGTGATGCACCAGCTGCGCCTGGACCGGCGACTGGCTGCCTGTGTGCTCACCTTCGGGCTGATTACCCCGTATATGGTGTTGCCGGTGGGTTTCGGCAGCATTTTCCTGCATACCCAACTTGGCCCCAGCCTGGCAAAAGCGGGTCTGGAAATTCCCAAGGGGGAACTGCCCCTGGCCATGCTGCTGCCCGCTGCCGGCATGGTGGTGGGCTTGATTCTCGCCTTCATCCGTTATCGCAAGCCCCGCGACTACCGGCCTGTGGCGCTGCCGGGCGAAGAGCAACACGCGCCGCTTTCGCTGCGAAATGTGATCGTCGCCGCCATTGCCCTGGCCGCCGCCCTGGCACTTCAGCTCTACAGCGATTCCATCATTCTCGGCGCCCTGGTGGGGTTTATGGTGTTTACAGCGGGGGGCGTGGTGCCCTGGCGGGAATCCCAGGACGCCTTTACCCAGGGCGTGAAAATGATGTCCCTGATCGGCTTTATCATGATTGCTGCCAACGGCTACGCTGCCGTGGTGGGTGCCAGCGGACAGGTGCCATTGCTGGTGGAGAGTGTGACCAGTGGTTTGCAAAGCCCGCCGGTGGCAGCGGCACTGCTATTACTGCTCGGCTTGTTTGTGACGCTGGGGATTGGCTCGTCGTTTTCCACCATCCCCATCATCACCACCCTGTATGTGCCGCTCTGCCTGGCACTGGGTTTCTCACCACTGGCCACCGCCGCCCTGGTGGGCAGTGCGGCTGCCCTGGGTGACGCCGGTTCCCCGGCCTCGGACTCCACGCTGGGTCCCACCGCCGGTCTGAACGCCGATGGCCAGCACGACCATATCCGTGACACGGTGATTCCCACTTTTATTCATTACAACCTGCCGCTGATCGCCGCTGGCTGGCTCGCCGCCATGGTGCTTTGAACAGAGGGCACGCTACCTGGACCGTTGGAGCCTTGCTCGCAAGGCGACTCTTTCGGGTATCCCTTTTTCACTGGTCCTTCGCCTTGTGAACAAGGCTCCAACGGGGTGATTACTTGCTCTTCCACATGCGGGCCACGGCCTTGTCGCTCCCCAACAGACCGACCACTTCACACACCAGCCCCACTGCCAGGAAAACCGCCACCGGGATCAGCCCGCCGTACAACTCAGCCACCACCGTTGCCGCTGCCGCCCCGGTGGACAGCACCAGAAACAGGGCTCCCACCACGATCAGGATTTTCCGGTGCGACGGACGATAGGCATAGTTGTCATCGCCGGACTCAAACGGATTGAGGATGGGAGAAAACACTTTGCGAAGAAATTCTTTCACTGGTTAACACCGATTCAATGTATTGATGAATGCCCCACTACCCGGTGAAGCAAGGATGGTGCCATGAGATGGAGCCATGAAATCTTTCACGGACAAACCGTAAAAAGGCGCCCTCGGCGCCTTTCTTTTGCTTTACTGTTGACCACGATCGACGCCTAACTTCTCTCCGCGGCATCTTCTTCCGCCTTCAACTTTCGGTACTCAATGGGTGTCATACCGACCCAGCGCTTGAACGCCCGATAGAAGGTGGACGGTTCCGAAAAACCGGTGAGATAGACGATTTCGTCGATGGATTCCTCGGTGCCGGCGAGCAGGCGTTTGGCCAGACGGCAGCGATAATCGGCAACCAGCTGGTTGAAGTTGGTACCGGCATCGGCCAGCCGGGTACGCAACTGGCGAGCCTTGATGCCCAGTCGCTCGGCCACTTCTTCCAGATTGGCATGGCCGGATTCCAGCAGTTCGCCGATCAGGCGATTGACCTGGGCGACCAGATCCTGCTTTTCCAGACGGGCCACCTGTTCGCTGGCCAGCTGCTCGTGCAGGTGCAACAGTTCCGGCTCGTGGTGGGCCGACGGCAGATTCATGACCCGGGCATCGAAGTACATGCCGATACTCGGCATATCGAACTTCACCGGACAATCGAAGAGCCGCTCGTATTCCTGCTGGTCCGCATGACGGCTATGACCGAAGTGGACTTCAAGCGGCTCGAAGGCACCGTCAGTGACGAAACGAAAGAACTTGATCACGCCCATCATCATGCATTCATTGAGATGGCTGAGACGTTTGCTCCAGATCATCTGTTTGAGAAAGACCCGATCCCCTTCCTCGAACAATTCCCCCTGGGCAGCGTCTGACAGCAGGCGCTGGTAATCCAGGGCACGTTTCAGGCCTTCGCCAAAAGTGGGGCTGGACAGGAACAGGTATTCCAGGACTTGGCCCTTGTAAACAGGAATATGCTCACCCAGGTGCAGGCCGACGTGTTCATCACCGGAGACTTTCTCCAGTGCCTGCCAGAACCATTCCTGGGCATCGTGGGGCGTACGCAGGTCAGGAACCTGAAGAATGGATTTGTCGAGACCGACTTCTGCCAACACGGCATCGGCATCAATACCGGCGTTAATCATGGCCTTGTAGGCCATTCGTAACAGCACACCGGAATCTGTCATTTCTGCCATGCGTTCTGCCTTGTCCCCAAATAAAAAAAGCTACTCTCAGATTGACTGAGAGTAGCATAAGGATGGCAGGGCCGGAACCAGCGCAGGACCGGCCCCAACCAGGAGATCGAGCTGCCCGGGAGTGATCAGGCAGCCTTGCGGGTTTCTGACTGCGGTTCACGGGTCAGGGATACCACTTTGGCTCGCAGGCCATTGAGTGGTCCCTTGTCGCTGCCGCCCTGGGTCTTGCTGGGCAAAGACAGCTTGAAGATCCGCTTCCACACACTCAGAGACTGCTTCACAAACGAGCCGGTGTTATAAGGCAGACCGTGCTTTTCACAGATGGCACGCACTTCCGGCGCAATTTTCGCGTAGCGATGGGCCGGCATGTCCGGGAACAGGTGGTGCTCGATCTGGAAGCTCAGGTTGCCGCTCATCACGTGCATCAGACGGCCGCCTTCAAAGTTGGCCGAGCCCAGCAGCTGACGGACATACCACTGTCCACGGGTCTCGTTCTCAATCACGGACTCCGGGAACTGCTCCACCTCTTCCGGGAAGTGACCATTGAAGATCACCTGGGAAGACCACAGGTTGCGCGCCAGGTTGGCGGTCACATTACCGGCAAACACGAAGGGCGCAAACGGGCCAGCCAGTGCCGGGAACAGCAGGTAGTCCTTGAACAGCTGCTTGCGCATCTTTTTCCAGGTCGGCTTGAACTCCGCTTTCAGCTCTTCCTTGGTCTTGGTCTTGTAGACCAGGTAGTCCTCCAGCTTGAGGCTCTGGATCGCCACAAAGTGCTGGAAGAAGGTGGCCAGGATGCCTGCCAGGATCGGGTTGAACAGGAAGCGCGGCTCCCAGTCCTGATCATCGGACATGCGCAGAATGCCATAGCCAATGTCATGGTCCTTGTCGAGCACGTTGGTGAACGTGTGGTGCTCGAAATTGTGAGTCTGCTTCCAGGCCGTGTTGGTGCAGGTGTTATCCCAGTCAAAGACCTTGGAGTTAATGGCCGGATCGCCCATCCAGTCATACTGGCCGTGCATCACGTTATGGCCGATCTCCATGTTGTCGAGGATCTTGGAGGCAGACAGACAGGCCACACCGGCCAGCCATGCCGGCGGCAGGAAACCTGCCATCAGCAGACCGCGGCCGGCCACTTCCAGACGACGCTGACGCTTGATCAGAGTACGGATGTAGTTGGCATCTTTTTCGCCCAGGTCCGCCATTTCCCGATTACGGATGGCATCCAGTTCCTGGCCAATGGTCTCGAATTGTTCGGCGGTCAAATTGCTGAAAATACTCATGTGCTTTCTCCTTAAACCCGGTTTGAAGATTCGTCCTGTGACGCTTCGGTTTGGGTGAATCCGTTTAGATGTCCAGGGTCACCGTGCCCACCGGCACGCTGACGCAAATTTGAATATCTTCTTCGCCACTGCTGATCTCACCGGTGCGGATATCGCGCACGTCACCGGCGGTCTTGCGGCAGGTACAGGCGTGGCAGATGCCCATGCGGCAACCGGATTCCGGGGTCAGCCCGGCAGATTCCGCTTGCTCAAGCAGGGTGGCACCATTGTTAATGGCCATTTTCTCGCTCTGTACGAAACGCACTTCGCCTTCCGCGCTGTCGCTTTCGATCTGCGGCGCCGCCAGGGTGAACTGCTCCTTGTGCAGACGCTCTGCCAGGCCGTCCTCTTCCCAGACTTTTTCCACCGCAGCCATCATCGGCGGCGGACCACACAGAAAAGTGGTTGCCTGTGCAAATTCCGGCGCAGCAATGTACAGATGTTCACGGGAAAACAGGCCGGACAGTTCACCCTGTTCACCCTCATCATTGAAGCAGCGCACCAGGGTCACGTTGTCGTGGGTCCGTGCGATCTCGTCCAGCTCGCTGGCATAGATCATGTCGGCGGCGCTGTTGGCGTAATGCAGGAAAGTGATCGGGCCGCTGAAGCCCTCATCACAAAGGGTGCGCAGCATGGACATCACCGGTGTGATACCGCTGCCACCACTGATCAGCAGCACCTGCTCCGGGCGTTCTTCCGGCAGGGCGAATTCGCCGTCCGCCTGGGACAGCAACACCACATCACCCACACTCAGTTGTTCACGCAGGTGACGGGAAACAAAGCCGTTGGCGTGCACTTTGGCGGTGAGCTCGATGCAGCCATCGGCGCGGTGCAGGGAGTTGGCCGGCGAATAACAGCGGGTCTGGCGCTTGCCGTTGATGGTGACGGAAAGCTGCACGAACTGGCCCGGGATAAAGCCTTCCCAGTTGTGATTGGGGCGCAGGGTCAGGGTCACGCTGTCATTGGTCAGGTAGCGCACGGCTTCCACCTTGGCGCGCACCTCATTGACGGACCACAGCGGATTGAACACTTCCAGATAACGGTCAACGCCATGGGGATAGGAAAGAATATCCGCCACGCGGGACTGCAGCAGGCGGGTAAGGCCTTGCTGAAAACGGCTGGAGGTCTGTGTCATTGCGTTCATTGGGTTCATCCCTGTAAGTGAACAGTTGTACGCATTATTCACAGGCTCATCGTTTTCGTCAACACCTGTACACACAATTTTGTAAAAACCTTCACTATCATGCAGTTACACATGTTTTCTGCGCACCAGTTGCATCACGGGCTCACAACGGGGAGAATTTACAGCGTATTTTCAGGGTCTGTGGGTGCGTGATGCCCGCCAGTACCCCGGCATTGTCCTGCCCGAGCAGCCGGAAACGGGAATGAAACTGCCGATCGGGCCTGCCCAACGACCTGAACCCCCCATGCAGAGGCGACCGGAATGAGCAAAGAAAGCACCAGCAGAACCCGCAAGCCGAAACGGGGGCAAACCCGTGAAGCTCTGATGGCAGCGGCGCTGGATCTGGTCGTCAAGAAAGCCCCGTTTTCCGCATTGAGTCTGCGTGAAGTCACCAAGAAAGCCGGAGTGGTCCCCACTGCCTTCTACCGGCATTTTCCGGACATGAGCGCCCTGGGGCTGACGCTGCTGGACGAATCCTTCCGTACCCTGCGTCATATGATGCGCCAGGTCCGCCAGGAAGAGCTCCCCAATGAACGGATGCTGCGCGGCTCCCTGGAGGTGTACTTCAACTATGTCCGCAACAACCGGGCGCACTTCCTGTTCGTGTCCAAGGAACTGGCCGGTGGCACGCCCACCATGCGCAACGCCATCCGCCGGGAAATCCGTATGTTCACCAACGAGCTGGCCATGGATATGGCCCGCTTTCCCTTCCTCAATCATGTGAACGCAGAAGACCTGCAAATGATGGCCGGGCTGGTAGTCAACAACGTGACCGCCCTCACCCAGGAAATGCTGGAACTGGAAGAAGACGACGAATTCGGCCAGAACCAGGTTCTCGGCACCGCCGAAAAACAGCTGCGGCTGATCTATTTCGGGGTCGGCATGTGGAAATCCAAACCGGACCAGTGAACCGGTCCCTGCCACCTTCCTTCTTGCAGACAAACCTCTGTCACAGTTTTATTTACGTGTGCTTTAGTCCCTATACAGCTTGTCTGCGCGGCCAATAGCGCATCGCCGACCCTGCTCTATACTCCCAGCAACATCGTCGTTCCATGATCTTTACGCCTCTGCCGGTCGCCGCGCAGGGTCATAAAGATCATGGGTCTGAGACCACCACACGACCAACGGGAAAGGATCGAGTAATGAGTGAGGTAAAATTCCGCGAACTGCGCAACGCGCCCCCCATGGTGATCAACTTCGCCAAAGCGGTCATGCGCGCCACCGTAAAGCCGGGCAGCAACCCCACCCTGCCGGAAATCGGCCTGCGCCTGAACGATGTGGCCCTGGACGAGAAGCACCTGGCCGCCTACCGCAAGGTGTGTGGCTTTGCCGCCGACGGCAAGCTGCCGGTGACCTACCCGCACATGCACGCCTTCCCACTGCATATGGCCCTGATTCTCAGCGACGGCTTCCCGTTCCCGGCCATGGGCCTGGTGCACGTGCGCAACAGCATCACCCAGTACCGCCCTATCAGCGAGCGTGAGCAGCTGAACGTGAAATGCTACCTGGGCAATCTGACCAAGGTGGACAAGGGCTACGAGTTCTCCATCTTTACCAGCATCAGCACCGGCGGTGAACGAGTCTGGGAAAGCGAATCGGTGAATTTCTTCCGCAGTGGCGGCGGTGGCAGCAGCAAGAAGAAAGATGCGCCCAAGCCCCAGCCGGCCACCGATACCGTGGAATGGAAAGTCCCCGGCGACACCGGCCGTCGCTACGGCGCGGTATCCGGTGACCGTAACCCGATTCACCTGTACCCGCTGTCTGCCAAACTGTTCGGCTTCAAGCGCCAGATCGCCCACGGCATGTGGTCCAAGGCCCGCTGCCTGGCCGAGCTGCAGAACCAGCTGCCCGAAGAAGCCTTCACCGTGGATGTGCAGTTCAAACTGCCCATGTTCATCCCCGCCACCGTGAAGTTCGAGAACAAGCCCGTCGATGGCGGCAGCGACTTCCGCCTGCTGGCCAAGGACGGCATCAAGCCGCACCTGGCCGGCCAGATCCGTCCGGCGGAGTAAAAACAGCTACAAGCGTCAAGCTACAAGCTGCAACGCGGGCAGGGCCGTGCTAATCACATAGCGCCCTGCCCGCGTTTTTTGTGGGGGCGGCGACGATAGGAGCGTCGCTTGCGGCGCGATTCGAACCTTGCCGTAGGTTGTTGATGTAGGAGCACCTCTTGAGGTGCGAACCGAGCGAAGCGAGGCGAGGCGAGGCGAGGCGACAAAGATCAAAGTCCGTCCGCCATTCTTTCTGGAACCTGTCGAGCTCTGAAATCCCTGATCGCCCTCCGGCCGATTTCCGCGCAAGCGCGGTTCGCCATGCAAGCATAGCTCCTACAGCGGCGTCGTAGACAGCACCGGGGGCGGGGAACTTCTCCGCCTTTCCCAATCCAACCAGCGTAGCTTGTAGCTT
>NZ_BDAS01000016.1:0-42867 GCF_001602235.1 Alcanivorax sp. NBRC 102024
CGGATAGCTAAACCAGTTTGCCTGACGACCATAGAGTGTTGGAACCACCTGATCCCATGCCGAACTCAGAAGTGAAACGACATATCGCCGATGGTAGTGTGGGGTCTCCCCATGTGAGAGTAGGTCATCGTCAGGCTCTTAAATAATACAGAAAACCCCCGTCACGAAAGTGTCGGGGGTTTTTTGTTTTATTCAGGATCACGGTGATCCACTCTCCCTACCTCGCAGCGCTCGCGCTGCCATCCCCTCAAGGGGGACCGAGCCAGCTTGGTCCCGAAGGGATGGCGAGCATGCTCGTCACACACTGTAGGTCATCACGCCCCGCAAAGCCTCAAACTCCAACCTAGAAGCCAGAAGCGGAAAACTACCCCTCGCCATGCAAGCATAGCTCCAACGAATCAGTGCCCACCCCGGGCCTCGCCCTTGTAACCAAACCGCCACCCCGCCGTCATCCCCCTTACTCGGCAAGCCTGCAATCTCAATGCTTCATCACAAGCAATGAGCCAAGACCATGCTGCTGAACATCATATTGATCACCATGGCGATCGCTTTACTGATCTACCGCTACCGCAAACTGATGTACCACTTTAGAACGGTGGAGGTGGGCAAACTCTATCGCAGTGGCACTCTGGGGCCGATTGCATTGCGAGTGATGCATCGCGTGCTGGGTGTGAACACCATTATCAACCTGCGTCTGGAATCAGAATACGGCAAGGGGGACTGGTATCAGCGGCAAAGTCAGTATTGCGCCCGGCACGGGCTCAGGCTGGTGAATATTCCCATGGCCCAGGATACCCCGCCTACGGAAGCGCAGATTCAGGCACTGATGAGGGAGCTGGATCGAAGCGAAAGCCGCTGCCTGGTGCATTGCGAGATGGGCGTTATTCGTACCGGCATGATGGTCGTCGCGGTAGCCACGAGACGGTACGGGGTGCGTGACCAGGCAGTGTGGAAACACTTTCCGCTGTTTGGACACAAGCTTGATGGGCGTCGACGGGCTGTCAGAACCTTCATCCAGCAATGTGCCGACTGGTCGGAGCCCTCAGCCCAGTAACGCACTGTCCGGTGGCAGATGAAGCTTGAGTCGATTACGAATGACCCGGATGTTGAACTCTGTGCTCTGGATGGGCTCGCCATCCAGATTCAGGTTCATGGGGTGGGGCGTTCTGATCTGCAGTGAAGCCAGCCGGGTGCGAACGAACAGGCCTTCCTGCTTGGGGTCCTGACGGGCTTCGCTATCAAACAGTTCTCGCACGCCTGCCAGTAAATCCATCTGCGCGGGAAGAATGGCAACATCCAGTAATCCATCGTTGATCAGAGCATCGGGGCACAGCCGCTGCCCACCGCCCGCTTGTCGGCCATTTCCCAGTCCGAGGGCAAGGAATTCCCCTTGCCATTCGAAGTCGTCACCACTGAAGCTGCCTTCGGCGGCCTGAATCTCTGAAAAGCGGGTAAGACCGGTGAGCAGGTACGCGGCGCCGCCGAGCATGTTCTTGAGATCCTCGGAGGTTTGGGTGGTGACCTCGGTACCAAAGCCGCCAGTGGCCATGTTCAGAAAATAGTGATCATTGACCTGAATGACGTCACAGGCAGTGGCGGGGGCATCGAGTAACGCGATGGCTTCGGAAATGCTTTCCGGGGTGCCGGCAGCGGTGGCGAAGTCGTTGGCGGTGCCCAGCGGCAAAATGGCCAGGGCAAGGTCATCGCGCCCACTGGTCATCATTGCATGAACAATATCCCTGACAGAGCCGTCGCCGCCACCGGCAATAACCGTGGTGTAGCCCAAAGACAGGGCTTCTTCAACGTAGCGTTCCGCGTCACCGCCTTCCCAGGTGACGCGTACGGCAAGGTCGTGACCCTTGTCTCTCCACGCCATTACAGCTTCGCGGACTTCCTCGTTGGTGGCTTGTTTACCGTGCAGGATAAGCAGGCTTTTCGTGGACACAGTCAGGGTTTCCTAATTCAGTGAATGCGGAAGCAAGTGTACTTGATACCTGCAGCAGGCCCTGGCGAGCAATCGCGAGGGTGTGACAGGGGTGCGAACTTTACAACTGTTAACGCTTGCGAGCCCTTGTTGAGAATGATTGCTATCTGCTATTGGGGATATTGAATAATCGAATTTTGCTATTGATCTGGCTGCTGTAATTATAAATGCCAAGGAGGTGGCCAATGATCAAGACATTCAGTTTCGGTGCGATGCATATTACCGTGGCATTTCTGGTCGTCTGGGCAATGACCGGGGATTGGCGGATTGGTGGGGCGACGGCCCTGGTTGAGCCCTGTGTGAATACCGTGGCGTACCATTTCCACGAGAAGATCTGGAAGCGATGGGCCCCGGGTAAAGTCGTGAGCGGAACGGTCATGGCATAAGATAAACTCGATGTTTACTCTGCTGTAACCGTTAGTTAAGCTAGCGACCAAGTATACATTCCTAGGGGTATTTGTCAGGTGCAGAATTCAAGCAGTGACATTGATGCGATCCGCCAGGTGGTGAATCAGGTATTGGAAGTGCACGCGCGGGAGGAGGGCGGTCAGCGCTCACAGGCCCGTTCGGAAATTCTGATCCACTCCATGCAGGTGTTTGCCCAGCGTGGCCTGCAGCGAACCACAGTGCAGCACCTGCTGGATGCCTCTGATGTGTCCCGGCGCACCTTCTACAAATATTTCCGCAACAAGATGGATGTGCTGGAAAGCATCTATCGCATTTTCGTGGACAACATGTTGCTTCACTTCCACAAGGAGGTGAAGCAGGCGTCGTCTGCCCGGGATATTATCCGGAATACCACCCAGGTGTATTTCGACTACCACGTCAGCATGGGCCCGATCATCAAACTGATGATGGAAGAGGCACGCTCCTCAGCCTCGGCGCTGGCACCGCACCGGGTCCGGGCCCAGGATATTGCCTCCGAAGTCCTCACCACCCAGATTAGCCGCTACACCGGCAAGGACTATGAGCCCCTGGTGTTCCGCACCATGTTGTGGATGCTGGAAAACTATTCCCTTTATATCTTCGAAGACGGTGGCTTCTCCCAGCAGCGGCTGGACCTGTGCAAGAAGGTTGCCATCGGCATCGCCGAATCCCTGGTCCTCGGTGAGGTCACCCCGGGTATGCTGGAGCGCACGCCATCCTGAGTGCGTGAGGGTGTGCCGGGCTTATTCCGGCTTCACGAACTTCAATGTCATGCGATCACTTTCTCCGATCGCCAGATATTTTTCCCTGTCTTTATCGCCAAGCCGCAGTGAGGGAGGGAGCGTCCAGACGCCTGCGGGATGGTCTGCACTGTCCTGGGGATTGGCATTGATTTCCGATTGTTCTGCGAGACGAAAACCGGCTTTTTCTGCCTGAGCAATCACATAGCTTTCGGTCATGTACCCGCTTTCGATCTGGGCATCCAGTGAGCGCCCTTCTGGCGCACGGTGTTCAACAACCCCCAGAATGCCTCCTGGTTTCAGAGCCTTGAAGAAGCTGGCAAACACGGCTTCTGCCTTGCCTGCCTTGGCCCAGTTGTGGACATTGCGGAAAGTAAGCACCCGGTCCACGGTGTTTGCGGGGGCAATGTCGCTGTAGGCAGGGGGATACAGGTGGGTGATGCGGGTCCGGTCGTATAACGCGGGTTGCTTGGCCAGATTCGCCTTGAACAGGGTCAATGCGCGGGTATAGAAGTCGATGTCGCTATCCGGCGGAAACTGGGCGGCATAAAAAGTGCCTTCCTCGCGCAGATAGGGGGCAAGTATCGCGGTGTACCAGCCCTTGGCGCCGGGCCAGATTTCCACCACCGTCATGTCTTTTTCCACCTCGAAAAAATTCAGGGTTTGTACCGGGTGGCGATATTGATCACGCGCCTTTTCTTCACTACTGCGGTGGGGTGCGGAAAGAATGTCGTCGAGGGAGGCCGCGTGAGCCAGGGAAAATGACAGCAATGCTGCCAGGGCAATCAGAATGCGCATGGTCTCGTCCTATCTGAGGCCGCGGATTAACACCTTCATGTAGTCTGCGGCTTGTTGTTCGAGGCTGCCTTCGCCGGTGAGTGCCCACGTGTAAGTGGTGCCCACCACTAGATTCACCATCATCAAGATGGTATCGCGGGTTGGCAAGGCGACAAAGTAGCCGTCCTTGCGCAGCTCCTTGAAGAACGCATCCGCCACCGGCAGGTTCTGTTCCATCAGCGCTAGGTACTGGCGCTGAATATCGCCCATGAAATCCCCAGCTTCCTGGATCAGCACTCGGGAAAAATTCTGATTCTGCTCCAGATAGCGGGCCACGTTGCGGCAGAGATTTTCCAGCCGCTCCAGCGGGGGAATGCTGGCCATCAGGTCAGCGAAAATGATATCGCGGATGGTGTTAAGGTTTTCCTCCACGATGGTGAGTAGCAGGGACTCCTTGGACGGAAAGAATTTGTAGATGGTGGCCTTGCCGACCCCCGCCTGCACGGCAATGGTCTTGACCTCTGCGCTACGGAAGCCTTCGCTGGCGAAGACTTCCTGGGCGCAGGTAAGGATGCGGGCACGGCGAGGGTCATCCATAGCGGCTTCCGTTATGCCTTACAGATATTTGATTTTTTCCAGCTGCTCTTCGAGCTTGGCCAGCTGGGACCGGTAATCGTCCAGTTTGGCTTTTTCCTTGTCTACGACAGCCTGGGGCGCCTTATCCACAAACTTGGGATTTTTCAGTTTGACTTCGGCGCGCCCCACTTCCTTGCGCAGTTTGTCGATCTCTTTCGAGAGCCGCTCGATTTCTGCATCCTTGTCGATCAGCCCGGCCATGGGCACCAGAATTTCCATATCGCCGACCAGGGCGGTGGCGGAGGCCGGTGCGGAGTCTTCCGCGTTGAGCCAGGTGATGGATTCCAGTTTTGCCAGTTTGCTCAGGAAGGAGCGGTTGGCATCCAGCAGGGCCTTGTCGCTGTCCTTGCCGTTGTGCAGGTAGACGGGCAGGGCCTTGCCCAGCGGGATGCCCATTTCGCCGCGGATATTGCGTACCGCGCTGATCACGGCCTTGACCCATTCGGCACCCGTTTCCGCTTCTTCATCAATCTTGCTGGCGTCGCTGGCCGGGAAGGCCTGCAGCATGATGGTGTCGCGCTTATCCCCTTCCGTTGCCGCAGCCGTTTTGCCGGCCATGGGGCCGATCTTCTGCCAGATTTCTTCCGTAATGAAAGGCATGAACGGGTGAGCCAGACGCAGGATGGCTTCCAGCACGGTCACCAGGGTGCGGCGGGTGCCGCGTTTCTGGGCCTCGGAGTAATCGTCGCCCCACAGCACGGGCTTGGACAGTTCCAGGTACCAGTCGCAGTACTCGTTCCAGATAAACTCGTAGGCGGCATGGCTGGCCACGTCGAACCGGAAGCTGTCCAGCGCTTCGCTGACTTCCTGTTCGGCGCGCTGCAGGGCGGAAATGATCCAGCGATCCGCCAGGGACAATTCCACCTCGCCGGTCAAACCGCAATCTTCCCCTTCCGTGTTCATCATCACGTAGCGGGCAGCGTTCCAGATCTTGTTGCAGAAGTTCCGGTAACCTTCAATGCGGCCCATGTCCCACTTGATATCACGACCGGTGGAGGCCAGCGACAGGAAGGTGAAGCGCAGGGCATCGGTGCCGTAGGGGTTGATGCCGTCCGGGAAATCCTTGTGGGTACGCTTGGTGATCTGTTTTTCTTTCTGCGGCTGCATCAGGCCCTTGGTGCGCTTTTCTACCAGCGCATCCAGGGTGATGCCGTCGATCATGTCCAGCGGGTCCAGCACATTGCCCTTTGATTTGGACATCTTCTGGCCGTCGTTGTCGCGCACCAGGCCATGCACATAGACCTTCTTGAAGGGCACCTGGTCGGTGAACTTCAGGGTCATCATGATCATCCGTGCCACCCAGAAGAAGATGATGTCGAAGCCGGTGACCAGCACATCCGTGGGGTGGAAGGTGCGCAGGGCATCGGTATCTTCCGGCCAGCCCAGGGTGGAGAAAGTCCACAGGGCGGAACTGAACCAGGTGTCCAGCACGTCCTCGTCCTGGGTCAGGGGGATGTCGCCCAGATTGTTGTTGGCGCGGACTTCCTCTTCATCACGGCCCACATAGACATTGCCATCGGCGTCATACCAGGCGGGAATCCGGTGTCCCCACCATAGCTGACGGGAAATGCACCAGTCCTGCAGGTCACGCATCCACGAGAAGTACATGTTCTCGTAGTTCTTCGGCACGAACTGGATGTCGCCGTTTTCCACGGCGGCAATGGCGGGTTTGGCCAGTTCTTCCACGGCCACGAACCACTGGTCGGTCAGGTAGGGTTCGATGACCACGCCGGAGCGGTCGCCACGGGGCACCTGCAGGGTATGGTCGGCCACTTTCTCCAACAGACCCAGGGCATCCAGATCATCCACCACCTTCTTGCGGGCATCGACCCGGTCCAGGCCGCGATAGGCCTCCGGCACTTCGTCATTCATTGCCGCGTCGATGGTCAGGATGTTGATCATCGGCAGGTCGTGGCGCTTGCCCACTTCGTAATCGTTGAAGTCGTGGGCCGGGGTGATTTTCACGCAACCAGAGCCGAAGTCCGGATCCACGTAATCGTCGGCGATGATGGGGATGTCACGCTCGGCCAGCGGCAGGCGAATGGTCTTGCCGATCATGTCCTTGTAGCGCGGATCTTCCGGGTGCACCGCCACGGCGGTATCGCCGAGCATGGTTTCCGGGCGGGTGGTGGCCACCACCAGGTGCCCGGAACCATCGGAGAGGGGATAGCGGAAATGCCACATGTGGCCCTGCTCCTCCACATTCTCCACTTCCAGATCGGAGATGGCGGTATGCAGGGTCGGGTCCCAGTTCACCAGCCGCTTGCCGCGATAGATCAGGCCTTCTTTGTGCAGGCGTACAAAAACTTCGCGTACCGCGTTGGACAGGCCCTCGTCCATGGTGAAGCGCTCGCGGGTCCAGTCCACGCTGGCGCCCATGCGACGCAGCTGACGGGTAATGGTGCCGCCGGATTCGCCTTTCCACTCCCAGACTTTCTCCAGGAATTTGTCACGGCCAAGCTCATGACGGTTGGTACCTTCTCCGGCCAGCTTGCGCTCCACCACCATCTGGGTGGCGATACCGGCATGGTCGGTACCTACCTGCCACAGGGTGTTGCGACCCTGCATGCGTCGGTAACGCACCAGGGTATCCATGATGGTGTCCTGAAAGGCGTGGCCCATGTGCAGGCTGCCGGTCACATTGGGGGGCGGAATCATGATGCAAAAGGAATCACCCTGGCCGGACGGCTTGAAATAACCGGCTTTTTCCCAGTTTTCATACCAGGCCTGTTCGATGCGATCGGGTTGATAAGTCTTGTCCATGAGTCCGCTTCTAAACCAGTAAAAAATGAGGGCGAATTATAGCGGAGCGGGGCGGCTGCGTCGCGGGTTGCGGGAAAACCCGGTTGCCGGAGCCTGCTGAGGGGATATCCGGGAAAGCGAGGACTTACGACTTTTTGCGCAGTGCGGCACGCAGCTTCAGGCGCAGGGCTTTTTCCAGCTTCGGCAGGGCCTCGGCCACCAGCTCATCGATCACCGCATCAATATCATCGCTGTTCAAAGCCGGGCGGGCAGAAGAAGGGGGCGGGGCCATGACGGCAGGCGCCACACGATCTTCGGGGGCCGGGGGTGGGCTGCCAAGAAAGGGGTTGTGTCGTTCGCTGGCGAGCTTGCGGATCTGCTCTCGCTCCAGGCTGCCGGAGCCGGTGGTCGAAGGGGCTGGCCGAGCCTCCGTGTCGTCCAGCAGTGACTGGACGTCGTCGAGCTCCTTGAGAAGCTCTTTTTTTCGTGTCTCCCGGTCGCTCATGGTGGTGTCCGTGACGTGTTCAGCCCAGTTCGTGTGTGGTGACCGGGAAGCCCCGCTCGCGGTAGTAGCGAAATCGGTCACGCCCAGCCTGTCTTTCATTCTCGGCACCGCTGATCATCTCTGCAACCCGCTGGAAACGGGAGGCAAAATCCGGCACCTGATCGGTCAGGTTGATCAGCACATCGTGGTGGTCGCCGGGATCCTCGCCGTGACCCAGGATGACCGGGGCCTTGCCTTCCTGCTGAGTCCCGTGGGGCAGGAAGCCAGTGGCAGGAGTCTGCCAGAACTGCTGGTCCAGTTGCCGTGCATGGTCCGCATCCCGACAATGAATATAGACCAGCCGGCCCTGTTTCTGGGCCTTGTCGGCAATGCGCCAGGCCAGCGCCTGACGAACGCCGTCGCCAGCTTTGTTGCTCAGGTAGAAAGTCACTTCGGTCATGGTGGGCCTGCGGGCGTCAGACGTGACAGATGCACGTCTGACGCGTGGGTTGCGCTGTCGTCGCCGGCCATCAGGTTTCCGGCGACCGGTCCATTACTGGCTCAGGTTCATCAGATAGCGGGTCAGCATGGGGACCGGACGACCGGTAGCACCTTTGCTCATACCTCCGCTGATCCAGGCGGTGCCGGCGATATCCAGATGCGCCCATTTCACGTCCTTGGCAAAACGTGACAGGAAGCAGGCGGCAGTGATGGAGCCGGCTTTGGGGCCGCCGATGTTCTGCATGTCGGCGAAGGGACTGTCCAGCTGGCTCTGGTACTCGTCCCACAGGGGCATGGGCCAGCCCCGGTCACCGGTCTCCTGGCCGGCGGCCAGCAGCGCCTGGCTGAGATCATCGTCGTTGCTGTATACCGCCTGGGCATGGGCGCCCAGGGCGACAACGCAGGCGCCGGTGAGGGTCGCGACATCGATGACGGTGTGTGGTTTGTGTTTCTGCTGCACATAGGTCAACGCATCACACAGCACCAGCCGGCCTTCCGCGTCAGTATTGAGAATTTCCACGGTCTGCCCGGACAGGGTCTTGACGATATCCCCGGGCCGGGAAGCGCGCCCGTCGGGCATGTTTTCCGCCGCTGCAACCACCGCCACCATATGGATGGGCAGGTCCAGCTCGCACACGGTCTTGACGCTGCCGAACACGCTGGCCGCACCGCCCATGTCGTATTTCATCTCGTCCATATTGGCGCCGGGCTTGAGAGAGATGCCGCCGGTATCGAAGGTGATGCCCTTGCCGACCAGGGCCACGGGGCCCGCCTTGCCGGGTTTGGCGCCCTTGTATTCCATGACGATAATCTGGCCCTGGCGCTCGGAACCCTTGGCCACGGCAACGAAGGCGCCCATGCCCATTTTTTCAGCCTGGGCCTGACTGATCACCTTGACGGTGAGTTTGTCGTAGGCCTTGCCCAGGTCTCGGGCCACGCCGCTCAGGTACTCCGGGTAGCAGTCGTTGGGCGGCAAATTGCCCAGGTCCCGGGCCAGGTTGACGCCGCTTGCCACGCCTTTGCCGGTCTTGCTTGCCTTGCTCAGGGCGGCATCTTTTTCCGCATGCCAGAAGGTCCATTTGCCCAGCTTGCTGGCCGGTGCCGGCTTGCTGCGGTACTGATCGAAACGGTAAGTGCTTTCTTCTGCCACCCGGGTGCCTTCACGGGCCTGCCACTCCAGACTTTGCGGCAGGCTTGCGTCGAGCAACCAGACGGCGTGTTTGGCCGGTGCTTTGCGAACCGTTTTCACCGTCTGGCGCAGCAGTTCCTGCCACTGCAGATCGGAGGGCTGCTTGTCGCCCCGGCCTACCAGCAGCAGGCGAGCGGCGGCCAGACCTTCCGGTTGGTGCAGCCAGCTCATCTGGCCCTTGCTGCCGTCAAAGTCGCCGGCCTTGATGAAACGGGTGAGCTGGTCGCGGGTGCTCTCCGGCAGTGACTCCGGAAGATCGCTGTTCTTGCCCAGCACCAGAATCAGTGCATCGGCTTTGAATTTGTCCAGGGGCCTGTTGCTCACTGCGAAGTCCATGCTGTCTCCATATCAATCAAGGTATGACACGCGGCAAGAGCGCTTGCCGGTGCGAAAACAGGGAAATAGTGGGCTGTTCGGCGTTCAAACGCAATCGGGGCAGGGTGCCGGGGCGTGCCGGGTTGCCAGCGAAACCGCCGCTGTCAGCGGTATTTCATTGCGCTTGATTATCACCTTGGCCAGTCAGTCAGTTACACTAGGACCCATTCACTGCTGCCGCAGGTGCCTGGTTGCCGGGTCGCCCGCGCGGTATGTACCGCTCCCGCAGGCGCTCAGTCCTGCCTTTTCGGGGTGTCGGTGCCTTTTTGCAGACATGAATGAGTGGGCCAGCCCTTGATTCTTCATCGTTATATTAACCGGCAAGTCTTCATGACCACCGTCATGGTCACCTTTATTCTGGTGATGGTGTTGGTCAGTGGCCGGTTTATCAAATACCTCGCCGAAGCCGCCGCCGGCGAAATCGCCGCCGACGCCCTGTTTTTGGTGATGGCGTTCCGGATGCCGGAATTCCTGCAGATGATCGTCCCCCTCAGCCTCTATATCGGCCTGCTGCTGGTGCTCGGTCGCATGCACATGGATAACGAGATGGTGGTGCTGCAGGCTGGTGGCCAGGGCCATCGCCGGATCGTCCGGTCACTGATTCTGCCTATCCTCATGGCCACTACCCTGGTCGCCATGTTTTCCCTCTATGTGACGCCAAGGGGCGATGCGGAAGTGAACCGCATCTTTGAAGAACAGAAAGACCGCTCGGTGCTGGAACTGCTCACCCCGGGGCGTTTCCACGTAAAAGGCTCCAGCAATACCCAGCGTGCCACCTACGCGGAGCAGATGAACCGGGAAAAAGGCGTGCTGGAAAATGTGTTCGTGGCGGATGCCCGGTTCCAGGCCCGCGGCGAGGCGGATCGTTTGCTGACGGTCTGGGCCAAGAGCGGCAAGCTGGTACAGGAAGAGGGCATCAGCTATCTGTTACTGACCGAGGGCTTCCAGTATCAAGGCAAGCCGGGCCAGAGTGACTACAAGGAAATCGGCTTCAAGGAAGCGAAGGTAAGAATAGGTAAGGAGCGAACCGACAGCCGCCCTCCCAAGGTGCGCGGTCGGCCGACGGCGGAGTTGATAAACGAACGGGACAACAGTCGCGATGCCATGGCGGAGTTGCAGTGGCGTATTTCCCTGATTCTGACCGTGCCCATCATGGCCCTGGCAGCGATTCCGCTGGCCCGGGTGAACCCGCGCCAGGGCCGTTTTTACCGGCTGATCCCGGCGGTGCTTGGCTACATGCTGTACGTGGGCATGCTGTTGGTCACACGCAGTGCTATCGAGGACCATGAGGGAGCTCTGCCCTGGTACCTGCACACTGGCTGGGTACACCTTACCGCAGTGATTGTGGTGTTCTTGTTGTATTTCGGCGGGCGGATTTTCCGCCGCAGGAGGCGGGCGTGAGATTACTGAAACGCTACTTCTGGCGGGCGGTATTGATTCCTACGCTGGCGATTCTGGGCATTATCGTGGGCCTGGATTGTCTGTTCGGGTTTATCTATGAACTGGAAGGTCTGCGTGGGGATTATCAGGCCATGCAGGCGCTGCAGTTTATTCTCACCACCACCCCCCGGCGTGTGCATGAATACCTGCCGATGGCCATCTTGCTGGGGACCCTGATTGGCCTTGGTCTGCTGGCCAATAGCGGCGAACTGTCGGTGATTCGGGCTTCCGGTGTCTCCACGTTGAAGGTGAGCTGGCTGGTGTTGCGTCCGGTTTTCCTGCTGATCCTGCTGTCCATTCCTCTTGGTGAATACCTGACGCCCTATTCGGAGCAGGTGGCGCAGAGTAACCGTTCCATGGCGGAAGGGGGCGGCGAGGCGCTGCGTTCCAAATATGGTTACTGGCACCGGGAAGGGCCGGAGTTCATTCATATCAACGCGGTGCAACCCAACGGTGTGCTGCATGGGTTGACCCGCTATCGCTTTGATGACAATCACAAGCTCACGGAAACCCAGTTTGTCGAGCGGGCCATTTACCAGGGCGATTACTGGTCCCTGGAAGGAATCAAGGGAACCCGGCTTTCCGATGAAGGTACCGAAGTCTTCAATCGCGATAACGCCCGATGGCAAACCAAGCTGACTCCGCAGCTGCTCAGTATCGTGGTGCTGGAACCGGATCATCTGGCCATGGCCAAGCTGCTCGAGTACACCGATTACCTGAAACGCCAGGGACTGGAAACCGCTGATTACATGCTGAGTTTCTGGCAGAAACTGTTCATGCCGCTGGCCACGATCGGCATGGTGCTGATCGCCATCTCTTTCGTGTTCGGGCCGCTGCGAGAGGTCACCATGGGCCTGCGTCTCACCGCAGGGATTGTGGCCGGGCTGATCTTCCATTACGGCCAGCAGTTCTTTGGCCAATTATCGCTGGTGTTTCATACCGAACCCTTGATGGCGGCGGTTGTACCACCGGCGCTTTGTCTCATCCTGGGGATCTGGCTCCTGCAGCGGGTACGATAATAATGACAATCTGGAGGGGGCAGGGGCGCACCCATAAAGGGCGCAGGCCTGCGAATGAAGACACCCTGGTGTGCCGGGACAGTGACGGGCTGTGGGCGGTGATCGATGGCATGGGAGGGCACGATGCCGGTGATCTGGCCGCTACCATTATCCGTGAATCCCTGGACACGGTGGCGCTGGGGGGCGGTATTGCCCACCGGCTGATGGCCGTGGAATCCGCCTTGCAGAGCGCCAATCACGCCATTCGTCATCATGCGGCACTGCACCTGCGCAGCAAGCCCATGGGGGCCACTGTGGCAGTGCTGCTGATTTATCGGGATGAGGCTGCCGTTCTGTGGGCCGGAGATGCCCGACTATATCGCCATGTGGGGGAAGAGATGACCCGGTTGACCCGGGATCATACGCCGGTTCAGGCCCTGGTGGATGCGGGGGACATTGATGAGCGCCAGGCCATGTCCCACCCCCGGGCCCATGTGATCTATCAGGCCATTGGCAATGGCGACAAGCTGAAACTGGAGCAGGCCCGTTTTGATCTTTCTGCGGATCAACAGTTTCTGCTGACCACTGATGGCGTGCATTCGGTCCTCACGGTGGACGATCTGGGGCGCCTGATGGGACAGGGTGCCAGCGAGTCTGCCATCCTCAAAGCCGCGCTCAATGCGGGTAGCCGGGATAACGTGACGGCGGTAAAAGTGTCCGCTAATGGGCATTACGAGTGACAAATCTTTCTCCGAGGCTGGCAAAGCCGTCATCTGCTGGTATACTCGCGCACCACTGCCAGAGTGGTGGAATTGGTAGACACGACGGATTCAAAATCCGTTGCCTTCGCGGGCGTGCCGGTTCAAGTCCGGCCTCTGGTACCAAATGACGGTCCGGCAGCATCCGAAGAGCTCCTCGAAAGCTTTAAAAACAGCAAGTTATCGATGAGTCTCTTCCGCTGCCGTCCGACAAGGTTTGTTGACATCTGGCCCCACCTGGGGCCAACTTTGGGGCCAACTCCACAGCCCAAAGCCGGCGAAAGCCATGGAAACCAACAAACTCAGCGACGTCAAAATCCGCGCAGCAAAGCCCCAGGACAAGCTCTACAGCATCTCCGATGGCGAGGGGATGTTCCTGGAGATTTCCCCCAAAGGCGGCAAATGGTGGCGCTTCAAATACCGCTTCAACGGTAAGCAAAAGCGACTCTCCCTTGGCACCTACCCCAGCACAAGCCTGAAAGCTGCCCGAGACAAACGGCAACAAGCTCGAGAGCTGCTGGCTTCTGGCGTTGACCCGGGTGATCAGCGTAAAGCCGAAAAGATGGCCACAGAGACCGCCTTGCGCAATACCTTTGCCGGGGTGGCGGAAGAGTGGGCGCAGAACAAGGTGAGCAGCGAGAAGTGGACGCCGACCACGGAGCGGAAGCGGCGCATCTGGCTGAATAATGGCCTTCTTCCATTCCTGGGCAGCCGGCCCATCTCTGAAATCACCACAGCTGAGCTGTGGAATGTGCTGCAGCGTACCCAAAAGACCAGTGGCTATACCGCCAACCGCTTGAGGGGTATGGCCTCCGAGATCTTCAACTTCGCTATGGCAACCGGTCGTGCCGAGAACAATCCCGCCTTGCCTCTTCAGGGGCAGATTGCCGTTAAGAAAGAAAAGCACCGCCTGGCGATTCTGGAGCCAGAGGAAGTGGGCAAGATGCTTCGGGCCATTGATGCCTGTCAGGCAGCGGCCACCACCAAGGCCGCAGCCCGGTTGGCTCCGCTGGTATTCGTCCGACCGGGTGAATTGCGTCACGCCGAGTGGTCAGAAATTGACCTGAAGAAGGCCCTTTGGAGCATTCCTGCAGAGAAAATGAAGATGCGGGAGCCCCACGTAGTCCCGCTGTCTCGCCAGGCTGTCGCGATTCTCAAGGAAATCCAGCCGCTCACAGGGCATTGCCGCTATGTTTTCGAGGGCACCAAGCCCGGAGAGCCGATCAGTGACAACACCCTCAACAAGCTGCTGAAAACCCTTGGCTACAAGGGAAGGATGACCCAGCACGGATGGCGCGCCATTGCCCGTACCCTGCTTGATGAAGTCCTGGATGTCCGTGTGGACTGGATCGAGCACCAGCTCGCTCACTCCGTCAGGGACGCCAATGGTCGGGCCTATAACCGGACGTCGCACCTGGAGGGTCGTGTGGGGATGATGCAGCAGTGGGCGGATTACCTGGATGGCCTCAAGGCGGAGGGGCCGGCAGAGGAGGTGAATGGGGCCAGTCAGGAGGCTTGACGTGTGTTCCCATCTGCTTTTGCGGGCAAGCAGTGGCAATGGCGGAAAGAGCTTTACCTCAGAATGATGGTTTCTTTCTGTTGTACAGAATTTCGCCAACGTTTCGTGTCGGCTCGAGTTTAGGTGGCTCGGGCTCTGCTTTATCATCAATGTCAGGCGCACTGCCGGGGGCTATATCCGATTCGTCTTTTTCTATTGATGTGGAGCTCAGAGAATCGAGTTCCTTTCTAAGGCGATGAATTTCCTCGTCTTTTTCTGCGACAGTTTCCCGGAGGCTCTCAGCCTCCCTGGTAAACACCGAGGAAAGGGGGGGCCATTCAAGCGGGGAGTGCTTTTCGAAATGGCTAAGCTTCGCCTGATTAACGGCTTCTTTGATGGCTGCTTTCTTGTCAGCTTCCGTTTGAAATCCCTCTTCGATGAGCTTCTCCAGCGTGGCTTTTTGCGTTTCCCTCCTGCCATTGGCCAGCTTCTTTAGTGACTCGTGGGTACGTTTTTTCACGCTGATTGAGAGTGTGGAGGTTTTGTTCTTTTGGCTGCATTTAAAAACTCTCCAGTTCTGTTTCAGCTTGCGGATCGCCTCTGCGCGGTCAGCGCCTTTCGGAAGAGCCTCCTCTAGATCTGAGATGAGTGCATCAATTGTGTCTTGGCCTTCATGGGTTAATCGGCGTAAACCTGCGTCACGTAATTTCTGATCGAGCCAGTCCTGCCTTGCTTTCTCTCCCTTAATCCATTCCTCGATAGTTTGTGGTTGTCTGCCCATGGTTCCTCCAAGCGCCCATGCTAAATCTTCCCATTAGTTTAAATGCTAACATTTACGTTATCCATAGCGTTATATATAACGTTAAAAGTAACGAAAATGATAATACCTGGTGGTATAATGGGGTAAAAGGGGGCGGTATGTGGCCATTAAGACTGTTGATTTACAGAAAGGGCGATCCTGCGGAGGAGACACTGAAGGGCATATCAGGTGTGTCTCGCTTGTTTTTGTACTGCTTCGTTTGTCGGTTTGGTAATGGTACCGCCTCGTGCTCCTTTGAGGAATACGCAGAGCTATTCCGGCTAAACAGCAAGCACGTTGGTCGGGCTGTGCAAGAGCTGGGAGCTTCCGGGGTCGTGGCGATATCGAAGGAGCATGGGGTTGATCATCGTCCTAAGAGGCTGATTCAGGTGGATGATGATTTTGCGGAAGCGCTGAAGGGGTCGTTCAAGAATTGCCCTGTCGAGGTGGAAGAAACTCTGATTCGTAAAGTGGCATTTGGGTGCCTTTGCCAAGAAAAGGGGATGAAGCTAACCCCATTAAATCGATTGTTCTTGTCCGTCCTTTTGTCGCATTCATCAAAGGTTGGCAGGGTTGTTGATTTGGGACATGCGTCACTGTCTAAGCTCACGGGCTTTTCTGTTGACCAGAGAAGGTCGCAGGTCAGTAGGCTGGCTGATTTGGGTTTCCTTAGAGCGTTGGTTCCAGGTGTGACGGGGCGTTATCTATTTGGTTCTGCCAAGAGCCAATATTTCTTGAATATGGGGCATCCAGCATTTGGTGAGAATAGTAGGTCTGAGACTCTGCTGGTAGGCAGAGGCTTCGCTGGGGATGAGGATTGGTTAGGTGGGCAGGCAGAAGCGCTGTTCAAGGGAGCGAGGGAAGTTAACCAGTTGGTACCTGGCATTGTTAAGGAAGAGGGGCGTTCCGATGTCGCTCTCAGAAAAGTGGTCCGGTTCGAGAGGCAATGGGGCCTGAAGAGGGCTGGCTTGGAACAGGGCGGGGCAGGCTATCAGCAACTATCTGACCTGACGGCGCTTTTCAAGGATTTGCCTCTCGAGGGATATATTTCATATCTTCAAGCAAAAATAAATGAGTATGCCAGCGAGTTGCTTTCCGAGTTTCAGGATCAGGATGGGTTGCAACTTCTAGAGGTGGCAATACTGGCCAAAATTGGTGAAGAGCTTGTCATCGGTAATGAGCCAGGAGCCAAAGCATTCAAGACGGCGATCCTGACAGCTTCACAACGTCAGGCGGAAAGGGCAAGGCTGTTGCTGGATGGTGTGAAGAAAGAGTTGGGTTTGGCTGAGGGCGCAGAGAAGGGAGGCGATACAGAGTTTGTGATTCTTCCCATGCTGGAGTCTCACCCTGCATCAGGAAACATGCTGACCCTGTGCGTATCTTCCAGCGGCCCAAGTCCACTTACCGAGAGCCCGTATTGGAATATTCGCCTCACCATGGGATGGGGCAGAGAGTATTGCATTTCCACAGCTGAGTCGCAGCCAGATAGCTCGTTTCTTGAGGAGGGTATGCAGGTGGTTTGCGGTTTGAAGGCCAAAGCAAAGCGGTACCCCGAACGTGCGAGCAACGCAGATGCAATAATAACCTAACTAGGGAGTGGATTCGGGGCTGGGTCTTAGGTCGGTAGTGGCCTCGACCGCTTTTTCTGTCCCGGTAATAGTATTACACGAAAGCCTTTAAGAGGGTTCTCTACCCTCTGATTGATATCAAATACTAGTAAGAGAAGAATACCAGTAAGTGATTGATAGATAAGCTCAATATAATTATGTCTGGTTAAGAAATACACACCAGCTAATTCCTATGGATTCATTACATTCAAGGAGTTAGCAATGAAACGTCGTCACCCAGACAATACCCACCTTACTTACCATCACTCAGGCCCCTGGAACGGATATGACGTTCAGCTACAGAGGGGGCCGTTGTTTATTCCATATCTGGAGCGTATCCACCAGACCATGGAGCAAGCTATCCATAGGCAGGCAAGTACTATGGCGGTGAGGATAGATCTCTATCTACCTGATAACGGGTATGTGCGTTCTGGCGATTGGTTTGGTCTCTTCATTCGGTCCCTAAAAGAACAGGTGGACGTAGATCTGTCTAGACGTGAACGCGAGGGTCGGTGGGTGCCTGACTGGAAACTTGACTACACCGCCGTCGAGGAGAAGGTGGGAGATCAGCAGGTGCATTATCACGCCTGCTTATTTCTGAATGGTGAGATCTATCGTGGGCTAGGGGAGTTTCCTGTGGGGAGTGGCTTCGATCCGGATGTGCTGGGAGATCCACGGGCTGAGCGGGCAGATAGCCTAGCTAAGAAGATTGTCATGGCCTGGGCTAGGGCATTGGGAATGACCATGAGAGAAGCGGCTGGCTTGGTGCATTTCCCTTCAGGAGGGGTGTACCGGCTGAGGCGTAGTAGCGCGGGATTCGAAGCGACTGAAGCTGGGCTGTTTAATCGGCTGAGCTACCTAGCGAAGGCGCAGAGCAAAAGGTTCGGCAGAGGAGGCCGAAATATTCGCTATAGCCGAGGCGATTAGTGCCAGAGACGATCTGGCCGTTTTTTACAGCCATGGCTCATCTCATGAGCAGAAGGAGATATCTCATGAGAATCATTCGATTGAAAGAAGTCATGGAAACTACAGGTCTGGGCCGATCATCCATCTATAAGTACGCCCAAGAGGGCTCATTCCCGAAACCCGTGAGCCTGGGAGGGCGCTCATCGGGCTGGGTGCTGGATGAAGTGGAGGAGTGGGTGATCGAGCAGATTGCCAAGCGGGATCAGCGTTTAGAAGAGGAGGGCATGCGGGCTGGCGGTTAGCCGGCCCCCCACAGCCAACCTTTAACCTCATCCTCGTTGGCCAGTACCACCTGCTGGGCCTCCGGGTCTCGGTGTCGCGACCCATCTAGTCTAAGCAGTTGCACAATGTAATTGGCCATGGCAGCCCGACACTCAATAGTCAGCGCTCCATCGGTCATGTCGTAATCCCGCGCAACCACGTCCTGTTGAGCCACAGAGAGGCGAGGATCCGGGGTGACATGCAGAATGAGTCGTTCTTGCCACGCATGATCATCCTGCTCAGTGTGGTGTTCGCTTTGTTCGGTGAATTCGGTGAATTCGGGTTCATCCTGAATCCGGCTTAATACGAAATCCCGGTAGTCGCTACTCTTCTCGCGCCAGGCCCGGGCATGCCAGCGCATGCCATTGTGTGCCACGGTGTGAGGTTGAATGATGCGGGATTCCGGCTCCGGGTTGCTCAAGGAAGTGTACTGGATTTCCACGCGTAGTTTGTCCCGGCAGGCCTGGAGAATCGGGCGCAGCACACTCGGGCGTAGGTCACGGGAAGGAGGAAGTAGCACTTCGGTATTGAGTTCGCGCACATCCAGGGTCTCAAAGGCACAACTGAGGTCCTCCCGGGCATGCATCATCTGCAGGTATTCATCGGCCACGCCCCGTGTGAATACGGGCTTGAAGGTGCTGGCGGGCTTGTAGCCCTTAAGGGAGCGGTCGTAAACCAGGTTGGCCGGCGCATATTCAGCAAGATAGTGGTTAATGTCCTTGCTGGCCTGCTGCCTGCCAATACCGAATGCCCGCTGAAGATGGTTGGTCGTCAGTCGCCCCTCCCAGAGGGCGATCACCTCGATCAGCCTGTAGCGTAATAACAGATCCCAGCGCAGCGGCCAATCCGCTGCGTTTTTGCCCGCAACCCTTGCCATGGATGTGCTCCAAAAAGCGATATATGCCAAAAGGCGACGTGTTCATGTATTCAGTATCGACATGACAATAATAAGTAAATAGCCTTTGGGTGTCATCATGGACGAGACAAAAGCGGCAGGATGCCGCATCTGACTTAAGGAAAAGTGGCGAAGGAGAAAACAATGAAAGTCTATGCACTATTGATGCTGGTCCTGGCGACCATGGCCATTACAGGCTGTTCCGACCCCACCATTGACGCCTCCAGTGAGGCCAAGATGAAAGAGTCTGTGGCCAAGGTTCGGGAGTCATTGCCCGAAGCGAAGCGGACAGATTTCGATAAGGCGGTTCAGTTGATCGCCTTTAGTCAGATCGATATGAAAAGCCTGTTTGCCAATGGCGGAGCTGGTGCGGGTGATATGGAAGGCAAAATGCGGGGTGCCCTGAACGGTAAAACCGCAGAGCAAGTGCTGGCCCAGGCAGAGCAAATTCAGGCCGACCGCAAGGCTCGTGAGAAAGAGCAAGCACTGGCCGAGATCCGCGAACTTGTTGCCAAGCGGGAAAAGTCTGAGCAGGCCAAACTGCAGCTGGATAAGTTCCAGGTGGTACGCTCCCGCTTCTATATGCGAGAAAGGCAATATCTTGGCAAGCAGCCGATCATTGAGCTAACGGTCAAGAACGGCACGGATCAGGCCATCTCTCGAGCCTATTTTTCTGGCACCATCGCTAGTCCTGACCGGAGTGTGCCTTGGCATCAAGACCAGTTCAATTACAGCATTTCCGGTGGTCTAGAGCCGGGAGAGGAAGCTACCTGGACGTTGGCGCCGAACAGTTATTCTGGCTGGGGAAAGGTGAATGCCCCTGCGGATGCCGTCTTTACCGTGATGGTGGAAAAGCTGGATGGGCCGAATGGGGAAGTTCTGTATTCCACCAGAGACTTCAGCGAGCGAGATCGTAACCGCTTGGCGGAGCTGAAAAAGCAATATGGAGTTGATTAGACCGACTTCAGCCTGAATACAGAGAACCTGATTCAGTTGGGGTAGGGACTTGAGGGGCTCTGGTCGGTACCATACGGAAAAAATATTAGGTCGGTCCAAGGTCAAGAAGGCCGCCAGCGGGGCACGGAGTGCTTCGTAAGAGCAGGTAACAGGAGATAGGGATGCCTCGATTTCTTCACACCGCTGACTGGCAGATAGGCCGCCAGTACGCCAGCTTTGCACCGGATGATGCGGTGGCGTTGGCCGAGGCCCGTATTTCTGTCATAGAGCGCATCGCCGATCTGGCGAAGGAGCATGCTGTCGATGCGGTGCTGGTCGCGGGCGATGTGTTTGATGCCCAGACGGTATCGGATCGCACCATTCGCCGTCTGTTTAATGCCATGGCCGACTACGCCGGCTCCTGGATCCTGATTCCTGGCAACCATGATGCGGCGCTCGCCGAAAGTGTCTGGACTCGAGCGCAGCGGCTTGGGGCTGTTCCCGCGAATGCTCACTTGGCCCTCTCGCCAGAAGTGCTGGAATTTGCCGACGCCGGCTTTGCTATCCTGCCGGCGCCGCTCACCCAGCGGCATACCCAATCGGATCTCACCAGCTGGTTTGATCAGGCGGAAACCGCAGAAGGCCTTGCACGCATCGGTCTGGCCCACGGCAGTGTTCAGGGCATCCTGGCGGAAGACGTGGACTCCCCCAACCCCATTTCAGCGGACAGGACGGAAACGGCACGGCTGGATTATCTGGCCCTGGGGGACTGGCACGGCACCAAGCAGATCAACCCGCGTGCCTGGTACAGCGGCACACCAGAACAGGATCGTTTCAGTAACAACGACCCGGGCAATGTGTTGCTGGTGGATATCCCTGAAGTGGGCACAGAGCCCCAGGTGGAGATCCTGCCTATCGGTCGACACCCCTGGATTCAGATGTCAGAGCATCTTGCCGTGTCATCAGACCTGGATCAGCTCATCGCCAAGATTGAAGCGCAACCTGAGCAGGCGGTGGTGGCTCTGCGTCTTGAGGGGGAGGTCAGCCTGCTTGGCAAACAGCAGCTGGAGCGCGCGTTGTCAGTAGCGGAAGCCCGCTTCCGCAGCCTGGGTTATGACCTGTCAGGCCTGAGCTTGCAGCCCACCGAAGACGATATCGCCGCCCTTCATGCCGATGGCTATGTGGGAGACGTGATCGCCGAGCTCCGTGACCAGCAGGAGGGTGAGGGCGGCGAAGTCGCCAGAGATGCCATGGCTATCCTTGCCTCCATGTTGCTGGAGAAACAGGCCCAGGGAGGTGACGCATGAAATTGCTGCGCCTCAAGGCCGAACAGCTCCGCCAGTTCCGCGCCCCCGTGGAAATCAAGGACCTGGAGCCGGGTATCAACCTGTTTACCGGCCCTAATGAATCCGGCAAAAGCACCCTTGTACGTGCGATCCGGGCTGCCTTCTTCGAGCGCCATAAATCCTCCAGCGTGGAGGATCTGCAGCCTTGGGGTGATTCGGCAGCCGTGCCCACCGTGGAGCTGGAGTTCGAATGGGAGGAGCAGTCTTGGAAACTGGTGAAGAGCTTCCTCAAGAAGAAGCGCTGTGACCTTACCGTTGATGGTACGGCCTATAGCGGGGACGAGGCCGATGACATGCTGGCGGACCTGCTGGGCTTCGAGCTACCCAAGAGAGGAGCAAGCCGTCCGGATCAATGGGGCATTCCCGGCTTGTTATGGATCGAGCAAGGCGCAGGCCAGGAAATCCAGGCCCCGGTAGAGCATGCCGGCCAGCACCTGAAAGCCGCCCTTGGCGGTAACCTGGGCGAAGTAACCAGCAGCACGGGCGATGAGCTGATCAACCAGGTGACAGCAGAGAGAGCCAAGCTGCTGACCACAACCGGCAAAGCCACGGGCAACTATGCCAAAGCCATTGCCGACGCGAACACTCTGCAGGGGCAGTGTGACGCGCTGCAGGATCGCATCCAGCAATACCGGCAGCAGGTAGATCGGCTGGGCCAGCTGAGAGAAGAGCAGTCCCAGGCCGAAACAGAGCGTCTCTGGGAGACCTACCGTCAGCAAGCCAAAGAAGCAGAAGCCCGGTTGAGTGAAGTCGAGTCCTGGCAAAGAGAACAAGATCGGGACCAGCAGGCGTTCAAAGACTGCCAAACCAGTATTCAGACCACACTCGAGTTGCTGAGCAGCTTCCAAAGCCAGCAGCAGGACCTGGCACGCCGCGAGGACGAAAAGAAAGCCGCAGAACAGCAGCAAGCGGACCTTGAGGCGCGCAAGCCTGCCAGTGAAGCGGCCCTCGAAGAAGCCAAGCAGGCCCACGAGGCCGCTCGCAAGGCATTGAAGCTGGCCCAGCAGCACCAGCAACGCAAGGAGCTGGTCCGGGAACTGGAAGGCATAGAGGTTGAACTGGTTAATAACCAGAGCAAGCTCGCACGGGCGAAAGCTCTCCATGCCTCCCTTCTGGAAAACCGCCAAAAGCAGCAATCCCGGCAGACTGACCCGCAAACAATCCTGCGGCTAAAAGACGTGGTCTCAGCGCTGGATCGCCTGGCCATTCAGCAGGATGCCGTGGCAACCCGGCTGCAATTCGACCTGACCGATGATCACAGCGTTACCCTGGATGGGCAGGGCCTGGCAGGGCAGAGTGAGCATCTGTTGATTGAGCCAGGCGAGGTAGCCATCAAAGGCGTCGGCACCCTGCGGGTGTTGCCGGGGGGCGAGGATGTTGCCGAGATCGCCAGGGCCAAGCAGAGCCTGACCGACGAGCAGGAAAACTTGCTGACCCGGCTGCGCGTCACGTCCCTGGTTGAGGCAGAAGAGCAACTAAAGCAGCTGCAGGCACTGGGGCAAGCCATCCAGCAGGATGAATCCGTCCTCAAGGAGTTGGCACCGGAGGGGTTGGAAGCCCTGTCTGATCAACTGCAGCTGAAACAGGCGCGCAAAGATGCGCTCGCCCCGCAAATTCAAGCGTTACCAGAGCAAGAAGAAGACAGCCCGTCCCCTTCCCGTGCCGAGGCTCAGCTGGAAACCGCCGCAGAGGCGCTTGAAGACGCGCAAACCGCGAATCAAACGCTGAAGAGTGAGCTTTTGCTGGCGGATCAGGCCCTGAATCGTGCCCGGCAAGAGTGGGAGCGCCTCAGCAATGAACTGCAAGCCCCGGACCGCAAACAGCGTGAAAAGCAGGCGGGCGAACAGTTGGCCGAGCTGCGAACCAACGAGCGCCACCTGAGCGACCAGATTGAAAAGCGGGAAGCGCAGATCAATGATGCCAACCCGGAAGCGCTTGAGCAGGACGTGAGGCGTCTCACTCAAAGCGCAGATGCGGCTGAAAAGCAGGAAGAGTCGCGCCGGTTTGAGCTAATTCAGCTGCAGGCTCGCCTGGAGTCAGCCGGTGCGGAAGGCCTGGAAGAGCAAAGCGCGGAACTGAAAGTCGAGCTGGACCGGGCAACCCGCCGAAGAAGGGAGCTCGAACGCCACGCCAACGCCCTGGACTTCCTGCTAGCCCGTCTCACAGAGCATCGCCTGGAGCTCACTCGCCAACTCCAGGCCCCATTGCAGAAACACCTGAACCACTACCTGCAGCTCTTGTTCCCGGAGGCTTCCCTGAATGTGGATGAAAACCTCATCCCGGAAGTGTTGGTCCGCCAGGGTCACGGTGGGGAAGAGCGTGGGCAGTTTAATGAGTTGAGCTTCGGCGCACGGGAGCAGATGGCCCTGATCAGCCGGCTGGCCTATGCCGATCTTCTGCAGGAGGCCAAAAAGCCAACCCTGATCATCATGGATGATGCCCTGGTCCACAGCGATGCCGAGCGCCTCAAGGCCATGAAGCGCGTGCTCTACGACGCAGCCCAACGCCACCAGATCTTGCTGTTTACCTGCCACCCGGATAACTGGCGGGATTTAGGAGTGATGGCCCGAGATATAGATTGGTTGAGGCATTGATTCATGTGGGGGTTATCGAGCGCTGGACTTTTCCCTATTCTCCCAATAATGCCGGCTGGCATTTGTGTACAATTTTTTGATACTTGCTGTGTGAGCCGGTTCTCTCGGGTTGGGGTGTGGTTTATAGCGCTCGTATTTAGGGGGAGCAATGCCGCACGGATATCAGATAAAAGCGCTGCGCTATAGGCGAGGGGATAAATGGAGCTGATCGATAACATTAACCAGCTACTGGGCGATGATCTCAAGAAAACCTTAAAATCTGGCGCCAGGCTGAAAATTGCTGCCTCATGCTTCTCCATCTATGCCTTTGAAGCTCTCAAAGATGAGCTGGAGCAAATTGAAAGCTTGCAGTTTATCTTTACTTCCCCAGCCTTCGTGCCCAGTGAGGTGACCGATAAACTTCGCAAGGAGCGCCGCGAATTTCATATTCCACAACTGGAGCGTGAACGGAGTTTATACGGCAGTGAGTTTGAGATACAGCTGCGCAACAAGCTCACCCAGCGGGCCATAGCCCGTGAATGTGCAGACTGGATGCGCCGTAAGGTCACCTTCAAGAGCAACCACAGTAAATCTGCGATGCAGCAGTTCGCTTGTGTGAACGAACAGGGCGCGAGTACAGCCTACATGCCACTGCATGGCTTCACTGCTGTCGATCTTGGGTATCAACAGGGCGATGCGGTTTCAAACTTCGTACACAAAGTTAATGACCAGGCCAGCACAGCTAGCTATCTAAGCCTGTTTGATCAGATATGGGAAGATTCCGAAAAACTGGAGGACGTAACAGATCAGGTTTGTGAGCATATTGAGTCTGTATATCGCGAGAACTCCCCAGAGAGCATCTATTTCTTGATGCTCTACAACATCTTCAATGAATTCCTGGAAGATATTGATGAGGATGTGCTCCCCAACGACCGGACAGGGTACCAGGACACTCTTGTCTGGCAGAAGCTGTTTAATTACCAGAAAGATGCCGCTATCGGCATTATCAACAAGCTGGAAACTTACAATGGCTGCATCCTTGCGGACAGCGTGGGGTTGGGGAAAACTTTCAGCGCATTGGCGGTAATCAAGTACTACGAATTACGCAATCGCTCAGTATTGGTGCTCTGTCCCAAAAAGCTTGCTGACAACTGGTTGAACTACAACAGTAATCTAACCACCAATATATTCGCCGAAGACCGCTTTAATTACGACGTACTTTGCCATACCGACCTCAGCCGAACCGGTGGGGAGTCTTTTGGCATGGCCCTCAATCGCGTGAACTGGGGTAACTATGACCTGGTTGTCATTGATGAATCCCACAACTTTCGCAACAACGATGCCTACAAAGACAAGGAAACCCGCTACCAGAAACTGATGAATAAGGTTATTAAGGCGGGGGTAAAAACCAAGGTCTTGATGCTTTCAGCTACGCCGGTAAATAACCGATTTAACGATTTGCGCAACCAATTGGCGCTTGCCTATGAAGGCAGTTCGGAGAATCTGAGCAGCAAGTTGCGAACCAGTCATTCTGTGGAAAAGATATTTCGTAATGCGCAAACGGCATTCAACAATTGGTCAAAATTGCCGCCCCAAGAACGCACAGCGAAAGCCATACTGAACTCCCTGGATTTTGATTTTTTCGAATTGCTAGACAGCGTTACCATTGCGCGATCACGCAAGCATATTACAACCTTCTACGATACCACTGACATCGGCCATTTCCCTGAACGTCGTAAGCCGCTCTCATTTCGTTGCCCGTTGACCATGCTGGGCGACACCATGAGTTTTAATGATATCTACCAGCAGCTCGCCCTGCTCAAACTGGCGGTCTATGCGCCAGTTAGTTACATCCTGCCTAGCCGACTGAAAAAATATGAGGAACTATACGACACTCAGGTCTCAAGCGGTGGAGGGAAGCTCAAACAAACCGACAGGGAAAAGAGCTTGCAGGCACTGATGACAGTGAACCTGCTAAAACGCTTGGAAAGCTCAGTGCATGCTTTCCGTCTTACTTTGCAAACCCTGAGAGATAACCACCAGAGCACGCTCGAGCGAATCTCCGAGTATCACCAATCCGGTGGCGAGAGGGATATCAGTGATTACACTGATATCTTGGAAACACTTGACCCAGAAGATGACGAAATTCCGGAATTCGAGGATAGCGGAAACCTGGTCGGCGGAAAGGTAAAGATTAGCCTTTCCGATATGGATCTTCCTTCCTGGGAGCGCGAGCTCCAGAGTGATCTGGAAATTATCAAAGGCTTGCTCACCGAAATGGAGAAAATCGGACCGCGAGACGATGCCAAGCTCCAGCATCTAAAGGATCATGTGTTGGGCAAGATTGCCAGCCCGATAAACCCAGGCAACAGAAAGGTGCTGATTTTCACCGCGTTCGCAGACACGGCAGATTACCTTTATCAAAACTTGGCACCACTTCTACAGGAAAGCTGCGGCCTCCATAGTGCCAGAATCACAGGCCAAGGCGGACCAAAGTCTACTTTGCAGAGCCGCACCCGGCGGCAACATTATGATTTTCAGGAAGTGCTCACTCTCTTTGCGCCTAAAGCCAAAGAAAAGTCATCTGTCATGTCTGACGAGCCCGGCGAAATCGATTTGCTGATTGCCACCGATTGCATTTCCGAAGGTCAAAACCTACAAGATTGCGATTATTTGATTAATTACGACATCCACTGGAATCCGGTACGCATTATCCAGCGCTTTGGTCGGGTGGACCGCATTGGCTCCCCAAACCAGAGCATTCAGCTGGCTAATTACTGGCCAGATATCTCCTTGGATGAGTACATCAACCTTAAAGAGCGGGTCGAAAGCCGTATGACCATCGTCGACGTGACCGCTACCGGCGATGACAACGTGCTCTCCGCCCAGGCCAACGACGTGGCTTACCGCAAGGAACAACTACGCCGGCTGCAAGAAGAAGTCATCGAGTTGGAAGATCTGAAAACCGGAATTGCCATCACAGACCTGGGGCTCAATGACTTTCGCATGGATCTACTCAACTATGTGAAAGCTAATGGCGAATTGGACAAGGTGCCCAACGGCCTTCACACAGTGATTCCGGCAAACCTGGATAAAGGGTTGGAGCCGGGTGTTATTTTCACGCTGCGTAACCGAAATGCCGAAATCAACGCTGCACCCCATTTACCTAACCATAACCTCCTTCATCCTTACTACCTGGTATATATCAGCCAGGATGGCCAAGTGCTGAGTGATCACACTCAGGTCAAACGCCTTCTCGACTTGGCTCGCAGTGCGTGCAAAGGCCGCGCCCAGGCACTTCCGGAGGTCTATACACCCTTTAACCGTATCACTGCCGACGGGCGTAAAATGGATAGTTATTCGACTCTATTGGACCAGGCTATAGGTAGTATTATCGAGGTGCAGGAAGAAAAAGACTTGGACAGCCTGTTTAAAGGCGGCCGTACCACGGCACTTACGAATGCGATTAATGGGCTTGATGACTTTGAGCTACTGTCATTCATCGTCATTCTGCCGGAGCCGCAAGAATGAGCGAGCAGGCCAAAAGTGACGTCCTGTTTGACTGCCCGGAGCATACCCGGGTGGGCCGTCAAGTTCCCAAGCGCCGTATCATTGATGCAGCCAAACCTGGTAAGCGGGTGCGGGAGCTACTGACTCGGCAGGTGGAGAAAATTGTATGGCAAAACAAGCTGGCCCCGGAAACGCTCAACCTGCCTGCCACTCGATCCGTACCCGAAATTCAGATCTTTCGCGTATTTTTGAAGCAGGAAGGCTCTGGTGATGGGTTGCCCGAAGACGTACTGCGCTGCATTGACGGCGCTATTGGTTTTCCTGTCCTCTTTGAGCTGATTAGGGCTGATGAGCAGATTCGTCTTGTAGCTGGTTACAAACGCCCAAGCGAAGCGAAGCTAGATAAATGGGTAATCGATGGTTACTTCGCCAGTAACTGGGGGCCGGCAGGAAAACCACGGGAAGCTTTGCCTGTAGCTCTTGATCTAGGCTCGCTATACAAGCAGATATTACAGCGACTCATTCCACTGCGAACCCAAAATAATGAGAATCTTGAAAAGCTGATTAATCGCGTAAGCAGGGCGCGTGCAAAAGAGCGAGAAATAGAAAAAACACAGTCCATGCTGGAACGCGAAAAGCAGTTCAACCGTAAAGTGGATGTTAATAGCCGCTTGAGAAAGCTGAAGGAAGAATTAGAACAAATAAAGAGAGGGGGCGGCAATGAGTGAGCCTGATATTTTGGATTCAGACAATGAAAACCTTGGTGGCCTTGCTGAGAATACGCTATCTCATTTTTTGGTTATCGAAGAAGCGGCTAAAGCAGGCTTACAAAGTCCTCCATCCCAAAGTGCTGAAGCGTTGGGGTATGTCAATACCATGACGTCTGAGGAGACGATTGAGCGGATGAATCAGGCGAACCTGGCCGCCATCGAGAATTATCGAACGCTGTCCGTTGAGCCTGCCATTGCCCGTGTGGTTGCATTGGGTGAGAGTGGGGATGAAGAAATTTACTATATTTGTCGTGCATCCGGTGGGGTTAATGGGGTTGTCAGTTATCGCGCTCCGGTCGGGCGGTTGGCTTCTTTGGAAATTGGAGATGAACTCACGCTTCCTAACGGGCGCACTCTTGAAGTCATAGAGCGAGTAAAGCTAAGGCCCGGCAAGAATGACCACGGGTGGGATTCGAAAGATAGCGTTTTTGAGTCTGATAGCATCGGCCTAATAACTATTGAATCTTTGCGTGCCCTGTTGCCTAAGGACGCAAGCGATAGCGAAGTCGAAAATATACTTGATCAGATGTTGGCGGAAGAGGAGGAAAATAAGAATATCATAAGGGGCCTGCGGCGGAGACGAATCACAAGGATGGGGCTCCGAGATCAACCAATACTTGATCGGTATCAGGATGAAATATTTCGTCTTCCCCTTGACCGCCGATTAATGATTATGGGGCCACCTGGCACCGGGAAAACCACGACCTTGATACGGCGTCTTGGTCAAAAGCTTGATATCGATTTCCTGGATCAGAACGAACGAAATTTAATTAATGCCATTAATGCGCCGGAGTCACCACCCCACGCAAATAGCTGGCTGATGTTTACGCCTACCGAACTTCTGAAGCAGTACCTGAAGGAAGCATTCTCTCGTGAAGGAGTGCCAGCATCAGATCAGCGTATCCGCACATGGCAGGATTATCGAAGAGAGTTGGCGAGAAATACTTTCGGCGTGCTGAAGACGTCAAGCGGTGGTGGCTCCTACGTGTTGAAAGAGGAGATTCAGAATCTGGCCGAGGACTCCAAGGTGGATGCAATCGCTTGGTTTGAAGATTTCGATGCTTGGCAGAAAGGAATCTACCTCCAGGAATTGCTTGATTCTTCTATCAGGCTTAAAGAATCCAAAATCTCAGACATTGCTGCCCTTGGTTATCGTCTAAATGCCACTGTCAAGAAGTCAGATAAATCATCTATTTCAGCAATGTTTGAGCTTCTGGCGGGAGATAGCGCCGGGATTCAAAAGCTTGTTGTCGAACTGAAAGAAAAAACAGACAGGAAAATTAGGGGAGCCCTGAACTTGCAACTTAATAAAAGTCGCAGTTTCCTGGATGAGTTTTCGGTATTCATCGACTCTCTCAGGCAGCTTCAATCCGCTGAAGAGAGTGACCAGGAAGAACCGGATTACGATGAAGATGAAGAGGGCGGTCTCGCGCCACGAACCGGGCGTGCTGCAGCTTTGAGCGCATACATGAGCGCAGTGCGTGCCCAAGCTCGCGCTACGGCGTCTGGCCGCACTATCAGCAAAAATTCCAGGATCGGGAAAATCATTGAGTGGCTTGATGATCGGATTTTATCAAAAAGTGATCTGTCTGAAGTAGGTATTAGTTTGGTCATCCAGACTAACGCACGTCACTTTATTAATCCGGTAAAGCGCTACCTTGACGGCGTGCCGAAAAGGTATCGCGCATTTCGGAGAGAAAGGCAGAAGGAAGAGCGCTGGTACAGAAGAGAGAGGTTTGATGCGAAAGACCTCCATCCCCTGGAGTTAGATATTATTCTTTTGTCTATGCTGCGATCAGCTGCAGAGCTCCTTGGCAGGAAAAACGTTCTGCGCAATCTCAATGATCCTGCCTGGTCATCACTCCAATCGATTATGGGACATTACCGCCATCAGGTGCTAGTAGATGAAGCAACAGACTTTTCTCCCATACAGCTGGCATGTATGGCTGCATTGACTAATCCGCGCTTGCCGTCATTTTTTGCCAGCGGTGACTTCAATCAACGGCTTACCTCTTGGGGTGCCCAATCGCGAGATGAACTGAAGTGGGTATTTCCAGATTTTGATATACAGCAAATAACCGTTTCTTACCGGCAGAGCAGGCAGCTAAACGAACTGGCAAGGGCTATTATTAAGAATTTTGGCAATGCGGACAGCGAAGCGACCTTACCGGCCAATATGGATTGCGAGGGTGTTGTGCCCGCCTTAATAGAGGGCGCGGACAGTATTGAATGCGTCGCGGAATGGTTATCTGAGCGAATCTGTGAAATCGAAGAATCCATCGGCCAGTTACCGTCTACGGCCATATTCGTAAATAATGAAGCGGATGTAGACCCCCTTGCTGAAGCGGTAAATGCCAAGCTCTCTGAGCACAATATTCGGGTTGTTCCGTGTCTCAAAGGTCAGGCTGTGGGCCAAGAGGGACATGTGCGTGTATTTGACATACAGCATATCAAGGGCCTGGAATTTGAAGCTGCTTTCTATGTGGGTATTGATCAACTCGCGAAAAAATATCCCAGCCTGTTCGATAAGTACCTGTATGTGGGGGCAACACGCGCAGCCACGTATCTTGGAATGACCTGTGAGGCGAATTTGCCAAAGGATATTGAGGGGTTAAGGGCGCACTTTGGCATTAACTGGCAGCAGTAGGCTAAAGATTCAAATCAAATTAACGGCTGGAAGCTAAGGGGCCTAATAATGAGCGAGGCAGGTGATCAGGTTAAACAGGGAGAGTTTCTCAATATATTAAAGGTCAGAGATGACCCAAGGCCTCTGTACTTCAACAAAAATGATGACGAAAGTATAGATTGGAAGGAGGGTTCAGATGCGGCATGGGCTCAGGAAGAAGGGAGCTGCACCAAGGTCCTGAGGAAAAGGATCGAGCCATGGCTGACCTCGCTATTCCAGTCTGAACACCTATCCCTGTTAGCAGGTTCGGGACTGACGCATGCTGTTCACTGCTTGGCACAAGGTAAGCCGGCAGCAGGAATGAACAAGCTTCCTCTTAAAACAAAAAGTGTTGAGATCGATAGGGAAGCCGAAAAATCAGCAGAATTAGCTGGTCGGGAAAAGGGGAACCTGGAAGACCAGTTGAGAATTGCGAATGAACTTCTTCGAGGTTTGGATATTCTTGGGGATGACTCAGCAGGTTCACTCCGAGATGAGCTGAAGGATGGGATGTCGGAGTTCGCAAAATCCATTCTTGAAAGCGAGAAGGGTATTGTTTCAGCGGACGCAGAGAAAAGGGATCAAGCGCTAAATACCTTAGTGACCTTTTTAATGAGCTTTGCCAGCCGTACAGGTGTGCGCGACCGGCTGAACATATTTACAACGAATTATGATCGTTTAGTGGAAGCCGGTGCTGAATTGGCAGGCTTGCATTTGCTTGATCGTTTTTTGGGCAATCTAATGCCAATATTCAGGTCGTCGCGGTTAGATCTGGATATGCACTATAATCCGCCAGGCATTCGTGGTGAGCCGCGCTATCTGGAAGGCGTTGCACGCTATACAAAATTACATGGCTCGGTCGATTGGGTGCAAACTGGGAGGGATATACGCCGTATAGGTCTACCGTTGGGGGCGGATGAAGTGGCTCCTTATCTGAATGTTCCAGGTTTCCAGGGCGTCACAGAAAACAAATTGATGATTTATCCCAACGCGGCAAAAGATCAGGAGACCGCAAACTATCCTTATGTTGAATTGTTCCGTGACCTCGCATCCGCTGTTTGCCGCCCAAACAGTACGCTCGTTACCTATGGCTATAGTTTTGGGGATGAACATATCAACCGCGTAATTCGAGATATGCTCACTATCCCATCGACGCACCTGGTTGTGATATCAAGGGATGATAACCTGGGCCGGATAATGAAAAATTATGATGAAATTGGCCGGTCATCTCAGATCAGCCTGATGATTGGCCCCGCACTGGCTGACTTAAGCATTCTGACAGAAAGCTTTCTGCCCAAAGCCTCTATTGATAAGACTACCTCTCGTATGAGCGAGTTACTGAAACAGAGATTTGATGCTCAACAGGGGCCAGTTAATCAGTCTTCAGGGAAGGCGCAGTCTGACGACTTGGGTGGATTGATATGACAGTATCTCCCCAAGCGTATGCTGACTCGCTCCGTATAGGCACCGTAGACTTTGTATCACCAGACGAAGTCAAAGTCCTTTTGGATATCGAGACGCCAGATGCTGTGGCGCTGAACACAGGCATGCCTCGCCCCTTTCCGCGAATCAATGGGTATGTCTTGATTCCGAGTGACCAAGGCCATCTGGTTGCCCAAGTAGAGTGGATTACCATTGAGCGCTCTCAGTATCCAAAACGAAAAGGGATGCAGGACTTCGGCCTGGTCGACTTGCCATATCCACTGCGAAAGATGAGTCTCAACCCCCTCGGGAGCCTTGTTTATGAAGGCAGGAGGGGCGAATCCGATGAATTTAGTTTCAAACGGGGCGTTGAATCCTACCCCACCGTTGGTGACCCGGTGTTACTGCCTACTGAAGTACAACTCAGGTCTATTGTTGAATCTGGTGATAACCGCCATGTAAAAATTGGGACAAGCCCCCTGGCGGCCAATGCTGAGGTTTGCGTTGATCCTGATCGCCTCTTCGGGCGCCACCTGGCAGTGCTGGGGAACACAGGGAGTGGGAAGTCCTGCTCCGTGGCAGGGCTGATCCGCTGGTCGCTGGAAGCAGCGAAGAAAAAAAGCGGGGTTAACCCCAATGCACGCTTTATCGTTCTTGACCCCAATGGGGAGTATGCCAATACCTTCAAGGATATGGGAGATGTTCGCGTATTTGCGGTTGAATCAAGTGAGAGCGTCGAGCAATTGCAGGTGCCCTTGTGGTTCTGGAATAGCACGGAATGGGGCGCATTTACCCAAGCTAGTGCAAAAACACAGCGGCCAACGCTTATTCAGTCCCTTCGTTCAGTCCGCGATGGGTCTTTGGCGACCGCAGTTACACCAAGTCATGAGATGCGCCGCTATTTACGTACATTAATCTCTGCTCTGCTTATGGATCGAAACTCCGGTAATCCATGGAAAGGGCCTGGACCGGCAAAAGGATTTAGCGAAAAACTAGCGGAATGGAAAAAGTGTCTAATTAAAGACGCTTCATTTAGTACAGAGGAAGATGAAGCCCTCGATAATTTGTTAATCCATATCGACAATTTGAATAGTGAACATCCAGGTCCATGGCCGAAGGTCTTTAATCTTGGGGAAGTAGAAGCGCTTCTTAACATGTTGAGCGAGACGCATTCTGTTTTCGGGGGCAGTGACACGGATGCTCTCCCTGTCGACGCAGATGTTCCTCGCGCCTTTACAGGTGATCAGCTTCTACGCAGCGTGGAAGCCAATGCAGAGTTGTTAAATGTCTCCGAGTTCGTTGAGACCATGTTAATGCGTATCCGAACTATTCTTTCGGACAGCCGCATGAAAAATATCACCAGCGGTTTGGAGGATACAACGCTAGATGGTTGGTTAGCTGACTATATCGGTGGCAACCAAGCCGCAAATGGCTCGGTTACGGTAATTGACCTGTCATTAGTGCCAGCAGAAGTAGTGCACATTATCACGGCTGTAGTGGCGCGCATGACGCTGGAGGCCTTGCAACGTTACCGCAACCTTAATAAGGGCAAGACCTTACCAACCGCATTAGTCATGGAAGAGGCTCACACGTTTATTCGTCGATACTCTGACGATGCAGAGAACCAGAACTCAGCTGCGATTTGCTGTCAAGTTTTCGAGAAAATAGCACGTGAAGGGCGAAAGTTCGGCTTGGGTCTAGTGCTATCATCGCAGCGACCCAGTGAGCTTTCTCCAACAGTGCTTTCTCAATGCAACAGCTACTTATTGCACCGGATCAGCAATGATCGTGACCAGGACTTGGTGCATAAACTGGTCCCGGACAATCTTCGTGGATTGTTGCGTGATCTTCCGTCTTTACCGTCTCAGCATGCCATTTTGCTGGGGTGGGCATCAGAGCTGCCGGTGCTTGTGAAGATGAATGGTTTGCGCGCCGAGCATCGACCAAAGTCGGATGACCCAGATTTCTGGTCGGTATGGTCTGGGGAGTCGGCGCGAAACGTCGACTGGAAGGAAATCGCCTCTGATTGGCAACAGGTACAAACAAGCGATACGGATGATGACACAGAGGACTTGATTGGCCGCACCGATGAGGATGATACCGATATTCCGTTCTAGGGCGCTTTCCAAACCGTGTACAGAAAAATCAAATAGAGAATTACACCGCTGAATCAAATCAGCAGTAAGAGAGCAAAACATGGACAAATTGAAAATGCACTCGCCAGACATGACACAAGAGAACATTGCCCGTATTCGGGAGCTATTCCCTGGGTGCGTTACAGAGGCGAAAGACGAGGATGGTGGCGTGAAGCTGGCAGTAGACTTTGATCAGTTGCGTCAGGAGTTGAGTGACTCCATCGTAGAGGGGCCGCAAGAGCGCTACCATCTGAACTGGCCGGGAAAGCGCGAGGCACTTTTGACTGCTAATGCGCCCATTGCCAAGACGCTGCGCCCCTGTCGTGAGGAGAGTGTGGATTTTGACAGTACTCAGAACTTGTTTATCGAAGGCGATAATCTGGATGCGTTGAAATTATTGCAGGAGACTTATCTTGGCAAGGTGAAAATGATCTATATCGATCCGCCCTATAACACCGGAAATGATTTTATCTACGAAGATGATTTTGCAGAATGTGTTGATGATTACCTAAAGCGCTCTAACCAAATGGACGAAGAGGGCAATAGGCTTATTTCTAATTCTGCCTCCAATGGACGATTCCACTCCGATTGGCTAACCATGATGTATTCAAGACTGCGACTGGCAAGTAGGTTGCTGAGTGATGATGGAGTCTTGTTTGTAAGTATTGATGACAATGAAGCGCATAATCTTATTTCTATTGGTTCGGAGATATTTGGAGCAGAAAACTATGTGGCGCAACTGGCTGTTCAGTTGAATCCCAGAGGGCGTCACCTCGACCGCTTCGTTGCAAAGACGCATGAAACGGTGCTTGTGTTCGTTAAGGATGGGCTGAATGCTAATTCCATCCATGGAATCGAAAAAGAAGGCCGAATGGTTAAGGAATATAATAGAGAGGATGAAAGTGGTCCCTTCCGACTCCTTGGTCTAAGGAATCGAAACCAATCTTTTAACCCAGATACTCGTCCTAAGCTCTACTACCCGCTTTATGTTAATGAAATGACTGGCAAGGTTTCTCTTGAAAAGGATGTTGAGCACACAGTAGAGGTTTGGCCAGATGCTCCAAATGGTGTTAAGACCTGCTGGACATGGGGTAAAGATAAGGTTTTGAAGGAAGGGGGCCTATTATTCGCTGAACAAATTGGAAGTGAATGGCGTGTTTTTCGAAAAGACTATTTGCATAATGCGGATGGCGATATAGCTAAAACATTAGTTAAGTCGTTATGGACAGAAAAAGAAATAACAAATGATTATGGAAGGAAAGCAATAAAAAATTTGTTTGGGTCCGCAATCATGGATTTCCCAAAATCACCTGAACTATTGTCAAAATTAGTAAAGATTGGTAGCCATAGAGACTCTATAGTCATGGACTTTTTTTCGGGGTCTGCATCTACCGCTGAGGCTGTCTTCTCGGTTAATGCTGAGGATGGTGGTAATAGAAGGTTTATAATGGTCCAGCTTCCAGAGCAAGTTGATCCAGGGTCACAGGCCGGCAAGGAGGGGTTTCGAGTTATTGCGGATATTGGCAAAGAACGCATCCGCCGATCCGGAAAAAATGTTATTAAAGGCGAATACCGAGAAGGGTGGAGTGGAGATGTCGGCTTCCGTGTATTAAAAGTCGATATGTCTAACATGACTGAGGTTTACTATTCGCCAGATTCATTAGACAAGAAAAATATTGACTTTTTTATCGATAACATTAAGCCCGGCCGCACCCCAGAAGACCTGCTGTTTCAGGTGATGTTGGACTGGGGGATAGACTTGGCACTTCCCATCGAAAAGCAAGATATTCAAGGGCGTGAGGTCTTCTTCGTGGATTGCAACGCCTTGGTTGCATGTTTCGATGCTCACGGTAGGATTGACGAGAATTTCGTCAAGGAGCTGGCCAAAACTGTGCCGCTGCGTGCAGTCTTTCGCGATGCTGGCTTTAAGGATGATGCTGTGCGCATCAATGTGGAACAGATTTTCAAGCAGCTGTCTCCCTCCACCGAAGTGAAGTGCATCTAAGGCAACGGTATGAAGCTCAAGTTCAAGACACAGGCCTACCAGAGCGCAGCTGTGCAGGCTGTAGTCGATTGTTTCTCCGGGCAGCCTAACCTGTGTGGTGTCCGCTATCGTATGGACCCGGGGGTTAGGCCAGCACCTGCATCCGCTAGCCCCCAATCTGCTTTATTTGGGGAAGAGGCTGAGCCAGCCGAGCAAGATGCGGCTTTTCGTAATGCGGATATTGTGTTGCCTGATGAGCAGTTGTTGGAGAATATCCAGCAGGTGCAACGGCAACAAAATCTGCCTGTTACTAGTGCATTAGATGACTTCTTCACGTTAAACAACAAAGGCTCGCAAGTTCCCGTTAAAGCCAAGTACAAAAAACTGGCAGCTGATATTAGTCACCTGCACTTGGATGTTGAAATGGAGACGGGCACCGGGAAAACGTATTGTTATATCAAAAGCATTTTTGAGCTTAACAAGCAGTACGGATGGAGCAAGTTTATTATCGTGGTGCCTTCCATCGCTATTCGAGAAGGTGTGGCCAAGTCCCTCGAAATTACCGCCGAACACTTTCTGGAGACGTATCACAAGAAAGCTCGGTTTTTCATTTACGACTCTAAGCAGCTGCACCATTTGGAGAGCTTTTCGTCGGATGCTGGTATTAACGTGATGGTTATCAACGTGCAGGCATTCAATGCTACTGGCAAGGACGCGCGGCGCATTTACGAAGAGCTGGACGACTTTCAATCCCGGCGCCCGATTGATGTGATTAGTGCTAACCGTCCTATATTGATCCTGGATGAGCCACAAAAAATGGAGGGGGACAAAACCCTCAAGTCCCTGGCCAATTTCCGGCCATTGATGGTGCTGCGTTATTCTGCCACCCATAAAACCAGTCACAACAAGATCCACCGGTTGGATGCCCTGGATGCCTACAATCAAAAACTGGTCAAGAAAATCGCCGTGCGAGGTATCGCGGTTAAGGGGTTGGCAGGTACTAACGCTTACCTCTATCTACAGTCCATCGAGATATCCAGCACCCATCCACCTATCGCCCGTGTGGAACTTGAGAAGAAGCAGGCCAATGGCACGATCAAGCAGGTGCTGCGCAAGTTATCCAAGGGCGATAACCTGTTTGAGCTCTCTGGTGGATTGGACCAGTACAAGGGTTTTGTGGTGGCGGATATCAACGCTAATACGGATACCCTGAGCTTTACGAATGGTGAAGAGCTGTTTGTGGGTGATGTCTCAAGGGATGTCAACGAAGCTACCCTGCGCCGTATTCAGATTCGCGAAGCCATCAAGGCCCATTTTGATAAAGAGCAGGCGCTGTTCCAGCAGGGTGTCAAGGTGCTGAGCTTGTTCTTTATTGACGAGGTGGCCAAATACCGTGATTACGATGCCGAAGATGAGAAGGGCGAATACGCCCGCATTTTCGAGGAAGAATACAATCAGTACCTGAACGAAGTGCTGGACCTGGATGAAACGCCTTATATTCAGTACCTGAAAGCCATTGACGTTGATAAGACTCACAATGGTTACTTCTCTATCGACAAAAAGAGCAAGAAGCTTGTGGACCCCAAGGTGAAGGCTCGGGGTGAAGGTGCTGGTGAGGCGGATGATGTAGACGCCTACGACTTGATTCTTAAAGACAAAGAGCGGCTGCTTTCTTTCGATGAACCGGTGCGCTTTATCTTCTCCCACTCAGCTCTGCGCGAGGGCTGGGATAATCCAAACGTTTTCGTGATCTGCGCCCTCAAGCACAGCGATAACACGGTTTCACGTCGCCAAGAGGTAGGGCGAGGCTTGCGTCTGGCGGTGGATCAGCATGGTGACCGAATGGATCACCCGGCTACAGTACATGACATTAATGTGCTCACGGTTGTCGCCAGCGAGAGTTACAAGGACTTTGTAGCTGCGCTACAGAAGGATATCAGCGAGACCCTGTCTGCTCGCCCGCGTGTGGCCGATGAGGGCTATTTCACTGGCAAGGTAATGCATACCCCTGAAGGGGATATTACCGTTACCGAGAAAATGGCCAAGCAAATTTACCGTTACTTGCTGAAGAATGACTACACCGATGATGCGGACCATATTACCGAGAGCTATCACAAAGACAAAAAGGACGGTGATTTGGCACAGTTGCCAGAGGAGCTTCAGCCCCATGCTGAGCAGGTGTTCGCGCTGATTGATAGTGTCTTTAGCGGTGCTGACGTGATTGATATTGGCGATGACAGGCGCCCTAAGAAGAACCCGCTAAATAATAATTTCGATAAGGCTGAATTCAAGGCGCTATGGAATCGAATCAACCGTAAAGCCGCTTATACAGTGAAATTCGACTCCGAAGAATTGGTCCAGAAATCCGTATCTATTCTTAATGACAAGGACAAGGGCCTCAAAGTTACCCCGCTTCAGTACATCGTTCAGAAAGGCGAGCAAAAATCGCTGGTTGGTTATGAGGACTTTAAGAAAGGAGATGGGTTCGAAATTCGTGAAACTGAAACGGAAAGGAACAAGAACTCTATTCATTCCTCCGTTCATTATGACCTTATCGGAAAAATCGTTGAAGGAACGTTGCTGACACGCCGCACCGTAGCCGCCATCTTGAAGGGCATGAATAATGCCGTTTTCTCTCAATTCAAAACCAATCCAGAGAATTTTATCTCTGAGGCTATTCGGCTGATTAATGAGCAAAAAGCGACCATGATTGTCGAGCACCTGGCCTACGACCCCGTTGATGATCGCTATGAGCTGGATATTTTCACCGATGGCCAGAGCAAGCAGAATTTCAGCGCTGCCGGTGAAAGGTTGAAACGTCATATCTACGACTATGCCATCACGGATTCTCAGGTGGAGCGGGACTTCGTTAGGGAGCTGGACACTAGTTCAGAAGTGGTTGTTTACGCCAAGCTGCCCAGGGGGTTCCTGATACCAACACCGGTTGGCGACTATAATCCGGACTGGGCGATCTCTTTTAAAGAAGGGGCGGTGAAACATGTCTATTTCGTGGCAGAAACGAAGGGCTCCATGTCCAGTATGGATCTTCGCCCCATAGAAGAGACCAAAATTGCCTGCGCTCGCAAGTTCTTTGATGACATTAACAAGAAGTATGCTCCTGAAAATGTCAGATATGACGTGGTAAATAGCTATGGGAAATTGATGGAGCTTGTAAAGTAATTTTGCAATGCAGCCATCCAGGAACGACGGTGGCAGCACACTGCAACGTGTGCTTCAGGTTATCGGGGACTCCTCTCGATGGGCTTGCCTCAGATGGGGCCTCTCATACCTTCGTGATTCGTGCCGGGAAACGCGGCTTGGCGGTTCCCAAATGTTTCCATGATTGGGGTCGCTTTATTTCTGATCATGAACCTTCTGGATATGATGATTTATGGCTGGCTGAATTTGAAAAGCTGGTGTCGCTGAGTGTTTCGCCGAAGCTTGAGAGTGAAGTGAGGCTGTGGATTAAGGAGGTTATTGAGATAGCGGAGATATCAGATTCGCTAGTAATAGAAAGAGATGAGCTCGAGCGCGTTCGGCTTGCCATTCCAAAATGTGAAATACCCACTTCGCTGTCTTTGGTTGCAAAGAAAAAAGAAATAGGCAGGGCTCCCGAGGGAGTCCCGTCCGTTTGTTATTGAAACTCCCAGGTCCATTGACCATTTGCATCGGCTACTGTCACTTCAACGATGTTGCAGCGACGGTATGTGGACCATTTGAATTTCTGGCCGAACTTCATTTTTACCGGAAAGGGTTTGATATATTCATAGATTCCCGGTGCGTACAGGCCCATTTGGCCTATCTGTATCGCGAAGTAAGATGGGTCCGCTTCTTTCCTGCGGGCATATTCATCCCGTGAAATTCGTTTACCGAGTTTGTTTGATTGGATTCTGCAATTGCCCCTATTGATCACGATATCATTGATATCTGCCGTGTCTTCAGTGGCGGTCAGATAGACCGTATTACCACGGACTTCGATATCGACGGACGGTTGACCTTGGGCTTCAGCTCGCGCTTGGGCTAATGCCGCATCTTCGCCCATAGTCTCCACAGACTCAATGTAACCAGGAGGAGCGATAAACATACCGCTTACTTCGATCCAGTCGGCGTATTCCCTCAACTCTTTGTGCATCTCTTCAGCGTTCATGCCGTCGAAACGAGAGTAGTCTGGACCCGTGGCTTCTGCCTGGTCATTGACGTAGCCCCGCTGGTAAATACCCCACAGCTCGTCGAACTCAGCTACCGCTGCTTGGTTTTCAAGTTCAGCTTTAAGAGCATTAACGCTCTCGGTGGGGTTGTCTGCGTCATATGTCTCACCGCAGCCCGCCAGTGAGCAAATAGCCATGGACATGATGATGGTTTTGATGAGTGAATGTTTCATGTGAATACCTTTGGGTGTTAATTGGGTAGGGAAGACCCTGTCTGGCAGTAGGTCGCGGGCTAGGAAGAGGGGGTCATCGGCATTCCACGCCAGCTTTAGCGACACTGGTGTAGAAACGTCTGACATTCCCCCGGCCCTGGCTGAAACCTTGCAGCTCCTCGATGGAGTACTGCTGAGCCAGCTTATTGAAGGCGCAGCGGCACATTTCTGTAGGGGCGCTTTGCGTGCATCCTGCGAGGAACTCTCCTTTGACCTTGTTCATGGGGTCGTCCGAGCACCCGGAAGAAAGCAGGGAGAAGACTAATAGGGCAATGCTGATGGGTTGATTCATAGCGCTTCCTTACATCAGTACCAGGCTGATGCCCAGGGCTACGCCAATGACAAGTCCTACGGTTTGCGGTCCCATCATCCAGAACAGCTTGATCCAGATCAGAGATCCCATACCGCCACTGGTGAACATCATGTCGGGCTTGGCGAAACGGCGAATAGCGTCACCAATCAAGGCGCCAATAGTGCCGGTTACGGTTCCCACGACGGCTGCGAATATCTTGGCCATCAAACCGGCCCCCAGCACCATGGCTGAGTTGTTGTAGCTCACCATGATGATAGCCAGCACCAGGGCTGCGATGCCCCACCCAATAGCGGATTTTTGGATGCTGCTGAGCTCCTGTTGCTCTACAGCGCTATTGCTGGCGTCAAAGTCTTCCATTGTCTTTCTCCTTGTTTGAGTTGGTTCTTCCTGAGATCCCCGGGCAGGCATGAGCAGTGTGCCCTGCCTAAAGAAGGTGCTTGCTGGTGGGTTATGTGATCCAAGACGCGGAAAGTATTGCAATGCAATACTATTAAGGTCAAGTGTAGTGATACGACAGAGGTATGGCTCTGCCGTAGCGTTGCTTCATCAGTTAGATGGAGTGGGCGTGATGAGCTTTCCCGAGCGCCTGAAAGCGGCCCGGTTGGCATTGGGGTTGACTCAGGAACAGTTGGGTTTTGAGTTGGATGTCACCAAATCCACGGTTTCCGCATGGGAAAATGGTCGTGATGCTCCAGGTTTTCGTCTTTTCCCTGCCCTGAAACAGGTGCTGGGCGTTTCTCTGGACTACTTGATATGTGGAGATGAGGCGGGCGGCGTCACCGACCCTGCAGGTACCTACGGCGCGGAAGTCCGCAGTGAAGCTGAAGCGCATTTGCTAAAGCGTTACCGCAAACTGTCACACAGGCGCCAGGAAGGCCTGAAGGCGTTACTGGATTAATCTGCAGCCTGCTTACCTGCCAGCTTATTACTTAGCTCAGTGGTTGATTGAGAACGGGATTCCCTGGCATGAGCTGATCCCTCGTGCGAGAACTCCTCAACCACTTGTAACCCCTCCTCCTCCGCATACTCGAACTGGGCATTCAGCAGGCCCGCCTGAGCGACCTTGTCGAGCTCTGCCTGGCTAATCCCCAGATTTTCCATCACCTTGGCTTCTTCTCGGGCATGGGTGACGGCCTCTTTCATGGATTGATTGGCTCTCAGCGTCAGATCCACGTAGTAGATCGGCGCCCGGTGACTCTGGGTGGTGCTCTTCCCGCGCAGTTTCAATTCCAGGGGAAGGGTGGCCAGGTTGCCACCAGAGATGGCATGGAAGTAGCGCAGCCTCGCTGCCAAGGTGCGAATGCTGTTGTATCCGGTGGTGCGGAACACAAAGCAGCCCAGTTCATCCTCTTCCCCGATCCGCACATACAGCCGCCCGTAAGGTTTGCACAGATCGTGGGCGCCGAATTCGCATAGGTCGGGTGAGGGGCAGGGTAACTGCTCCAGGCCCTGGTCGGTGCGGCGCCGGCAGGTCTCCCCGTCGCCACTGCACAGGGGGCGGCCACTCTTGCGCTCAAAGAAGGTGTACTCCGCCCGCAGGTTCAAGTCCGGATCATTAAAGGGCAGGGTGACGGGAATGCTGCGTAGCTTCTTGCCTTGTACCTCCTGGCGCAGGGCCTCATCTAGCGGATGCGGTAGCCAGCCCTCCCGGGTCTGGATCTGGGTAGTGATGGTGAATTGGTCGTCTTTCTCCGGCAGACGCTTGCCGTTCTTTTCC
>NZ_BDAS01000017.1:0-41542 GCF_001602235.1 Alcanivorax sp. NBRC 102024
AGCGGAGCACCAATGCGCCGGTTTCCAGGGGCAAGGGAATCAGATCGCCCAGAATCGGAATGGCCAGCGTCGCGTTGGCGGTCAGAGATGTGCCCATCACATGCTGGGCATTGATCTCCACCGGAATCGCCGACTCTCCTACGGTCTGGATACAGAAGATTTCGCCATCGGCATCTTCCTGGGTGGCGCACCAGCGGCCATTGCCTTCATCGACCAGACCGATATAACTCAGGTCCAGCGGTTGCTTTGGCAGAAACGCCATGGGCAACGCCGCATGGGTAAAGATCTGGTCACCTTGATCCAGGTTGGCGCCGCCAATCAGCCCACCGGTGCTTTTCACATGACCGCGGGCATGGTTGTTGACCGCTTCCACTTCATCGTTATCCCAGTTGCCATTGCCATTGACGTCGGTGTACTCCCGGGTCAGAACAGTGGCATAGGCAGCCCCTTCATCCGGGGTGGCAGTGAAATCGAGCAGAATCGGCGGCCCTCCTACACAGGGCTGGTTGGAAAGCGGGCCACAGGTGCCCATGCCATTGAGTGGGTCCGTGTTGATGCCCAGGTTGCCGAAACGATCATGACTGCGGAACACCGCTTCGCCACTGTCGCCGCCATTGATCACCAGCCGATAGGCATTGCCGGGCGTAATGGTATCCGGTGCCGGCTGAGCCCGCAGACGCAGACTGTTGCGTCGTGCTGACATGGGGATGTTCTGCCACTGGCCATTCACCTGCTCACCCAGACACATGGCCCCGCCTTCACAGGATTGGCCATCGGCGGCAATGGTGCCGAACGTCATGGAGGCCATTTCCATGGGCATATTGAAACTGATCTCGATGGGGCGACTGACGTCGTAGAAGAAGGGGTAATACAGTGAGTCCGACGCCAGGCCGCCCACACACCGGCCAGCCATTTGCACCGTGTTGCCATCGGCATCCTGGCGTTCCACACCACGGTCTTCCAACGCACACCCGATGCCCGGGTAGGCCCCCAACACCACCGGTGGCAGTACCGGCGCACCATTGTCCGCCGCGTAGCTGGCCGTATCGAAAACAATCTGACCCGTGCCATCGGTGGCATCCCCGGGCACGAACTGCAGATGCGAAGGATCAAACAGGTCCTGATCTTTCAAGCCATCGCCAAGATCCAGGTAATAGCGCTGCCCGGCCGCCAACGCATTGAGCGGCGTAATCACCAGGTTGGAACCACTGCTACGGACCTGCACCGGCACCGGTTCGCTGCTGTCCTGACGGAACAGTTTCACCTGCTCCATTCCTTCGTCATGCACTGGCTCGTTGAACACCACAACGATGTTGTTGCTCGGCTCCACCTGGGTCTGATTATGTTCCGGGAACGATCCGGTTGCCTGAAGTGGGTCGCGGTTGAACTGATCGAACTCGAAGTCCACGTCTGCACGAACGCCAAGTGCAAAGTCCGCGCTGACTTTGGCAGCTCCGCTGAGAATATCCAGTTCCAGGGTTCGGAATACCTCGAAGGTGAGCGCGCCATCCTTCACATCCACCACGCCAACCGCCTGGATGTGCATCAGGTTCTGGTTCACTGAAGCATTGCCCCGTGGTTCGACTGCATGCATGGCCAGATCAAAATTCATGTACACAAACATCGGCGCATAATCATCATCGGGCTGGAACCCCTTGGGGCGATAGGGGTTGGTCACCAGATAACCGGTCACGTCGGTCACAAAAGTGCCGATGATGTCGCCGGTAAACATGGGAGTGCGCACCTCGCCACCCAGCTTGATCGGATCAATACCGGTAATGCGCAGCTGCTGGCCGGCTCGGGCGACCACGGGCACCGCGTCCACATGCACGTCCGGACGGCCCATCCAGCCCTCCAGTACCAGCGGCATGGCATTTACCTGGGTCACACCCAGTGCCTCGGTAACCAGGTTGAACTGGTTAAGCGGCAACCCGTGCAGCCGTGAGGCTTGCGGGTAGCCCGGGTCCCCCAGGGCCGGCTGGGCTTTCATCAGCTGCTTGATGGGCGGGTTGAGATCGACCACGTCATCCTTGGACAGCGTGGGCGTCAGCTCATAGGTCACTGTCTCCAGAACGTCTTCATCAAAATCTTCCAGACCTTGCAGGGTGAGTGTGTAGGTGTCGCCGCCGATCAGGTCCTCTTTGGGGTCCAGGGTGATGTAGTGGCGCTCATTGAGAATCCTCACATCCACCAGTTCCCCGGACTGCTGATGCTCCAGCTTGACCGTGTCACCGTAACGGACGGTGGTCTCCACCAGCGGCTCGGTGAAGGTGATGCGCACCGGCGAGAAATCCATGAACGGGAAACGCTCTTCTGCAACCGGCTCCGGCAGATAGGCCCCGGGATTCTCCTGGTTGATGGCCAGCACCTCGGGAACCTGATCGGGCAGCGGGTGGTACTGGCGGGTGCGAAACGTAATCAGCGGGCCGTCCTGATCATCCAGGTTGACGATGCCGGAGGCGATCTGCGGCGACACCCACAACCGGTACTCTTCACCGGGGCGCAGACCCGACATGGAAAAGGTAAAAGTATGGTTGCGGTTGGAGACCTGGGCGCTGGACAGATCCACCAGGTTCCCTTCACTGTCGGCCAGACACAGGGCGCCGGCAAAATTTTCACCGTCAGGCTGACATTCTGCCTTGGCGGCAGCCTCATCAATGGCACTGGAAAAAGTCAGCAGCAACTTGCTGCCCAGGGGCAGATCCACCATGCCGTCAGACGGATATGCGTAGATCAGCGCCTCACCCGGCTCCGGAGGGATAAACACATCCGGGTCGTCTTCACAGGCATTGAGCAGGGGATAAAGCAGACATAAAACAGCCAGACGCTGTATCGATATTGTGCGCATCCTTTCACCCGTTTCTTGTTTTTGGAGGCAGATTTTTCTATTGATTACGGGGACAGGATTCAGTGGCGCGGGGACGGGGACAAGTTATCGTTTGTAAGCAAAAATCCACATAATGGTGCGTTTTATCTACCTGATAAATAGACACTTTCTGCATTCACGTATACTTCACGCAGCAAATTCCCAAGTAATTCAACGGCTTTTGAAAAGGGGATTTTTGCTCAGGGATTCCGCACTAAAACTTTGTTCGTAATCCCTGGTTGACAAGAAAAACCGCAACATGACGTTTTGTATCATGCTGCGAACAGAACGCCGCCTTATTGGTAACGAATACGCAGTGCGGTCAGCACCGTTTTCAAGTGAGGGACAGCCACTCCATGGCGTTCGGCAATCGCCACCACATTACCCAGGATGGCATCCAGTTCGATGGGCCGGTCGTTCAGGTAGTCCAGTGCCATGGAATTTTTGTAGGCGCCCATCTTGCGGGTACCGGCCAGATTTTTTTCCACCAGATCGTCCGGGAGCGGATAGCCATCGGCAGCGGCGACGGCCATCACTTCTTTCATCATGGTACGGACCAGGTGTTCGCCACCGGGGGCATCAAGAATCGATAACGTATCGGCCCCATTGCACAGCACGCTGAGAGGATTGAACGGCGCATTCCAGACACACTTGCGCCAGCGCTCCCCCACAACCGCTTCGCTATCGTTAACCTCAATGCCCCCTTCCCTGAACAGGGCGCTCAAGCGGCGGCAGTGCTCATCAAACCCCGCGGGAAAATTGCCCATTACCAGTTGGCCGTAGGCCTGATGATGAACCTCACCGGGGCCCGTGCGGCTGACAGCGATAAATGCCAGACAGCTCACCAGGGGATGCTGCGGATAGGCATCGGCCAGCTCCCGTTCGATATCCAGGCCATTCTCAATCAGCACCAGGCCGGTGTGGTCGCCCATCCAGGGACGCACCAGCGCTGCACGATCCATGCCGGGCAACACCTTGACGCAGAGCAGAACATAATCGGGAAACGCGTCCGGGGTGTCATCCGGGCGATACACCCGCTCCGGCTGCCAGGACAACTCCCCCAGGGGGCTGGTAAAACGAAAGCCGCCCTCCTTAACCGCGTCATAATCCGAGCGCAGCACCACACTCACCTCACAGCCAGCCCGTTTAAGAATGGCCCCATAAAAGCTGCCGATGGCACCGGCACCGACGATCAGAATGCGAGGTTTATCCGTCATAACAGTGTCTCTTTATCAAGCCCTGCCGCATGGCATGCAAGGGCCACAACGACAGCAGGAAAACGATTAACAACAACCAGAAAGCCCGATCAAAACCAAATTCAAAGGCCTCTGCCAGCGACAACCCAGGATCAGTCTGCCCATAGCGATCACTGAAAAATTGTATGCAAAGGGCGCACAGATTCACGCCCAGGGCACCGCCGATCTGCCGGGCGAAATTGAAAATGCCCGAGCCCTGTGGAATCAATGCCGGTGGCAGCAAGCCCAGTGCCCCGGTGGACGATGGCGGCATCATCAACCCCAGCCCCACCCTGCCCAGCAGGGTCCACCACACCAGCCATACCGCCGATGTCGCCAAGGTGGCACCCGCCATCAGCGCCATGTTGAGGACAAACAACAGCAGACCGATGATCATGATGCGGGTCTCGGAAAATCGGTCGGTCAGGTGTCCGGCCACCGGAAAGGTGAACGCCATGGCCAGTCCCGCCGGCATCAACATCAGGCCGGCACTGGCGGCGCTTTCGCCCAGTACCTGCTGAAAATACAGCGGCGTCACATAGGTGGAGGCGAACACCCCGGCACCAATCACCATGGACATGAGAAAGCTGCCCGTGAAGCCCGGATACGCAAAGACCCTCAGATCCATGAGAGGGTGGGCATGGCGCCGCTGCCACACCACAAACCATGCCAACGAGACAGTGCCAACAAGCAACGTGGTCAGCAACCAGGGGTCGCTCCAACCACGGCGATGGCCATTGGCCAGACCCCACAGCACTGCCGTGATACCCAGGGCCAGCAACAGCACGCCAGCACGGTCGAGGCGAACCGGTGCCAGCTGGCGATCCTTGCCGGGCAGGTAGCGCCAGGCCATCACCATGCCCACCACACAGGCCGGCAGTACCACCAGGAACACCGCCCGCCAGGACAGGGTATCCACCAGCACCCCTCCGATGGCAGGGGCAATCGCCGGCCCCAACACCACGCCAAGCCCATAGATTCCCATGGCCTGGCCGCGCCGGTTAAGCGGGAAGACCTGAAAGATGGTAATCATGGCCAACGGTTGTACCAGCCCGGCCAACAGACCTTGTCCGATACGGGCCGCCACCAGCAGAGGAAACTGCTCACTGACAGCACCGATAATGGACACGACGATAAACAACCCCATGGCCAGCAGATAGGCACCACGGGCACCGAATCGCTGGGCACACCAGGCATTGAGCAGCATGCCCACGGTCATGGCAGCAAGAAAGCCGGTGGCCAGCCAGTGCACCTGATCCTGGGCCAGCCGAAACTCCACCATGATGGTGGGAATGGCCACATTGATAATGGTGGACGCCAGCACCACGGACATGGTGCCGAGCATCACGGTTATGGTGGCCAGCCAGCGGTAGCGTGGCCCATAACGGTCGAACAACCGTTCGACCTGGGCCTCTACCGACGCCATTACCGGGTGGGGTCCTCGCTGACCTGCACCAGCAGCTTGCCGCGATTACGTCCGGTCAACAGGCCCTGGAAGGCATCCACGGTGTTTTCCAGACCCTGGACGATATCTTCCTGGTACTGAATTTTTCCAGCCTGCATCCAGGTACTCATGTCACGGATAAAGTCCTTCATCAGGTGGGCGTAATCGAACTGGATAAAGCCTTTGATCAGGATCCGCTTGACCAACAGCTTGGTCAGAAACGCGGGCAACTGATCCGGTCCCTGAGGCGCTTCGGTATCGTTGTAGTGGGCGATGCGACCACACAGGGGAATGCGGGCGAAATCGTTGACCTGCTTCATCACCGCATCGAACACCTTGCCGCCAACGTTTTCGAAATAGATATCGATGCCATCCGGGCACGCTGCCTTGAGCTGCGCGTCAAAATCCTCGTCTTTGTAGTTGACGCAGGCATCGAAGCCATAGGCCTCAACCACATGCTGGCACTTGTCCGGCGCCCCGGCCACGCCCACCACACGGCAGCCTTTCAGCTTGGCGATCTGACCAACCACCTGCCCCACGGCCCCGCTGGCGGCGGACACGACCACGGTTTCGCCTTCTTTCGGCTGGCCGATTTCCAGCAGGCCGGCATAGGCGGTAAAGCCCGGCATGCCCAGCACCCCGACGGCGGTGCTGATGGGCGCCTGCTTCGGATCCAGCTTGCGCAGCATGGCCTTGCCCTGCACGGAGTATTCCTGCCAGCCCCCGAAGCCGAGCACGTAATCACCGGCTTCATAGCCTTCCAGCCGCGACTCCACCACCTGCCCCACGGTGGCCCCCTGCATCACATCACCTAGCTCCACACTGGCGGCATAGGACTTGGCCGGGCTCATGCGACCGCGCATGTAGGGGTCCAGGGACAGGTAGATCGTCTTGATCAGAACCTGCCCGTCTTTCGGCGACGGCATCTCACCTTCGCGCAGGGGCAAATGCTCAGCCTGCGGCATGCCTTTGGGGTACTCGGACAGAATAATCTGGCGGTTGATCGTCATGGTGCTCTCCCGGATTTCAAACCTACCTGTAGGAGCGTCGCTTGCGGCGCGAACCGGAACGAAGTGCAGGTAACGCCCGCCAGGGCGGCCCGCAGGGTGCACGAAGTGCATAAACCCAAAACCTGAAAAGCGGCATTTACCACAGAGGACACAGAGATCACTGAGGAAAAAACGGGTTCTTCTCTGTGTACTCTGTGCCCTCTGTGGTGAGAGTGCTTTTGATCCTGGTCTTTTATCGCGCCGCAAGCGACGCTCCTACGGCTAGGAAATATTTTTTATCATCAAAAAAGGCGGCCGAAGCCGCCTTGGCGTGTTGCGTTACGCAGCGTCTTCGTCCACATCCAGCAGGTTTTCCAGCTGCTGCATGTGATAGCTCAGATCACCAAGCTGGTGATCAATCATCACGATACGCTTGGCGTAATGAGACACGGCGGTTTCTTCCATCATGCCCATGCCGCCATGGAGCTGGATGGCTTCTTCCGCCACCTTGCGCCCGGACTTGCCGATGATCGCCTTGGCCGCCGCCAGGCGCTTGGCACATACCGGTGCCGACAACTCCAGGGAGCAGGCTGCCAGAATGGTCATGGAACGGGCTTTTTCCAGCTCCATGCGCATTTCCACCATGCGGTGCTGCAAGGCCTGGAACTTGCCGATGGGCACGCCGAACTGCTGACGTTCCTTGATGTAGTTCAAGGTGTGGTCACAGGCCACTTCCATGGCGCCGGTGGCTTCCGCACAGAGGGCAACGATACCCAGCGCCAGGGATTTCTCCAGGGCGTCAATGGCATTGCCTTCTTCACCCAGCAGCTCCGCCGGCGCCTTGTTGAGACTAATTTCCGCCGCATGCAGACCATCAATGGTTTCATAACCGCGGCGGCTCACGCCCTCGGCGGCAGCATCCACCACAAAGGCGGACAGGCCCTTGCGGTCATTGGCATTTCCAGCGGTACGGGCAATCACGACCAGCTTGTCGGCGCTATCCCCGTGCAGGACCACCGCCTTGCTACCGCTGATCACATAGCCATCGCCGCTCTTTTCCGCCGTTGTCGCCACATGGGTATGGTCATAACGACCTTCTGGTTCATAGGCGGCCAGGGCCAGGCGCAATTCACCGCCAACGATGGCGCTGATCAATGCCTCTTTCTGGCTGTCGCTACCCAGGGCATTGATCAGGGTGCCACTGAGCACCACAGTGGCAAGATAGGGTTCCAGCACCAGGCCGCGACCAAAGCCTTCAGCCACTACCATCAGTTCCGGGCCGCCGCCATTGAAGCCACCGAAGTCTTCGGAAAATGGCACACCCAGCAGGCCCAGTTCGGCGAACTGCTGCCACATTTCTGTTGAATAACCCAACTCGCTGGTGCGGGCTTTTTCGCGTACGTCGAAGGGGTAACCATCGCGAACCAGACGGCCCACGGTTTCCTCGAGCATGCGTTGTTCGTCGCTCAGTTTGAAGTCCATGGTCGTCTCCTTACAGTCCCAGAATCATCTTGGCGATGATGTTCTTCTGAATTTCATTGGAGCCGCCGAAGATCGACAGCTTGCGCATGTTGAAGTACTTGGTGGAAACACTGTTGGCAAAGTCGGGGCCCACCATTTCACCGTCGTAATCTGCGTCAAAGGTTTCCGGCAGGAACGGCTGGGCGTAGGGACCCGCCGCACGACGGAACAGGTCGGTAATTTCCTGACGCAGTTCGGTGCCCATGATTTTCAGGAAAGAACTTTCTGCGCCGGGGACACCGCCCGCCTGGGCTGCGGCCACGGTACGCAGGTTGGTCATTTCCAGTGCCATCAGCTCCATTTCCACATCCGCCAGACGGTTGCGGAACAGCGGGTCTTCAATCAACGGTTTGCCGTTCTGCTGGACCTTGCGAGCCACCTCTTTCAAGTGCTTGAGCGCCGCCTTGGACTGGCCCACACCGGCAATACCGGTACGCTCGAAAGTCAGCAGGTACTTGGCGCAGGTCCAGCCCTTGTTCTCTTCACCGACCAGGTTTTCCACCGGCACTTTTACGTCGTCGAAGAACACTTCGTTCACTTCGTGCTCGCCGTCCAGGGTAATCAGCGGACGTACGGTGATGCCCGGAGTTTCCATATCGATCAGCAGGAAGGAAATCCCTTCCTGTTTCTTGGCATTCGGATCGGTACGTACCAGACAGAAGATCCAGTCCGCATGCTGCCCCAGGGTAGTCCAGGTTTTCTGGCCATTAACCACATAGTGGTCGCCTTCGCGAACCGCCTTGGTTTTCAGGCCGGCCAGATCAGAGCCGGCACCCGGCTCCGAGTAGCCCTGACACCACCACACATCACTGTTGAGGATGGGCGGCAGGTATTTCTGTTTCTGCTCGTCGGTGCCGAACTTGATGAGCACCGGCGCCACCATGTTCACGCCGAAAGGCAGCACGGTAGGAGCGCCATACTCGGCGCACTCTTCCTCGAAGATGTGCTTCTGGATGGGAGACCAGCCTGTGCCGCCGTGCTCTGTGGGCCAATGCATGGCCATCCAGCCCTTTTCGTTAAGGATTTTCTGCCAGCGGATGGTGTCTTCCTTGCCCAGGTGCTGGCTGTTCTTGACCTTGCTGGCGATGTCCTTGGGCAGCTTTTCATCCAGAAAGGCGCGCACTTCATCGCGAAACGCCAGTTCTTCCGGGGTGTAGTTGATATCCATCTTTCAGAACCTCTTGAAAGGTTGTTGAGCGTTTTCACCACCGTGGTCATCGAGTTGAAAGTATAAAGTTCAAAGTTTAAAAGCGCGGTCAAGGTCACCAGCAATCGAGAAACTCGGTGGCCGCGACCCAGACTTTATTTGCTACAAATTAAAGTCAGGCGGCGCGGCTCAGTCCCTATTCAGTTGGCAACCCCACTAATTCGCGTTTTAACTTTCAACTTTTAACTTTCAACTGACTCCCTCTGCAGCCGTTCGTTATTCAGATTACTTGTAAAAGCCCTTGCCCTGCTCTGCCAGGTCGCTGAGCAGTTTGGCCGGCTTCCAGGCATCCGAGCCGGTTTGCTGATAGATCTCGTTGATCTTGTCGTGGATGGTTTTCACACCCACCTGGTCCGCCCAGAACAGCACACCGCCGCGGTACACCGGGAAGCCGTAGCCGTAGATCCAGATCACATCCACATCCAGCGGGCGAGCGGCGATGCCCTCTTCCAGGATCTTCGCCCCCTCGTTGACCATCACGTACATGCAGCGCTCCAGGATTTCCTGGTCGCTGATTTCACGGGGGTTGATCCCGTTATCACTACGATATGTAGCAATAATGCTCTCAACAGCCGGTGAAGGAACAGGGGTGCGGTCGCCGTCTTTATAGTCAAAAACGCCAGCCTGGGTTTTCTGACCGAGACGACCGGCTTCCACCAGTTCGTCAGTCCAGTTGCGCGGCGGTGCGTTATCCGGGTCTTCCTTGCGCAGTTCCTCGCGGATGCGATAGCCCACATCCATACCGGCCAGATCAGACATGGCAAACGGCCCCATGGGGAAGCCCAGATCGAACAGCACCTTGTCCACCTGCTCCGGGCTGGCGCCTTCGTTGACCAGTTGAATGGCCTCAGCCTGGCGCTTGTGCAGCATGCGGTTGCCGACGAAACCATGGCACACGCCCACCAGCACACCGACCTTGCCGATGCGACGGCTCAGGTCCATGACAGTGGCGATCACTTCATCGGAGGTTTTTTCGCCACGCACGTTTTCCAGCAGCTTCATCACGTTGGCGGGGCTGAAGAAGTGCATGCCCATCACGTCTTCGGGACGGCGGGTAAAGCTGGCAATGCGGTTCACGTCCAGGGTGGAGGTGTTGGTGGCGAGAATGGCGCCGGGTTTACAGACCCGATCCAGCTCACTGAACACGGCCTTTTTTACGTCCATGTTCTCGAACACCGCTTCGATCACCAGGTCCACATCGCTCAGGTCGTCGTAGCTGAGGGTGGGCTGAATCAGCGCCATGCGCTGCTCCACCTGCTGTTGGGTAATGCGGCCTTTCTTCGCGGTGTTTTCGTAGTTCTTGCGGATGATGGCGATGCCCTTTTCCAGGGCCTCTTCTTTCACCTCGAGAATCTTCACCGGAATGCCCGCATTGGCGAAGTTCATGGCGATACCGCCACCCATGGTGCCGGCGCCGATCACCGCCGCCTGCTTGATCTCGCGCTTGGGGGTGTCCTTGTCGAGCCCTGGCACCTTGGCCACTTCCCGTTCGGCAAAGAACACATGACGCTGGGCCGCGGATTCGCTGGAAACCAGCAGCTTGAAGAACAGCTCCCGTTCCCGCTCCACGCCCTTGTCGTAGGGCAACTCCACCGCTGCCTTGACCGCCTTGATACAGGAAAACGGCGCCTTGAAGCCGCGCTGTTTTCTGGCAATGGATTGCTCGAAATGCTCGAACAGCTCGGCACTGGTATCCCCGGGCACGTCCAGTTCGGAGAGTTTTCGCAGCGGCGCGCCATCGGCCACCAGCCTGCGGGCAAAGGCCAGTGCGCCCTCCAGCAGATCGCCACTGACCACCTCGTCCACCAGACCCAGCTCCCGGGCCTCGGCTGCCTTGATCGGGTTGCCGCCCACGATCATTTCCAGGGCTTTCTGTGCCCCCACCAGACGCGGCAGGCGCTGGGTGCCACCGGCACCGGGCAGCAGGCCCAGCTTCACTTCCGGCAGACCCAGGCGGGCGCTGTCCAGGGCCACGCGATAATCGCAGCCCAGCGCCACTTCCAGCCCGCCACCCAGGGCGGTGCCATGGATGGCAGCGATCACCGGCTTGTCGCTGGCTTCGTATTCATCAATCACCGCGGGCAGTACCGGCTGCTGGGGCGGCTTGCCGAATTCACGGATATCGGCGCCGGCCGGGAAGGTCTTGCCCTCGCCGATCACCACTACCGCCTGGATGCCATCGTCCGCCAGGGCCTCGCGCAGACAGTTCTGCAGTCCTTCCCGGACCCCATGGCCCAGCGCATTGACGGGGGGATAGTTGATTCGGATTACGCCAATATCGCTATCACGACTGAGGCTGACCGGATGACTCATAGTACTCTCCTCATTGAACTGCCATGCTCCGGTGAAGCCAGGCAGTACCTGCCCGGTCTGAGGCCGGGTCAGGAAGATGAAATCTCGACGTGCTATCAACCTTGCAGGTTGCAGGAGCGTCGCTGGCGGCGCGAAAACCGTTGCGAGTTGCGAGAAACGAGTTTCGAAAGACAAAACCTCAAAGCGCGGAGGTTTCCGGTTTTCGCGACTCGAAACTCGTGCCTCGAAACTGTTATCGCGCCGCCAGCGACGTTATTCGCTCCGCTCACCCTTCGGGCCGACCTGCGGTCGTTGCTCCACTGCGCTACGCTCCTGCGGCAGAGGACCACTGCTATTGCACAGGTATTTCATTGCCGCTTGATAACACTGATCTGCGATGCCTAATGGCGACGCACATAACTGTTAACTGCCCCCAGTATAAGCAAAGCCGGACCGCTTTCAATTATTTTGGAATAATATTTCATTATCTGAAGAAGACGAAAAAACAGGGCGCCAGGCGCCCTGCTTCCCCTCCTCGCCAGGTTACTCGCCCAGCACCTCGGAAATACGCTGCAGCTCAACGGTGCCACCTTTCTTGACGGTAGCGATGTTGGGATCGGCCATCATGCCACCCTTGGCATCGATTTCAGTCACGCCGTAGGGGTTATGCTCCTCCGCCAGGTTTTTCAGCGCATCGCCCATGGCCGCCCGGATTGCCTTGGCGTCCTCCACGGTACCGGCTTCCTTCATTGCCTGAACCACGGTATGCATGGCGAAATAGTTGTAGGCCACTTCGGTGGTGGGATCCTTGCCGTCATTCTGCGTGTGGTACTTGGCAACAAAATCCTTGGCGCCCTGCTCCTCGTACATGGTCAGCGGGACCACACCCACGGAGCCTTCCAGCATCTTGTAGCCGCCAATGATCTTGGACATTTCGCCCATCTTGGCCTGGTCCATGATCACGAAGCCGCCTTTGAAGCCCAGCTGGCGGGCCTGCTTGGCCACCAGCGCTGTGGGTTCGGACGCCCCGCCAATGAACAGCACGTCCGGCTTCTCTGCCAGCACCTTGCTGACGCCGGTATAGAAGTCCGCCGACTTGTTGTAGTCCATGGGGTTATCCGCCACCACGGTGCCGCCCATGGCTTCCCAGGTGGGCACGAATGCCTTGGTCCAGTACTTGGCGTAGTCATGGGTGGCATTGGCGATGGCCACTTTCTTGCCATTCTGTTCCATGGCGATCTTGGTGAACGGCTTCATGTAGCCGGTAAAGGTGGGCGGGATACGCACGGTCAGTTCATTGCCCTTCTCGGTCACAGTGGGCACCGAGGTATAGGACATCACCAGGAAATCATCCCGCTCATTGAACGCTTGCAGGGCAAAGGTGCCACCGGAATGCGGCGTAAAGATCACCGGTGCATTGTACTGCTGCACCAGGCGCTTGCCGTTCACCGCCGCCTGACTGGGGGCGTACTTGTCATCCAGGGATACCAGGTTGATCTCGTAGGTGTCATCACCCACCTTGAAACCACCCTTGTCGTTGATTTCCCGGGCAGCCATTTGCAGGCCTTCCAGGGTGTTCTGCCCGTACAAGGCGGCACCGCCACTCAGTGGCCCGGTGAAACCGATGGTCACGGTTTCGGCCGCCTGTGCGCCGCTGGCGGCCAGTGCGATGGCGCTGGCGCAGGCCAGACGGCAGAAGCGCTTAACCAGTGTATTTTTTCCGTTGCTCATGAAACTCTCCCGTTATTATTTCAATCTTGTTGTGTAGCGCACACGTTGCGGGTGATCGCCTCAGGCCCCGATGTAGGCCTTGCGAATTTCTTCATTACCCAGCATCGCGTCTTTATCACCCTCCATCACCAGGCGACCGTTTTCGATCACGTAGGCGCGGTGAGCAATTTTCAGTGCGGCGAAGGCATTCTGCTCCGCCAGCAACACTGTGGTGCCCTGTTCGTTGATGCCCTTGATGGTTTCAAACATCTGCTTCACGACCAGCGGGGCCAGCCCCAGAGAAGGCTCGTCCAGCAGCAGCAGTTTCGGCCGCCCCATCATGGCGCGACCAATGGCCACCATCTGTTGCTGGCCGCCACTGAGGGATCCGGCGGGATGATCCTTCTTCTCATCCAGGATCGGGAACAACGCCAGCACCTGGTCCAGCGTCTTCTTCATGGCGGCCTTGTCCCGGCGATGCACATAGGCACCCAGCATCAGGTTTTTCAGCACCGACATTTCCGGGAACACCTTGCGTCCCTCCGGACACTGCACCACGCCACTTTGTACCAGGCCAGAGGGCTTCAGGCCGGTGACATCCTTGCCATTCAGGGAAATTTTGCCGGCGGTGGGTTTGAGTAGGCCGCTGATGGTGTTGAACAGGGTGCTCTTGCCAGCGCCATTGGCGCCCAGCAACACCACCAGTTCACCCTCGCCCACGGTCATGGAGACTTTTTCCAGGGCCTTGAAGCTGCCGTAGCGGGCTTCCACATCGTTAAGCTGCAGCATCGTCATCACTCCCCAGATAGGCTTCGATTACCACCGGATTGTTGCGGATCTGTTCCGGGGTGCCTTCGGCAATTTTTTCACCGTGGTCCAGCACCATGATCTTGTCCGCCAGGCTCATGATCATGTCCATCTTGTGCTCAATCAGGCAGACGGTGACGCCGTGCTCCACCATCTTGCGGATCAGTGCTGCCAGGTTCTCGGTCTCCTCCGGGTTGATGCCACCGGCGGGTTCATCCAGCAGTACCAGCTCCGGGTCGGTGGCCAGGGCCAGCGCAAAGGCCACGCGCTTTTTTTCTTCCTGGCTGATGTCCGCAGTAATGCGGTGACCGATATGGGACAGGCCGACGAAATCCAGCACTTCCTGGGCCCGGGAACGACATTTTTTCTCTTCATCACGCAGACGCTTGGAGTTGATGATCACGTCCCACAGGCGCGACTGGGTGCGAAGACGGTGGCCCACGATCAGGTTGTCCAGCACAGTAGATTCATCGAACAGTGAGGTGGTCTGGAAGGTCCGCGCGATACCCAGCCGGGCAATGCGGTCACAGGCCATACCGGTGATATCCATACCCTGGTATTCGATGGAGCCTTCCGTGGGCGCCATGGCGCCGGCCACCAGATTGAAGAAAGTGCTTTTCCCCGCACCGTTGGGGCCAATGATGGCGTTGATCTTGTTGGCGTCGAATTCGATGCTGACGTTGTTCACCGCCGCCAGACCACCGAACCGTTTGGTCAGGTTATTGATCTTAAGCATGGTTACCGGCCTCCTGATTGCGAGGTGTTACCGCCTTTTTCGTCTGCGACTTTTTTTCGCTGGCAGATTCCTTTTGGGCGGTTTCATGGGCTGCGGCCAGACGGCGACCACGCCAGGTCAGGAAGGTGCCCACCACACCGCGAGGGAAAAAGATCACCAGCACCACCAGCAGCGGGCCGAACACGATCATCCGGTACTCTTCCAGGAACTGCAGGGACTGGGTCAGCCAGGTAATCGCCAGGGTGCCGAACAGCGGCCCCATCAGGGTGCCGATGCCACCCACCAGCAGGAAGGTAATCATGTCGAAGGTATGCACCACGTCGGCTTCTGCCGGGCCGATAAAGCGCACCATGCCGGCATACAACGCACCGGCCACACTGGCGTAGGTGGTGGACAGCACGAATGCCAGTACCTTGTTGCGCATCAGGTTGATACCCAGGGACGCGGCCAGCTCGTCACTGATACGAATGGCACGGAAACTTCGGCCCAACAGGGAGTTGGCAATCCGCGCCGCCAGCCAGATGGACAGCACCATGAACACCAGAGCCAAGTAATAGAACGGCGTGGTTTCGGTGAAATCCACCAGGCCGAATCCGCTCGGCGCCGGAATATTGATAATGCCCAGGGCACCGTGGGTCAGCTCCTCCCATTTATCGATCAACAGATAAATGATGAAGCCCACACAGAGGGTAAAGATGGCGAAGTAGTGCTCTTTCAGGCGCAACGACACCACCCCTGCCAGGAAGCCCAACAGGGCGCCGGCAATACCCGCTGCCACAAAGGCCCACCAGAACGCCCAACCATGATCCACGGTGAGAATCGCCAGGGTATAGGCGCCGATGGCAAAGAAGCCGCCATGGGCCAGATTCAACTGGCCACAAAGCCCGGTGATGATATTCATGCCGTAGACCGCAATGGCCCAGACAAATGCCAGTGCCATCACGTAGATCTGGTATTCATTGCTCGCCACGAAGGGGAACAGCAGTGCCGCCAGGATCATCACGATCTTCATCGCCGGCGTCATGAAAAAATCGGAAATCTTGTGCAGGGCGTTCATTAGCGCACCCCCTTGGTGAACAGACCGGTGGGCTTGATGGAGAGAATCACCACCAGCAAGGCGAAGGCGATGATGTCCTTGTAGTCGGTGGAGATGTAGAAGCCACCAAAGGCTTCCGCAAAACCGATGATCAAGCCGCCGACAATGGCACCGGGAATGGAACCCATGCCGCCGAGGATGATGATCACAAAGGCTTTCATGATCAGCAGATGCCCCATGGCCGGATACACCAGGTTAATCGGCGCGAACAGGGTGGCCCCCACCGCCGCCAGCACCCCGGAGATGGCAAAGGTCATCATCGCCACCCGGTTGGCATCGATCCCCACCAGGAAGGCCCCTTCCCGGTTCTGGGCCATAGCCACAATGGTGGAGCCGGTCAGGGTCTTCTTCAGGAACAGGTGCAACACCGCCATCAGCGAGAAGGCGCCGACAATGATCAGTATCCGTTGGGCCGGCAGGGTCAGGCCGGCAAATTCCACAATGCCGGTGTAAGGCGTGGGCATGCGGCGGAATTCCGCGCCCCAGTGCATCTGCACCAGCGCTTCCAGAAACAGCATGATGCCGATGGCGGCAATCTTGTCGTGGATTGGCGGCGCATCACGCAAGGGGTTGAACACCAGTCGCTCGCACAACACCGCCAGCAACGCCACAGCAACGGCGGCGCCAAGCATGGCCAGCCAATAGTTGGCGCCAAAATCGACCATGATCACGTAGGACACATAGGCGCCCACCATATAGAGCGCCCCGTGGGCAAAGTTCGGTACGTGCAAAATGCCGTACACCAGGGTCAGCCCCAGGGCCACCAGCCCGTAGATGCTGCCCAGCGTCAGGCCGTTAAGCACTTGCTGCATGAATAAGTCCAAGGCAAAGCCTCCTGTATGGGGGACCCGCCGCTCAGTGGCATTGGCGTTTCCCGTTTTTCCTTTGTTATGTCAGCCCCTGCGACGTAGCGCTGCCGCGTAGGTTTTATTGTGGTGCTGACCGGGTGTTGTCCTGCTAGCAAGCCTGCTGTTTCTGCTCACTGGCCCATTCCTGCTCCTGCAGTGCTCGCCACATCACCTTGCCGGTGGGCGAACGGGGCAGCTCATCGCGAAACTCCACCACCTCTGGCACCTTGTAGGCGGCCATTTCTTCCTTGCACCAGTCGATGATGGCCTGCTCGGTGAGCGTGCCTTTCATCTCGTTGCGCAGAACCACACAGGCTTTCACGGTTTCACCGCGACGGGGGTGGGGAGTGGAAATCACGCAGCTTTCCTGGATGGCCGGGTGGCGGTACATGAGGCTTTCCACCTCGGCGGGCCAGACCTTGAAGCCGGACGCGTTGATCATCCGTTTGACCCGATCGACGATGAAGAAATAGCCCTCTTCGTCGTGGTAACCCAGATCACCGGTGCGGAAGAAACGCTTGCCATCCAGCTCGACAAACACCTTTTGCGTTTCCTGGGGACGCTTCCAGTAGCCCTGGAATACCTGCGGGCCATGGATGAGGATTTCCCCCACTTCACCCGGCCCCAGTTCCCTGCCGGTCTGGCCGTCGTCTTCCACTGCCACAATGCGTGAATCGATATCGAATACCGGAATCCCCAGACACTGGGACTTGGGGTTGTCGGTGGGATTGATGTGGGTGCCGGCAATGGTTTCGGACAGGCCATAGCCTTCCATGTAACGCAGTCCGGTGAGCTGGAAGAGTTTGTCGGAGACTGCCGCGGGCATGGCCGCCCCGCCACCGCCAATATTTTCCAGGGAAGACAGGTCATATTTCTCCACGTCCGGATCGGAGAGCAGATCGATGGCCATGGTGACGATATTCACCCAGCGGCTGACCTTGTAACGCTCAATCAGCGTGGCCGCCACGCGACGATCCCAGCGGGTCATCAAGACGATCAATGAGCCGCCATAGATCGGCGTATTCATGGAGCCCTGCATGCCGGTCACATGAAAGTACGGCAGCGTGGCCAGGGTCACCGACTCGGTGGTGCCATGACTCCAGATCGCCCCCTGGACACAGGTGGCCATCACCGAACCATGGGTGTGCATGCACCCCTTTGGCGCCCCGGTGGTCCCGGAGCTGTAGGGAAACACCGCCAGATCGTCCGGGCCGACCAACAGTTCGCCGGGGGATTCACCGGCGCCAATGGCGTCTTTCCAGGCAATGTGCGCGGGATGATTCAGCGCTACTGCCGGCGCTTCCACCTCGGCGGGCAGCGGCAGGTCCGTGTCACGGGTGAGGTAATCGCTGTAGGCCGCCACGATCACATGGCGCAGGTTCACCATGCCCACCACCGGGGCCACCGCCGGCAACAATTCCTGGCCACAGATGGCCACGGCAGCATCGGTATCCTCCAGGTAATGCTCCAGTTCGGCGGCCCGGTTCATGGGGTTCACCGGCACCACAATGGCATTGGCACGGAGGATGGCGTAGTAACTGATGATGAACTGGGGGGCGTTCTGCATGAACAGCAGCACCCGGTCACCCTTCTCCACGCCCAGCGATTGCAGGTAACCCGCCAGGGCATCCACCTGCTGCTTGAGCTCCGCGAACGTGATGGGGCTGTCGTAATAGTTGATTGCATCCCGGTGGGGATAACGCAGGGCCGAAACCTCCAGATTGGTATAGAGGCTGGTCTGCGGCAGGCTGAGGTGGCGCGGCATATTCTCCGGCCAGACCGCATAGTGCCGATCAAACATGTTGTGCTCTCCCGCGGCGCTTTTATAAGCGCCTTTTATTTGTGTTGCTGCTGTAGCGAATGCTGAAGGGAATCGGCGGTCCCACCGCCCTTCAGCGGAAACAAGATGTTGACTCGCCAGTCAATCTGACATGGCTCGGGAGGGTCGTCAATACTATTTTGGAATGACGTTTCGTTTTTTGAAACGAAATCTGAAGTTGGCTGGAAAGGCGCTTTTATCTCGGCAGGTCCAAAAACATACCACTGGGTATGTGCTCTGCCCAGACCGACCATCGGAAATGCGGACCGGTATTTCAGTGGGATCTTCAGGGGCCGGGATCAATCTCCGGGACGCTGACGCAGGGAGGGAGCATGCTGCAGGGCGAACAGGCAGGTATCGACAAAATCCGTGGCTACCCGCTCCATGTCCAGCACCTCTGGATCGAGTAGCCAGGTCATGATCACGCCGGTGAGCTGGCTGTGTAACCAGCTAACGGCCTTTCCCGTATCCAGACTTTCCGGGAGCTGGCCGCGGGCAATGGCGTTGGCAAAGGTCCGTGCCAACCGCGCGGAGGAGTCCCGACAGGCCTCACGCTGGCGATCCAGCAAATCGGCATTCTCACCGCTGAACTCGCATTTCTGGAACATGATCTCGAAAAGCCGTCGCTGGCCGGGATCACAGACCGCTTGCTGTAACAGAAAGACCATAAACTCGCGCAGGCGCCCCAGTGGATCCGGCTCGCTGGCGTCCTCTGCCCGCTCCGCCAGGCTGTCGAACGGCAGACGACTGCGATCCACCATGGCCATGAACACATCATGCTTGTTTTTGAAGTGCCAGTAGATCGCCCCTCGCGTCACCCCGGCCTCGCTGGCAATATCCTTTAAAGAGGCGGACAGTACCCCTTTACGGTGAAAAACCTGCTCGGCGGCATCCAGGATCTGAGCCCGGGTTTGCAGCGCTTCTGCCTTCGTTCGCCTGACCATGGGAGACTCTTATGGACGTGAAAAAATCAAATGGATTCCGCGTTCGGGTCTATACATACATCACTGAATGTATATACTGAACCTGATTCATATTTCCTGCAAGCAGCGCCCGCTCACCGAGCCGGTGCCTGACGGCGTGTATTAAAACTAGAGGTGATTATGCGCAGCGGTTTGATTCTCTCCTTCCTGGCAGGCGCCCTTGCCCTGCAGCTCGGCGGTTGCAGTGACGGCGACCAGGCCGGACAGCAACAGCAGCAACAGGCGCCGCAGGTTGGCTTCATTACGGTAAAGGCTCAATCCACCACCCTCAGCCGGGAGCTGCCCGGGCGCACCACCGCTCACCAGATTGCCGAAGTGCGCCCACAGGTCAGCGGCGTGATCGAACAGCGCCTGTTCGAGGAAGGCCAGAAGGTGGAAGCCGGGCAACCTCTCTACAAGATCGACTCCCGGACCTACCAGGCTGCCGTGGACTCTGCACGGGCGGAGCTGGCACGGGCCCAGGCCACCCTGAACTCCAACACCCTGCGCGTGGATCGCTTCAAGACCCTGCTGGAACGCCGCTCCGTGAGCCAACAGGAATATGACGAAGCCAAAGCTGCCCTGGACGAGAACAAGGCCGCGGTGGCCGCCGCCCGCGCCAACCTGAAAAGCGCGCAGATCAACCTGGACTACGCCACCATTGAGGCACCGATCAGCGGCCGCATCGGGCGCTCCACCGTCACTGCCGGCGCCCTGGTCACCGCCAACCAGGCCAACGCCCTGGCCACCATCCGCCAGCTGGACCCCATTTACGTGGACCTGACCCAGTCCAGCATTGAGCTGCGCCGTCTGCGCCAGGCCATGGAAGCCGGTGAACTGCAGCAGGTCAGTGATGATGAAGCACGCATTACCCTGATCCTGGAAGACGGCAGCGAGTACAGCAAGGCCGGTGCCCTGCAATTCTCCGAATATGCAGTGGACGAAAGCACCGGCTCGGTGACCCTGCGCGCCCTCTTCCCCAACCCGGATGGTGATCTGTTGCCTGGCATGTTTGTGCGCGGCCGGCTTCCGGAGGGCCAGCGCGACGATGCCATTCTGGTGCCCCAGAAAGGCATTACCCGTGACCCTACTGGTCAGGCCAGCGCCATGCTGATTGACGAGAACAATACGGTGAAAAAAGTGAACGTGGTCACCGAACGGGCCGTGGGCAGTGAGTGGCTGATTGCCAGTGGCCTGAAAGACGGGGATCGCCTGATCGTGGATGGGCTGCAGAAAATTCAGCCGGGTATTCCGGTCAGCCCGGTAGATACCGAACAGCAGTCACAACCCTCCCAGGCACCCGCTGCGCAAGGCGGGGCTCAAGGCACGGGACAATAACCGCACGCGGCTCACTGGGCGCACACTAACTCGACGTAACGAGAAACGGGAATACCATGGCCAGATTCTTTATTGACCGCCCGATTTTTGCCTGGGTTATCGCCATCATCATGATGATGGCCGGTGCCCTGGCTATTTACACCCTGCCGGTGGAACAGTACCCGGCAGTGGCCCCGCCCGCGGTGACCATTGCCGGTAACTACCCGGGGGCCTCGGCAAAAACCGTGGAAGACTCGGTCACCCAGGTGATTGAGCAGCAGATGAGCGGTATCGATAATCTGCTCTATATCGGTTCCAGCAGCGATTCCTTCGGCAACGCCCAGATCACGCTCACCTTCGCCCCGGGGACCGACGCGGATATTGCCCAGGTTCAAGTGCAGAACAAGCTGCAACTGGCCACACCGCTACTGCCACAGGAAGTGCAACAGCAGGGTCTGCAGGTGAGCAAATCCTCGGATTCATTCCTGATGGTGGTGTCGTTTTCCTCCGAGGACGGCAGCCTTACCCGGGCCGATCTGGCCGATTATGTGGCCTCCAATGTGCAGGACCCGATCAGCCGGGTACCGGGTGTGGGCAAGATCCAGCTGTTCGGCTCTCCCTATGCCATGCGCATCTGGCTCGATCCGAACCAGCTCAACAAATACGATCTGACGCCCCAGGACATTACCCAGACCATTCAGGTACAGAACAACCAGGTGGCCAGCGGCCAGCTTGGGGGTGCCCCGGCGGTGGAAGGCCAGCAACTGAACGCCAACATCATTGCCCAGACCCGCCTGCAAAGTACCGAGCAGTTCGAGAATATCCTGCTCAAGGTCAATCCGGATGGTTCCCAGGTGTTTCTGCGTGATGTGGCGCGGGTGGAATTGGCGGCCCAGAACTATGATGTGGTGGGCCGCTATAACGGCCAGCCTGCCGCCGGTCTGGCCATCAGCCTGGCCTCCGGGGCCAACGCGCTGGATACCGCTGATGCGGTGCGCGCCCGCCTGGAAGAATTGAAACCCTTCTTCCCGGAAAAGATGGAAATGGACTATCCCTACGATACGACCCCGTTCGTGGAGATCTCCATTGAGGAAGTGGTCCACACCCTGTTCGAAGCCATCATCCTGGTCTTCCTGGTGATGTATCTGTTCCTGCAGAATTTCCGCGCCACCCTGATCCCGACCATTGCGGTGCCGGTGGTGCTGCTCGGCACCTTCGGTGTACTGGCGGCTTTCGGTTTCTCCATCAATACCCTGACCATGTTCGGCATGGTGCTGGCCATTGGCCTGCTGGTGGATGACGCCATCGTGGTGGTGGAAAACGTGGAACGGGTCATGCACGAGGAAGGGCTGCCACCCAAGGAAGCCACCCGCAAATCCATGGGGCAGATTACCGGCGCCCTGGTGGGTATCGCCCTGGTACTGTCCGCGGTCTTTATCCCCATGGCGTTCTTCCCCGGATCGACCGGGGCGATTTACCGCCAGTTCTCGATCACCATTGTGTCCGCCATGGTGCTGTCCGTGCTGGTTGCCCTGATCCTCACCCCGGCGTTGTGCGCCACCATGCTCAAGGCCAAGGACGCGGAGCACCAGACCGATTCAGGTTTCTTCGGCTGGTTTAACCGCACCTTTGATCGCAGCAGCAAGGCGTATCAGGGGCGGGTGGAAAAGATTCTCGGCCGCCGGGGTCGTTATCTGGCCATTTACGTGGTGATCGTGGGTGTGCTGGGTTATTCCTTCATGCGCCTGCCTTCCAGCTTCTTGCCGGAAGAAGACCAGGGCATCATGTTCACCCTGGTCACCCTGCCCGCCGGGTCCACCCAGGAGCAGACCGTGGACGTGCTGAAGAAGATGGAGAATTACTACCTCAACGAGGAAACCTCCGCCGTGGATGGCCTGTTCACCGTTGCCGGTTTCAGTTTCACCGGCCAGGGCCAGAACGCCGGCCTGGCATTTGTGAACCTGAAAGACTGGAGCGAGCGGGACTTGTCCGTGGATGGGGTCGACCAGGTAGTGGGCCGCTCCATGGGCTTCTTCGCCAGCATCCGCGAAGCCATGATCTTTGCCCTGAACCCTCCCTCGATTCCGGAGCTGGGTAACGCCAGCGGCTTTGACTTTCAGCTTCTCGATCAGGCCGGTCGGGGTCACGAGGCCCTGATCCAGGCACGCAACCAGTTACTGGGGATGGCCAGCCAGGACCCGCGCCTGGCCGGGGTACGTCCCAATGGTCTGGAAGACAGCCCCCAGTACCAGCTCGACATTGACCAGCAGAAAGCCAAGGCCCTGGGGCTCAGCATCAGCGACATCAACAGCACCCTGCAGATTGCCTGGGGCTCCAGCTACGTGAACAACTTTGTGGACCGGGGCCGGGTGAAGCGGGTCTATGTGCAGGCCGACGCGCCCTATCGCATGCTGCCGGAAAACATTGATGACTGGTATGTGCGCAATAATCAGGGCGAAATGGTGCCTTTCTCCGCCTTTGCCACCGGCCACTGGACCTACGGGTCGCCGAAGCTGGAACGCTACAACGGTGTCTCCTCAGTGAACATCCAGGGTAACGCTGCCCCCGGCTACAGTACCGGTGATGCCATGGATGCCATGGAAGAGCTCACCGCCAAGCTGCCGGCCGGTTTCGGCTTCGAATGGACCGGCCTGTCCTATCAGGAACGCCAGTCCGGCGATCAGGCTCCGGCACTGTATGCCCTGTCGCTTCTGGTGGTATTTCTCTGTCTGGCCGCCCTCTATGAGAGCTGGTCGATTCCCTTTGCGGTGATGCTGGTAGTGCCCTTGGGGGTTATCGGTGCCGTACTGGCTGCCACCTTCCGGGGGCTGGAAAACGATGTATTCTTCCAGGTAGGCCTGCTGACCACTATCGGGCTATCGGCGAAGAACGCCATTCTGATAGCGGAATTCGCCCTGGAGCTGGAGCAGAAAGGCGAGCACCTGGTCAAGGCCACTCTGGAAGCGGTACGCATGCGACTGCGACCCATCCTGATGACCTCCCTGGCCTTCATGCTCGGGGTGACTCCGCTGATGATCAGCACCGGCGCCGGCGCTGGCGCCCGAAACGCCATCGGTACCGGGGTGTTCGGCGGCATGCTCACCGCCACGGTGCTGGCGATTTTCTTTATTCCGCTGTTTTATGTGGTGGTCCGCAAGCTCGCCGGCGTTCCCTTGAACGGCAAGCCGAAAGAAAACGCACCGCACTGATTCAGTCTGAACCTGTCAGGCGCCACCCGGAGTGGCGTCTGGCAGCCCCTTTTCCCTCCTGACAGCCCCCAACCGACGTCCGTTCATCGCCATTCGATTTTCGCCTGTCCCCTGCGCGACGCCAGCGTGAAGGAAAACATGGTACTTCTGTTCCTATCGATGGCGCATGGCAATTTTTGTGAATCAGATTTGGAAAAACGGCTGCAGATCGGTTAACGCGAACATCCATAAAACCGCACCGTTTATCCTTTTCGTCTGTTAATTCCATTTTTTGCATATATAAAAATCATAGCGCCTGTTCTGAATGGGGAAGCAGTTCAACCTGCTTCAGAGATCTCACAACGAGATCCGGGGGAACAGAATGGAAGTAGCCGCTCCACAGGGAAGAGTCATGGACAGACTCCGTATCCTGGTGGTGGACGACAGCACCACCATCCGCAGCCTTATCACTGCCAAGTTGCACGAACTGGCAGCCGGCTCCTATGACCTGAACATTACCCAGGCCGCAGACGGCAGTGAGGCTCTGGCCTGTGCCCGGAAGCACCCTTTCGATCTGATCTTCCTGGATGTGGAAATGCCGGTAATGGGTGGCCTCGAGGCCTGCAGCGCCCTGCGACAGCAAGGCAACCCGGCCCGTATCGCCATGCTCTCCAGCATGACCTCCGCGGAGGCGCATCTGGCCGGTCGCCAGGCCGGCTGCGACAACTATCTGGTCAAACCCCCGCATGACGCCGATCTGCGTTCCATATTACGCCTGGCTTCGTTGCGAAAACTCGCCGCTGGCTGAACAACAACCTCGATACGCATAACAAACCTACGACAGGTTCCAGGGGAGAAGGCCCGATGCAGGAAAACGACAAGGCACTGCAAAGCTTTCTGATCGAAAGTGACGAGAACCTGGGGCAACTGGAACAGGATATCGTGGCACTGGAGCGCTCCCCCCGGGACAATGACCGTATCGCCAGCGCCTTCCGGGCAATCCACACCATCAAGGGCACCTGTGGCTTCTTTGGGTTCAGTCATCTGGAGACCCTTAGCCATGCCCTGGAAGATCTCCTTGGCGCCATGCGCGACGGCGATGTGCAGATGGACTTGCCCCATGCCACCGTGCTGCTGGATGGGGTGGATGAAATTCGTGTTTTCCTCAAACGTATCCATGATGACGGCAACGATGGGGACCCCGCTCCACAGGCGCTGATGCTCCGGTTGCATCGGTTGATACCGGACCGCGCGCAAACCGGTGCCGCAACCCACCCGCCACCATCGGCCTCACTGAATTCTGAACCGGAATCCCTGGAACAACCGGAACCTCCGCTTTCGCCCCTCCATGACGAAGAGCCGGAAAACGACAGCATCACGCCGGAAAACAATGGCGGTGCACCCACCGCCATGGCCGAAACCACCGTACGTGTGGACGTGGTGCTGCTGGATAAACTGATGAACGTGGTGGGCGAACTGGTGCTTACCCGTAACCAGCTGCTGCAACACACCGCCAGTCAGAACGACGCCCAGCTGGTCAATCTGTCCCAGCGTCTCAACATGGTCACCAGCGAGCTGCAGGAAGGATTGATGCAAACCCGCATGCAGCCCATCCGGAATGCCTGGTCCACCTACCCTCGCCTGTTACTGGATCTGGAGAGGAAAACCGGTAAACGGGTGACGCCGGTACTCAAGGGCGGCGACACCGAGCTGGACCGTAGTCTTCTGGAGGCCATTCGCGACCCCCTTATTCACCTGGTGCGCAATGCCGTGGACCATGGCATCGAAAGTCCGGAAAAACGTCGCGCACAGGGCAAGCCGGAAACCGGCACGCTGACCATGAGCGCTTACCACGAAAGCGGCAATGTCACGGTGGAAATCAGCGATGACGGAGCCGGGCTCGACAGTGAAAAAATTATCCGCCGGGCCCTGGAGATCGGCCTGGTTCGGCCGGAACAGGTGGAGCAGCTCAGCGAACAGGAAAAGATCCGCTATATTTTTGAACCCGGGTTTTCTACCGCAGAAACGGTCAGTGACCTGTCCGGTCGCGGCGTGGGCCTGGATGTGGTGCGCACCAATGTGGAACGCATCGGGGGATCCATCGATATCAAGAGCCTCACCGGCCGTGGCACCACCCTGAAACTGAAAATTCCGCTCACCCTCGCCATTGTCCCGGCGCTGATCGTGCGTTGTCTTCATCAACGCTTTGCCATTCCCCAGGCCAATTTGATGGAAGTGGTCTACGTGGAGTCCGACCGTCTCGACAAGGATATCGAAACGGTCCACGACGCCCTGGTCTATCGATTACGGGGCCGATTGCTGCCGCTGGTCGACATGCGCTCCCTGATGCAGATGGGGGACAGGGAAACCGAGAAAGACCAGTTCATTCTTGTCCTCACCGCCGATCAGCAGGAGTTTGGTTTGTTGGTGGACGACGTTCGCGACACCGAAGAAATTGTGGTGAAGCCGCTGGGAAAACTGCTCAAGGATAACCCCTGTTTTGCCGGTGCCACCATCATGGGCGATGGTCGCGTGGCATTGATTCTGGATGTGAAATCCACCGCCGACTTTGCCGGTGTCACCCGCCATGAGCGCAAACTCCGTCATCAGGAAAATCCGTTGGCCGCAGATACCCAACCCATTCGTGCCGCCGAAAACTATCTGCTGGTTCGACCGGATGGCACCTCCGGTCGCTCCGCTATCTCCCTGTCAAAGGTGTCACGGCTGGAAGAAATCAGCACCGATCGGATCGAATACTCTGCCGGTCGGGAAGTGATCCAGTATCGCGGCGGTATTCTGCCGCTGATCCGCCTCGACAATCACCACGATAACCGCCCGGACGACCAGGACATTATCCGCATTGTTGTACAGCCCACGGAATTTGGCGAGGTGGGCCTGGTGGTCAACGACATTATCGACATCGTCAGCGATGACGAGGCCGCCATGCAAAAGAACGGCAAAACCGAAGGCATTCTGGGCACCGGCATTCTGCAAGGCCGCGTCACCGACTTTATCGACTGTGATTCCCTTTTCAAGCGGTTCCATGGCACGCACGGCAATGAGGACAGCAATGGAAGCTAATCAACTGATCTGCACCTTTTCGGTGGCGGAGAAACATTACGGGGTGGTGGTCGACCATGTTCAGGAAGTGCTCGCCAACCACCAGATTACCGATATTCCACTGGCTCCCCCGGGAGTACTGGGATTAATGAATATTCGCGGCCGCATCGTGCCAGCCATTGCCCTGCGCAAAGTATTGCGATTGCCCGGTGAAAACGAAGACGACAACACCATCAACATCATCATCAATCATGGTGGCGAGCAGGTAGGCCTGATGGTGGATCGCATTGGTGACATTGTCAGTGTGCTGCCGGAAGAGATTGAACCCCCACCGGAAACGCTCAAGGGGGCGCCACGGAAGTTCATGCGTGGCGTCTTTCCTGTCCAGGGCACCCTGTACCTGCTACTGGATCTGGACACCTTACTGGCGGACGAATTATGCAGCCGCTCAGCCAGCCGCGCGGCACACTCACTATTGCAATAGGAAGACGGGGATAGACAGCAATGACCGACAATCTGGATCACGCAAACAACAACTCACTCTATAGCCAGGTAGGTGGTGAAACTGCTGTCCGGGCCGTGGTAACCGAATTCTACAACCGGGTGCTGGAAGACCCGGCCCTGGCGCCCTATTTCCGCCACAAACAGCGCAAGGGGCTGGAAGAATCCCAGGTCCGGTTTTTTACCCAGGCGCTGGGAGGCCCAACGATTTATCAGGGCCCGTCCATGGCCGATGCCCACAAGAACCTCCATATCACCGCCCGGAATTTTGACCGGGTGGCCGATCATCTTAACGAGACACTGGCATCGCTGGGCGTGGACTCCGCCCACATCGACGCCATCATGAATACCGTTGCGCCTTTGAAGGGGGACATCGTGAACGAGAACAGCATGGACACAACCAGCAGCAATTCGACAAACTCCGGCGATACCGTCCTTCGTGATGTGGATACCAGCAAGTCTGTCACCGACAGCCTGGAAGGCATCAAGGGCACCATGGCAAGTCTTCAGGCCAATGTGTTTGTGGCGGACACCAACCTCAATATCGTCTACATCAATCCCCGCGCTGCCGAAACCCTGTCAACCATTGCGCAGCCGATCTTCAAGACCTTTGGCGTTCGCATCGAAGATATCCTCAACGGCCATATTCACCGGTTTCACCGTGATCCCAAACGGGTGGAAAGCATTCTTCGTGACCCCAAGGCCATGCCCCATTCCGCGGACTTCAACTTCGGTGGCGTGACCTTGCGCACCCGTATCAATGCGGTAATGAGTGCGGAAGAAAAAATCATTGGTTACACCGTTTGCTGGGAAGATGTGACCACCGAGCTGCGTCAGGAAAACGAATTCCGCCGCGTGATGAACATGGTGGACCAGATGCCCACCAACGTTTTCCTGTGCGACCGTGACCTGCAGATCATCTATCTGAACCCGGCCGCCACCGCCACCATGGAAAAGCTGGAATCCTACCTGCCCATCAAGGCCAGCGAACTGCTGGGTGCCAACATTGATATTTTCCACAAGCATCCGGAACACCAACGGCGCATTCTTTCCGACCCCACCAACCTGCCTTACCGCGCCCGCATCAACATTGGCGAAGAAAAGGCTGATCTGCTGGTCAATGCCATCTACGACGCGGAAGGCAACTATGTGGGCCCCATGCTCACCTGGGAAATCATCACCGAGAAAGTGCTGCTGGAAGAGCGGATTCGCGGCACCGTGGAAGTGCTGGCCACCTCCTCCGAGGAAATGATTGCCACCAGTGACCAGATGGGGTCCAACGCCGGTGTCACCAGCAGCCAGGCCATCTCTGCCGTACGCACCGCCGAAGATATCAACGAGAACGTGCAGGCGGTGTCCAGTGGTATTGAAGAAATGGGCGCCAGCATCAAGGAAATCGCCAAGAACGCCACCGATGCGGCCCGCGTGGCCGATGAAGCGGTCAGCATCGCCGAAGGCACCAACACCACCATCAGCAGCCTGGGCACCAGCAGTGCGGAAATTGGCAAGGTGATCAAGGTGATTACCGGGATTGCTCAACAAACCAACCTGCTGGCACTCAACGCCACCATCGAAGCGGCCCGCGCCGGGGATGCCGGTCGCGGCTTTGCGGTGGTGGCCAACGAAGTGAAGGAACTGGCCAAGGAAACCGGCCGTGCCACCGAGGACATCGGCCAGAAGATCGAGGCCATCCAGGTGGATGTGAAAGGTGCCATCGAAGGCATTGCCCGCATCAGCGAAGTGATTCATCACATCAGCCAGGTACAGGGCTCCATTGCCTCCGCGGTGGAAGAGCAAACCATTACCACCAACGAAATGGGCCGGCGTGTCGCCGACGCCGCCAAGGGCACCAACGAAGTGGCCGGCAATATCGGCGGCGTGGCGGAAGCGGCGAAAAGCACCAACGCCGGGGTGGACAGCATGCGTCAGGCTGCCACCGACCTGGCCAAACTTGCCGCGGACCTGCAAACCCTGGTGGTGGATGCGGAACGCACCGGACGCGCCGATAACCAGAAATAATACGAGGCCAATCAGATGGCGAATACACACGCACTGGTCATTGATGACTCCCGGGCCATGCGCCTGATTCTGAGCGACCTGCTTCAGCAATTGGGCTACGAAATTTCGGAAGCCGGCGATGGCCAAGAGGCCATGGCCCTGCTGGAAGGGGGTGACACCCTTCCCACCCTGGCCCTGGTGGACTGGAATATGCCGGTCATGAACGGCCTGGAATTTATCCGCGCCGTGCGGCAGCAGCCTTGCTATAACGGGATGAAATTACTGGTAGTGACCAGTGAGGCGGAAGTGAGCCAGATGGTCGAAGCCCTCACCGCCGGCGCCGATGAATACCTGATGAAACCGTTTTCCTCGGAGGCAATGGCCTGCAAGCTGGAAATGATGGGCCTGCAACGGACAGAGAGAGCATGAGCACCATCCGTGTCTTTCTGGTGGATGATACCGCCGCCGTGCGGCATATCCTCACCCAGATCCTCGAGGAAGACCCGGACATCGTTGTGGTGGGCACCGCTGCCGATGGACGCCAGGGACTTGATCGATTGCATCGCGTGGAAGCGGATCTGCTGATTCTGGATGTGGAAATGCCCGGTATGGGCGGCCTGGAAATGCTCAAGGAACTGAAGGTCAGCCGTCCGGAACTGCCAGTGCTGGTGTTCAGTTCCATTACCGAGCGCGGCGCCATGGTAACCATCGAGGCCCTGTCCCTGGGTGCCAGCGACTATGTGCCCAAACCCGCCATGGTGGGCACCGCCGCCGAGGCCAGGGACTACATCAAGAACAGCCTGCTGGGAAAAATCAAAACCCTGCTGCAACGTTACAACAAGCCGTCTGTGGCATACGCTGAACCTGCCAAAACGCCCCGTCCGGTTGCCTCACAACTCCCCCATCAACGTATCCCCTCCCGGGTGGACCTGGTGGTGATCGGCGCGTCCATGGGCGGACCAAGCGCCTTGGGTCAGCTGATCCCGTCACTGCCCGGCGACTTTCCGGTTCCCATTCTGGTGGTGCAACACATGCCGGCGGTATTCACCCGTGCCCTGGCCACTCGTCTGAACCAGAACGCCGCGCTGAATGTGGCTGAGTGCGACAGCAGGCAGCACGCCGAGCCCGGTCAGGTATGGCTGGCCGCAGGCGACTACCATATGACCGTGGATAAACAGGGCGACAACACACTGATTGCCCCACTGCGCAGTGAGCCGGTGAATTTCTGTCGCCCTGCTGTGGACATTCTCTTTTCCAGCGCCGCCAGGCATTTTGGTTCCAATGTCCTGGCCGTGGTGCTGACCGGCATGGGTCAGGACGGCCTGGACGGTTGCCGCCAACTGGCCAGGGCCGGTGCCCAGATAGTGGTGCAGGACCAGGCATCCAGCGCGGTATGGGGCATGCCCGGAGTCGTATCAAGAGCCGGGCTTGCCTGCGCTGAGCTCCCCTTGCAGGACATGTCGACGGAAATCATGCGACGGGTTAACCGTGGCCGCCCCACCTTCCGCGCGCGACAGCGTGCCGCCATGAACCCCGAGGCACAGGGATGAGCTGTATCAGTGAAAACAGCTATCTCACTCTCTGCGCCCTACTCTCTGAACAGATCGCGCTCAGCCTGCCAGCGGACAAGGTGTACCTGGCAGAGGCCAGGCTGCAGAATCTGGCCAGCCAGCACACCCGGGGGGACATCAATGCGCTCATAGAGAAGGCCTCCACCGTGGCTGAGGATGCACTGCGCATCGAGCTGGTAGAAGCCATGGCAATCAATGAGACGTATTTTTTCCGCGACCCGATTCTCAGCGAGAGTTTCCTGGACACCATGATCCCCACCCTGCTGGATAAACGGCGGGCGGAAAAAACCCTGCGCATCTGGAGCGCCGCCTGCAGCACCGGCCAGGAGATCTACAGCGTTGCCATGTTGCTGGACCAGCATTTTCCACAATTGAGAAACTGGCAGGTCACCCTGATCGCCAGTGATTTCTCCCAGTCCGCATTGAGCAAGGCAAAACAGGGCTGCTATGGCCTTAACGAAATGAACCGCGGCTTGCCCGCGCGCAACATGGCGCTTTATTTCGAGCAACAGGGATTGGACTGGCAGATAAAAACCGAGATCCGCGAACGCATTCGCTTTGAAAAAATCAATTTGATCCGGGAATGGCCAGAGGAACTGCCGTTATTTGACATCGTGCTGCTGCGCAACGTGCTGCTTTATTTTTCCATGGACGATCGCCTGCGAGTACTTCGTCGGGTACGCGAACAGACAGTCAGTGACGGCTACCTGCTCCTCGGCGCCACCGAGAGTCTGGAAAAATCCGCCGGTTTCATTCCGGCCATTCCCCGCAGCCATCGTCCTTTTTACCAACCTGTTTGAGGGTGCACCTATGGAAATGTCATCGCAACCCGCCATGCTGTCACAGAAAATTGCCCGCATCGGAGCCAATGTGCTCAGCGATTTCCTGAACATTCCGGTTCGGGCCCAGAGTGGCCCTCCTCCCACCGTGCAACATGGCGCGGAGGTTGCGATTTCGGGGAAATGGAAAGGCTGCGTGACCGTCTGCACCTGCGACGCTCTGGGCCCGCGAATCGCAGCCCGAATGTTCCGAAAAGAAGATGACGCCGTCACCGGCGAAGATATCATCGACGCCCTCACGGAATTGACCAACATCATCGCCGGTAACATCAAGGCCATCCTGCCCGGCCCCAGCCAGTTATCGCTGCCTGTGCCACTGGCAGTACTGCCCGGCGAGCATCGCAACAATGTGGACGTAACGTTATTCGATGATCGTCAGGGGATGCTGCGGATCAGCCTGCAGCCGGCGGAGCATTGAGGCCTTTCATGTAGGAGCTATGCTTGCATGGCGAACCGCGCTTGCGCGGGAATCGTCCGTAGGGCGATCAGGACTATCAGTGCTCGACAGCTTCCAGAAAACACTGCGGACAGACTTTGATCTTTGCCGCCTCGCTACGCTCGGTTCGCCATGCGAGCATAGCTCCTACAGTGGCTTCGTAGAAATCCAGAGAACCGCTCAATCGTTCCTTATACAACGAGTGTAGCTCGCCTCAGACAGGCTCGCCCGCCGGGCCGACATTGCTGGAGCGCAACCGGAACGTGCCCTCGCCCATGGCCAGTAGCTGCCCCTGCTGATCAAACACTTCCATGGTGCTGTTATAGATCCTTGAGCCACCGGCACGTCGCGTGCCGATGGCGCGGATCAACCCTTCACCGGCCTGGCCGGTAAAGGTATTGGTCATGGAGAGTGTCACCGCTTTGCGAATACGGGCAGGATCAGCACAGTAGGTCCCCGCGCAGGCCCCGGCCACATCCATCAACGTGGCCAGCACACCACCGTGAATCACGCCACCCAGGTTCAGGTGTTCCGGACGGACCTGAAGCCCCAACACTGCCCGGCCGTTTTCCCATTCCAGAAAATGAAACCCGACCAGGGCGGGGAAACCCATATTGAAACGTGCATTGGCGTCTTCCATGGAAAACGCAGACGGCGGTACTTCTGCCATGGCTTGTCCTCGACAGAGACAGGAATCAGGCCCGCCCCTGTACCATCTGTTCCACCTGGGCCACCACATCCTTGAGTCGTGGTCCCAGGTTTTCAATCAGGGTGCGGCGGCTGAGGCGCAGTGACGAACCGCCACAATTGAAGGGCACCACCTGGGCACCGCCGTCCAGGATCAGCGGCACGGCAACGCCGCTCACATCACGGTTCCACTCGCCATCGGAAATGCAGAAGCCGTACTCCTGATACTCCTCATAGGCAGACTGCAGGCTGCGCTCCAGCTCCGGCCAGGCCGCCGGGTCCTGACGGCGAATCTGTTCGTAATATTGTTCCCGCTCGGCTTCCGGGGTGGCCGCCAGAAAGGCCCGGCCCAGGGCCGAGGTGGCCATGGGCACGCGGGAGCCGATATTCAGCCGCAGCACCAGGGGACCGTTACCCTGGCATACCTGAATGTAGGTCACCTGGGCACCATCCGGCGCCCCGATAGCCACCATGCAGTCGGTGGCATCGGCCAGCTCCTGCATAAAGGGCCGGGCCAGTTCCCGCACGCCTTCGCTGGCCAGATAACGGTACCCCAGATCCAGTACTCCCGGGCCCAGCCGGTATTTCTCCAGCTGTGGCACATAGCGCAGGTAACCGAGCTGTGTCAGGGTAGCGGTCATGCGCGAGACGGTTGGGCGGGGAATATTGGTGCGCTTGGCCAGTTCCGCATTGCCCAGGTATTCGTCAGCGGGTCCGAAACAGCGAAGAATATCGAGCCCCCGCGCCAGGGCGGTGACGAAATTCCGGTCTTTGTCGTTAGTACCCACGTCGGCAACAGCTCTGCGCATGGTTGTTTTTCCTTTCAGGCTTCGGGATCGGGAATCCTTCCCCGGCATAACGGGCATAGATTCCACTTATAGTTGTTTATTCACCGCGCAAATATAGCAAAAAGCGGTTTCACCTGCATAAGCCAGTGTTGGCCACGAGAGAACGCCTGAAGCACAATGATTTTGTGTTTCAGCCAGATCCACCTTGTCACGGGATTGGCCAAGCGGTCAATATTTTAAAACTTCGTTCCATTATTGTATTGTGGCACGTCTGACTCAAATCAGTCACCAACAAAAGGATACCCTCATGGGCTCGCTGCAACAGTTCTATATCAATGGCCATTGGGTCGCCCCTGCCGATGGCGCCGGCAGCCACACCGTGATTAACCCGGCCACGGAGAAATCATTGGGAGAGCTGGCCATGGGTGGCGCGGCGGATATCGATGCCGCCATCAGCGCCGCGGCGGCAGCCTTTCCGGCATTCAGTGCCGAACCCCTGGAAACCCGCCTGGGATACCTGGAACGCATTGCTGAAGGCTACCAGGCGCGGCTGGAAGACATCGCCCAGGCCATCAGCCAGGAAATGGGCGCCCCCATTAGCCTGGCCCGCAAGGTGCAGGCCCCCATGGGACTGGGTCATCTGAAAACGACCCTGGCCGTGGCGCGGGACTTCCCTTTTGAGGAGCAGCTTGGCCAAGCGCAAATCCGGCGGGCCGCTGCCGGCGTCTGCGCCCTGATCACCCCCTGGAACTGGCCCATGAACCAGGTCATGTGCAAGGTGGCCCCGGCCATCGCCGCGGGCTGCACCATGGTGCTCAAGCCCAGCGAATTTGCCCCCCTTTCGGCACAGATTCTGGCGGAAATCATGGACGAGGCCGGGCTGCCAGCCGGTGTGTTCAATATGGTTCATGGCGATGGCGCCCAGGTCGGCCCCATGCTGTCCAGTGATCCGCGTATTGATGTGGTCTCCCTGACCGGCTCCACCCGGGCCGGTGAGTCTGTCAGCCGCGAAGCCGCCGCCACCATCAAGCGGGTATCCCTGGAGCTGGGTGGCAAATCCGCCAATATCCTGTTGCCGGGCTGCGATCTGCAAAAAGCGGTGACCCATGGGGTGCGGGCCATGATGAACAACACCGGGCAAAGCTGTAACGCCCCCTCCCGAATGCTGGTCCCCGCCGACCGGTTAGCCGAGGCTGAAGCCATTGCCGCCCAGGCCTGCGACAGTATTGTGGTGGGCGATCCGCAGAACGAGGATACCGTCATCGGCCCCATCGCCAACGGCCGTCAGTACCAGCGAGTGCAATCCATGATCGAGACAGGCCTCCAGGAAGGAGCAACATTGGTAGCCGGTGGCACCGGCAAACCACCGGGCATGGAAGCCGGCTATTTCGCCCGCCCCACGGTCTTCAGCCAGGTCAGCAACACCATGACCATTGGCCGCGAGGAAATCTTCGGCCCGGTGCTGGTGATGATCCCCTACCAGGACGTGGACGAGGCGGTGGCCATTGCCAACGACTCGGACTATGGCCTGTCCGGTTATGTGTACGGAGAAGACAGTGACGCCCGGGCGGTGGCAGCCCGCTTGCGTACCGGCATGGTGCATATCAATGGCGCCGGCCCGGATCTGCAGGGCGCCTTTGGTGGCTTCAAGCAATCCGGCAATGGCCGCGAATGGGGCCGCTTCGGGCTGGAGGAGTTTCTGGAGACCCAGTCATTGTTCCTCCCTCACTGATAGAACCTCTTCACCTGTCATTTACGGACACAAAAAGACCTCTTTTGTGTACTGGCACTAGCGCCCCGGCAGGGGCGCGAAAGTGCCATTTACCTGTTGTGCTGTAACCCTGAGTATCGTGACATTCTTTAATGTCACAGTTTGACATCCACCGGTAATAACCGGTCGGGACCAGGAGGACACATGACAACAACAGCATCCAGCAACATCAAGGCCGGTCAGCAGAGCGCTCAGAAAATGCCGTTGGGCGCCACCGTGAACATTCCGCCCCGTCGCCTGGACTTCCAGTTCGACGACAAAACCACGGCGCGGTATTTCTATGACAATGACCCCTTCCTGAGCGCATTCTGGCTGAGCTTGTCTGCCCTGTTCCCGGAAGGCGAAGCCTTTTTCGTGGATTCCGTGCGCCACTATCGCAAGGACATCACCGATCCCAAACTGAAAGCCCAGGTGGCTGGCTTTATCGGTCAGGAAGCCATGCACAGTAAAGAGCATGAAGCCTGGAACGAAATGGGTGTGAAATTCGGTTACCCCACCGACAAACTGGACAAGACCCTGGGCAAGTTGCTCGGTCTGGTGCAGAAACGCACGCCGAAAATCTTCCAGCTGGCCGCCACGGTCTGTCTGGAGCATTACACCGCCATCATTGCCGAGCAGCTGCTGCGGGAGCCGGAACACCAGGCCCGCATTCTCGACGACGCCACTGCCAAGCTGTGGCTGTGGCACGCGCTGGAAGAAAACGAGCACAAGACCGTGGCCTATGACGTGTACGAAAAAGTCAGTGGCAACTATGCCATCCGCGCCGGGGCCATGATTCCCACTACCGTGATCTTCTTCGCGGTACTGGCTGCCTTCCAGGCACGCATGCTGGCCTCCGATGGTCGCCTGCTGAACGTCAAGAACAACTGGAACGGCATCAAGTTCCTGTTCGGACGCAAGGGGCTGTTCACCAAGCTGGCGCCCCAGTACCTGGACTTCTTCAAGCGCGATTTCCACCCGTCCCAGCATGACACCGACGCCCTGCTGGACGAATGGCGGGAAAAACTCTTCGGCGACCAGGGCCTGCTCACCGAGCAACACGCCCAGGCCAGCCAGCGCAAGGGCAAGAAGAAAGCCCACTGATCGCGTCTGTTTCTCTCCTTCCAGGGCCGCTTTGTGCGGCCCTTTTTTATATGCTCCACGGAACATGTAGGGTGCACTGAGCCTAAGGCGAACGGCACCTTACTATCCACCCAGCGACTTCTGTGCTTCTTCACTTGCTTCCACGGCAGTGTCCTGTAGAACAGTAGCAACCCTGGGATGAGATTCATGAAGCGTCGTTATTTAACCGTTTTCCTGCTGCTGCCTCCGCTTTCACTGCTTGCCGATCCGGTGACTCTTGAGCCGGTGACCGTCACCAGCACCCGTATGGAAAGGCCCCTGGCCGACACACCCGCCGCCGTAACGGTCGTCAATGCCGACAGCAATTTGCGGGGCCAGACCCGTCTACAACTGGATGAAAGCCTCAACCGGGTCCCGGGCCTTTATCTGCAGAACCGTTACAACTTCGCCCAGGGCTTGCGCCTGTCATCACGGGGTTTTGGTTCCCGTGCCCCTTTCGGGGTCAGGGGGCTGCGTCTGAATGTGGACGGTTTCCCGGAGACCCTGCCGGACGGTCAGTCGCAACTGGACAGCATCGATCTGTTTGCAGTGGAACGACTCACTGTATTGCGTGGCCCCAGCTCCCTGTTCTACGGCAACGCCACCGGTGGCGTGGTGGACATCGACACCCGATCCGGAAAAACCCGCAACGATGCCGCCAGCGTATCCATGATCGGAGGCAGCCACGGGCTGACACAAGCCAATGTGCAGACCCGCGGCCGCCATGGCCCGGGCCATCACGCTCTCAGCCTGACCGCGCTGGATTACCGCGGCTTTCGTGAACAAAGTGAAGTGCGCAAATACCAGTTCACCGGCCAGGCTGGCTGGGATCTTGCCGAAACCCGCTCAATGACGCTCTTCCTTACCGCCATGGATACCCCCGTTGCCCAGGACCCGGGGGGGCTGACCCGACAACAGGCTCACCAGGACCGGCGACAAGCCAGCTCCTTTGCTACCCGGCTGGATGCCGGCCAGCAGGTCGACCAGCAGCGTCTCGGGCTGCATTACCGCGATGAAGCCTTCGCCAATGGGTTGCTCAATGCCCGCGCCTTTGTCAGCCAGCGGGACTTCCGCCAGCAACTGCCCTTTCCCGGCAGCAGCCTGATCGATTACCAACGACGTTTTTACGGCGCCCGCCTGGATTACACCCTGCCCTTCACCATATTGGCGCGCCCCCATCGGCTACTGCTCGGTGTGGACCTGGATCGCCAGGAAGATGACCGTGGCCGCCGTGCGGTCAGTGCCACCGGCAACATCACTGCGGTGACCGCCGACGAAGACCAGCACGCCAGCGCCGAGGGGGTCTTCCTGCAACTGGACAGCCATCTGTCCGACCATCTGATGTTCACGGTCGGTGGCCGGGCGGACCGGCTGCGCATGACCATCGACGATGCATTACTGACTGATGGCAACGACAGTGGTCGCCGGGAGTTTGACGAACACAGCTACAGTGCCGGGCTGAGCTGGCAAGTCAGCCCCGCCCACACGCTCTACACCACAATCAGTTCTGCCTTCGAAAGCCCCACCTTCACTGAGCTGGCCAACCCTTCAGGAAGCGGTGGCTTCAATCCGGACCTGGAGCCCCAAACCGCACTCAACCGGGAAGTGGGTGCCCGTGGCACACTCGGTGAACGGCTCTTTTATGAGGCGGCACTGTTCCGGGTGGACGTGGAGGACGAAATCACCCCCTACCAGATCGACGGCCGCACCTTTTACCAGAATGCCGGAAAGACTCGCCGCGATGGCCTGGAGCTGGGGCTGGAACATGCCACCACCGACCGGTTGACCCTGTCTCTGTCCTGGACCTGGTCCGACTTCCGTTTCCAGGAATTTTTCGACACCCAGCAGAATGTGGATGTGAGCGGCAACCAGTTACCTGGCATCCCACAACATCAGCTGTTTGCACAGGTTGACTGGCAGGCGGAAAGCGGCCTGTTTGCATCAGTGGAGTCGATACTGGGCAGCCACCGCTATGCGGAAAACACCAATCGCACCCGGGTCGGCAGCCAGGTCCTGGTGAACCTGCGGGGCGGCAAGGCATGGAAACTGAACCAACAAACGCTGACCCTGTTTGCTGGCATCAACAACTTGCTGGACCGTGACTACTACAGCAACCTGCGCATCAACGCCAACAGCGACCGGTCAGTAGAAAACCGCGGCTACTTCGAACCCGGCCCGGGCACAACCTATTACTCTGGCATCACGCTGGATTGGTAACGCCCGTTCTTGCGGGAGAGAGGCTTGTTTGGCAAGTCGGCTTGGGAGGGGGTATTAACACCGTAGGGTGCACTGAGCCTAGGGCGAACTGCACCGATCCGGCGTTTGATGGTGCAGTTCGCCCTAGGCTCAGTGCACCCTACGTGCTGAAAAACCAGGGTGCTTGCGAACATAAAAAAGCCCCGGTCACATTTGCACGACCGGGGCTTTGCCTTTCTTCCCGCCAACATCAATCAGAACGCAGACACACCGCCATCCACGGCAATGGCCTGGCCATTCATGTAACTGTTGGCCGGCGACAACATCATCAACATGACGGTGACGATTTCCTCCGGCTGGCCCAGCCGCTTCATGGGGCAGCCGGACGCCAGCATGGCATGCATTGCTGCCTTGTCCTGGGATAGCTCCCCTTCATCCACCATGGGCGTATGGGTATAGAACGGGCAGATCGCATTGACACGGATATTGCGTTTCGCCATCTCCACGGCGGCGGTTTTGGTCAGGCCGATCACCGCATGCTTGGCAGCGGAATAGGCGCCGATTTTGGGTGCTCCCCCGAGCCCGGCCATGGAGCTTACGTTGACGATGCTGCCACCGTTTTCTTTCATGGCAGCAATCTGATGCTTCATACCGAACATCACCCCTTTCACATTCACGTTCACCTGCTGATCCAGCACTTCCTCGGTGAGCTGATCGAAAGGAATAAAGCCATGGGCAATACCCGCATTGTTCACCGCCATATCCAGGTGTCCAAACTGCGCCAGGGCCGTTTCCACCATGGCCTTGCAGTCCGCTTCGCGGGACACATCACAACGCAACGCCGCCACTTTGACACCCTGCTCCGCCAGCCCTTCGGCTTGCGCATTCAGGGCATCCATATTGATGTCCCCCAGCACCAGCGCGGCCCCGCGCTTGCCCAGCTCTTCCGCCAGCAACTTGCCAAAGCCGCTGGCAGCGCCGGTGATCAGTGCCGTCTTGCCGGTAAAATCGAGGATTGGATCCATGAAAGATTCTCCTGATAATTAAGTCTCGCCACGGGCTATAAACCCAGCTCGCTCAGACTGGCCGTAGGAGCGTCGCTGGCGGCGCGATGTCAGACTCGGACCAAGCTTCCGGTTTTCTGGAGAAATCTGTCGAGCTCTGAAATGCCTGATCGCCCTTCGGTCGATTTCCGCGCTGCGCGCGGTTCGCGCCTCGAGAGGCGTTATTCGCTTCGCTCACCCCTTCGGGGCCGCCCTGCGTGCGTTACTCCGCTCCGCTACGTTCCTACAGCGGCTTTGTAGAAAGCCCGAATTGTGCTGGTAGCGATTAGATGGTCATCCCGCCATCCACCACGACGCATTCCCCGGTCACATAACTGGAGGCATCGGATACCAGGTACAGCACGGTGCCCGCCATCTCTTTCGGGTCGGCATGGCGGCGCATGGGGATCTGGCTGATGGCGGAATCGTAGATGTCCTCGTTGGTAAACAGGGCACCGGCAAACTTGGTTTTGGTCAGGCCCGGCAACAAGGCATTGACCCGCACGTTGAACTGGGCGCATTCCTGGGCGAAGGATTTGGTCATGCTGATCACCGCCGCCTTGGAAATGGAATAGACGCCCTGCATGTCACCCGGGGTCAGGCCGTTCACGGATGCCGTGTTCACGATGGCACCGCCACCGTGCTCACGCATGAGCTTGGCGCCTTCCACGGACATGTAGAAATAACCGCGCAGGTTCACGTCCACGGTCTTGTCGAAAGCATCCACCGGGGTATCCAGGATGTGCCCGAAGTACGGGTTGGCGGCAGCGTTGTTGACCAGAATATCCAGTTTGCCGTGAACCTCACGGATATGGGAAAACACGGCTTCGATCTGCGCCATTTCCCCAATATGGCAGGCAAAGGCTTCGGCACTGCCACCGTCAGCCTTGATGGCATCGGCCACGGCCTGACAACCGTCGATCTTGCGGCTGGACACGATCACGTGGGCGCCCTGCTCCGCCAGCAATTTGGCAATCTCTTCGCCAATCCCCCGGCTGGCACCGGTGACCAGGGCAATCTTGCCCTCAAGGTTAAAAAGGGTGGTACTCATTACGACTCTCCCGATAAAAAGCGTCAAGCTACAAGCTGCAAGCTTCAACGCGAGCAGACCCTGTAGCCATTCGAAAAACGGAAAAACCGCGCCGCAACGTCAACGCGGTTTTCCTTGTAGCTTCAGGCTTGCAGCTTGAAGCTGCTTTACGCCCCTTCTTTGATGATCTGTACAGCCATGGACGCCAGTGGCTCGACCAGCGCGCCGACCTGAGCCGCTTCCTTGCTGGAGGCGTTGCCGTCTACGGCCCGTTTCGCCACACCCTGGCAGATGGCAGCAAGACGGAAGAAACTGAAGGCCAGATAGAATTCCCAGTTGTCGATGCGGTCGATACCGCGGCGCTGGCAGTACTGGTCCACATACTCTTTTTCCGTGGGGATCCCCAGTGCCTTGCGATCCACACCCTGCAGGCCCGCCATCTTGGCGCCCCGCTGTGGCATGCGCATCCCCATGCACTGATAGG
>NZ_BDAS01000018.1:0-24869 GCF_001602235.1 Alcanivorax sp. NBRC 102024
TGGCGAATCACCACGTCATCAGGCAATCGCCGACGGCGGGCCCGGGTATAGAGCATGCTGGTTTCGATGGTGCCGGAGGGATAGTAGGTGGGCAGCCCGGCGCGGCCACTGGCCACGGTAGACAGGGATGCCAGGTTGTCATGCAGCACCGTGGTCTGCATCCACTCGCCGTCTGACAGTTGCTGGCGCAACTGACGAAACAGCCGGTGCAGGATCATGCCGTTGCGATATTGCGGCGCGATGCGCAGGTCGTGGGCGTAACGCACTGGTCTGACCTGGCCGTTGACCCAAACATGGCGCCAACCCACATTGTAGACGGCCCCGATTTGTCCCTGACCATCCCGTGGCTCTGCCACCCACACATCCGGCTCTTCACAGGTCACCCGGGCGCCCCGAAAATAATCCGGGTTCCGTTCAAAATTCAGGGTAACCGCTCCTGCCTGGGGCGTACCTTGCAGCAAGGACAGGATGGCACCGTTATCTTCTTCCCGGGCCTGGCGAATACGGTAGCTCACAACGCCACCTCCCGGGCCGATACCGGCGGCTCACGGAGCCACACCGGCAATGCACCCGGCCAGTACTGCAGGGACTCCATCTTGATATTGCCTTCAATCATGCCCCGCTCACGGCACTGATGCAGGTAGCGCTCGCGCATGTCCGGGCGAATGACGCAGCGCAGTGGTGCCAGCTGTTCCAGGTTACGGGCCAGCTGGTAGTGGAAGTGTTGCTGCAGCGCAGCATCGAGGGCCTTCGCCACGTTATCCGTGTTTGCACTCTCCCCCTCCAGCAACAGAAGGTACCCGGGAGTGCCGTCACCGGTATCTTCTACAGCCACGGTACATACCGGCAGGGTTTTCGGTGGCAACGTCACCTGCGACAGGGAGGCATCCAGCGCTGCTGCGGTAAGCTTTTCGCCAACCAGATCCGTGGTGCCGGCACGGCCGAGAAACGTCAGTGCCGGAATACCGCCTGGCAGCCCATCCACCCGCACCAGATCCTTGAGCCGGTAACGGAGCAGACCACTGCCGGTACTCAGCAGCGGCATCACCTCCTGCCCCTGCTCCAGTTCCCAGGGCGCATAAATGGTGCCATCAGAGGGGTCCTGAAATTCATAGACATGGCTGCGATAAGCCAGCGCGTACTGGCCCTGATAGGGAATGGTGACGACCCCTTCCGTGGCCCACAGGCCCTTGCCCTGAAACGCGGCCTGCGGCAACAGACCGTGCAACTGCCGGGCCCAGGGGCTTGATGCGGCGGTATCCCAGGCGCTCACCAGTGCCAGCGACGGCCACAGAGTCATAAAGAAATCCGCACTCAAGCGCCCATCCCACTGGCGCAGTAACGCCGCTGCGCGCGGAGAGCGCGGGCAACACTCGGTATGACTTCCCTTCATGCGCTGGCCCCAGGAACCGCTCGCCAATACCTCCGCCAGTTCCTCTCGCCACAGGGCCATGGACTTGAGCAGACCCAGGCCAAAGGTGGGGCTCCAGATGGACATCATCGCCAGGGAGTCATCACTGACCAGGTAAGCCAGGGTGGCAAACAGGGAATCCTCGGAAGTCCGTGCCAAAGACACATCCTGAGGGACCGCCTGGGTGGCCCCGGCCAGCAGGCGCTTGCCCATGGACATGAGCTGAATATCGTCGTTGATGTCCTCGCGCATGTTGTCACGCAATGACGTGGGCACCCAGGACATGGACCAGTAATGGCGCCCCCCGCTCAGGCGGGGAAACTGACGGTACAGGTCCACAATCCAGGGACTGATGGCGTTATCCAGTTCCGACAGAAACTGACGCGTGTAGGGAATCCACTTTATCGCCGAGGTGGAACCGCTGGTGGGCTGATAGCGAACCACCGGCGACTGAATCAGGGCATTGCCGCCGGACTCGCGGGCGCGATCGACCGGGTCCCGCCAGTCGCCGTACTCGCTCACCGGCATCTGCTCAGCAAAGGTTTCCCATTGCCAGTCTGCTGCGACACCCCGGCGCTGGCCGACTTCACAGGCCGCCACCTTGCGCAACAACAGTGCCAGCTTATCTCTCTGAACATGCTCCAGGTTTTCCCGCCCGGCGGCAAAGCGCCGCTCACCCGGCCAGGCGGCCATTTTGAGCAAACGATGTCCGAACATGGTCACCCCGGTTTTTATTCGCAGGCCACAGCTGCAATTTGTGTTTTCGTTTTTCTGCGTTGTTTGCGCCACAGGGAAAACGGGTAACTCACCAGAAGGGAAAGATTGATTTCGCCGATACACGGTAATTCGGTACCGCGGTTCCAGGTTGGGTTACAGGTTTCGAAAAATTGAATTTTTTCGTTTTTCTGACGCATTTCTGCGGTAATGCCAGCCACATTGGATTTCAGATGGGTATAACCCTCGCCGAAATCCAGTAATTTATTTTCTTCACAGTAAGCGTCGGAAAACAAACGGTCGCAGTAATAATCCACCAGGTGAGCAAGCTCCGGATTCTTCCCCTCCGGATGCGGGTAGTAGTTATGGAAGTTATTCGCCATCAGCAAATATGTTTTATAGCCTTTTGATATCAGCAACCAGAAGAGCGGGCGGAACGGGTGGCGCAATTTCTCACGGATCATCCGGAAGAAGAACGTGACCTGTAAGGCCCGGCTACCCCAGTATTTTTCTTCTATGATGGTGTCGCCGCTAAAAACACCCTTTGCCCGGCGCCCACCCACATTAATATCCAGGGTTTTCATGGTGGAAAAACCAACCACGCGCTTGGTTGCTTTTTCCATCACCAGAATCACGCCGCTTTTTTCCACCATGTCTGTACAGAACACTTCGAGACTTACATTTTCGTAGTACCCGGAGTAGATCTCATACATTCTTCGCATTAAAGGAACTGATACTTTGGAAAGGGGTAGATAACGCGCTTTAAGGGTTTCAGTTTTTTCCCTTTGCATTTTTCTGCTCCATGATTATTTTTATGCACAAAAAAGCGGGGCTCATCATGTCCATGGAAGGTGACCGACTTAATAGTTAAATCGGCCATTTTTTTGTTAAAAAGGGCAAGCGGTGTTTAAAGTCCGAAAGATACACAGCCAAATGAGAGTCCCATCACACGAATAACAACAACTACATCAGGCACAATAAAAAATGAAAAACGATGGAATGGCACTCGACGTTCCTCTTATCTCTGGCCGTTATGCCCGCCGCTTTTTGCGGTTCGTACAAAAACATGGAATAACTGGAACGATAGTGCTCGATGGTTCCGGCATTGACAGCGACATGCTCGATAATCCCGACGCCTATCTTTCCATGCGACAAATCCAGCATCTTCTTCATAACGGCAACCGGCTGCTCAACGATCCGACCGCCCCGTTCCGCTTTGGGCAGGAGCTGGATCTGCACGGACATGGTCTTTTCGGTTTTGCGCTTCTTCGGCAACGGGACTACCGAAAACTGGTCACCATGGTGGTGCAGTATCTGCGTGTTTCCCTGCCACTGATGGATATGGAAATCCACTGCACTGGCGAACTGATTTCCATCCGCCTGCATGACAACTGGGATCTGAAAAAACTCAAACCCGTCGTTGCCAATATCTACATGGGCAGCATCCATGCCCTGGCATCCCTGGTTTGTCGAAAGTTCACGTTCGAATTTGATTTTGACTGCCCCGGCAACAGCCTCGCCTGGCAAAGACTGGCCGACGGCGTGGAAGTGAAATTCAACCGCCCACATAATCAGGTTCTGATGCCACTCTCCGGGCGTCAGGCAAAGGACGATGATGCCAGCGTGGCGACCTACCTGGCCGCCGCACGATCAAGGGAGCAGATTCAGGGCGGCGCCAGCCTGAAGGTGGTCATCAAGGTACGTCACGAAATCATGAATTCTCCGGGTCGGGACAGCACCCTGGAGCGGGTGTCCCAGAAGTTGGGAATGAGCCCGCGCTCGGTCAGGCGTCACCTGGGATTGGCGGGATTTGCCTTCAGCGGTATTCGCAATGACATTCGTGAAACGTTTGCCAGCCGCTACCTGTTGGAAACAGACATGCCCCTGGAAAAGATTGCCGACCAGCTTGGCTACAGCGATCAGGCCAGTTTCAGCAAGGCCTATCGGAGCTGGACAGGCCGCACCCCGGGGGAAGTTCGTCGCACCAGCCGCCCTGACCGCAACTGATGGAAATTGACCTAATCGCTCCGAGGCAAGGCGCTAGGGTTTTTCCCTTTCAGGATCATTCCCTCTAGTATCGGGGTTGCCTCCATACAAGCAATAACAAGCAGGATACACCCATGAAGAAGCTGATTACCGCCGTCACCACGGTTCTTGCTCTCACCGTTTCTCTGACTGCCCAGGCCGAACCGATTAAACGCAAGATCTGCGTCTTTGACATCGTCGGCAACGTTGGACCGGTCATGGGCGCCATGAAAGATTGGCAGGCCGCAGCCCTGGGCTGGGACCTGGAAGTGGAACTGATTCCCCATACCAACGAAGCCATTGCCGCTGAGGATCTCAAGGCTGGCGTCTGCGATGCCGCCCTGATCACCGGCATCCGTGGCCGTAATTTCAATAAGTATGCCGGCACCATCGACTCCATTGGCGCCATCCCCTCCATGGAGCACATGGAAGTCGTATTGAAGGTACTGGCCCATCCGCAAACTGCAGACAAACTTTCCCAGGGCTCCTATCAGATCATGGGGGTAGCCCCGGCCGGTGCCGCCTATGTGTTCGTGAACGATCGGGAAGTCAACTCCCTGGCCAAGGCGGCCGGCAAGCGTGTAGCAGTGCTGGAATATGATGAAACCCAGGCCATTCTGGTGTCCCAGGTTGGTGCTACCCCGGTGGGATCTGACATAACGAACTTCTCCACCAAGTTCAACAACGGCGTGGTCGATGTCATCGTCGCTCCGCTGGTGGCCTATGATGCGCTGGAACTCTATAAAGGCCTGAGCCCGGATGGCGGCATCATCGACTACCCGTTGGCCCAGCTGACCATTCAACTGGTTGCCAAGAAAGACCGTTTTCCCGCCGATATGGCGCAGAAATCCCGCGAGTATTTCTACAACAACCTGAACCGCATCACCGAGCAGCTGGACAAGGAGGCCGAAAAGGTCGACAAGCGCTGGTGGGTGCAAATCCCGGATGCCGACCAGAGAGAATACGAAGTCATGATGCAGGAGGCCCGCGACCAGCTGCGTGAACAGGGCTATTATGATCCGGACATGCTCGGTCTGCTACGCAAGGTGCGTTGCAAAGTGGACCCGGCTCGGGCGGAGTGCACCTAAGAAGACTAGTTGAAAGTTAAAAGTTCAAAGTTGAAACGCGGACAACGTTAACCTTGTCCGCAAGCAAAGAGGCCGCGCCCAGTGGATTGAGCGCGGCCTCTTTGCATTCAGTTAACTACAAGCTAAAAGCGCGTTTGAACTTTCAACTTTAAACTTTCAACTGTTTTAAAGCCCCAACTGCTTGGCAATCACCTCATTCATGATCTCGTGAGTCCCCCCCCCGATGGACAGGATGCGGTTATCCCGAAATAGCCGTTCAACCACCGTGCCGCGCATGTAACCGCTGCCACCAAACAGCTGTACCGCATCGTAGGTGACCCGGTCGGCACAACGGGTGGCCACGTTCTTGGCCATGGACACATCGAGAACACAGTTTTCCCCGGCGGCAATCCTGGCCGCCACCCGATAGGTAAATTCCGTGCTGGCTTTCACATCCGTGGCCATCTCCGCCAGCTTGTGGCGGGTCACCTGGAATCCGGCCAGGGGACGACCAAAGGCCTCCCGCTCTTTCACGTAGCGCATGGCCTCATCCAGAGCCAGCTGGGCGGTACTGTTGGCCGTCACCGCCAGGATCAGGCGCTCCATCTGGAAGTTGCTCATGATGCAGTAGAAGCCACCGTTCTCCGGACCGATCAGATTTTCCGCCGGCACCCGGCAATCCTCAAAAAACAGCTCCGCGGTATCGGAGGCCCACCAGCCCATCTTCTTCAGCTTGCGGCCCACGGAAAAGCCCGGCGTACCTTTCTCGACCAGCAACAGGCTGATGCCACCATAGCCCTTGTCACCGGTACGCACCGCCACCGTGTAATAGTCCGCGCGCACACCGCTGGTGATGAAAGTCTTGGCGCCGTTGACCACATAGTGGTCGCCATCGCGCACCGCACGGGTGCGCAGGTTGGCCACATCGGACCCACCATTGGGTTCGGTAATGGCCAGGGCAGAGATCTTCTGCCCACCGATCACCTCCGGCACCACCTTCTGCTTCATGGCATCGCTGCCCCACTTCCAGATCGGCGGCAGACCAATATCCAGAGACCCCAGGCTGGCGCACAGCCCCCCGGACGAACACCGCACCAGCTCCTCACAGGCAGCAATCTTCATGAACACATCTTCGCCGGTACCACCGAACTCTTCCGGGGCATTGATGCTCAGAATGCCGGCATCCGCGGCCTTGTGGTAAAGCTCGCGGGGGAACTCACCGGCTTCTTCCCAATCGTCCACGTGGGGCAGGATTTCCCTTTCCACGAATTTGCGAACGGTCTCGCGCACCATCTGGTGGGTATCATTGAAATAATTCAACGCGCTCACAGGGCCTCCTTCTCGTAGCTAACCTAGCGCTTGCTTGGTCGCTAACATAACAGAGGTGGACCGCAGGGGGCCAGTCACCCGGCAACAATCCGCTTCACAGCATGATGGTTGTCTTTTTGCTGCCGTCGAACCCCACTTCGCAGGCAGCAGCCGCCTGCTGGCGATCCTCTTTCAGACCACACGGTCTCCCTAGCCGGCAGGCTTGCGGGTATCTGTAACGGAGTAGCGGGAAAGGATTACTGGAAAGGGCGTCGGCCACGCAGAGCCTGGGCCAGGGTCGCGCCATCCACGAATTCCAGATCGCCGCCCATGGGCACACCCTGGGCAATTCGACTGACGGTGACACCGGCTTCCTGGGCCAGATCCAGCACATAGTGGGCGGTGGCTTCCCCTTCCACGGTGGTGCCGGTGGCAAGAATCAATTCGTTGATCTCACCCTGCTGCAGACGCTGTTCGAGCACATCCAGTCCCAGTTCCCGGGGACCGATGCCGTCCAGGGGGGACAGTTCCCCCATCAGCACAAAGTACTGGCCCCGGTATTCACCGGACTGCTCGAAGGCCAGCACGTCCGCCGGGGTGGCGACGATACAGACCAGGGTAGAATCCCGGCGGCTATCGCTGCACACCGGGCAGAGTTCTTCTTCCGCGTAGTTACGGCAACGCTGGCAGTGCTGCACGCCGTCCATGGCCGCGTGCAGGGCATCACCAAGACGCCGCCCCTCTTCACGACCGCGATCCAGCAGCGCATAGGCCATGCGCTGGGCAGAACGGGGGCCCACACCGGGCAGGCAGGTAAAGGCGTGGATCAACTGGTCGACCAGCGGCGCATGCTTCACAGACGAAGGCCCCTCAGGGTTTGAAGCCCGGCGGGAAGGGAAAACCACCGGCCATATTCTGCATGTTGTCCTGCTGCTGTTTTTCCACCCGACGCACGGCGTCGTTGACGGCAGCCGCCAGCAGGTCTTCCAGCAATTCCTTGTCCTCGCTCATCAGCGAGGCATCAATGTCCACACTCTTGACGTCGTGGCGACCGTTCATGGTCACCTTGACCAGGCCGGCACCGGATTCACCGGTCACTTCCGCGTTGGCGGCCTCGTCCTGCATCTTTTTCATCTTCTCCTGCATGGCCTGAGCCTGCTGCATGAGAGAGTTGATATCGAAATCCATCATTGTCTCCAAATTCGCGTCTGACGTCTGACGTCGAGCCCGCTTATTCCACCGTTTCCTTGGGCATTATGCTGTCTTCGTCAAGCCGTCCATCAAAGGTACTCACCAGCTGCTGTACCACCGGATCCTCATGCAAGGTCCGGCTGGCATCGACCAGCAACTCCTGGCGACGGGCTTCGGCCATGGCTTCCGGGGTGTCGCCAGCCTTACGTTCGTACTCCACCTGGATCTGGATACGCCGTTGGAAATAATTCTCCAGTGCCCCGCTCAACTCGTCCAGCCGTTCCCGGTTGACCAGCACCTCGTGTCCGGTACTGATACGCAAGGTCCAGACCGGGTCTTCCCGGCTCACCAGCACCGCGTTGCGGGCGATGTTGCGCACCGTGCCGTCCAGGTCCAGGCGCAGCAGCAATGCGGCCCACCAGGTTGCCACCTCTGATTCGCTACGCGGCTCCGACAGCGGCGCCAGTGGCGGTTCGTCTGCTGCTTCCTGCTTCTGTGGTTCCACGACCGGTTCCGGCATGGGCTCCGGTTCCGGCTCGGGCGCTTCGGCTTGAACGGTCTCGGGCGCGGCCTGCTGGTTCGAGGGCGACGGCGATACCTGCGCTTCCGCCCGGGACAGGGTGGCGGAAACAGCCCCCCCTTGCGGCACCGGTTCCGTTACCGGGGTAGCAGCAGGTGGCTCCGGCGCTGGAGCAGAAGGTGTTGGCGGTGCCGAGGCAGCGGCAGGTCGATCCAGCAGGGCCCGCAAATCCGGTTTCCCGCCGGCCTCAGCCGACGACGCTGCCGCTTCAGGCTTTTTTGCGCCGGCGTGTTCCCCCCCGGCCGGCAACACTCCTTTAGGGGTAAACAGCACCATACGCAGCAGCAGCATTTCCAGTGCTGCGCGGCTATCCGGGGCATCCTGCAGATCCCGGCGGCCACGTACGGCCACATCGTAATAGAGTTGCACCTGCTCGGCACTGAGGGCCGCCGCCAGTTGGGTCATGGTCTCGTCATGACTGCCCGGCACCGCCTGGCAGACCGCCAGCTGATGAAGCTGACTGATCAGCTCGTCCAGCAGTGCCAGTTCACCGGGGCAGTGCTCACTGACAGTGGCCAACGCCTGCAGCACTCCTGCCGGGTCCTGCTCCGCCAGCGCCACCAGCAGGGTGAGCACGTGGTTACGGTCCACGGTGCCCAGCATGGCATTCACGGCCTCGCTGCTGAGCTGCTCACTGCCAAAGGCAATGGCCTGGTCGGTGAGGCTGAGGGCATCACGCATGGACCCCTGGGCCGCCTTGCCCAGAGCCAGCAGGGCGGGAGCCTCGTAGCGGATCATTTCCTTGTCGAGCAGGGCCTGCAGATGGCCGGCGATCTGCTCCGCCGGCAGTGCCTTGAGGCTGAACTGCAGACAGCGGGACAACACCGTCACCGGCAATTTCTGCGGATCGGTGGTGGCCAGCAGGAATTTCACATGGGGCGGCGGCTCTTCCAGGGTCTTGAGCAGCGCATTGAACGAATGCGCTGACAGCATGTGCACCTCATCGATGAGGTAGACCTTGTAACGGCCCCGTGTGGGCGCGTACTGCACGTTGTCGAGCAGCTCGCGGGTATCTTCCACCTTGGTGCGGCTGGCCGCATCCACCTCAATCAGGTCCACAAAGCGGCCTTCGCCGATTTCCACACAGGTGGGGCAAACCCCGCAGGGTCGGGCACTGACCCCCTGCTCGCAGTTCAGACAGCGGGACAGGATGCGGGCGATGGTGGTCTTGCCCACCCCCCGGGTACCGGTGAACAAATAGGCATGGTGAAGGCGATCCTGATCCAGCGCATGCATCAGAGCCCGCGAGACATGCTCCTGCCCCACCAGCTCATCAAAGGTGCGGGGACGGTATTTACGGGCAAGAACCTGATAACTCATAGCACTCCAACCAACAGGCATCGACACCGGTATTCAGCGGAAAAGGGGTGTCTCATGAAGGGCTTAATGCTAACGAAGTTCCCGCGGGGAAGACAGTGCAGAAGGCGAGCTCGGTAAAAGCAGCCGGGTATCGGCGGGAAGAAGATTGGAGGTCTTCCCGCCAGCCGCACCCCGGCACACGAGTCCACTGCTACCGTTGCTCCCTTCCGGGCCTGGCGGAGTTCACAGTCTGTCGTTGCGGGGGGACCGACGGGTCGACCATTACGCGCCTGCAACCGGGGCCGCAGAGCGAGGGCGCATTGTGGCCAAAGCGACCGGCCATTGCAAGATACCCCCTGCCCATCTGCCTAAAGCTTGATCAGGCTGGCCGAGATAGCCCCCCCGGGACTACACTGAAAGTCTATGGTGGACGGAGAGTGTGCCATGACAAGCAGCAAGAAGATTCGCATTGCCATCAACGGTTTTGGCCGTATCGGTCGCTGTCTTGTCCGGGCGATCAGTGAGCATCCCGCCGGCAACCGTTTCGAGCTGGTCGCCATTAACGATCTGGCCGATTTTCACGTGCTCGCCCACTTGCTGGCGTTCGACACCACCCATGGACGCTGGCCACACTCCGTGCATTACGACGGCAGCCACCTGGAGATCAACGGCCACCGCATTCCCTGCTTTGCGGAAAGCCGACTGACGGACCTGCCATGGCAATCCCTGGGCCCGGATCTGGTGATCGAATGCGCCGGCAAGTACAAAAGCCGGGACGCCCTGAAAGATCACCTGAAAGCCGGCGCCCCCCGGGTACTGGCCAGTTATCCGGTGGATGATGCAGACGCCACCGTGGTCTACGGGGTCAATCATTCACTGCTGGGCAGCGACCACCAGATTGTCTCCAACGCCTCCTGTACCACCAACTGCCTGGCGCCCATGGTGGCCGTGCTCGACCAGGCCTTTACGGTTCGCCAGGGCCTGATGACCACGATCCACAGCTATACCAACGACCAGAATCTGGTGGATAAGGCCCACGGGGATCTGCTGCGTGCCCGGGCGGCGGCGGTGAACATGATTCCCACCAGCACCGGGGCGGCAAAAGCCGTGGGCCTGGTGCTGCCTCATCTGCAGGGCCGGCTGGATGGCCTCGCGGTGCGCGTCCCCACACTCAATGTGTCACTGGTGGATTTCACCGTCACCCTGGAACAGGTGGAATCCCTGGAGCAGGTCCACGAGGCTCTGAGCAATGCCGCCCACAGTCATCTGCAAGGTGTCCTGGCGGTCAATCATCTGCCGCTGGTATCCAGCGACTTTAACCACCTGCCCTATTCCTGCGTGGTGGACACCAACCACAGCCGATTACTCGGCCAGCAACTGAAGCTGCTGGCCTGGTACGACAACGAGTGGGGATTCAGCCACCGCCTGCTGGATGTGGCAGCCTACTGGATGGATGCCTGATCACAGGCGTCAGCATTATCAGCCCCGTTGGAGCCTTGCTTGCAGGACGAAGGGTTCCGTCACGCCTTTCGCCTTGTGAGCCAGGCTCCAATTAATCAAACGGACTGAAATGTTCCTCACGGCCGGCCTCTTCGGCTTCGTGACGATGCCCTTGCATGACCTTTTGCACCTTGCTGGCCTGCACCTCATCATCCGCGTCTACCATCATCAGGTAATCGCCCTGCTCCACCCGATCCAGATAGGGGGTGAGATGGTGGCTGCGGGAAGAGACCCCGCGCAGGCCACCCAGCCAGGCGCCAAAACAGGTACCAAAAAGCGTCACACCAATGATGGCGCCGGTGTCCAGCTGCATGCCCCAAGGGTCGGCACCGGCCAGCAGAAAGCCAGCCAGCAGGCCTATTGCCATACCGCCCAACGCACCCACAAAGCCGGAATGCATGATATCGGTTTCTTCCCAGGGCGTGGTGGTATGCACATGGGCCCGGGCCATTGCCGAGCTGTCATTCCCCATCACATGCAGGCGATTTTCGCCGATGCCCGCCTGGCGCAGATCCGAGGTAATCCCCTGAACGGAGGTCAGTGATTTCGCGAAGTAATAAAGACGTTTCATTGCATGCCGCTCCCTGTGGCTGATGACAATGGCGTTGGGGTTGCAGAGTTCCGGCCGTCCTGGCCGGGTTTAAGTACGACCCTGCGCTGATCCGGTGAGCATGATCAGTATCCGGTTAAGACCCTTTGGTTATATCGGGCCGATGCCGTCAGGCATCACCCCTAAATTAGCAAAAAGGGGCCTTATCGGCCCCTTTACTATGTCACAGAAATCGCGTCACAAAGTGCAGCGATTTAATTACGATTTGTTGGTGATTGTTCGCCTTCCACAGGGATGACGCGGGGCTTCTTTTCCTCGGGAACCACCCGATTCAGGGTCACCGTGAGCAACCCATCGGTCAGACCCGCGCCGTCCACTTCCACGTGGTCCGCCAGCTTGAAGGTACGCTCGAAGGCGCGCCGGGCAATACCCTGATGCAGCCAGGTACGCTCGCCGTCATTCTGCGGCGGCAGACTGCCACGAATGCGCAGCTCGTTTTCCTGGACCGTGATTTCCAGATCATCGCGGGAAAAACCGGCCACGGCCATCACGATACGGTAGCGGCCATCACTCTCGCGAATGATGTCGTACGGCGGGTATCCATTGGACTGATCCGCACGCAGGGCGGCATCCAACAGTTCATCGAAGCGGTCAAAGCCCACGGAATGGCGAAACAGGGGCGCAAGGGAAAATCCGGTATTCATCACACATATCTCCATACTCTTCAGCAGACCCACCACTGCGGCATCCACTGAAAAAAGGTTGATTGAATGGTGCGTGACAGGGAACCACTGTCATTCAGAATGCCAGCAAGGCTCCAACCGGCCGGGTCGTCACAGGGAAAGAAATGGGGATACAGGAAATACTTTCAAGACCCGGGAAGAATTTTTACCGCGCTCTGCTGGGGCGTCATCACAAAGCCGGCAGGCCCATTGTGGGGCAGTGTGGTGGCTGTCACCGGAATGCGGGTTGGCTGGCCATCAAAACGCACCGGCACCCTCACGCACAAACGCTCCCCGGCGGTCACCGGCCAGTCCGCATTCTGCCCACGTTGCCATTGTTCGCTATCACCGGAGCAAGCCCGATCCATCAACAGCCCCCGCACCGCCGGGTGATCACTGTGGAAACGCACCTGACCGGTGACCGGAGCCTGATATTCAAAAGCCAGCACGGCCGTACTGCCCGGCGCCAGCGCGGTGTCGTCCGGCGCCTGCCAACCCGGTTCCGCGATCACGCCCAGTCTCAAGGGGCCGGTGTGACGATCGGGGACGGCCCGCACCGGCCAGCGAATCTGCTCGCCACGCAGTTGGCCTGCCTCCCCATTGAGTAACGGCAGCGTCGGCAATCGCCACCCCTCAGGCAATACCAGCGACAACCATAACGTCTGGCCACGGCTTTGCGCTTCCGACAAACGGAACTGGAAAGCCCCGGACACACCGGTAAGGGTGGTTTTTTGCCAATCGCTGGCCGGGTCCTGAAGGGTCACCGTGAGACCGGGCAAGGGCGACTCGTCACCCTCACGCCGCAGATTGAATGCCTGCCCGCCACCGGCACCGTTATCCTCAAACAGCACGCCGGTCAGCCAGTGACCGGCAGGGCGACAACGAAAGCCGGCCTCGGCCCCCGCCAACCGCAACGAATGAAACCCCGGCCAATCGCGCTGGCCCCTTGCCAGTCGTTGGCCGTCACCACCCCGCCCGCCGTCTTTGGCACCGGCGCCCCCGGCATGCTCAATGGTGACTGCCAACGCATCGATGACCGGCAGATCCAGCCACAGGGTGCCGCCGCTACCGCCACCCCCGCCCACTTCGCCGGCCGGGCTGCCGGGCAGACCGCGCAGGTCCAGGGCCCCACCTTGCAGGCCCGCGGCCCTGATCAGCAGCAGACCCCCCCCGTCACCGCCCTGGCCGCCGTCTCCCTGGCGCCGTCCAGCGGCACCGCCGCCGCCGCCCAGCACCATGGCCCGTGGCGCGTCATGGCCGCCCCGGCCACCCCCTTCCTGTGGCAAGCCATGCTCCCCGGCAGAGCCGTTACCTCCTCCTCCACCGTTGCCCAATCGCTGATGGGCCAAATCCAGGCCATTCCCTCCACCGCCGGCGTTGGCCGGCGCACCGCGCCCCATGTCGCCACCGGGATACCCCTTGTCCGCTCCCAGCAACAGGGCCGGCGTACCGGCCAGCCCCTCCCCCTTGCTGGCATGGTGGCCATATCCCGCCTGCCGATCCTCAACCGTCGGTGCCGGATAGCGCCAATCTGTCGGCCGTCCCAGCGCGCCCAGCAAGGACAGCGCCGGGCCACCGCGAAAACCGGCACCCGCCACCGACAACCGGTGCCCGTTCAGGGTTACCTTGCGTCGCACATCCAGCGCCAGTACCCCACCGGTGTGACCATCCCAGGGCAGCGCCCGGGCCTCCTGCTGTAATGAGAAATGCTCATACTGGGGAACCCGCACCAGCTGCCAACGACGGCGCCCTTGCTCGCCACTGGCCGGGGCATTCACATAGTGGTAAATCAGACCGCCGGTCGGACCGCCACCTTCAATCCATACCTGCTGACCTTCCACCCGGTCCACGCGCACCCATTCGGCCACCAGGTCATGCCCCTGGAGCTGGCCATAGCCGCTACGGTTGGTGGTATTGATGGAGGCACTCTGCACTTGCATCAGCAGGGCCAGATCGCCGGCACGCAGTGGCGTCTCCCCCCGCTGGCGGGTCAGGGAAAAGGTGCGGCTGCCTGAGGAGAGCGTCTGACTATCCGGGCCGGTGAAATAGCTGTTGAAGACAGCCTCGCTGCCACCCTGGCCATCGCGACCCGGGTTGGCACAGAGCGACGCCCACGCACCGCTCTGCCCCAGTAGCAGGACCAGAATCAGCGTGGCGGATCGAGCCAGTCGGCGGTGGTGTTGTTGCAGCGAAACCATCCGGCAATACTGTAGCGTTCCCGGGTGGCTGCCAAGACTTCGTGGGGAATTTTCTCGCTGAGAAACGCCACCAAGGTGCCGGCACGGGGCTCCACCTCGGTGGCCACGCCCTGGGCATCGGGGTCCGGCCACAGACGCAAACGCCCGCCCCACTGGCTTTGCCAGCCTTCATTCAGGTACAGCACCACGGACAGCAGACGGCCGTTATTGCCATTGAAGGCATCCAGATGGCGCTGGTAATAGTCACCCGGCCCGTAAATGGCAAAATGGGATTCCAGCTCAAACAGTCCCATGAACAGGGACCGGTTCACCGCCACTCGCAGGCTTTCCAGCTCCTCCAGAAACTGGCACTGGGCCAGGGTTTCCCCTCTTAACCAGCAGGTTCGGTCGCTGCGGATGCGGGTATCTTTCTGATGCTCTTGCCGGCGACCGATACCGGCCAGCTGAAAGGCACCCTGCTGGTCACGGTGCTGGGCCTCCTCACGCAGGGCACGGACCAGTGACAAGGGGAGATAACCGGGAGCAATGGCATAACCATGCTGAACCAGCCCGTCGATAAGGCCGTCCAGTCGATCGCCGCCGACGCCACCCAGTGAATCCGCATTGTCTTGCACCGCAGTGCCTCCCGAAGTGAATCGTTAGTGCAGCGCCTCTCCGGCACCGCTGTCCATCTCATCCGGCCAGATCAGCCAGTGATATTCCTGGCCCTCATCCAGCAATTGCACCGTGGCATCCACGGTGGCCTGGACAAAGTAGATGAACTGTTCGAAGGACACACCATGGCGGCTCAGCAACAGATCGCAGGCCACCAGCCGGGGCAGGGAATCGTCGCTCACATCCAGAAACAGCTTGATGGACGGATACGCCATGTTAAGCCGGGTCAACTCTGCCTGCACCGCGAACAGGGCCGACGGACGCAATTCCAGCTCAGTGGTCAGCAGGATGCCATCCTCTTCCACGAACACACGGGCATCCACCACACCATCTCGCTCCTGCAGCTCGGACAGGTGCAGGCCGTGGCAATGCTCACAGATGTAATGTCGGATATTCGCTTGCTGGAGCCATTGCTTTACCCGCTCCGCATCCGCATTGACGACGCCTAACATGCTCTCTCCTAGCCTATTCCGCAGGGCGCGAATCATCTTCCATTGGAACACAAAAAGGAATACCCGGAGTCGCGCCGGGCGGAAAAGTCATGCCGGCACCCGTTTCGGTCATTTGAGCCCCCGGCCAGGCTGGGTATGATCGGTTCATCCATGGCCTCAGGACTCGAATAATGACAATACCGCATGTGGCTTTCCGTTCCAGCGATTCCCTGCACCGGAAAACCGATGGCTTTATCCGTCGCATGCAGGACGGCGCCACCCGGCCGGAGCCGCAAGAGCTGGAGGCGATCATGAGCCTGTTTATTGATGAAGCGCTCACCGCTTTCCTGACCCGGGCCGCCGAGGCGGCCCAGCTATCCCCCGGCATGATGAAAGTGGTGGGCATGACCACCCAGACCATCAACAAGACCACCCACCTGGTGGTGAGTCGCAGCGTCAAGAAACTGGACCTGCAACAAAACCGTGATGCGGCCAGTTACATGGATCAGGTCCGCCAGCCCGCCGCCGGCGAGGATTTCTGGTATGTGGCTTTCCCGGTGGATGAAGACATGGCCGCCCTGGGAAAAAGCCTGCCACAGCTGTGCGAGGAGAATCCGGAAAAGGCGCGCAAGGAGCTGGTCCGCTACCTGCTGGCCCTGACCGATCAGGCAATTGAATGGTACTTCGAACGTCCCATGGCCCTGCTGCAATTTGGCCCGGTGCTTCGCAAAGTGGCTAGCATGGGGGTGGAAACCACCCGCAAGGCTTCACGCAGCCTGATCAACACCCTGGTTCCCAAACTGAACGCAGAACAACTCAAGGCTTCTGCCGAGTTTCAGGCCAGCCAGCTGATAGCCCTTCCTGCCCGATCCCACTGACGGGCAAGCGGCCCGGCATCCTTCCCGGATCACGGGATGCCGGGCCGGTCCGTAATCCCCCAATCAATGTAATCCCGACAGAAACATTCTTTTCCTTTCTGCCCTTTTTGGCCAACAGAGTGCATCCCTTTTGATAACAATTACTTACATTGCTCTTGGACTGTGGTGTAAGTTCACCAAGTTTTTACAAAACTACTTATTCAACGGATTGCGCAGCAATAACACGGCTCTCTACTATCAAAATGGTATTGCATCACATAATAAAACGAGGAGTGAGCCGTGTCTTTGCGCCATGCCATACTTGTCCTGCTTCAAGATCAGGAAGCCAGCGGTTACGACCTCGCTCGCGAATTTGCTAACAGCATCGGGCTGGTATGGAACGCCACCCATCAGCAGATTTACCTGGAGCTGGGAAAACTGAATGACCAGAATATGGTGAAGTTTCGCCATATCCCCCAGGATGGCAAACCGGACAAAAAACTGTACCGGATCACGGAAGAAGGCCGCGACGAGTTGATTCGATGGCTTCGAAAACCCGCAGCCCCACCGCGCATTCGCGATGCCTTTATGGTAAAAATTGCCGGTGGCGCCCTGTCAGATTCCTCGTCCATCCTGCGTGAGCTGGATGACCAGGCGGATCTGCGTCGTGAACGTCTGCATACCTTCGAGGCTCTGGCCAGAAAACTGGATGAACAGGGTCGCGACAAGGATCTGTTCACCTACCTGACCCTGCGCCGGGGCATCCTGGATCAACAGGCCTGGCTGCACTGGGCCGACGAGGTGAAAACCGCATTAAACAAACGCGAGATTCTATCCACTTCAGCATGACCTCACCCCCACCAGCCGGCCTGCTGCGCTGGCTGGTGGAGGCCCCACCCCTATTGCCTTGCCCTTCGCCCAGCCGGGATGCCAGCGAGCTGCTAAAACGGGAATATCAACTCGACCCGGACCTGCTGGAGCGGGCCGCATTGCGGCTGCAAACCCACACGCCAGCACGACGACTGGGACTGCTATTCGAGCAATGGGTGTCTGCCCTGGTGGATGCCAGCCGCAATCTGGAGCGCGTCGCCAGCAACCTCCCCTTTCGCCACCAGGGCCGCACCCTGGGCGAACTGGATATGCTGGTGCACGACCACCAGGAAGGAAAACTGTGGCACTGGGAGCTGGCGTTGAAGTTTTACCTGGGCACCGCCCAGGCCTGGTTTGGCCCTAACAGCCACGACACTCTGGACCGCAAGGCCCGCCACCTGTTCGATCAGCAACTGCCCCGTTCCACCATGCCGGAAGTCCGCGAGCAGCTCGCCGAGAAGGGCTGGCAGCCAGACGGCACCGCATTGCTCAGCCGCGGACGGCTGTTCTACCGGCAACACACCCCGAGCGACGGTGTGCAACCATACCCCGGTCATGAAAGGGGCTGGTGGTTGCCCAGTGACGCCCTGGACGAGGGGGAATGGTCAATTGTTGAGCGGCCCTGCTGGCCGTGCCCGTTTATGTCGGACAAAAGTACCACTTTGATTGCGACCCCCACCTTGATTGACTATGTTGAAAGTCGTCAACGCCCTCTCATGGTGACCCAACGCCACCGTGACACTCCGGGCTTCATTGTTCCTGTCAGCTGGCCAAACACATGAACTTTCAGGCTCAACCCCAGGCACTGGTCGATAACCAGGGCCAGGTCGCCCATGGCGTATTCCCCGACACCGTCACCACCATCAATGGTCGACAGGCGGACTACCGCACGCCCATGGGGCAGCCTGCGTCCCGTTACGCCCGCCATTTCCACTACAAGCAATTCCAGTATTTTGGTGTGATCAGCCAGGAATTGCTGGCCGGCTGCGCCCTGGCCCATACCGCCTACCTGGGTATGGCGTTTTTTTACATCTTTGAACCCCGCAGCGGTCGCTTGCGGGAATATACTTGGCGATCGCCGCTGGGACGTGAGCTGGTCATGTCCACCTCCCCGCGGCAGGGGGACAGTGTTTTCCAACGCCGTGGCGTGGATATCCGTCTCGGCTACCAGGATCAGGGAGCCGGCCTGAGCAAGACCCTGGCAGTGAACCTGAAGGATCTGTCACTGAAGGTGCGGATGGATGAAGGCCCGGACTACCAGCCCATGTCCTTGTGCACCCGCACTGGCGTCAATGGCTGGGTCTATGCCAACAAGGTCGCCGGCCGTACCGCCACCGGCACCCTGGAGCAAGAGGGAAACCGGCAGGATCTGGCCGGGCTGGATGCTTTCGGGCACCACGATTTTTCCGCCGGCTATATGCGCCGCGAAACCTTCTGGAACTGGGCCTGCCTGTCCGCCCGCGTGGGTAAAACCCGGGTGGGGCTGAATCTGTCCTGTGGCGTCAACGAAACCACATTTTCAGAAAACTGCCTGTGGGTGGATGATCAGATGATCCCCACCGGCGGCGTGATCTTTGAATACAACCGGGATGATCTGATGCAACCCTGGACCCTGCGCAGCCAGTGCGGGCAGGTCATGCTTCGTTTCACCCCCAATGGCAATCATCGCGAACGGATGAACCTGGGCCTGTTTGCCAGCAATTTCAACCAGCTGTTTGGCCGCTTCGATGGCGAGCTCCGACTCAAGGACGGACGCTCCCTCACCATCGACGGGCAATACGGTTTTGTCGAGGAGCAGTACGCAAAATGGTAGAGAATAATCAGCAAAACGCGCCGGAAAAACGCCCCGAAAAATTCGGTATCCGTATGCGCCGAGCCCTCTTCTGGGTGGTGCAGTACTGGCGCGAACTGTTCAATTTCAAATTCGACAAATACATGATCATTCAGGTACTGCCCGGCGTTTATGGTATTGCTCTGGTGGCCCTTGCCTGTGGGCTGATCTATGTCTGCGTGGAAGCCTTTATGGCATCTACCTGGCGCGGGCTTTTCTACTTTTTCTTTGCCGCCCCACTGACGTTCCTGGTGTTGGCCTCGGTTCTGCGTGCCCTGCTGGAATTCTACATGGTGGTGTTCAAGATCTCGGAGCACGTGGACGAGCTGGTGGGCCTGAGAGACACCGTGGATCGCCTGTCCGGCATCGGTGACAGCGTGGACGAAATGGTGGCCGTCACCCGGCGCATTCCGTTCTGGCGGGTGCTATCCAGCAGCCCGGGCAAGGCGCGCTCGAAGAAAGCGGACCAGGGAGAAGAAAGAAAAAGCGCTTAGGATAAGGACCGTTCTTTCCCCGGGAACGGCCCTCCGCTCTCTTCAGGAATGGGCGTCAAACAACCGAAGTCGCGAGGTACGAGTCACGGGGAGCGAAAAGCTTTTCGAAACGCGTACCTCGCTTCTGATTTCCGCCCTGGAACCATTTCAGGGCCGTGTGGCTTCCAGTGCCGTCAACAGCAGACGTTGGTAAAGGTGCGCCCGGATTCCGTGGGGATCCGACAGGGACATGCGTTCCAGCTCGGCAATAAAATCGCTTTCACTGCCCTCTTCGAACAACGCCTTGCGCCCCAGTTTCAGGTATTCCTTCTGGCTGACCTTTTCCTTCAGCCAGGTCAGCGCCTTGAGCAGCCGCTGCTCTACCGGGTTGAAGTCTGAACCCAGCGGGAACATGGGAAATGCCTTGTCCGCATGGCGCTCGGCAATCTCGTGCAGATGCTCCGGGTTGTTGCGCCGATAGGGTTCCGGGATCTGATAATCCTTACGCAGTTTGCCCGCTGCCTGGGCCTCTTCCATAAGATCAATCTGGAAGCGGCTGTCAGCCACATTGAGCATGGCCATGACCACTTCCTCATCGGTCTTGCCACGCAGATCCGCCACCCCGTATTCCGTCACCACCATATCGCGCAGATGGCGGGGAATGGTGTTGTGTCCGTAACGGAAGACCACATTGCTCATGGCTTCGCCGGCCCGTTCACGCCAGGCTCGAACCATCAGAATGGAACGGGCACCTTCCAGTTCATGGGCCTGGCTGACAAAGTTGTACTGTCCGCCAACGCCACTGAGCACCCGGCCATCTTCCACCTGATCGGCCACCGCCGCGCCCAGCAGAGTCACGGTAAAAGCGGTATTCACAAAGCGGGCATCCTGGCGCTGCAGACGCTTGAGTGTTTCATCGCCGTAGAGATGATTGATGAAACTGATGTGGGTCATGTTGATGGCCGCACGACTGGCCGGGTCCAGCTCACGAAGGCGTTCATAGAACGCCTGGGGCCCCAGGAAGAAGCCGCCATGCATGACCACGCCACCAGCCAGCTCCTCGCCGAATACTGCCTTGAGGGCTTCCCGGGTAGCCCGGTCATCCAGGTCGTTGGCCACGCGGATATCATTAGGCAGCACCAGTTCGTCACCGTGCTTTTCGATATCACTTCGGAAAATACCGAACCGTTTCAGCTGACGGAGATGATCGTGATTGAGACGACGGCGGATAGCATCCTGTTCGCGCAAGGCATCCAGCAACGCCAGCCCGGGCTTGGCCGGATTGTGCATTTCCAGCTGTTGCAGGGGCGCCCAGTCATACACCGGACGGCGGATGATGCCATCATCAATCAGCGTGAGCAGGCCATGGGTCATCATCTCGCTGCAGCCATAGAGGCCTTCACGGAACACCCCCATGCCCCCTTCCCTGTCCACCAGCTGTTGATGGCTGTCAGGCAGGGACCATGCCTCGAGCAAGGAGCGGTAGAGCGCGTTATCCTGCTCGCGCAGACGCAAATGATGCACCAGCGCGTCCCCCAGGGCACCAATGCCGATCTGCAGGGTACCGCCATCCTTCACCAGAGTACTGGCGTGAAGACCGACAAAGTGGTCCTGGGTATTCACTGGCATATTCGGTGTGCTGAACAGGCGCGTGTGACCTTCGGGGTCATCCAGCAGGATATCCATGTCCGCCAACCAGTCGTCCACCCGGGCATCGTTTTCCATGAAGGGGAGATCCCGGTGCACTTGTCCCACGGAGACAATGGTCTCACCGGCCTCCCGGCGCGCTTTGAGTAGAGGCATCAAATCCAGAGTCACTTCCGGATTACAGGAAAAGCTGTAGCGATCCGTGCCGTCTTCCTCCCGGTGCGCGAGCATCTGCGCCACCACATTGATTTGGCGTGCGTTGAGATCCCGGGCCACATGGGTGTAGTTACTGCTGATGTAATGCTGCTGGGCACTGTCGCTGCCCAGCATGCTGCCCGGCTGCACGAAGAACTCGAACACGCGGATATTGGCCGGCAACGCGCTGCGTTTCTGGGGTTTCAGGTAGGCCAACTCTTCATAGTCACCGAACAGACGATCGGCGAAGGGGTTGAGAAAACGCTTCTCCAGATCACTGCCGGCAGCGGGCTTGCCCAGGGACAAGGCCGTATAAATATCCAGGGACAGGGAGGGGTCTTTTTCCACCCGGGCATAGAGGGCATTCACAAACCGGTTCGGCTTGCCCAGCCCCAGTGGCATGGCCAGGCGAATATCACCACCGGTCTGTTTGATCACATAATCCACAGCCTGTTCGGCATTCTGCATCCGCTCTGTCACGGGAACTCCTTGTCTCGTTGGTTCAGTGTCCGCTGGTCTGTGACACAAACGTCACCAGCACCACGCCGACCACAATGAACGCCATCCCCACCACCGCAGGCAGGTCTGGCTGCTGACGGAAAAACAGCGCTCCCACCAGCGCAATCAATACAATACCGACACCGGCCCACACCGCATAGGCTATGCCCATGGGAATGGTGCGCAAAGTCAACGATAGTGCATAGAACGCAATGCTGTAGCCCACCACGGTGACCACAGATGGCCATAGCCGTGAGAAGCCCTGGGAGGCGTTCAGTGCACTGGTCGCCACCACTTCAGCAAGGATGGCCACGGCAAGGAAAAGATAGCCCATCTCTGGTCCTAGGAAAGCTGTGTCAACAAGGTTTCCCAGTGTGCCAGTTGTTGCTGCGCAAAGTCAGCCTGTGGATGGCGGACAATCAGTACCAGTCGGGTGACGGCATCCTCGTCAGGCCATTGCTTGAGCGGGGTCAACTCGGGTTCCTGCGCTTCCACCCACTGCACCAGCAGGGGGCCATCCAGGCCTTCCACGCGTAGCAGGCCCTTTACCCGGATCAGGCTATCGCCGCATTGCCTGGCGAGTTGCTTCAAGGCCGCCTGCCAGAGCGGCCATGACAGCCCTCCCTCCCAACGCAGGGAGGCGCTGTACAGCTGGTGACGGGATGGCTGAGTCTGCGGATGGTGTGGTGACAGCAGAGAGCCTCCCGGTGCAACCGGCGCAAAACTGCCCGTCACGCGGCAGCGGCGGGTAAAGGACTGTTCCAGCAGGTCCACCGGTGCCGGTTCCGGATATATCCGGGCAGTGGGATTAAGCGCTGTCAGTTGCGCCTGCAAAGCCGCCAGGGCTTCCGGTTCACACTGTGCTGTCTTCGACAGCAGCAAGGCATCGGCGGCATGAATCTGTTCCAGCCACTCCGGATGACGTTCCAGGCTGCGAGTCCCGGCCAGCACATCCACCACCGTCAATACCGACTGGCAGAAGAAGCGTTTCTGCAACCAGGGGTCCTGTTCCAGCGGGGCGGTGACACCAAAGGGATCAGCGGCACCGGTGGTTTCCAGCACCAGGGTGGAAAACGGCGGCAGCTCACCGTTTTTGCGGGCCATGAAAAGGTTGCGCAGGGTGCTCGACAGGGTTCCCTGTATCACACAGCACAGGCAGCCACCGGACAGCAGGGTCACCGGCACGCGGCTCTCGCCGGTGAGATGCTGGTCGATACCGATATCGCCAAGCTCATTGATGATTACCGCCAGATCCTGACGCTCTCTGAGCCAGCGGTTGAGCAGCGTGGTCTTGCCGCTGCCCAGAAAGCCGCTCAGGACAACAACCGGCAAGCGGTCCATCAATCAGGCCAGGGACCAGGGCAATTGCTGGCCGGCGTAGAACGGCACCATGGCCTCCCCGGCCGCATCAATCAACTCCGGCACGGACCAGGGCTTGCGCACCAGGGTCACGGTGTCGGTATGGCGGGGTAGCCGGTAGAAATCTGCGCCGAAGTGGCTGGCAAAGCCTTCCAGTTTGTCCATGGCGTTATACTGTTCAAGAAAGCTGGCATACAGGGGTAACGCCGCCCGGGCGGAATAACAGCCGGCGCAGCCGCAGGCCGCCTCTTTCTTGTTGCGTGGATGCGGGGCGGAATCCGTCCCCAGGAAAAAACGGTCATGCCCTTCCAGCACCGCCTGCTGGATGCTCTGCTGATGCTGGCGCCGCTTGAGAATCGGCAGGCAGTAGTTATGCGGGCGCACCCCGCCCACCAGCAAATCGTTCCGGTTCATCAGCAGGTGCTGTGGCGTCACGGTGGCGGCGGTCAGCTCGCTGGCCTCGCGCACAAAGTTAACCCCCTCTGACGTGGTCACATGCTCAAAGACAATGCGCAAACCGGGAAACTGGCGACGGATATCATTGAGGTAACGGTCAATAAAGACTTTTTCCCGGTCAAAGATATCAATGTCCGCATCGGTGACTTCACCATGAACCAGCAGCGGCACATCGTGTTTTTCCATGGCCGCATACAGATGGGTAATCTTGCCCGGGTCGGTCACCCCGCTATCGGAATTGGTGGTAGCCCCTGCCGGGTATAGCTTGAAGGCATGCACGAAGTCACTCTTCGCGGCCCGCTCCACCTCTTCCACCGGCGTGGTGTCGGTCAGGTACAACACCATCAGTGGCTCAAACGTCACTCCCGCCGGCACCTGGGCGAGAATCCGCTGCCGGTATTCATCCGCTTGCGCCACGGTATTCACCGGTGGCGTCAGGTTGGGCATGACAATGGCACGGCCAAACACGTTCGCCGTGGCTGGCACCGTCTCAGCGAGCAGCTCGCCGTCGCGGAAATGCAGATGCCAGTCGTCGGGGCGGGCGATGGTCAGGGTGTCAGTCATGGCGTCACCTTGGGTCGATGTTTTTCGGGGCGCATAGTGTAGCGTAACTGGGAGGGCGCGCGGGTTGAAAATGTTTGCTCGTGACTATGAGCGGATCTCGTTAGCGCCTTTTTTGCAGGAGCCAGTCACGATTAACGCGGACCGAGGAGCGAACCCCGGTTTTCGTAACTGGTCACTGGCGTCTCGTCACGGATCTGCTCCTGCGAAACCATCATGCCCGCCGGGTAGAAAATCCCGCTGATTTTACGGCACAAACAAAAACGCCCCGCAGTGCGGGGCGTTTTTGGATATATGGCGGAGAGGACGAGACTTTCCACTCTTAGGAGAAAAGCCTTTATTTTACTTTATTTTCAATGGCTTAAAGTCAGCTTTTCTACAAACATTTGCTACGAAATGAGTCTCTCCACTACTACAATTTTGGCAAATACGGCTAATAATTGAGCAGTCATGGCTAGCAATAATTTAATGG
>NZ_BDAS01000019.1:0-15829 GCF_001602235.1 Alcanivorax sp. NBRC 102024
CGTGTTTTTTGTTGGTGCTGACTGCAGGCTTTTTACAGCTTGCTGTCCAGCTCCGGTACCGCTTCGAACAGGTCAGCGACCAGGCCGTAGTCCGCCACCTGGAAGATGGGGGCTTCTTCGTCCTTGTTGATCGCAACGATGACCTTGGAGTCTTTCATGCCGGCCAGATGCTGGATGGCACCGGAGATGCCCACAGCAACGTACAGGTTCGGCGCAACGATTTTACCGGTCTGACCGACCTGCATGTCGTTGGGTACGAAGCCTGCGTCAACGGCAGCACGGGATGCACCCACGCCAGCGCCCAGCTTGTCAGCCAGCTTGTACAGGATTTCGAAGTTGTCGCCGTTGCCCATGCCACGACCACCGGAGATCACGATCTCGGCAGAGGTCAGCTCGGGACGGTCGGACTTGGCCAGCTCTTCACCCACAAAGGAGGAGATACCGGCGTCCTTGGCAACGTCGATGTTCTCAACGGCAGCAGAACCACCTTCAGCGGCAACGCCGTCGAAAGAGGTACCACGCACGGTGATCACTTTCTTGGCATCGCTGCTTTTCACGGTAGCAATGGCGTTACCGGCGTAGATCGGACGCTTGAAGGTATCCGCGTCGATCACGTCGGAGATCTCGGAGATCTGGGCCACGTCCAGCAGCGCTGCAGCGCGCGGCGCGAAGTTTTTGCCGGTGGTGGTAGCGGCAGCCAGGATGTGGCTGTAATCCGCGCCAACTTCAGCAACCAGATCGCCAACGTTCTCGGCCAGCTGGTGCTCGTAGGCGTCGTTGTCAGCGCACAGTACCTTGGAAACGCCATCAATCTTGGCCGCTTCTTCAGCAACAGCGCCACAGCCTTTACCGGCTACCAGCACAGTGATGTCGCCGCCGATTTCTTTGGCAGCAGCAACCACACTCAGGGTGACCTTGTTGAGCGCGGCGTTATCGTGTTCGGCGTAAACTAATACACTCATCAGATCACCTTCGCTTCGTTCTTCAGTTTCTCAACCAGCTCGTCAACGGAGCCAACGATGATGCCAGCCTGACGCTCGGCCGGGGCTTCCACACTGACAGTGGTCACACGGGGAGTCAGGTCAACGCCCAGATCAGCAGCGGTCTTGGTGTCCAGCGGCTTCTTCTTGGCTTTCATGATGTTCGGCAGAGACGCATAACGCGGCTCGTTCAGACGCAGGTCGGTGGTAACCACCGCCGGCAGGTTCAGCTCAACGGTCTGCAGGCCACCGTCGATTTCACGGGTCACCTTCACTTTACCGTCAGCCACGTCCACTTCAGACGCGAACGTGCCCTGCGGCATGCCGGTCAGAGCAGCCAGCATCTGGCCGGTCTGGTTGTTGTCGCCGTCGATCGCCTGCTTGCCGAGAATCACCAGGTCCGGCTTTTCTTCGTCAACGATGGCTTTCAGTGCCTTGGCGATGCCCAGCGGCTGAACGTCTTCATCGGTTTCTACCAGGATGGAGCGATCAGCGCCCAGTGCCATGGCAGTACGCAGCTGCTCCTGAGCGGTCTTGGGACCGATGGAAACGGCAACGATTTCGGTAACCACACCCTTCTCTTTCAGGCGCACCGCTTCTTCTACAGCGATTTCACAGAAGGGGTTCATGGCCATTTTGACATTAGCGAGATCAACACCAGAGTTGTCCGCCTTCACGCGAACCTTGACGTTGTAGTCAATGACTCGCTTGATGGGTACAAGAACCTTCATAGGATCCTCGGAATGTTCCATTGGGTGACATGTAGAAGGAGGCGAATTGACGCCGTTGCCGGGTCCACCCCCGCGAAAGAGCCGCTATCTTGAACGCTCGGCCAAAGCAGGTCAATAGGCCGAAAATCTGTAAGCGAATGATTTTGCTGCAAATAGACTCTGCAAGGTGTCCACTTTTCGTGACTTTACGGTCGGCCATTTCCTTGTAAATCAACCAGCTAGCAAGGGATAATCCGAACACCTGTTTGAAATGGTTGCAGTGGCCGCCCCACCGGATCAACACCCGGTAACAATGCAGCGGGCGTTGCGGCCAACCCAGGCAGTGGTGCGGTTTGGCCTATCTCTATATACTCCGCGCCACCCCAAGGCTGGCCCCAGGTGGCTGCTGAGAAAGGTTTTTCTGTGGCAGAGTGTTTCAGAACCCCTTTCTCAGTGGCTTCAGGGCCGAACACGCAATCGATAGCGAGGAGACAGGCTGTGGAACGCGAATCTATGGAAGTCGATGTAGTCATCGTCGGCGCCGGTCCTTCCGGTCTGGCAACCGCCTGCCGTCTGGGCCAGATCGCCCAGGAAACCGGTCAGGAAATCAGTGTGGTCGTGGTAGAGAAAGGCTCCGAAGTCGGCGCCCATATTCTCTCCGGTGCGGTGCTTGAGCCCCGTGCACTGAACGAGCTGTTCCCCAACTGGCAGGAAATGGGCGCTCCGGTGAACACCAAGGTCACCGGCGATGAGATCTACTACCTCACCGGCCCGGAAAAGGCACAGAAAGTGCCGAACCTGTTCGTACCCAAGACCATGCACAACGAAGGGAACTACATTATTTCCCTGGGTAACCTGTGCCGCTGGCTGGCAGAACAGGCGGAAGGTCTGGGCATCGAGATCTTCCCCGGCTTTGCTGCCAGCGAAGTACTCTATAACGACGATGGTTCCGTAAAAGGTATCGCCACCGGCGATTCCGGCATCGGCCATGACGGCGAGAAGAAGCCCAGCTATACCCCCGGCATGGAGCTGCACGCCAAATACACCATCTTCTCCGAAGGTTGCCGTGGTCACCTGGGCAAACAGCTGCAGGAAAAATTCAACCTGCGCGAAGGCACCGATCCGCAACACTACGGTATCGGTATCAAGGAACTGTGGGATATCGACCCGGCCAAACACCAGGAAGGCCTGGTGGTGCACACCGCCGGCTGGCCGCTCACCGAGTCCGGCTCCCCGGGTGGTGCCTTCCTGTACCACATCGAGAACAACCAGGTTGCCCTGGGTCTGATCACCGATCTGGCCTACTCCAACCCGCACGTGTCTCCGTTCGACGAGATGCAGCGCTGGAAAACCAACCCGGAAATCAAGAAGCACCTGGAAGGCGGCAAGCGTGTCTCCTACGGCGCCCGTGCCATCTCCAAGGGTGGCCTGCAGTCCCTGCCGAAGATGACCTTCCCCGGTGGTCTGCTGGTGGGCTGTAACGCCGGCACCCTGAACTTCGCCAAGATCAAGGGCACCCACACCGCCATGAAGTCCGGCATGATTGCCGCGGAAATCCTGGCAGAAGCCCTGAAAGGCGGCCGCGGTGGCGACGAGCTTACCGAATACAAGGATGCCTTCGACAAGAGCTGGATCCACGAAGAGCTGCACGCCCAGCGCAACTTCGGCCCGGCCCAGCACAAGTTCGGCAACTTCATCGGTTCTGCCTTTGCCTTCGTGGACATCAACCTGTTCAACGGCAAACTGCCGATCACCATGCGTGACACCACCCCGGATCACGCCACGCTGAAGCCGGCAGACCAGAGCAAGAAGATCGACTACCCGAAACCGGACGGCAAGATCACCTTCGCCAAGCTGGACAGCGTTTTCCTGTCCAACACCAACCACGAAGAAGATCAGCCCTGTCACCTGACGCTGAAAGATCCGAACGTACCGCTGGAGGTGAACCTGCCCAAGTGGAACGAGCCGGCCCAGCGTTACTGCCCGGCGGGTGTGTACGAAGTGGTTGAGGACGAGAACACTGGCGACAAGCGTTTCCAGATCAACGCCCAGAACTGCGTGCACTGCAAGACCTGCGACATCAAGGACCCCACCCAGAACATCAACTGGGTGGCTCCGGAAGGTACCGGCGGCCCCAATTACCCGAACATGTAATTGGCCGCACGGGCTTCCGTGTCGCACACAAAAAAGGCGCCTGAAAAGGCGCCTTTTTTGTTGTCGGGTCAGTTGCCGAAATTCTGAAGCATTCGCTTTGCAAGCAAAGCTCCAACGGTGGATTCCGCAAGGGAATCAGTCATTACCCCGTTGGAGCCTTGTTCACAAGGCGAATCAGCCGCCTTGCTATGCTTTCACATCCGTCGCAGACACCATAGTCAGACCGGCTTTCTTTGCAGCCGTTGGGCCACCCGGGCCCGCTGCTGCGCACGGCTCTTGCGCAGACGATACCAGGCCAGACGGATGCGATAATCCAGGGCATCCATCAGCTCCAGGGGAGGCATGGCCGGCATGTGCAGATCCGGCTTGCGGGAGTGAATCCGCTTGGGCGCTTCCAGAGTTTGAGGGTCGTTGCGCTTCATGGTCTCCTCCCTGTTTGGGAACGTTGTGGAGTGGCTGGGCTGTGATTGGCGTCCATGATGCAATCGGGTTTACTATCAGTAAACCGAAAAGATCTTTACTCATCGTTCAATTTTTCTGAAAGGTGAAACATGCCCCCGGACAGCCCGCTTCAACCCCTCCTGGACACGGAAATCCTGCGCAGCTTCGTGGCTATCGCGGAAACGGAAAGCTTTACCCAGGCCGCCGCGGAAGTGTTCCGCACCCCCTCTGCCCTGAGCATGCAAATCAAGCGGCTGGAGGAACAGGTGGGGCAACGGCTGTTCCTCCGCGAAGCGCGTCGGGTCAGCCTCACCGCCGAGGGCGAGGCCATGCTCGGCTACGCCCGGCGCCTGCTAAAACTGAACCAGGAGGCCATCAGCCACTTCACCGCCCCGGAGCTGGAAGGCACCGTGCGGCTGGGCACCCCGGATGACATCGGCACCCGTATCCTGCCCCAGGTGCTGACCCAGTTTTCCCGCTCTCACCCCGCCGTGCAGGTGAATGTAATCGTCGGGCGCAGCGCCGACATGCTCAAGCAGCTGGATGCGGGCAAGCTGGACCTGATTATGGTCACCACCGGTAAACAGGGTCGCCCGGCACGGGGGGAAGTGGTGCACAGCGAGCCGCTGGTGTGGGCCGGCGCCCAGGGGGGGATCGCGGTGAGCCAGACCCCCCTGCCCCTGGCGCTGGCCAGCCAGGGCTGTCCCTGGCGCAAGATGGCCCTGGAGGCCCTGGACCGCAGCGATCACCGCTACCGGGTGGCTTACACCAGCGAACATTGCGCCGGACAGGAAGCGGCCATGCAGGCGGATCTGGCCATTGGCCCCTTCCCGCTCAGCCTGATCCAGCCTCCCCTGCAGCAACTGGGCGAGGAATATCAGCTGCCCGAACTGGGCGACTATCAGATCGCCATGCTTTACCGGGGCGAAGAAGGCTCGGCCACCCATGTGCTGGCCGGCCATGTGCGGGCGGTGTTCCGGGCATTGCGGCTTTAAGGGCAGAAAACGCCGCAATGATACAAATAATTAATTTTGTCTCATTGTTTGATGACGCACTCCTCGTTAGCATGAAAAAAAACGGCGTATGAACCACCACGCTGACAGCGAGGACAGAAAAACAATGACAGTCCAAGCCAACCTGGAAAGTCGCCAGGCCCGACTGGAACACCAATGGCCCACTCCCCCCACCGCCCGGGAACTGGACGCGCAATTTCCCGGCATCTTCGATGGCGCCATGCTGCTGGCCGGTGGTGCCAACATTATCCTGCAACTGGCCCTGCCAGGGGTGGGCTATGGCGTCGCGGAAAGCCGGGTGGAAAGTGGCTCGATTCTGCATCACCCGATCAAACGCTCGCGGACGACCTTCACCTACCTGGCCGTTGCCATGATGGGCACCAGTGAAGAGAAGCTGGCCTACCGCAGGGCAGTCAATCGTTCCCATGCCCAGGTCCACTCCACCGAACACTCACCGGTGAAGTACAACGCGTTCGATGAGAACCTGCAGATGTGGGTGGCCGCCTGTCTCTACTGGGGCTTTGTGGATACCCATCAGAAACTCCATGGCCCCATGAGCCAGCAGGAAAAGGAAACCTTTTATCAACTGGCCCACCCGCTGGGCACTACCCTGCAGGTTCGTCAGGACACCTGGCCGAAAGATCTGCAAGCCTTTGACGCCTATTGGCAGGAAGGCCTGCAGCAACTGCACATCGACGACCGTATTCGCCGGTACCTGATGATGATCGCCGACCTGGAATTCCTCAGCCGGCCAACCCGCTTTCTGCTGGGGCGCTTCAACCGGTTTGTGACCACGGGTTTTCTGCCGCCGGAAATCCGTGCGCAAATGCAGCTGGAATGGAATGACAAAAAGCAGCGGCGTTTCGAGCGTACCGTGCGCACGATTGGCCGCATCAGCCTGCTGCTGCCGCGTGTGATCCGGCAGGCCCCTTACAATCTGGTGCTGTGGGATTTCCGCCGGCGCCTGAAGAAAGGCAAGCCACTGGTTTAAGTGCTTCGAGGATCAGAGAGGGAAAGGTCACAAACACCCGCGCCTCCAAGACGTAGGGTGCACTGAGCCTAAGGCGAACTGCACCGATCCCGCGTTTGATGGTGCAGTTCGCCTTGGGCTCAGTGCACCCTACGCAATCTGTGACGGTGTCCTCTCATGAAAAAATGGAGGACACCTCCAACGCCGAAAGCGCCCGCCACTCACCCGGCTGCAACGTTTCATCCAGCACCAGTTTGCCAATCGCCAGCCGATGCAACGTCAGCACCTTGTTATCAAAACGCCCGAACATGCGCTTGATCTGGTGATAGCGGCCCTCGCAAAGCCACACGTCTGCCTCAAACGGGCTACGGATTTTCAGCGCCGCGGGGCGCGTCGTAATGCCTTCGTACTCAAACCACATCCCCTCGGCAAACGCCGTCACATAGTCGTCGGTTAACGGTTTTTCCAGGGTCACCCGATAATGCTTGCGCACCTGGTTCTCCGGCTGACTCAACTGCCGGGACCAGTCGCCATCGTTGGTCAGCAACACCAGGCCGGTGGAATTGAAGTCCAGCCGCCCGGCCAGGTGCAGCCCCTCACGCTGATCCTCCGGCAGCAGATCCAGCACCGTGGGGTGATGATCATCACGGGTGGCACTGACCACTGCGGCAGGCTTGTTGAGCATCAGATAACGGGGCCGGTTTGCCTGCAGAATCTCGCCGTCGCAAACCACCCTGTCGAACGGACCAATCCGTCGTTGCCGATCCCCTTCAACCTGACCGTTAACCTGGACACGGCCACCAGCCAGCAATAACCGCAGATTGCTTCGGCTGATCTGCAGGCGAGCGCTGAGGAAACGGTCAAGACGATGGTATCGGGAGGTCATGGAGACATGATAACGGAGCCGGCGGTCTCCGTAATGGGGTCTGACAGAGTGCCAGACCGGGCTCGCGAAATTTGCGGGACGGTGGCAGGTACCACCGGGTTGCCCTGACGACCCCAAAGTAGAGTCGTCAGGGCTTTCTCGGGTTCGAGGACTAGATTGAGACCGGGAAATGCTGGTCGATCAGATCCTGCGTCACCGCCGTGGGTATATTGATCAAGCCAATCCCCGTATCGGAATAACTGCCCTCATCCGGGAAGTTGGCCAGGTCGATGACCTCAAAACCGGTCCGGTTCTGGAAGCTGCGATCCAGGCCCCGATTCATGATGTCACTGGCCACCGCCGGGTTGTGGTGTCCGGTGGGAATCAGGAACCCGAGAAGACTGTGCAGCACCTCATGGGCCAGGGTTTCACCGATGAGTCGACCGACAATATCAATTGCCAGTTGCTTGAGGCGAAGATCGGTAAAATCCAGCCCCTGCATCTGCTGCACCACTTGACGGGTAGCATCATCCACATCCCCGGCCGCGCCGCTGGCGGCCGCATCATCGAACGCCCCGGGCCAGACGGAGATCGTCTCGTCATACACCGTCGCGCCGATGCCACCGGTCCCCGCCTGCGTACGACCAGCAAGACCCGCTGAAGGCGGATTGCCCCGCAATGTGGCGACAGTCAACCGGTTTGCGGCAGCCCCGCCCGCTGCAAACTGGGCCGGCAATGCCTCATTGAATGGCGCCATTTCCCAAACAGTGCGGACATTCGCCGTCATCAACAACAGGTCACAGGTTTCCTTGGCCGCCCTCAACACCGAGGGTTTCACGTCATCCAGGCTATAACTGGCCAGTACCGCATCAAACGCCGCCGCATCCTCGCGCACGGCGATAAACTGCGGCACGGACAAGGGCACCTTGATACTCGCCAGTGCGGTGCCGGCCGTGTCTCTCAGGGTGTAGTCCAGCTCCTGCAATCCAGGAATCAGCGGCGTGACGGTGATGTTGTCATCCTCTTGCGATGACAATGCCATGGCGGCGGGATTGGGTCGGGTCCAGCGACCGGTTGCCCCTTCCGGCTCGCCTTCCACATTCACCGAAAGGCCCAGGGCGCCACTTTTATCCCCCGTGGCCGGACCAAACGCCAGACCATCCCGGGAGGTGGGTGCCGTGAGGATGATCACCGGCGCCGTGCTGTCCGGGATCCCGGCAGCCGTTCCCCCCAACAGGGAGTTGGTGATGGCATTGCCCTGCCCTTCACTGAGCAGGCCACTTTCCACCGCCCGTCTAACGGTTTGCACATGATCACTGACCTGTGACGGAGAGCTCTGGCGCACCATCTCGCCGGTGAGTGCCTGCAAGGCCCCATTGTCACCCGCACTGCCAGTGGCCGCCCCGCCATTGCCACCGGAGCCTGACGGCGCGGATTGAATTCCGCTGGTGCCGGAACTGGCCGTGGCAGGCTTGCCGCTGGAGCCGATAGGAACACCGGTATAGGCCGACACCAGCCCGCGAACCACATCGCCGGCGATGGCATCCATGGCCGCGCGGTGTTGACGGGTGCTGGTGAACGCTTCTTTCGTAGCGTTATTGATAAACTGAAGCAGTTCCGCTCCCCGGGAAAGGTCACGGAAAATATCCGGCGTGCCCATCACATTCAGGCCTGCCGTCATACCATTGGGATTGGGTACCGCCGGCGCATTCTGCAAATTGATCATCGGTGTGGCGAAATCCGAAGGCCGGGTGTCGCTGCCCTGCGCCCGTGAGCCCGGGGAAATGCCGGTAATCTCCGGTGCGGACTTCTGGCAGGATTGGTCAGGATCAATAAAGCGTTCCACATCCCGTTTCTCTGTGGCGTTGCAACAGGACAGGAACACTTCCGCAAAGACGCCCCGGGTAGGCAGGCTGACCATACGACTGGAAACCACGTAGTTGGGCGCATCAATCTGAACCAGTTTGTGGCCCTCGAGTAATTCGAACGCCACATAATTGCCGAGCACTCCCACCGGCTTGTTGACGATACTATCCAGCAAGGAATTTCCCTGGAACTGGAAGCGGTCAAACCGCATGGCGCGACGATCCGGGTCCTCCATATACCAGATGGCCCGCAGGAAACGCATGGGGCGGGACTGGATATAGGCAATCAGGGACTTGAGCTTGCAGTAGTCTTGATGCTCACGGCCACGATAACCATCAAAGTTGATGGTCGGCGGTGTGATGTCCAGGGAGACATGAGGATTGTCATTACTCAGCGTCACATTCGGCTGCACGACCGTCAGGCGGAAACTCTGCCGCTCCGGCACAAACCGGGAACGGTCCGTCCGTGCCGTGATCTCGATGCGGGTCAGTTTGTGATTGAGGGTCTGCTCGAGCAGATCATTGAGACTCTCTCCCAGCAAACCGAATATGCCGGTGTTGCCGGTAACCCGTGCTGACTCAACCGGATCAAAGCCGATGCGGACGGCCTCGATATCTTCGGCTCTGACAGGATCAGAAATAAACTCCACCGGGGCCTGGTCCGCACTGCCACCCCGGGGTGTCAGCGGAAAGCTCTGCCCGTCATTGGTTTCGATACTGATCGTCAGGCCGGGGCGCCAGGCCTTGTCCAGGCGGATATTCCACCGGGAAAAGGTGGCATAGGGGGTCTCGATATCGTACACATCACGGCAATGCAGCAGTCGCGACAACGATTCAAACGCCCGGCTATAGCTGCGCGGAACCATGCGACGAAGCAGGCGGGAGTGGCGATCAAGAAACCGGGTGATGGGTCGGCTCGGTGCCAGTCTGAATTTATTGAAGCTGGGAATATCATCAAAAATGGCGTCGTCGATATCATACGGCACCAACACCACCGGCTTCTCTTCCACCAGTTCGGTTTTCACCGAATAGTGGGACAGCACCTGGAAGTACTGCACCGTCATGGCGTGATTGCGATTATGGTTGTGCACCGTGCGAGTCTGAATACGCTCGGATTCCCGCTGCGAGGACGTTGTCACCACCGTTGAACGTTGCGAGCGAATGGACGACGCCCGCTGGGTGACTTCATCGGAGATATCCTGGACCGTGGACGCCTGAAGACTCCGTCGCCCGGTGGTGGTACTGGAAGTTTTACCGCCGCCCCCACCAATGCTGAAAAAGCCCAGATCCAGGCTGGCACCACCACCGCCACTGCCGGATTCACCGGTCTGACGTTCGGTGAGCACTGAATCAACCACCTCTTCAATGGCACGGTCATGGTTCAGTTCATGTTCCATCTGCTCGCGCTGGACCCGTGACTCGACCCGCGTGTCACGCTGTGTTCTGGACCAGTCCACAAACGCCAGATTCACATGCTCACAGGGAGCCAATGCCAGGGAATACAGCAATTCACCCAGCCCTCTGCCCACGGGATACCAGCCCTGGCGATACATATTGACCGTACCCAGAAGCAGGTTTCCCCCGGTCAGGCCATAAACCGACGGGGACTCATCGCCAAAGGGAATCGGCGACTGCACATCCTGGCGAGAGATGCCTTTCTCACGGAAGTTCAGCAGCGGTTCATTCAACCGCACAATCTGCCGGAAATGATATTCCCGCGCCGGGAACTCCGTGCGTGGCCGCAGGCAGCAGTTGCCGTCCACGTGCTCTTCATTCAAACCAAAAGAGCGGGGAGAATTCTTGATATCAATGTCATCCGGATCTTCGATGGTCCCGGGGATTTCCGGCCCATCCCGACCCGGGAAGCGCGGCTTCAGTTTGTCCAGCAGCTCCGGACGAATCACCACCTGGTGGGGAACCCCCAGATCACGGTGGGTGGCAATGGACGCATTCAGCACCGGAGTGCGCTGAATATCACCGCCCTCTTCATTGCTGCCGCCTTTGCCAACGACAATGTGCATATCGCTGATACGACTGAGCGGAAAATTGCCCAGATTCACCGAGGCATAGCCGAATTTGTTGGTATGGCCGTTACGCAGAATCAATACCTCACCGCTATCGGCATCCTTCGCTTCCAGGCGAAACGGCACATTCTCCGCAGCCTGGCCCTCTTCGCTGTTCACCAGCATGCGCACCTTGCCAAGGGTCTGGACGGGTTCGGCAACACCATCCTTCACCACCCGCCCCTGGCGTGGCCACTCGCTACTGATGGGAGTGAGGCTCTGGTATTTTGCTTCACTCAGTTCGATGTTCATGGTTTCAAACTTGGCCGCTTTGACCACGGCAGGAATCTCGGCCAGTTCCGCCTGTGGGCGACTTTCCAGGCCTAGCGCGCTGGCGATTTCCGGGGCGTTGGCAGCTTCATTCTGCAGCTCGATCAATTCGTCGCGAAGCACTTTGATTTTGCGATCAAGGCTGGCGGCACCGGCCTCGTCACCGCGTTTTTTCATCGCTTTCGATTCGGCCTCCAGCTTGCTGATACCGGCATCAAAGCGATGAACACGATGAGTCAGTGCATCAATATGTTTTTTGGTGAGAGAAAGAGACGGGGAAGCGTCGTCGCTTCCAGAGCGATCGTCCGTTGCCATTTTGACCTCCGTGTCATGGCTGATATGTGCAGTGCGGCGAGTCTGCCGGCACCGTTGCAGAATAACGAAGCGGTTGCTTCGTCATTTCTGCCCTCGCATTGTGAACCTAACGAGGCCCTAATCTGCTACGTCCATCACGAATCCGGAACAAAATTTGGAGCACTTTCGTTCCAGATAACAGCCCCGCACCGGCCGGCGCATTTCGCCCCTGACACAAAAGTGTTCTCTTTCTGATTAGGTCGCAGGAATGCAGGACGCCGTCTGCGGCAAGCAGCCGCGATCTGGCAAGGGGAGATCAAGCAGAATCGGTCTTGGTGCCGAGCCGGATGGATCCGGCTCACTTACTGGTAACGTTTGCCCTGGTGTTTCAACCAGCCATCCACATGACGGCCTTGTGGATCATGGTGGGTCCAGTGGACCACCCCACCCCGCTCATTCCACTCGTACTCACCGTAGAAGCTGACACGGTCGCCTTCACGCAAGTCTGGAATGCGGGGCGCCAGATCGATGTTGTGCGCGATCAGAAGGGTCTGGCCGGAGGCCAGCTCCAGAATGAATTTCTGGTGGCGGCTGCCTTCGTTATCGTCCGGCAGCACCTTGACCACCCGACCGGCCCCTTCTACCTGAACATCGCTTTGCCGATTTTCATAGGCCGCCTGAATAGCGCGATCACCGGCAACCGCAGCCGATTCGGTTTGGGGGGCATGAACCGATGGCTGGCTGATGGTGCTGTCATCTCGCAGGTAATCCAGCCCGTACAGTGCCAGCACTGTCACGGCAGCGATAATCGGGGCTATTTTTCTCATCAACGTTCTCTGGCCGGCTTATTTCTCCCCTTTTTTACCACAAGCCATCTGCAATGGCAGAACCGTCCTCCACAAAAAAAGGGGCAGCCCAGGCTGCCCCTCTCTCTTTTACCGCAGACTCAAAACCCGTCAGGCTTCCACCGTTGCCTCAGCATTGGCACACACAAACTCATAATCCGTGGAGCGCACGTTGCGGGTTTGCAGCCAGTAACGCCAGGTGGAACCCGGCCACAGGGCGAAGTTCTTGCCATCGTCCTGTTGGTACCAGCTGGTGCAACCGGAGGTCCAGGTGGTGCCCTGCAAGCGACGCTGCACGTTGGCGTTAAAGGCTTCCTGGGCTTTCGGTTTCACATCCAGATAGTCCGCGCCTTCCTCACGCAGCAGCGCCATGCATTGCAGGATGTATTTCACCTGACACTCGATCATGAACACGATGGAGTTATGACCAAGGCCGGTATTGGGCCCCACCAGCATAAACAGGTTCGGGTAGCCGCTGACGGTAACGCCGTAATGCGCTTCCGCAGACTTGGCCCAGTCCTTATGAAGATCATGGCCCGGCAACCCGGTGAGCGGAAAATCTTTCATGTAGATACGCGGATCCACCACAAAGCCGGTACCAAGAATGATGCAATCCGCTTCATGCTCTACCCCGTCTTCGGTGACCACGCTGTTGGCTTTCACCTCGCGGATCCCGGCGGTGACCAGCTCCACATTGTCCCGGTTGAACATGGGATACCACTTGTTGGAAATCAGCACCCGTTTGCAGCCGAAGGTGTAATCCGGGGTCAGCGCCTTCACCAGCGCCTTGTCTTTCACTTGCAGGCGAATGAACTGCTTGCACAGGGCACCCAGCAGTTGCGCCGCCTTCGGGCTGGAAGCCGGCGCCACCCGGGATTCATTGCTCCAGTACAGCCGCGCCCGATGCAGTTTGCGCAGCGCCGGGAAACGCTTGAAAAGCCGCTGCTGAATCCCCCAGTAACCGCGCTCATCCCGGGGAATCACCCAGGCCGCGCTGCGCTGGAACACGGACAGTTTCTTCACCTTGGGGGCGATTTCCGGGCAGTACTGAATGGCGCTGCCACCGGTGCCGATGGACACCACCTTCTTGCCCACCAGATCATAACCATGATCCCACTCGGCGGAATGCATCACCTTGCCCTTGAAGCGCTTTAGCCCCTTGATGTTCGGCACATTCGGCACGTGCAACGGGCCGGACGCCAGCACAAAGTGGCGGCAATCAATGGTCATGCCCGCCGCGGTGCGCACGGTCCAGCGGCCGGTGGTTGCATCGAAATGGGCTTCGTTCACTTCTTGGTTGAACTGGATAAAGGGCCGCAGCTGATATTGCTCCACGGTGTCGAGAATGTAGTTCTCGATTTCGTCCCGGGGCGCGTAGCGCTTGCTCCAGTCCGCCTTGCCGGCGAACGAAAAGGAATACAGGTGCGACTGCACATCGCAGGCCGCCCCGGGATAGCCATTGAAGTACCAGGCCCCGCCCACTTCCGATGCCTTTTCCAGGATCACAAAATCCTCGTTGCCCGCCTCACGCAGCTTGATCGCCATGCACAGCCCGCCGAAACCGGCGCCCACGATGGCCACATCCACGGAAATCGTCTTTGCGGAAATCTTCGCTTTACTGGTCATGTCCCTGCCCTCCTCAGGCGGCTTGCAGCCGGTTCACATCAAAGGCCGCCACTTCGTCCATCAGTGCCTCGGCCTGGTCCAGGAATTCCCGGTTGTCATGCATCCAGGGGTGAAAACCCGGGCGGAAGAAATCCAGCCAGTCCGGCAGGGCCCGGCGCAGTACCCCCGGGCGGCCCACCGCCAGGTTGATCACCTTCCACCACCCCTTCAGGTTCAACAGGCCACCGCCCTTCGCCACCATCACCGTGTAGAACGGCACGAACAGGCTCCAGAACAACGCATTGGCCAACAGAAAGGCTCCCACACGCAGGCCATAGGCCTGGATGCCCTTGCCCACCACCTGCTCGAAGGCATCGAAACACACGGCCTTGTGCTCGGTTTCCTCAATGGCATGCCAGCGCCAGATCGCCGAGTAATGCGGGTCCACCCCTTCCATCAATTCGGTATTGCGCAGCAGCATGTCGCCCAGCACCGCGGTCAGGTGCTCCAGTGCCACCGTGGCGGCCAGCTGAACGGAACGGGGCGCCTTCTTCACCAGTTCCAGCAACCGCACCACCACCGCATCCATGGCCTCAATGGGCATCCCCGCCGCCACCAGCGCCTCGTTGTATTCCTCGTGCTCACGTGTGTGGAAGCCTTCCTGGCCGATGAAGGCGGAAACCTGTTCCTTCAGATGCGGGTCGGTGATTTCCTGGCGATAGTTGCGCACGCTCTGGATAAAGAAGCGCTCCCCCGCCGGGAAGAAAATCGACAGGGTGTTATAGAACTGGGAGATATGCAGCCCGCCCGGATTCCAGCTCAATGCCTTTCCGGCGGGCAGCCCGAATTTGAGATTCCGGCGCACCGGATCAACCTGAATTGTCATTGTCATGCCCCTTGAACAGATCGGATTGATCGGATGCTAGGGCCAGCACGATGACAGGCTCAATAGTTACATTTAGCAATGTTATGGTTTGTTGATATGGGTCAAATTGGGCGGGACAGAAAACACAGATTGGCTAGCAATGTTTACTTTTCGCAGGCGTAGCGATCGGATGACCGCTGCACCGGTGGCGTAGAAACTGGAGCGACCGCTGGCACGGGTAAAGACCTGACCCTCGTGTTCCTATCAACGCTCTCCGGGTTCGGAGAAAAGCACAGGAAAATACCTGCCCCCCCATTGTTATTCGTTTATACACTTAAAAAAGCAAGAAGGGCGACACAGGAGATAGATAATCCTATTCCCGCGCGCCACACCCAATGCATCTTCTCAAGCTTCACTAAAAAATTGGATTTTCTCTCTGGCGAGTTTTGGATTAAAGAACTCAAGCACCAGACAACCATGTTATATAGAAAGACCACTACTAGTAGGAAAACTGAGGTGACGCCGAACAAGCCCTGTTGCCACCAAGTTAATTCGCTGAAAGGCAGTAGACACCACTGCCCAACCAATAAGCCAAAGGTCAGACAACCTATTGCGTAGGTGTTTTCGAGTATCTGCCTAGCGATTAAAGAAGGTGTAAAAAAGGAAGAAAGCGACACCGCCACTCCGAAAGTGAACAAACCAAAGGATCCGATGGTATTCCACAGGTTTGGTCCGATACCTTCTGTAATTGCTGCCTGGTAAAATTTGACATCTGGATAGTATTTATCCGCCCAAACGACGAACAAGAACGCTGGCAATGCCCACGCCATAAAAATAGTTATAGCTTCTTTTAGGTTTTCCCTAGGAAAGAGATCGGCCCTATCAAAAA
>NZ_BDAS01000020.1:0-15572 GCF_001602235.1 Alcanivorax sp. NBRC 102024
GTCGCGGTGATCAAGGGTGGCGGGCTAGCCTGCCACCCTGTTTTGTTTAAGGATTTCAGAGTTACAGGCCAGTAGTTCAATTGGTAGAGCACCGGTCTCCAAAACCGGCTGTTGGGGGTTCGAGTCCCTCCTGGCCTGCCAATTTTCCCAAGGCTGCCACTTGGGTGGTGGGGTGCATCGTAAGATGAGCGAGAAAACAGAAGCACGTTCCGGCTCTGCCGCCTTCGAGGCGGTGAAGTGGTTGCTGGTGGTTGGCCTGGTGGCCGCCGCTGTCGTCGGTAATAGCTATTTCTCCGAGCAGCCCACTCTTTACCGGGTGGTCGGTGTTGTTGCTGTTGCCCTGGTCGCAGTGTTCTTTGCTCTGCAGACCGAGCAGGGCAAGGCATTCAATCAGCTTCGCAAGGATTCCATGGTCGAGCTGCGTAAAGTGGTGTGGCCGACGCGTCAGGAAACCCTGCAGACCACGTTGATTGTGCTTGTCTTTGTTGTGATTGTGGCCCTGTTGCTGTTTGTGCTCGACTGGATTCTCGGTGGGCTCATGTCCTGGGTTATTGGCTAAGGGGTAAACATGGCAAAGCGCTGGTATGTGGTACATGCCTATTCGGGTTTCGAGAAGCACGTAAAACGCGCCCTGGAAGAGCGCGTTAAATTGCGTTCTATGGAAGAGCTTTTTGGTGAAATCCTGGTTCCTACCGAAGAAGTGGTAGAGATCAAGGGTGGCCAAAAGCGCAAGTCCGAACGCAAGTTCTTCCCGGGTTATGTGCTGGTGCAAATGGAGATGTGTGATGACTCCTGGCACCTGGTTAAAGAAACCCCGAAGGTAATGGGCTTTATTGGCGAAGATCCGAAGAATCCGGGTCGTGTCTCGCCGATTACCCAGAAAGAGGCAGATGCCATTCTTCGTCGCATGGATGATGCGGTGGAGAAGCCGAAGCCGAAGACATTGTTTGAAGCGGGTGAAGTGGTGCGTGTTAACGATGGCCCCTTTGCCGACTTCAATGGTGTGATCGAAGAAGTGAATTACGAAAAGAGCCGCTTGCAGGTGGCAGTAATGATCTTCGGTCGTTCAACACCGGTAGAGCTGGAGTTTGGTCAGGTCGAAAAGACCTGATACTGCCCGGCAACGGATTTATGGTGCCCTGGTCGCTGAAAAGCGGCCGGGGTGTTTTGACAACCTGAGGGGAGCCCGCTGTCAGCGTGGCGTTTGCACCCAAGGAGTCTTGCAATGGCGAAGAAAGTCCAAGCCTACATCAAGCTGCAGGTAGCAGCGGGTCAGGCTAACCCGTCCCCGCCGGTTGGTCCCGCTCTGGGTCAGCACGGTGTGAACATCATGGAGTTCTGTAAGGCGTTCAACGCCCAGACCCAGCAGCTGGATGCCGGTGCGCCGGTTCCTGTTGTTATCACCGTTTATAGCGACCGTTCCTTTACCTTCACCATGAAGACGCCGCCGGCCTCTTACCTGCTGAAGAAAGCGGCCGGTATCAAGAGCGGTTCTGGTGAGCCGAACACCAAGAAAGTGGGCAAGGTAACCCGTGAGCAGCTGGAAGAGATCGCCAAGGCCAAAGAGCCGGATCTGACTGCTGCTGATCTGGAAGCCGCTGTGCGCACTATCGCGGGCTCTGCCCGTTCCATGGGCCTGGATGTGGAGGGTTAACCAATGGCTAAGTTGTCCAAGCGTACCCGCGCCATCCGGGAAAAAGTGGAAGCTGGCAAACTGTACCAGGTAGAAGAAGCTGTGGCCCTGCTGGCCGAGCTGTCCACCGTTAAGTTCAAGGAATCCCTGGACGTGGCGGTGAACCTGGGTGTTGACCCGCGTAAATCTGATCAAAACGTTCGTGGTGCTTCCGTGCTGCCCCACGGTACGGGTAAAACCGTTCGCGTGGCGGTATTTGCTCAGGGCGCCAAGGCTGAAGAAGCGAAAGAAGCCGGTGCCGACGTGGTAGGTTTCGACGACCTGGCCGAGCAGGTTCAGGGCGGTGAAATCAACTTTGATGTGGTCATCGCTTCCCCTGACGCCATGCGCGTTGTCGGCAAGCTGGGCACCATCCTGGGTCCCCGTGGTCTCATGCCTAACCCGAAGGTGGGTACTGTAACTCCTGATGTTGCCCAGGCCGTGAAAAACGCCAAGGGTGGTCAGGTTCGTTACCGCACCGACAAAGGCGGCATCGTGCACTGCACCGTGGGCCAGGTAGGTTTTGACGCCAATGCGATCAAGGAAAACGTGGAATCGCTGCTGGCTGACCTGAAGAAAGCCAAGCCGTCATCTGCCAAGGGTACCTATTTCAAGAAGGTGACCCTGTCCACCACCATGGGCCCCGGTCTGAATATCGATCCGGCGTCACTGGCGATGTAACTGAATTTGAGCCTGGTGCTTGCTGGCCAGGTTCGCAAGGGCTTTGATCCCGATGACTCACTCTTCAATGAGGGTCTCGTCGGGGCGTCAAAGACCGCAGGTTTCCGGTTCTGTTTGGAGTCTGCCTTTATGAGGCAAGTAACAAACCGGGATTAAGGGGTAACCGCCTGCGCAGGCGCGGTAGTTGTTTCCTGACTTGTTCAGGTTGTGGCTCCGCGATAATGGCCGGGAAACCGGCCCTGGCGACCGCCTCGAAATCAGATTGCAGTCGATTTTGACGGTTAATGTTTGTGAATCCAGGAGGTAAACATGCCTTTGAATCTGGAGGACAAACGGGCGATTGTTGCTTCGGTCAATGCTGTAGCTACTGAAGCGCTGTCTGCTGTGGTTGCTGACTATCGTGGTCTCACTGTTTCTCAGATGACTGAGTTGCGTAGTAAGGCCCGTGAAACCGGCGTGTACCTGAAAGTGGTACGTAATACGCTGGCGAAGTTCGCCGTGAAAGACACTGATTATGAGTGTCTGAGCGACGTTCTGGTTGGCCCCACTGTTTTGGCTTTTTCCCAGGATGATCCGGGTGCAGCTGCCCGCCTCATCAAGGATTTTGCTAAAGACAATGACGCGCTGGAAGTTAAGGCTCTGGCTGTGGGTGGTATAGCGTATGGTCCTCAGGACATTGATGTCCTGGCCAAGCTGCCGACTCGCGACGAAGCACTTTCTCAGCTCATGTCCGTTATGCAGGCCCCGGTGGCCAAGTTTGTTCGTACCCTCAACGAGGTGCCCGGCAAATTTGTTCGCACGGTTGCTGCAGTCAAGGACCAGAAACAGAGTGCCGCCTGATTTGTCAGGCTGCGTAACTACCCGATCCAATCGGATCGCCCGTGTGGTGATTTAGGAGATTGAAAATGGCCGTTTCCAAAGAAGATATTCTCGGCGCTATCGCCGATATGAGCGTTATGGACCTCGTTGAACTGATCGAGGCCATGGAAGAGAAATTCGGCGTAACCGCCGCTGCCGCTGTTGCCGCTGCTCCTGCAGCTGCCGCTGGTGGTGAAGCTGCTGCCGAAGAAAAGACCGAGTTTGACGTTGTTCTGACCGGTTTCGGTGACAAGAAAGTTGGCGTGATCAAGGCTGTCCGTGAAGTAACCGGTCTGGGTCTGAAAGAAGCCAAAGAGCTCGTTGAAGGTGCACCTGCTTCTGTTAAAGAAGGCGCCTCCAAGGACGAAGCCGAAGAGATCAAGAAAAAGATCGAAGAGGCTGGCGGTACTGCCGAGCTCAAGTAAGCGCATTTGCGCAATGCCTTTCCACAATAATGCGGAAAGGCACCGGCTGGCAGCTTGAGGGCTGCCAGCCTTTTGTCGTTTCTGTATGAGAGGTTTCATGCAGAAATATCACCCAAGGGTGATAGATCAACAGCTGAGGAACGCAGATGGCATACTCATTCACTGAGAAAAAGCGGATCCGCAAAGATTTCGGCAAGCTTCCGAAGGTTATGGAGGTCCCGTACCTTCTGGCCATACAGCTCGATTCTTACCGTAAATTTCTGCAGCAGGATAAAAGTGCAGAAGAGCGTCTGGACCAGGGTCTGGAAGCCGCTTTCCGGTCAGTATTTCCGATTTCAAGTTATTCCGGGAATGCCGCGCTGGAGTATGCCGGCTATGAGTTCGGCAAGCCTGTTTTTGATGTAAAAGAATGTACTGTTCGTGGTACCACCTACGCCGCACCGCTGCGCGTACGGATTCGTCTGGTCATCTATGACAAGGAATCCAGTGGGGCTATCAAGGATATCCGTGAACAGCAGGTCTACATGGGCGAAATGCCCCTGATGACCGAAAACGGTACCTTTGTGATCAACGGTACCGAGCGTGTCATTGTGTCCCAGCTGCACCGTTCCCCCGGTGTGTTTTTCGACCACGATAAAGGCAAGACTCACTCCTCCGGCAAGCTGCTCTATTCCGCCCGGGTGATTCCTTACCGTGGGTCCTGGCTGGACTTCGAATTCGATCCCAAGGACCAGGTGTTCGTCCGGATCGACCGTCGCCGCAAGTTGCCGGCGACGATCCTGCTGCGTGCGTTGGGCTATACCTCCGACGAAGTGTTGGAGATGTTCTTCGAGACCAACGAGATTGCAGTGGAAGACGGCATTTACCGCATGAAGCTGGTGCCGGAGCGTCTGCGTGGTGAAACCGCGACCTTCGATATCCTGGCGGACGGTGAAGTCGTGGTGGAGCGTGGCCGTCGTATTACTGCGCGCCACATTCGCCAGCTGGAAAAGGCCAATATCGAGTACCTGGAAATTCCTGCCGAATACCTGCAGGGCAAGTACCTGGCCAAATCCATCATTGATCAGGACACCGGCGAGATCCTGGTGGAGTGTAACACCGAGCTGACAGCGGAAACGCTGGAGAAGCTGGAGCAGGGCGGAATTACCGATTTCGAAACCCTGTACACCAACGACCTGGACAACGGCCCGTTCATGGCCGACACCCTGCGTGCTGACCCGACCCGGACTCCCCTGGAGGCACTGGTCGAGATCTACCGCATGATGCGTCCGGGTGAGCCGCCCACCAAGGAAGCGGCGGAAAACCTGTTCAAGAACCTGTTCTTCACTGACGAGCGTTACGACCTGTCCGGTGTGGGGCGTATGAAGTTCAACCGTCGTCTCGGTCGCGAAGACGAAACCGGTCCCGGTATCCTCTATGACGGTCGCTACTTCAGCTCCCGTACCGATGAGGAAGGCAAGCAGTACTTTGCCCAGATGGGTGAAGAAACCTCCGACATCATCGAGGTGCTGCGCACCCTGGTCGACATCCGCAACGGTAACGGTGTGGTGGATGATATCGATCACCTGGGCAACCGTCGTGTGCGTTCCGTGGGTGAAATGGCCGAAAACCAGTTCCGTGTGGGTCTGGTGCGTGTGGAGCGTGCGGTCAAGGAGCGTCTGAGCCTGGCAGAATCCGAAGGCCTGATGCCCCAGGACCTGATCAACTCCAAGCCGGTGGCGGCTGCCGTGAAAGAGTTCTTTGGCTCTTCCCAGCTGTCCCAGTTTATGGACCAGAACAACCCGCTGTCCGAGATCACGCACAAGCGTCGTGTATCCGCGTTGGGCCCCGGTGGTCTGACCCGTGAGCGTGCCGGCTTTGAGGTTCGTGACGTTCACCCGACCCACTACGGTCGTGTGTGTCCGATCGAGACCCCTGAAGGTCCGAACATCGGTCTGATCAACTCCCTGGCCACCTATGCCCGCGCCAACGAGTACGGCTTCCTGGAGTCGCCGTATCTGAAGGTCATTGACGGCAAGGTCAGCGAAGAAATCGAATATCTGTCAGCCATCGAGGAAGCCGAGTGCGTGATCGCACAGGTAGACGCGAAGATGACCGACGAGGGCGGTTTCGCGGAAGACTTCGTGACGGTTCGTCACCGCTACGAATTTACCGTGATGGAGCGTGACACCATTACCCATATGGATGTGTCTCCTCGCCAGGTCGTGTCTGTGGCGGCGTCACTGATTCCGTTCCTCGAGCACGATGATGCGAACCGCGCATTGATGGGCTCCAACATGCAGCGTCAGGCTGTGCCCACCCTGCGTGCCGACAAGCCGCTGGTAGGTACCGGTTTTGAGCGTCACGTGGCCCGTGACTCCGGCGTGTGTGTGGTGGCAACCCGTGGCGGTATCGTCGACAAGGTGGATGCATCACGGATCATCGTGAAAGTGAACGATGACGAAGTGAACGAAGGGGAAGCGGGTGTAGATATCTACAACCTGACCAAATACACCCGTTCCAACCAGAATACCTGCATCAACCAGCGTCCGCTGGTGAAAGTGGGTGACCGGGTTGCTGCCCGCGATATCATGGCTGATGGCCCGTCCGTGGACATGGGCGAGCTGGCCCTGGGTCAGAACATGCGCGTGGCGTTCATGCCCTGGAACGGCTACAACTTCGAGGATTCCATCCTGATCTCCGAGCGGGTGGTCAAGGAAGATCGTTTCACCTCCATTCATATTCAGGAGCTGACCGCGATCGCCCGTGACACCAAGCTGGGTCCGGAAGAAATCACTGCCGATATTCCCAACGTGGGCGAGGCGGCACTGTCCAAACTGGACGAGTCCGGCATTGTTTACATCGGTGCGGAAGTGGGCGCTGGCGACATTCTGGTTGGCAAGGTGACACCGAAAGGTGAGACCCAGCTGACCCCGGAAGAGAAGCTGTTGCGTGCCATCTTCGGTGAGAAAGCCTCTGACGTGAAAGATACCTCCCTGCGAGTGTCATCCGGCGTCAAGGGTACCGTCATCGACGTGCAGGTCTTTACCCGCGATGGCGTGGAGAAAGATGAGCGAGCCAAGCAGATCGAGCAGGACTCCCTGGACCAGTTCCGCAAGGACTTGAAAGACGAGTTCCGTATCGTTCAGCAGGATATCCTGGAGCGTCTGCGCACCGTGCTGGTGGGCAAAAAGGTTAACGGTGGTGCCGGCTTCAAGCGTGGCACCGAGCTGACTGCCGATGCGCTGGACAATCTGGATGCGGACAAGTGGTTCGAGCTGCGCCCGGCCGACGACGATGTGGCCGAGCAGCTTGAGCGTGCCCAGCAGTATCTGGAACTGCACAAGAAAGAGCAGGACGAGCGCTACCGGGACAAGCAGGCCAAGATCTCTGGCGGTGATGACCTGGCTCATGGCGTGCTGAAAGTGGTCAAGGTTTACCTGGCTATCAAGCGTCGTATCCAGCCCGGTGACAAGATGGCGGGCCGTCACGGTAACAAGGGTGTGATCTCCGTGATCATGCCGGAAGAAGATATGCCGTACGACGAGCACGGTGTGCCGGTGGATGTGGTGTTGAACCCGCTGGGTGTACCGTCCCGTATGAACGTGGGTCAGATTCTGGAAACCCACCTGGGCTGGGCTGCCAAGGGTCTTGGTGAGCGTATCGGCGAGATGCTGGCCGAGCAGAAGAAAGTGGCGGAAATTCGCGGCTTCCTGGACAAGATCTACAACAAGGCAGGTGCCGGTGGTTCACCGGAAGATCTGGACAGCTTCAGCGATGACGAAATCATTGAGCTGGCCCAGAACCTGGTTGGTGGTGTTCCCATGGCAACCGCTGTATTTGACGGCGCCAAGGAATTCGAGATCAAGGAACTGCTGGAGCTTGCCGGTTACGATCGTTCCGGTCAGATGCAACTCTGGGATGGCCGTACCGGTGAGAAGTTTGATCGCAAGGTCACCGTTGGCTACATGTACATGCTGAAGTTGAACCACCTGGTGGACGACAAGATGCATGCCCGTTCCACCGGCTCCTACAGCCTGGTAACCCAGCAGCCGCTGGGTGGTAAGGCGCAGTTTGGTGGTCAGCGTTTCGGTGAGATGGAAGTGTGGGCGCTGGAAGCCTATGGTGCCGCCTACACCTTGCAGGAAATGCTTACCGTGAAGTCCGATGATGTGAATGGCCGTACTCGTATGTACAAGAACATCGTGGATGGTGATCACCGTATGGACCCGGGTATGCCGGAATCCTTCAACGTATTGCTGAAGGAAATCCGCTCTCTCGGTATCAATATCGAGTTGGAAAACGACTGAAGCGATGTGTGCCGCTTCCCTGTGGGGGAGCGGCTCGCGTTGTTACCCGGGTTTAGGAAAGAATTGAGAGCGTAAAGCTCGCTACGGAGGACTGGCCTTGAAAGACCTGCTGAATCTGCTTAAAAGTCAGGGACAAGTCACGGAGTTTGATAAACTCAAGATCTCTCTGGCACCGCCGGATCTGATCCGCTCCTGGTCTTTCGGCGAAGTGAAAAAGCCGGAAACCATTAACTATCGTACCTTCAAGCCGGAACGGGATGGCCTGTTCTGTGCGCGTATCTTTGGTCCGATCAAGGACTATGAGTGTCTGTGCGGCAAGTACAAGCGTCTCAAGCACCGTGGTGTGATCTGTGAGAAGTGTGGCGTCGAAGTCACCCTTTCCAAGGTTCGCCGTGAGCGCATGGGCCATATCGAACTGGCCAGCCCTACCGCGCACATCTGGTTCCTGAAGTCGCTGCCGTCCCGTATCGGTCTGATGCTGGACATGACCCTGCGTGATATCGAGCGGGTTCTGTACTTCGAGTCCTTTGTGGTGACTGAGCCGGGCATGACCACCCTTGAGCGTGGTCAGCTGCTGACTGACGAAGAGTACTTCGATGCCCTGGAAGAGTTCGGTGACGAATTCGAAGCCAAGATGGGTGCCGAGGCCGTACAGCAGTTGCTCATGGAGCTGGACCTGGTCGAAGAGATCAAGATCCTGCGCGAAGAAGTGGAATCCACCAACTCCGACACCAAGCTGAAGAAGCTGTCCAAGCGTCTGAAGCTGATGGAAGCCTTCAAGGATTCCGGTAACAAGCCGGAGTGGATGATTCTCACCGTGCTGCCGGTGCTGCCGCCGGATCTGCGTCCGCTGGTACCGCTGGACGGTGGCCGTTTTGCCACCTCCGACCTGAACGATCTGTACCGTCGGGTGATCAACCGGAACAACCGTCTCAAGCGTCTACTGGACCTGAGCGCCCCGGACATCATCGTGCGCAACGAAAAGCGCATGCTGCAGGAATCCGTGGATGCGCTGCTGGATAACGGCCGTCGTGGCCGTGCCATCACCGGTTCCAACAAGCGCCCGCTGAAATCCCTGGCTGACATGATCAAGGGTAAGCAGGGTCGTTTCCGTCAAAACCTGCTGGGTAAGCGGGTAGACTACTCCGGTCGTTCCGTGATCGTGGTGGGGCCGTCTCTCAAGCTGCACGAGACCGGCCTGCCCAAGAAGATGGCGCTGGAACTGTTCAAGCCGTTCATCTTTGCCAAGCTGGAAGCCCGTGGTCTGGCGACCACCATCAAGGCGGCCAAGAAAATGGTCGAGCGCGAAACTGCCGAGGTCTGGGATATCCTGGCGGAAGTGATTCGCGAGCACCCGGTCATGTTGAACCGGGCGCCGACCCTTCACCGTCTGGGTATCCAGGCGTTCGAGCCGGTACTGATTGAAGGTAAGGCGATCCAGCTGCATCCGCTGGTGTGTGCGGCCTTCAACGCGGACTTCGATGGTGACCAGATGGCGGTGCATTTGCCGCTGACCCTGGAAGCCCAGCTGGAAGCTCGCGCGCTGATGATGTCCACCAACAACATCCTGTCGCCGGCCAATGGTGAGCCCATCATCGGCCCGACTCAGGACGTGGTACTGGGTCTGTACTACATCAGCCGCGAAAAGGTGAACGCCAAGGGTGAAGGCCAGATTTTTGCCGACACCAAGGAAGTGATGCGTGCCCTGGCCAACAAGCAGGTTGATCTGCATGCCCGGGTGAAAGTGCGTGTTCATGAAGTGGTGCGTGATCTGGAAGGTGGCGTTGAAGAGCGCACCTTTATCGCTGATACCACTCCGGGTCGCTGTAAGCTGTGGGATATCGTGCCCACCGGTCTGGGCTTCGCCATGGTCAACCAGAACATGACCAAGAAGGCGATTTCCAAGCTTTTGAACACCTGCTACCGGATTCTGGGTACCAAAGAAACCTGTATCTTTGCCGACCAGCTGATGTACCTGGGCTTCCGCGAAGCCACCCTGTCCGGTTCCTCCATTGGTGTGGAAGACATGGTGATCCCGGATGCCAAGTACACCATGATTGACGCGGCCGAAGACGAGGTTCGCGAGATCGAGGAGCAATTCGCTTCCGGTCTGGTAACCCGTGGTGAGCGTTATAACAAGGTGGTGGATATCTGGGCCCGTACCAACGACCAGATCGCCAAGGCAATGATGGAAAACCTGCGCGTCGAAGTGGTGAAAAACCGCGACGGCGAGGACGAAGAGCAGGGCTCCTTCAACTCTATCTTTATGATGGCCGATTCCGGTGCGCGGGGCTCCCCGGCACAGATTCGTCAGCTGGCCGGTATGCGTGGTCTGATGGCGAAGCCGGATGGTTCCATCATCGAAACGCCGATCACCAGTAACTTCCGTGAAGGTCTGAACGTACTCCAGTACTTCATCTCCACTCACGGTGCCCGTAAAGGTCTGGCCGATACCGCCTTGAAGACGGCGAACTCCGGTTACCTGACCCGCCGTCTGGTGGACGTGGCTCAGGATCTGGTCGTCACCGAGGATGACTGTGGTACCGAGGAAGGCCTGCTGATGGCGCCGCTGATTGAAGGCGGTGACGTGGTGGAAGGTCTGGGTGAGCGTGTTCTGGGTCGTGTGGTGGCCCGGGATGTGATGAACCCGCTGCAGCAGGACGAAGTCCTGGCGGAAGCCGGCACCCTGCTGGATGAAGTATGGGTCAACAAGCTCGAATCCATGGGTGTGGATGAGGTGCTGGTGCGCTCGCCGATCACCTGTGCCACCCGCTGGGGTGTGTGTTCCACCTGTTACGGCCGTGACCTGGCCCGTGGCCATCAGGTCAATGTGGGTGAAGCGGTGGGCGTTATTGCCGCCCAGTCCATCGGTGAGCCGGGTACCCAGCTGACCATGCGTACCTTCCACATCGGTGGTGCGGCCAGCCGGGCGTCTGCGGTGTCCAGCATCCAGATCAAGCACGGCGGCAAGGTGCGTTTCCATAACGCCAAGCACGTACAGCACAAGGACGGTCTGGTGATCGTTTCCCGTTCCGCCGACCTGGCGGTAGCGGATGAGCTGGGCCGTGAGCGTGAGCGTTACAAGCTGCCCTATGGTGCGACTGTGACCGTGGGCGAAGGTGATCAGGTTGATGGCGGTCAGGTGGTTGCCACCTGGGATCCCCATACCCACCCGATCATCGCGGAAGTGGAAGGCAAGGTGCAGTTCGGTGATATGGAAGAAGGTATCACCGTAAACCACCAGACCGACGAACTGACCGGTCTGACCAACATCGAAGTGCTGGGTACCCAGAACCGTCCCGCCGCCGGTAAGGACATGCGCCCCGTAGTGCGTGTGGTTGATGGCAAGGGTAAGGCGGTATTGATGCCCAACACTGACATGCCGGCCCAGTACCTGCTGCCGGGTGGTGCGCTGTGTGGTCTCAAGGATGGTGCCAGCATCTCCGTGGGTGACGTGATTGCGCGGATTCCGCAGGAATCCTCCAAGACCCGTGACATCACCGGTGGTCTGCCCCGGGTTGCCGACCTGTTCGAGGCACGGAACCCGAAAGAGGCTGCCATCCTGGCCGAGAAGACCGGTACCGTGTCCTTCGGCAAGGAAACCAAAGGCAAGGTTCGCCTGGTGATTACCCCGGATGACGGTGGTGACACCTACGAAGAGCTGATTCCCAAGTGGCGCCAGCTCAACGTGTTCGAAGGTGAGAAAGTGGAAAAGGGTGAAGTGGTCTCTGACGGTCCGCTCAACCCCCACGATATCCTGCGCCTGATGGGTGAATCCGAGCTGGCTCGTTATATCGTTAACGAGGTGCAGGAGGTTTACCGCCTGCAGGGTGTGAAGATCAATGACAAGCACATTGAAACGATCATCCGTCAGATGCTGCGTAAAGTGGAAATCCTGGAAGTGGGCGAGTCCCGCTTCATCAAGGGCGAGCAGGCGGAATACGCCCGCGTGATGGAAGAGATCGAGCGTCTCAAGGCTGAGGACAAAATGCTGCCCCAGTACGAGCGTCAGCTGCTGGGTATTACCAAGGCATCCCTGGCCACCGAGTCGTTCATCTCCGCCGCGTCCTTCCAGGAGACTACCCGGGTTCTGACCGAAGCGGCGGTCACCGGCAAGGAAGACGACCTGCGCGGTCTGAAGGAAAACGTGGTAGTAGGGCGTCTGGTGCCAGCGGGTACCGGCTATGCTCACCACCTGGAGCGCCGCCGTCAGCGTGTCGAGGCACGCGGACCGGAAGCGCCCACCATGGATGAGGTGGAAGCCGCCTTGTCCGAGGCTCTCAGCTCCTCTGACGAGTGATTGCTGGCGAGTGACGGAGTTCCTGGCATCTTGACGTGGTGCCGGGGGCTCCCTACAATCGCTGCCCCCCTGTTCTATGGGCAGTAAATGGGTGCCAGAACCGTCAAGTGACGGTTTCTGTCACAGAACTGTAAGCGTGAGGCAGTAGTTTCATGGCAACTGTAAACCAGCTGGTGCGCAAGCCGCGCAAAAGCAAGGTAGAAAAGAGCGACTCCGTAGCCCTGCAGGGCTGCCCCCAGCGTCGCGGCGTTTGCACTCGGGTGTACACCACTACCCCGAAGAAGCCGAACTCCGCACTGCGTAAAGTGTGTCGTGTGCGTCTGACTAATGGTTATGAAGTCTCTTCCTACATCGGTGGTGAAGGTCATAACCTGCAGGAGCACTCCGTAGTCCTGATCCGTGGCGGTCGTGTAAAAGACCTTCCCGGTGTGCGCTACCACACTGTGCGTGGAACCCTGGATACGGCAGGTGTGCAGGATCGCAAACAGCGTCGCTCCAAGTATGGCGCCAAGCGTCCCAAGAAGTAATTGAAGTAACCGAGCACCTTTTCTGAATGCCGTAGCCCTCAAGGCTGCGGAGGGATGAGTAAGGTCCGGACGGCATGCCGTTCCGGAATTACCTGAAGATTTCCCCGCCCACCGCGGGAATGTTAGAGGAACACATCCGATGCCAAGACGTCGCGTTGTCGCCAAACGTGAGATCCTTCCGGATCCTAAGTTTGGAAGCCAGTTGCTGGCCAAGTTCATGAACCATGTCATGGTCAGTGGTAAGAAATCTGTTTCCGAGCGCATCGTGTACGGTGCCCTGGATATCATCAGCGAACGCAAAGGGGCTGATTCCCTGGAGATGTTCGAGAAGGCGCTGGACAATATTCGTCCCGCCGTCGAGGTAAAGAGCCGCCGTGTCGGTGGTGCCACTTACCAGGTTCCTGTTGAGGTTCGTCCCAGCCGTCGTACCGCCCTGGCAATGCGCTGGTTGGTAGATGCTGCCCGTAAGCGTGGCGAGAAGAGCATGCCTGCTCGTCTGGCCGGCGAAGTGATGGATGCCGCCGAAGGCAAAGGCGCAGCGATGAAGAAGCGTGAAGACGTGCATCGCATGGCCGAGGCCAACAAGGCCTTCTCTCACTTCCGCTTCTAATAGCAGAAGGCAATCGAGTGAAGCCGGCCTAACTTCAGGCCGGTTTCTATATTTGAACCAGTGAATCGAGGTTAGCCGCGTGGCACGTAAGACTCCTCTCAATCGCTATCGTAATATCGGTATCTGCGCACACGTAGATGCGGGTAAAACTACCACTACCGAACGTATTCTTTTCTACACCGGTGTGTCTCACAAGATTGGTGAGGTGCATGACGGCGCTGCCACCATGGACTGGATGGAGCAGGAGCAGGAGCGTGGTATTACCATTACCTCTGCTGCCACCACTACCTTCTGGCAGGGTATGGACCAGCAGTATGACCAGCACCGTATCAACATCATTGATACTCCCGGGCACGTTGACTTTACCATTGAGGTAGAGCGTTCCCTGCGTGTACTGGATGGTGCGGTTGTTGTGTTCTGTGGTTCCTCCGGTGTTGAGCCCCAGTCTGAAACCGTATGGCGTCAGGCCAACAAATACGAAGTGCCGCGTATCGTGTTCGTCAACAAGATGGACCGCGCCGGTGCCGATTTCGACCGTGTTTGTGACCAGATCCGTAATCGTCTGGGTGCCAAGGTTGTGCCGATTCAGTACAACATTGGTGCGGAAGACGAGTTCAAAGGTGTTGTCGACCTGATCCGGATGAAAGCGATCTTCTGGAACGAAGACGACATGGGCATGACCTATGAAGAGCGCGACATCCCGGAAAACATCCAGGCCCGTTGTGACGAGCTTCGTGAGCAGATGATGGAATCTGCGGCCGAAGGCTCTGAAGAGCTGATGGAAAAGTACCTGGAAAGCGGCGAGCTCAATAACGACGAAATCAAGGCGGGTCTGCGTCAGCAGGTTCTGGCCAATGAGATCGTTCTGGGCCTGTGTGGCTCTGCGTTCAAGAACAAGGGCGTTCAGGCGCTGCTGGATGCGGTTATCGAATTCCTGCCGGCACCTGATGAAGTAAAAGCGATTCAGGGTGTACTGGAAGATGGCGAGACGGTTGAGTCCCGCGAGTCTTCTGACAAGGCCCCGTTCTCCGCGCTGGCGTTCAAGATTGCCACGGACCCGTTTGTGGGCTCCCTGACCTTCATCCGTGTTTACTCCGGTGTGCTGAACTCCGGTGACAGCGTGATGAACTCCGTGCGCCAGAAGAAAGAGCGTGTGGGTCGTCTGCTGCAGATGCACGCGAATAGCCGTGAAGAGATCAAGGAAGTATTGGCTGGCGACATCGCTGCCTGTGTGGGTCTGAAGGATATCACCACCGGTGACACCCTGTGCGACCTGAACAACATCATCGTTCTCGAGCGTATGGAATTCCCGGATCCGGTAATTTCCGTAGCGGTAGAGCCGAAGTCCAAGGCCGACCAGGAAAAAATGGGTCTGGCTCTGGGGCGTCTGGCGCAGGAAGATCCTTCTTTCCGGGTTAAGACCGACGAAGAAACCGGCCAGACCATCATCTCTGGTATGGGTGAGCTGCACCTGGATATTCTCGTGGATCGTATGAAGCGCGAATTCAAGGTTGAAGCCAACATCGGTGCGCCTCAGGTGGCCTACCGTGAAACCTTTACCCGTCCGGCTGACGTGGAAGGCAAGTTCGTCAAGCAGTCCGGTGGTCGTGGTCAGTATGGTCACGTTAAGGTGAAGTTCGAGCCCATCGATCGTGATGAAGAGTTCCAGTTTGAGGAGCAGATTCACGGTGGTACGGTTCCGAAGGAATACTTCGGTGCAGTGCAGAAGGGTATCGATGAGCAGCTGCAGTCCGGTGTTCTGGCCGGTTATCCGATCCTGGGTGTGAAAGCGGTTCTGTACGATGGTTCCTACCATGAGGTGGATTCCAACGAAAACGCTTTCCGTATGGCGGGTGCCCTGGCTGTGAAGAACGCAGCGAAGGAAGCTGGTGCGGTACTGCTTGAGCCTATCATGAAGGTAGAAGCGGTAACCCCGGAAGATTACATGGGTGACGTAATGGGCGACCTTAACCGTCGTCGTGGTATCGTTCAGGGCATGGAAGACACCATGGCCGGCAAGATTATTCGTGCCGAGGTGCCGTTGTCTGAAATGTTCGGCTACGCTACCGACCTGCGTTCCATGTCTCAGGGTCGTGCCAGTTACTCCATGGAGTTCCTGAAGTACGCTGAAGCACCGAAGAACATCGCTGATGAAGTGATCAGCGGCAAAAAATCTTAAATTTACGGTTAATTTGTTAAGGGTATAGAGC
>NZ_BDAS01000021.1:0-11722 GCF_001602235.1 Alcanivorax sp. NBRC 102024
ATACATTATGCATAGTGAAGCGGGACACCAGTATCACAGAGAACAACACACCATCCCCCTGTCAATGCCGGGTTTCGCATCCCGGCCAATGTGTATATTTTTCCGCCGCTTGAAAGACGGATTTACTATTACAGAGGGATCGACTATGCAAAAACGATTTAAGGCCGTGCTGGTATCTTGCCCGCTAACTGGCCATCAGCGTGAAGTGTCGCCCGGTTTTGCCGCCCGGATCACTGGCCGCAGCTTGCGCACCGCCCAACGCTGGACCGCTGGCGCCAGGATGGACAAAGCCAGCCGTCAGCTTTTGCAAATGCGCGTGTTCGGTGTGATTCCTTGGGGCGCCTGGCAATCGTTCCGGCTCCGTGACAGCTTCATTGAGAATGTGGACACCGGCGAAACTTGGACGCCCGAGCAACTGCGCGGGGCATGGATCAGGTTCCAGCAATTGCGCGAGTACCAGCGGCCTGCCACTGGAACCCCCGCCAGGCGCATGCGGATCATTAAACGCTAGTTCTCGCAAGCATCCGACCCGAAGACAGCCGGCCACAGGTGTTTTTCTATGCGCTTGACTCTCTGCTGAGTCTGCCGGTTGTCCTTTCGCATCATCACCAGGACTGCGAAGGTTGCTATCTGCGCCGCTTCGCCCACCCCGTTGATCATCTGCATTAGAATTTCCATTCTCGCCCCGCTCCATTTCTTCCTTGTGTTTTTCTTCCGCGTAGTCTGCCGCTGCATCGCTGCCCGCTTTGGCAATGGTGCCGATGATTGCAGGCGGCACGTTCGCCAACGTCAGCGCGGTGCCAATGATCGCCGTTAACAGGGCTTTGCCCCAGTTGTGCCGCAGCACTCCCCACAGCTTTTCCATATCAGTTCCCCGTGATGGTGTCGGTTGTTTTCGCAGCCTTTGGGGCCAGGCCCAGGTCTGCCGCTTCATTCGGGTGGAGCCAGTCATAAATCTGTCCACCCAAGGTCCAGTTTTCGTTACCGGTCACAGACTCGCCCACAGCATTGACGCCGCCATAGAACACGTTATCCCGGCTTGTTGGGTCAATGGCTTTGCCAATAGCCGGCAGTCCGTTTTTCCACAGCAGGTAGCCGCCAACGGCCACCACGGCGCCAATGCCAATCAGCTGCTTATCGGTGAACAATGCCATTACGCCCACCCTGCCCGGCTTATTCCGTCTGCAATGGTGGCCATGCTGTACGGCTGCTGCCCGTTCTCGTGCTGAATGATTGCCTCTACCAGTCGCCGCAGTTGGCCGGCATCCCATGCCAGGGGCTCAGTGGGTGCCACACCCACTTTTGCGGCCACAGCGCGAACATAGGCACTTGTGTTGTTCTCTACGGGTGGCGCCCACCGGTTAATGATTCCTTGGACGGTGTTCAATCCATAGCGGTCCCGGTAGTTGCGAATGATCTTTGCCAGTGCGCGGATACCGTACACAGGATCAATGAACGTAAAGAAACGGCTATCCGGCTGGATATCGGCCAGGCCCTGCCATGCATCACCGGTTTTCTCGATGTTGCCGGGGTTGTTGTTGCGAATGCCACGGGGCAACGATTTGTCATAAAACTGGTTTGGCGCGTCCATGCTGCCCCCTGATAGAAACGGAATATTCACATCCAGCAGCCCGGAGAAATCCAGATCCAGGCCGGGAATGGTGGCCGGCTTATGCGGCGAGGCACTGACCTGGCGCGATACCACCCAGGCCAGGCCCGCCAGGCCGGCGAGTGCCAGCAGGCGAATCATTAGCAGCCGCCAACCACTACTGCAGGACTTGCCACCGTTAAATCCCCGTAAACCTCACAAGTGGTCGAAGCGTCTGCAGCCTCTTTCACGTCAACCGATACCCGAATCTTGGACGCCCCCACCGCCGCCACTAAGTCGGCCTCAAGCTCCCCGGTGATAACTTCGCCGCTGTCCAGGTTTACCGACTCAACACAAAACACATTGACGCCATCAGTCAATGACACATCAACAGCCCCGGCTGTCGTCGGCTGATTTAACACCAGCTTGTAACGGAACTTGCCCGTTACAAAACTCAGGCGCGCCATGTCTCCCAATGATTCCCTAAAAACAACCGGCGTTTCATATACACCATCTGCCACGGAATCCACCGCAACGGGATCAACCGGTCCGATCTCAAACCCCAGGCGCGTAACTGATGCGAATACTGTCATTCCGAAGCCCTCTATTTTAACAATTGATTATCAATGGTGAGTGTCACCCGGCCCGGAAACTTGGCGGTAAACCAGTCCTCAATCCCGGCCCGCTTAAATGTTTCTGCGCCTGATTTCGCTATTACCGTCTGCCCCGGCATCTCAATGCCGTAAACGTGATCCAAGTAATCATCCGGGGCCGGATGGCCCGTCCACATTTCAATAGTGGCCCGGATTATTTCCCCGGTTGCAACATTAAAACCACCTTCCAGGTGTGCATAGATTTCCGCTTTCAGTGGATTACTAGGCCGACGCATCAGCCGCGCACCCTTTCCGCACTCGATAGCGTGTGCCTCGCCCGCTCCGTAAAACTTTGTGTCCTCTATGCAGATCGCTTTAACGGTAAGACCAACAGCGATAACCGCGAATCCTTCATGCTCCCAAACACAGCCCGCATCCGTATTGCCTGGCAACACGCTTACCGGCTCAATTTCGCCGCTCTCCGGGTCTAGGATGCCATCGCTGCCCGATCCGGAACCCATTAGGAACCACTTTCCGCCCCAAGTTGAAACGTCGCCATCATTGTATGGCGCAACCTGGAACGTCTTTTTTTCCTGCATCGTTTGACGGTCAATAATCACAAGCGAATCGTTGATAGGCGTCACTATTGCCAGCTCGTTTCTTTCTGGGCTGTATGCTAGGCCCGTCGCCGCTCCGGCGGCGTAGCCATCCGGCAAAACGCCTGATAAGTCGGCGTATTCGATGACCGTGCCGGCGCGGGTCACTTCGTAAAACTCGCCGCCACGAGTTAACAGCATCACTGTATTTCTTGCGGTGTTAAACTCAATGCCGACAATTCTGTCGCTAATGCCGCCGCTTCCGCCGCTTTCACCGCTGTAGATTCTTTTAAAGTCAATAACCCCCCGTGAAACGCCATCCCTTGAATAAAACGCTAACCACTCCGGTTCCAGGTCTTGCGTTTTTACTGTCAACAAGATTTCATCCGGCCCGATCATTTCAGCGCCATAAATAGAATGATCGCCCCCGCTGCCTGCATCCTCCACTTCGAACTCAAAAACCGTGTCACCTTTTTGGTAATCCCTTGCTGCCCTGCTGGTTAGCGTTGCCATTAGTGACACATCAAAACGGCTATCAGGTATAAACTGTCCCGCGCTGTTCCTCACCCCCGGATTAACCGTCACTTCCCCTTGGATTATCTGACTGTTGTAATCGCCTTCACCCACGACCAGCCTCACCGCGATAGGGTTATCATCGTCCAGGTTTTCAATTAGGAAGTTACGGAAACGCTTTTCTGGGCGCAGCTTGTCGCCCACCCTGGCAGTGACCGGCTGGCCGTCAATGATGATTCGGAAAGGGCGATCTGCGAAGGAGCAGAAAATAAAATCGCCGGCAGCGTCTACAAACTGCTGCCCGCCTGCCACTACGGTTTTTCTTACCTCATCCATCAGTTACGCCCCATCAGTGCAACGGCGCCCAAGCCGGCAACGGCAAAGGCTACCCATTTCAGTGTTTCCGCCGTATCCGACGCGCCGCCCGTGCCAATGCTTTTTACTGTGCCAAGCGCCTGCGTTATCGCCTGCCCCGACCAGTATTGTTGATTTTCCACGCTGTCCAGGGACTGGGTGACGGCCTCGCGGATCGTGTCTCCAACTTGCCCCAAGGCATCATTGCCAAACCCGAAAGCCTGCGCGAATGCATCGGATGCTACGGCCTGATTTGCGGCCAATGCGTCCCGCAATACTTGCGGGTCCGCCGTGGTCACATTGATTTCATTACTTACTGTGTCCGCGCTGCCTACGTTCGCGGCTGGACCGCCCCCCGCATTGTTGAAAATGTAATCTTCGCGAATGTTGGTGACGTTGGTTGTCTGTTTGCTTGAACTGCTGCCGCCCATATCAGGCCCCTGCTTTTGAGGTGCCGCCCCCACCGCTCATAGAGTCGGGCGCGGCTTGCTGTCCTTGCGTCGGCTGTTATCCGACCGATTCCCTTCTGCTTGGCAAAGTCACACAGCCAAGCAATCAGGCCCTGCCCCTCTCTGCCCGCCAGCGCGTGAACAATCAGCAACAGGCCGTCAGGGTCTCGCCCCGCTTCCACCACCATGGTGGCGGTGCCGGAACGGAACAGGGCCACCCGGCGGGCTTCCCAGTCTTCGCGCAACTCTTGCGCCGCTGTTGCCCCGCTGGCGCTGACCACCCTCTCGTGGTCAGCGTCTGTCCAGGTGTCCGCTTTTACCGGCGCTTGCTCAGGAACCACACGGCCCCCGCCGCCAGGCCAGCCAGCAACAGCGGATTCATACCGCCGAACATTGCCGCCGGCCCTGTCGGTGTGCCGGCATTGCCAGCCCCGGAGAAATTCACCACTGGCCCGCCCAAATCGATTGGACCCAGGATGGTGTCGCCCGTCGCAGAGGGGCCGGCATTCCCGAAGGTGCTACCCTGGCCCGCCTGCAATGAGCCGCTGAGTGTTCCCAAACCGGCCAACATCACTTCACCGCCTTATAAATCACAAGCGCCGCGACGCCGATCATTGCCAGGGTTCCCATTTGCCCCAGCTGGGCGCCAAGTGCCGCCACTTGCTCACCCTGCTGCTTCACCGGGCCACTGTTGGGCGGTGGGCTGTCTTCCGGGCGCACGGTTTCGGGCCGGCTTCGCACTTCATTGCCCTTCTGGGCCCACTGGCTGACGCTGCCATCAAGCCAGTCCTTCGCGCCGCCCAGTACGCTGTCTGTAGCGCCGGTGAAGAAATCCCCGGCGCTACCTTTCAGCTCATCGAACCAGCTCATACCGCCCCCTTACGCTTTCAGCGTGCCCAGGTACTCGGTAATGATCGGCATGTTTGCTTCTGCGCCGGTCATGTTGAGGCGGAAACGGAAATCCTGAACGCCCATGGTGCTGATTCGGCTACCGGAATAACCGTCTTCGGTCTTGTCCAGCAGGGTCCAGCCAGATTGCTGGCTGCGCTTGCCATCGGCCAGGCGCCGGTTATTCAGTGCGCGGGTACGCTCAAAAATTTTCACGTTGTCCCGGTACACTTCCATTTTGTCCACGGCCTCGGTTTTGAAGAAGGCGCGACGGATCAACGCACGGTTGGGCGTGTTGAAATCCAGATCCTGGATATCGAACTCGCCGGCACCGCCCACCTGGCGGGTGGTTTTCACGATATGACGCACCAGGCCGGCACCGCCGCCGATAGCGTTGGACACGGTGGCGTAGACCTCCAGCGCGGGCGCCAATGCACCGCCGGCAATATCAATTTGCACTTCTGCGCTGGTGATTTCGTCGGGCTGCGGGTCCATGCCAGCGGGGCGCCCCACGTTCAGCGCGGTTTCCTCGATACCCTCACGGATACGCATGCCCAGGGAGTCAAACGGCACCACCAGCAGACCACCGGCAGCGGCCAGGCCATCGGTCTGGTTCATCATGTCCTGCTCTTCAAAGGACACACGGCGCACGTTTTCGGTGTTGGCCACTACCCGCAATTCCGGATAATCAGCCAGGGCGCCGGAATACTTGATAATCAGCAGGTGATAACGCAGACCTGTGGGCAGTTTGAAGTATGCAGTGCCCCCCGCATTAATGCCCTGCGGGCTGACCAGCTTCATTTCGTTACGCTCTGCGGCGAGAATGCCAGGCATAGCAAAGTCCCTTTTACTTGGCGGCGCTGGCGACAGCTTTTAGCGCGCCAATGCCTGAATTTTTGAAAGCAAAAAACACCGCCCCAATTGCCAGCGCGGTCACAATCCCTGAAACCACAATCGTGGGATCGGTGTTTTTCTTGATGTAATCGACCGGATCGGTCATGGCTTACTGGCCGTTAACGATCTTTTTCGCCTGCGGTACCCGGTTAATCACGGCCAGCAGGGCGATGGTGATCGCGGCAGTTTTCAGAACGGTCTTGTTCATCGGTAAAATTCCCATGGTTGCCAATTAAAAAACCGGAAATAAAAGCGCATCCTTGCGCGGCTCCTTCCCTGGTTCTCGGTGTGCCAGGTGGTGGGCCTGGCTGGTGTCGGCTTTTACGAAACCATGGCGCTCAGGTTTTTCGTCAAGCACAAAAAAGGGCGCCGAAGCGCCCTAAACCTATAGGTTAAAATTAGTGTTATTTTTCCGGCTTTGGCCGGTACTCTATGGTCACTTTTTCCGGTTGCTTACCCTTCTCACACTTCCAGAACGTCAAGGTATTGGGCTGGATTTCCGCGATCTGCTCCACCGTCAGCCCGGCCAATTTTGCCGCCGCTTCCCGGTCTTCCGGGTCCACAAAACCGATATATTTAACGTGCGCTTGCCGCCTGGCCGTGGTCGGCACTTCCGCAGCCCGCTGGCCCACCGTGTAGAGAATCCCGCCATACTTCCGGGCGCGTCGCTGCAAGTTACCGAAGGCGCCACGCGCCGGCCCGCTGGTGCCGGCGAATTCTGCCGCTTCCTCCATGATGATGTGCGTGTCATAACGACCGTCCAGCGCATCGAACGTGCATTTGCAAAACCGTTCGAAGTCCTGCGGGCTTTCGCCCTCCCAGGCCAGGCGGAAGTTTTTCCCGGTTTTCAGCGCCCGCATTACCTCCTTTGCCCATTCCGCCCCGGTTTTGAAGTGGTGGACAACGTGGTCCCGGTCAGGGTCAAACGCCAGCACCCTGACGCCCCTGTCAGGTATCAGGGTCCGCAGCATCTGGCTTTTGCCGGCGCCGGTGTCCCCGATCACCAGGACGTGGCGCGCCGGTTTGCTGGTGTTTTCGTTAATTGCCATCAGTGCCGGTTCCCTGTTGCTGGCCGTCATCGTTGGCGGCAGGTTTTTGCGGCCCCTGTTCCTGGTTTTGCATGGCCACCGTCAGCGCCACACGCGGGCCAATGATCGCGACCCCAGCAAACAGCAAACCCAGTTCCGGCCCTATCTTGGTTTCCCCCAAGTACTTGGTTAACACCGCATCCGTGGCCGTGCCTATTTCCTTGGCTTCGCCGTCCGACAGGTTCCAATGCTTGCCAGCCCGAAGCGCCACCAGTGAAAACCCGGTTTGGTAAAGCTGGGCGATCTGGTCCGCGCTGACCGCATCGTCCTGCACTTTCTGGTTTTCTCCCGGTTTTCCTTCGCCTGCCGGCTGGTACTCACCCGCCAATGCTTCCAGGTTTTCAGCGTGATGCTCGGTTTCGGCGCCGTCCGTGGCGTCTCCCGGTTTTTTCCCGGTTTCCGGTCCCGGTTTCTTTTCACCCGTCATAGGTTTTCATCCTCATCGTCCAGCAGCCAGCCAAGCAGCCCGCCGCTTCTCCTGGTTTTGCCGGCATCCGTGCCGGTTTCCTGTTCCCCCGGCACATACTCGCCGGGGTCATTCGCTGCCGGCGCTTCCGGCTCGGCCTGCTGGCTGACTTTCGGCGCCGGCTTAGTGTCCAGGGGGCGCATGTGCTGCTTTATCCATGCCTGACCAGACGGCCCACGGGGCTGGATGCAGCCGCACCCGCTCGACGTGGTACCACAACGGTAATACAGCGACGACGCCACCCCGCCCCGGCCAATTTTGCTGGTGTGCACCGTGGCTTCATTTCCGCACAGTGCACAGTTCACGGTGCCCACTTGCTCCCGGTTTTTAACTGCCATTTTTCCTTTCCCTTGTAGCGTCTCGGTATTCTTCTGCCGCAGTTTTAAATGCATCCACTTCCGCCACCAATAAGTCAGCCGCAAGCACCTGCGTTGCACTTGGCCTAGAGTGGAGCCTGTCAGGGTGAAGATTCCCTATTCCTTCACGGGCATGTTTCAACCGCTCCCATCTGAGCATCAGCTCACCTTCTGCTTCCAGAAAGCGCCTGTTTTCTTCTGAATCAAAGTAACTCGGCACCGTTTCCCACTCCTCTTTCCTGCTGGCCCGATATCGAGGGTCGCCCATCACCACCACCGTACAGTTATTGACACAAGTCCAAGGCGGCTGCGCCGCTGAAAGGACAAGACCACCGCGCCGCGATGCCCTGCCCCTGGCCAGTCATTCGCCCGGCCAACTCCTTCAACCAGGCCGGGACACCCTTCACCCCGGCCAGGTCATCATCTGACCGATTCAGCACCGGCACCTCTTGTTGCTCCGGCCTCCGGTGCTCAATCTCCCACCGGTAAAAGCGGGTCAGACAGGGGCGCTCCTGCGCCTGATCTGTGCCCCCGGTGCGCTCCCAAATCCACAGCCCGAACACCTGCCCCTTGGCCGGGTCGCCGTAGCGCGTTGTCCCCGGCAGTATCTCGCCGGTTTCATCGTCCAGGCTCTCGCCCTGCACCCAGTAGGCAGGGCGCACCGGACGCGCTTCACGGGGCAGGCTCGGCCCGCCCATGTATTCAACGAATGAGGCCCAGTCGCCCTGATCTGCTGCCTGGCCTGCTGCCTCCACGGTCACATTCCCGAATAGATCCGCCTGCAAACCCGGCTCACTCTGTGACCACAACCTGCGCAGCTCCCGCCACACGGTCACGGACGGCCCGCCTATCTGCTGGAATTGGTGAATGCCCCAGGTGCTGGCCCAGGCCCTGACACGCTCCGCGCCCTGTGCCATATCCAGGCCGCTATCATCGTCCTGCTCGTTCAGGTTGGCGCCGTCAGTGTTTTTGGCGATGTACTTCGCAACGTAGCCCGCCGCCGTGCCCTTGGCCGGGTCAATTGCTTTGGCATCGAATCGGTATTTTTGAGCGCCTGGCTCGTTCGGGTCATCTTTCAGCAGGTAGCGACGGCAGATATGCCGCGCCTGTCGCCGGTCATCTGGATGCATGAACACCAGCAGATGCCAATGGGGGCAACCGTCATGGTGTGGCTCTGCCACCCTGAATCCGTAGATACGGATGCCATTACGGGCCATGCTGGCGCGAATCTGTGACCACAACTTGCACAGCCACTCTTGCGCCTGTTTCGGGTCCGCCCCTTTCCAGCGGGAGTTTTTCACCGGCTTGCAGGCTTTTTTGATCCACCGCATCCGGTGCCAGCGACTGGCCAGAGTGAATGTCCAAAACTCGCCCACATGGCCCCGGCCCTGTGCCACCTCTTCAAAGCCACGCATTCTCACCATCAGCTCATGGCGCCGGTTGGTCAGGTTGGATGGTCCCAGCTCGGCCAGCTCGGCAAGGGTGTATTCTTGGCCGTCTTCATTGGTAGCTACCACCTGCTCCAGGGTTTCCAGGTTCCGCGCCTGTGCCGCCCGGTAGCGGTTCATATTCCAGTCATCGACATAGGCTTGTCGGTACTTGGCCACCTGGCCCCGCAGCCTGGCCAGCCTGCCCACCTCTCTCGCCTGCAACGTGCGAACCTGACGACGCCACCACTTGGCACAAACCAGGCGCCGCGCCCATGCGATCAACTCACACTCTTCCGCGTGATCCGGCACCGGCCAGGCCAGCCCGTAGCGAGTTGCCACCAGGCAGCATTCATTCAGGCCAGCCACTGCCCCGCCGTTCTGCAACAGCTTTGCGCACTCTTTCACCCGGCGATCACAGAACGCCCGGATATCGGCATCGTCCGCCGCCAGATACAGGTCATCACGAATCAGGGGGGAAAACTCGTGTAGCTGGCGATTGGCTTTGACGTAGCCGTGACGCTCGGCGGCTTTCAGGTAGCCGCGACCAACATCACCCCAGGCAGGGCCAGCAAAGTCCGCCGCCCAGGGAATGTTTCCCTCAGCAGCGCCGAATCCGTCATCGGGCAGCGTCTTGGCCATGTGCCCGCCCAAGACAGCCAGGCGGGCAAGTTGCGGGGACTGGATGGCGGCGCGGATCATTCGACCGTCCCTCCAACAAACCGCCAGTATGGCCGGGCCTGAAACCGCCAGTATGTCCGGGCCTCTCCATCCTCTACCCGCCAAAGTGCGCCGCTATCCGTGAGCGCGAAGGTTCCCGGCACCCATTTATATGGGGAAGTTATCGGGCTATCCGGCCCTGTTACACAGCCCAGGGCATGGCACCACCCCACCTGTATTGCGTTGCCATTCCGGTCAACCTCAAACAAGACTGCACCGCCCTTCTGTTCACGCTCCCAGCTTTTTGACTCTTCACAGATTCGCGCAAAATCCTCTTCTGACAAATCTGTCATCACGCCACCCCCTGCCAGCCGCACAGAAACAGGGTGCCGACGATCACCAGGCCATGGGCCACATGGCGGGCGCGGGTTACGGATTCGGGGGAATACATCATGCCGCCTTCCCCTTCTGCTGCTGTTTCGGTGCCGGTGGCCGGATAGCGTCGATAAGGGGACGCGATACCGGATCAACAAGCCGCAGATGCTCGGCCTGCTGTTCGGCACGGCAGGTGCCCAGGATCCCTTGCAGGCGCTCGGCAGTGCCCGCCCAGGCTTTCACGCACTCGAACAGCTTGTTGCGCTCTCGGCGCGTCATGGCATTCATGACAAAGGTGGTCGGGTCGATGCCCAGCCCCCGGAGAATGAATTGCTTTTGTGCGGTGTCCAGTTCGGCCCATACCGCTGTTTCTGGGTCGGACGGCTGGCGAATGTCCAGCCACTTGGCGCAGGTTTCGCGAAGGGTTTTCATAGCGTCACCTCCGGCACCTTCCCACGGTACAAGGCGTCCGCCTTTTCCTTTTGGATTTTTGCCAAGGTGGCAAATGTGATTTTGTCGGCCCACATCATGGCCGATAGGTAGCCGGTCAAAACCCTTTCGGCACCAATGGCGTTTTGCCAGTACATGCTATGGACCGGGTGATCTCTGCGCCCGTCCAACTGGCGCAGCTCTCTGCAAAACTCCCCGAAAACATGCTCTAAACCTTTGTCACGCGCTGCCCATGCCTTTAGCGTTTTCATGCCTGCACCCCCTGAGCCGGTGCGCAGAATGCCAGCGCGTCCAGGTTGTCGGCTTCCAGCTTGGCGGCCAGTTTCAGCAGCTTTTGCTCCATCTCTCCGCATTCGGCGCTGCTATAAAAACCGCCTTTCAACCTTGGCAGGTCGTACTCTCCGAAATACTCATGCAGTGCATAAGCCATATCGGTCAGTTCTTCCGGTGTGATCTTGATAACGTCCATGGGTGCCAACCTCGTGGTGTTGTTATTCGGTGTCTGCCTCCGGGATCAGGGCCAGGGTGGCCCGTCTCCCGGTTGGCGAGGACATCACACACCTAGTTGGATATGGGTGTCAAACAGGCGGTTAGGTGTGGCATAGCACACCTAGTTAGGCATAGACTGGTCAGGTATTGACAGGGTGGTGCCTGTCTGTTCTCGGTGTTTAAAAGGTGTCAAAAATGGACGTTCAACTCTCTACGATCGCGCTCGCAGATCGTCTCAAGTTATTGATTGGTAAAGAATCTCTCTACGCCCTTGCTAATGAATTGGGCGTCTCGTGGCAGTGCGTGAAAAACTGGTATTCACGCGGAACCGTCATGGATGATGAAACCGGCATAAAGATTGCCGAACGGCTCAGAATGAACCCGGAAACCGTTGTTTTGTGGCTCCAGGTTGAGCGCATGGAAAAGAAAGGAAACGACAAATTGTCGCAGTTGTGGCGGCATATCGCAGAACAAAAAGCCGCCTAGAATCATAGGGTTATAGGTGCCCGGCCCTGCTTCCGGGCACTTACCTTTTT
>NZ_BDAS01000022.1:0-10057 GCF_001602235.1 Alcanivorax sp. NBRC 102024
AAGCTACAAGCTACGATTGGATCGGGAGAAATGGAAAAGTTCCGGGTTGGACTCTGTTCCCCTTCCAAGCTTGGAAGCGTGGGCTGGGACGTGTTCGGTTTGCACTGCGCCAGCTCGTGTTGCAGCTTGCAGCTTGAGGCTTGCCGCTTGTCCTTGAAACAGTTTGCAACCTAGCGGTGCGCTTCGCGTCTCGACCTTGTCATCCGGTTACGGCTACACTTGTGCAGGCCAATTTCCGGCGTCATGGATGACGTTTCCGCCAGCCATGCGCCAGACACATGGCGTACTATCCCGGCGCTTGCCAGCAAAACACCATAAACAGGCTCAGACATATGAACCCGAACTTCCTCGAATTTGAACAACCCATCGCAGACCTGGAAGCGAAAATCGAGGAGTTACGACTGGTTGGCAGTGGTAGCGAAGTCAATATTTCCGAGGAAGTGGCCAAGCTGCAGGAAAAGAGCATTTCGCTCACCGAAAACATTTTCAGCAACCTGAGTGCCTGGCAGATCTCCCAGCTGTCCCGCCATCCCAAGCGGCCTTACATGCTGGATTACATCAAGCGGATTTTCGCCGACTTCGACGAGCTGCACGGGGATCGGGCCTTTGCTGACGATCCGGCCATCGTCGGTGGCATTACCCGCCTGAATGCGCAGCCAGTGATGGTGATCGGTCATCAGAAAGGCCGCGAAGTGAAGGAGAAGGTGCGTCGCAATTTCGGCATGCCCAAGCCGGAAGGGTACCGCAAGGCCCTGCGACTGATGGAAATGGCCGAGCGATTCAAGATGCCCATTCTCACCTTTATCGACACCCCGGGTGCCTTTCCCGGTATTGATGCGGAAGAGCGGGGGCAGTCTGAAGCCATCGCCCGCAACCTGCGGGTCATGTCCCAGCTGAAAGTGCCGATCATCGCCACCGTCATCGGCGAGGGGGGCTCCGGCGGGGCGCTTGCCATTGGCGTCTGCGATCATCTGCAAATGCTGGAATTCTCTACCTACTCGGTGATCTCCCCGGAGGGTTGTGCCTCCATTCTCTGGCGTAGTGCCGACAAGGCGCCGGAAGCCGCCGCCGCCATGGGCCTGACTGCCGGTCGACTCCACGAGCTTGGCATTGTCGATCAGGTGATCAAGGAGCCCCTGGGCGGAGCCCACCGTGATTATGACCAAGCGGCCGATGCGATCCGCAAGGCCCTGGTGAAACAGCTGGATGCGCTCAAGGCCCTGGAGATAGACGCGCTGGTGGACCGCCGCTACGACCGCCTGATGAGCTACGGCAACGTGGATAGCGTCCCCGCTGACGAATAACCGATTACTGCCTCCCTGACTACCGGGTTAAGGCCCGGGCCCATGGATAGGGCAAGCGTCCTGCAACTGCTATGCTTGCAGGGTGTGCGCTCAACCCTGAAGGTTGATCCTGTCTGTTTCCGTGCGAGTGATGACCTTCCCGATGCCAACGTCGCCACTGATTCCCGATCTGGCAGAACAGGCCCCGCCAGGGCCGCTGCTCCTTGCCTTTAGTGGTGGGCTGGATTCTTCCCTGCTGTTGCAGCTGCTGGTTGAGGCTGGGCTGGGGCCACGGTTGCGCGTGGTGCATATCAATCATCAACTGCAGCCAGACAGCGCGAACTGGGCAGCTCACTGCGAGCAGAGAGTTGCCGGCCTGGCTTTGCCATTCCGGGTGGCCACTGTAACGGTCGATACGGACAAGGGCATCGAAGCCGGGGCCCGCCAGGCCCGCTATCAGGCCCTGTTTGCGGACGCCCGGCATGACGGCGCCACGGTGATCACTGCCCATCACCGGGATGACCAGGCGGAAACCCTGTTGTTGCGATTGTTGCGTGGTGCCGGCGTGCAAGGCCTGGCGGCCATGGGAGCGCTGGATCATCGTCAGGGGACGACCCTCTGGCGCCCCCTGCTGGACCTGCCTCGCTCTGCATTGGAGCGCAATGCCCGGGAGAGGGGGCTGCAATGGCAGGAAGATCCCAGTAATCAGGATCAACGCCTGCGCCGCAACTATCTGCGCCACAGTATTTTACCGGCCCTGCGTCAGCGCTGGCGGGGTGCCGATGAAATCCTGGCCCGAACCGCCAGGCACATGAGTGATGCCAGTGAATTGCTGGACGAAAGGGCGCAGGAGGATGCCGACGCCTGTGGTGTCAACGGTCAACAATTTCCATTGGCCGGATTGGCAGCCTTGCGCCCGGCCCGACAGCGCAACCTGTTGCGCTGGTGGCTCCATCGCCAGGGCGCCAGTGCGCCCAGCGCCGCGGTGCTTGCCGAATTGCTGGCCCTGCAGGATGCCGCGGAGGATAGCCAGGCCAGGGTGGAGTGGGGGCACTGGGCCGTGCGCTTGTTCCGGGGGGCACTGTATCTGCTCCCCCGTGAGGCCTTGGCACCCTGGCAGGGCACCTTGTCCTGGCCGCAGGGGGCGCCTCCGCCATCACTGCCATTCTGGCAACTGTCGCCCACAGCCGGGGAGGGCGCAATAAGCCTGATGCGGCCGCCAGGCGATCTGACCCTGCGCCCCTTTACCGGTGGCACGCGCTTGCTGCGCAACGGCATGCACCAGCGCATCAAGGAACTGTGGCGAGCGGCTGGCGTGCCCCCCTGGCAGCGGCATCAATGGCCACTGCTGTATCGGGGCGAGACGCTGGTATCGGTGCCGTTGGTGGGGGTGGCCGATGGCGAAGAGGCTGATCAATGCGAAGAATGGTTTTTGTTGCCGCACTCCCGTTAGCGATGTGGAGTGATGTATGCACCGCGAACGCTGTTTAAGGTGCAGTTCGCCTCCGGCTCAGTGCACCCTGCGATGACACGGGATTGTCGTAGGGGCTGGACATATCGTTGGCCGTCTCCACACCAATACAGGCGACGTGCCTCATTGGCCAATGTCCTACGGGGTTGATCAACACTGACTGATATAGACGGGGATTTTGGGTCTGTACCCTGAGGTCTTGGATCTGCAAGGTGGCTTCCATGACCTCTGCCTCCATGCTCTGAACTTCCGTCTGACTACCGAAGAGCCTTCATGCAAGACGTGCAGCAATTACTTCAACAGACATTTAAGCTCCAGACCTTCCGTCCCGGTCAGCAGGCCGTCATCGACGCGCTACTGGCCGGGCGTTCGGCGCTGGCCGTGTTTCCCACCGGCGGTGGTAAGAGCCTGTGTTATCAGTTGCCGGCATTGATGCTGGATGGGCTGACGCTGGTTGTGTCGCCGTTGATTGCGCTGATGAAGGATCAGGTAGACCAGCTTAATCGGATGAATATCCCGGCAGCACGACTGGATTCCAGTGTGGATGCCGGTGAGCTGCAGGCGATCTATCAAGGGCTCGACGATGGCACCATCAAGCTGCTCTATGTGGCGCCGGAGCGCCTCGCCAACGAGCGTTTTCTGGCACGGCTGAAACGCCTGTCGATCAGCATGATGGCAGTGGATGAGGCGCACTGTGTGTCTGAGTGGGGACATAACTTCCGCCCCGACTATCTGAAACTGGCACAGCTGGCCCGGGATCTGAAGGTTGGGCGGGTGTTGGCACTGACGGCTACGGCCACTCCGCAGGTGGCAGAGCAGATTTGCGGCAGTTTCGAGATCGCCAGGGCGGATCATATCCAGACCGGGTTTTTCCGTCCCAATCTGGCCCTGGCGGTGCGCCCTTGCCGCACCGACGAGCGTGATCAGTACCTGCTGGATCAGCTCACCAGCCGGCCTGCCGAGCCCGCCATCGTGTATGTAACCTTGCAGAAGACTGCCGAGACAGTGGCGGCCTTTTTGCAGAAACAGGGATTGAAGGCGCAGGCCTACCACGCCGGGCTGAAAGACGAGCCCCGCCATCAGGTGCAAGAGGCCTTCATGGCGGGTGAGGCCGATATCGTGGTTGCCACCATCGCCTTCGGGATGGGCATCGACAAGGCAGACATCCGCGCCATCTACCACTACAACCTGCCCAAGTCCCTGGAAAATTATATGCAGGAAATTGGCCGGGCCGGGCGCGACGGGGAACCTGCACACTGTCAGCTGCTGGCCAACCCGGACGACCTGACGGTTCTGGAGAATTTCACCTATGGGGATACCCCGGACAGTGGGTCGCTGGCCGCCCTGATTCGCTGGCTTCTGGCACAGCCAGCCCAGTTCGATCTTTCCGTTCATGAGTTGTCCGGCCAATTCGATGTGCGCCCCTTGGTCATCAACACCTTGCTCACTTATCTGGAGCTGGATGGGGTGGTGCGCGCCACGGCGCCGTTCTATACCGAATACAAAGTGGCGTTCCCGTCCTCCCGGGAGGCGGTTCTGGCTGGCTTTGACCCGGAACGGGCCGGTTTTCTGGAGCGCCTGTTTGCCACCGGCAAGGAGGGGCGTATCTGGTTGACCCTGCGGCCTATTGATGCCGCCCAGACCCTGGGAGAGGACCGCTTGCGGATTCTCAATGCCCTGAACTATCTGGAGCAGCAGCAGATGATCGAGTTACGGGTGGCCGGTGTACGTCAGGGGTATCGGATGCTGAATGTGCCAGCGGACCCTGAGCCAGTGATACAGCGTATGCAGGAGCAGTTTACGCTGCGAGAGCAGCGCGATATTCAGCGTCTGCAGACTGTCTGTGACTGGGCAGAGAGCACCGGGTGCCACCAACAGGCATTGGTGCGCTATTTCGGCGAGACCCTGGCGGCCCCCTGCGGCCAGTGCAGTGTGTGCCTCGGGGAAAAGCCGCAGTTGCCAGCCCGTCGTCGCAGGGCACCGGACTTGGCACTGATACAGGCTGTCCGTGAGGAAAACCATCAGGCTCTGGCTTCACCCCGGCAACTGGCCCGTTTTCTCTGTGGCATCAGCAGCCCCCGGGCCAGCCGTGCCCGGCTGGCCCGGCACCCGGCGTTTGGCTCGCAGATGGACGCGCCGTTTTCCGAGGTGCTGGCCGCCTGCGAGAGTGCCTGATGTGGGGAACGTGGGGTGTGGCCCCGGGAGGCGTTTCGAGGAGCGAGTTGCGGGTGACGAAGGGCCTGCCCTTTGCATTTCGGGGCTCGCACCTCGCAACTCGCTGGGCCTGATAAGCCGCACCGGAAGTCGGAATAAGGCCTTAGGGGATCCGGATGCGTTTGTACCGGGTATCGTGCAGCACCACTTTTTACGCTCACCGGAGCGATTCCGATTGAGGCGAACGACGCCTTCTGTTAACATTTTCTCCCGTCCTGATGTAGCGCAAGCCCCTGAATTTTCAGGTGTTCAACCATCACTTGCGTAGCTGGCCAACCCGATTCAGAAAGCCCCTTGCCCGTGTCATGCGTGCAGGGTGTTTTTTATTGGTGCCGGTTACACTGGTGAGAGTGCTACCAACCCACTAGCAATCTGGTGAGTGCATGTCACGTTTCATCTTTGTCACCGGCGGTGTGGTGTCGTCTCTGGGTAAGGGGATCACTTCCGCATCCCTGGCCACTTTGTTGGAAGCCCGCGGCCTCAACGTCACCCTGATCAAAATGGATCCCTACATCAATGTGGATCCTGGCACCATGAGCCCTTACCAGCACGGTGAGGTATTCGTGACCGAAGACGGCGCCGAAACCGACCTGGACCTGGGTCACTACGAGCGTTTTATCCGCACTCGCCTGAGCCGCCGCAACAGCTTTACCACCGGCCGTGTCTATCAGGACGTGCTGGACAAGGAGCGTCGCGGCGAGTACCTGGGCGCCACCGTCCAGGTCATTCCCCATATTACCGACGAGATCAAGCTGAAGATCCGCGAAGGGGCAGGGGATGCGGATGTGGCCATCGTGGAAATCGGTGGTACCGCCGGTGACATCGAGTCCTTGCCGTTTCTGGAGGCAGCCCGGCAGATGCGCGTGGAGCTGGGGTCCAGCCAGTCCCTGCTGGTGCACCTGACCCTGGTGCCCTATATCGCCACCGCCGGCGAGATCAAGACCAAGCCCACCCAGCATTCCGTGAAAGAGCTGCGTTCCATCGGCCTGCAGCCGGATATTCTGGTCTGCCGTGCGGATGACCCGATTCCGCAGAGCGCCCGGGACAAGATCGCCCTGTTCACCAATGTGGAAGCCCGGGCGGTGATTTCCTCGCCGGACTGCAAGACCATTTACCAGGTACCCCGCGGCATGCACGAGCAGGGCCTGGACGCCATCGTGGTGGACAAGTTCGGGCTGGATTTGCCGGAACCGGATCTGAGCGAGTGGGATCGAGTGGTGGAAGCCCAGCTCAACCCGGAGAATGAAGTCACCGTGGGCATGGTGGGCAAGTACATCGAACTGGTGGATGCCTACAAGTCACTCAACGAGGCCCTGATCCACGCGGGCATCAGCAACCGGGCCAAGGTCAATATCCTCTACCTGGATGCGGAAGATATTGAGCGCGAGGGCACCGGCGTGCTGGCCAATCTGGACGCCATCCTGGTGCCCGGCGGGTTTGGCGACCGGGGCACTGAAGGCAAGATCGCCGCGATTCGCTACGCCCGCGAGAACAAGGTGCCATACCTGGGTATCTGCCTTGGCATGCAACTGGCGGTGATCGAATATGCCCGTCACGTGGCCGGCATAGAAAAGGCGCACTCTTCCGAACTGCGTCCGGATACGCCGGACCCGGTCGTGGGGCTGATCACCGAGTGGACCACAGAAGATGGCCACAAGGAGCAACGCTCGGAAGAATCCGATCTGGGTGGCACCATGCGTCTGGGTGGTCAGGAATGTATTCTGGAGGCGGGCAGCCGTGCGGCCGAGTGTTATGGCAGCACCCGCATCGTCGAGCGTCACCGTCATCGCTACGAAGTGAACAATAATTACCTGCCCCAGCTGGAAGGCGCCGGTCTGAAGATTGTCGGTCGCTCCGTGGACGGTGAACTGGTGGAAGTGATCGAGGTGGCAGACCACCCCTGGTTTGTGGCCTGTCAGTTCCACCCGGAGTTTACCTCCACGCCTCGTGATGGACATGGCCTGTTCAAGGGTTATGTGGCCGCAGCTCTGGCGGCACAGAAAACACACTAAGGAAAGGTGATCCCGTAATGCAGAAGACCATCAAACTCGGCGAGCTGGAATTTGCCAACGACAAGCCCATGGCCTTATTCGGTGGCATGAATGTGCTGGAATCCCGTGATCTGGCCATGCAGGTGGCGGAAGCCTATGCGGAAGTGACCAGCAAACTGGGCATTCCCTGGGTGTTCAAGGCCAGTTTCGACAAGGCCAACCGCTCCTCGCTGAGTTCCTACCGGGGCCCGGGTATGGACGAAGGCCTGAAGATCTTTGAAGAGATCAAGCAGACCTTCAACTGCCCGCTGATCACCGATGTGCATGAGCCGTACCAGGCGGCGCCCGTGGCAGAGGTGTGCGACATCATCCAGTTGCCGGCCTTTCTGGCGCGGCAGACCGATCTGGTGGTGGCCATGGCGAAAACCGGTGCCATCATCAATATCAAGAAACCCCAGTTCCTGGCTCCCCACGAGATGAGCCACATCCTGCACAAGTGCGAGGATGCCGGGAACGATCAGCTTATCCTCTGCGAGCGTGGTTCCAGTTTCGGGTACAACAACCTGGTCGTGGATATGCTCGGCTTCGGCATCATGAAGAAGTTCAATTACCCGGTGTTTTTCGACGTGACCCATGCCCTGCAGAAGCCGGGCGGTCGCGCTGACAGCGCCGATGGCCGCCGTGCCCAGGTGGCCGAACTGGGCCGTGCCGGGATCAGCCAGGGTATCGCCGGACTGTTCCTGGAGGCCCATCCGGATCCGGATAATGCCAAATGCGATGGCCCCTGCGCCCTGCGACTGGACCGTCTGGAGCCATTCCTTGCCCAGATGCAAACCCTGGATAATACCGTCAAGGCACTGCCTGCCTTTGAAAACAACTGATTGAAGAGAGATTGACTGTCATGTCCAAGATCGTTGACATCAAAGCCCGCGAAATTCTCGACTCCCGTGGCAATCCCACCATTGAAGCCGATGTGGTTCTGGAATCCGGTGCTTCCGGCAGTGCCTGTGCACCCAGCGGCGCATCCACCGGCTCCCGTGAAGCGCTGGAACTGCGCGATGGTGACAAGGCCCGATACCTGGGCAAGGGCGTTACCAAGGCCGTTGGCAATGTGAATTCTGCCATCCGTGAATTGCTGGTGGGTATGGACGCCTGCGACCAGAAGGCGCTGGACAAGGCCATGATCGATGCCGACGGCACCGAGAACAAGGCCAAGTTCGGTGCCAATGCGATTCTCGCTGTGTCCCTGGCCGCCGCCAAAGCCGCTGCCATCGATCAGGGCAAGCCCCTGTACGAGTACATTTCCGACCTGCAGGACGACGATAACGAGTACTCCCTGCCGGTGCCGATGATGAACATCATCAACGGCGGCGAACACGCGGATAACAACGTGGATATCCAGGAGTTCATGATCCAGCCGGTGGGCGCGCCCACCGTGGCCGAGGCCATCCGTTATGGTGCTGAGATCTTCCATGCCCTGAAAGGCGTGCTGAAAAAGCGTGGTCTGAACACGGCGGTGGGTGACGAAGGCGGGTTTGCCCCGGACCTGCCCAGCAACGAGGCCGCCCTGGAAGCGATCATGGAAGCCATCGAGATTGCCGGCTACAAAGCCGGTGACGACGTGACTCTGGCCCTGGATTGCGCTGCCAGCGAATTCTACAAGGATGGAAAATACGTGCTGGCCGGCGAAGGCCGCAGCATGAACTCCGAAGAATTTGCCAGCTACCTGGCAGAGCTGTGCGACCGTTATCCGATTATCTCCATCGAAGACGGCATGGATGAATCTGACTGGGATGGCTGGAAAATCCTGACCGAGAAGCTGGGTAACAAGGTGCAGCTGGTGGGCGACGACCTGTTCGTGACCAACACCAAAATCCTCAAGCGCGGTATTGATGAAGGGGTGGCCAACTCGATCCTGATCAAGTTCAACCAGATCGGTTCTCTCACCGAAACCCTGGATGCCATCAAGATGGCCAAGGATGCAGGGTACACCGCGGTCATTTCCCACCGTAGCGGTGAAACCGCCGACAGCACCATCGCCGACCTGGCCGTTGCCACTGCCGCCGGCCAGATCAAGACCGGCTCCCTGTGTCGCTCGGATCGTGTTGCCAAGTACAACCGTCTGATTCGCATTGAGCAGGAACTGGGCCGTGCCGCCTACCATGGCCGCAAAGAGTTCAAGTTCCTCGGCTAAATGATGTCGGAGACCAAGCCCAGCAGAGCAGCCAAGGGATCGGGAAAGCGGGAGGCCATGCAGTTGTCTCCCGCCAGACAGATCGTGATTGCGCTGCTGGCGCTGGTGTTCGTCGGTCTGCAGGCTCGCCTGTGGTTCGGCGAAGGCAGTGTTCGGCACGTGGCCACCCTGGAAAAAGAGGTGGCCGCACTCAAGCAGAGCAATGCCAAATTGAATGAGCGGAACCGCTTGATGGCTGCTGACGTGAGAGATCTCAAGCGGGGCACCGAAGCGGTGGAAGAGATTGCCCGAAAGGACCTGGGCATGATCCGCGACGGTGAAACCTTCTTCCTGATTCTCGAACAACCCCGGGGCGGCGAGTGAATCCAGTCATTGGCGGCCCCCTCTATGCGGTGGTACCGGCTGCCGGTATCGGTGAACGCATGGGGGCAGGTTTTCCCAAGCAATACCTGTCCCTGGCCGGGAAAACCCTGGCCGAACATACCCTCAATCGTCTGTTGTCGTTTGCGCCTATCGACAGGGTTCTGGTGGCCGTATCCGCGCAGGACCCCTGGTGGCCGACCCTGGGGGTTTCCTCTCATCCCCGGATTGCCACCGTTACCGGTGGGGCGGCACGGGCGGAATCCGTGCGCAATGGTGTTAGCCAGGCCCTGGCGCTGGGTGGAGAAAGTGCCTGGGTGCTGGTCCATGACATGGCCCGGCCCCTGGTGCGGTTATCGGATATTCAAAACCTGCTCGATCAGACGGACAGGCAGGGTGCCATCCTGGCACTGCCCGTGGTGGATACCATCAAGCAGGCGGATCACAGTAACCACATTTCGGCGACCCTGAATCGTGACTGCATCTGGCGAGCCCTGACACCGCAACTGTTTCCCGCACGCCCGCTGCTCGACGCGCTGCAGGG
>NZ_BDAS01000023.1:0-6497 GCF_001602235.1 Alcanivorax sp. NBRC 102024
CTCGAGGCCACAGCCGTGGCTAAAATAGTAATTATATTTTTTACCGTAATGCCAGCCTCTTTTCTCTCCTTAGAGTACTTTCTCGATGTGGTGCACAGGTAATCGAATAGCTCTCCTTTGATAGCGCCCCAGATACTTCCAGATGATGCATTTGGAGCAGATGTGGGAACTACCAACCCTGAATCTCTTTTTTCCCCGGTCAATGAAAGACCAATTTGGTCAAAGTCAGATTCATCCATGGTTTCGTTATTTATTGCGGCAATAATCTTACTTTTTTGATAGGCCGGCACTAATTCATTTGCAGCGTTTATAAAATCTTGCGGATCGAAAACTAGTTCAGACATTGAGGCCCTCACTTTTTATGAGGCTCAGTCCATAGCTAATTGTTGTCGCATAAGAAATTGTACTCTCAGTTCCCAAGGCATGATTTCCAATACGAATACCACCGCCATTGCCTGTCGGGCTAAACCTTCCACTGATAACGCCAATCACTTGATTAGTAGCGAGATCTACAAGGGGGCCGCCGCTGTTTCCCTCATGAACCATGGCATCTAGCTGAAATTGTCGGGTCCCACTTAGGGATATTACCTTTGAGCTAACGATGCTATGTGAAACTTTCAGCGTATGCAGCCCTGACTGCCCAAACGGGAACCCAAGGTAACCTACTGTAGAACCAACATGGATCTTGTTTTCATCCCCAAATAAGTTTGCAGAAACTGAAAGTGGAGGCGGATTATTAATCTTGAGCAACGCCATGTCATTTTCTGCATCAAACTGAGCAACTGAAACATCTATGACATTAACCCGATCCATAGTCATTCGATTGAACTCCTGGAGGGACTGCGGAGGTATGACGGCCAACTTGTCTGTCAAGTTGATTGTGTGCGCACAAGTGAGGATGTATCCCTTGCTGTGACACAAAAATCCACTTCCTACAAATTCCACGCCTTGGTCATCTTGACGCCTTACAATCATCATGCACCCACCACCATGGTGTTGAGCCATATTTTGAAACATTCCGATCTCCAGTGCTTAATTTGTAGTGCTAACAGGTATTAGAAAGCCCGCTCGAATATCCAATGAACGCGCCGGCTTCCTATCACATTTATCAAATTTATATACCGACCGATAAAAGCAGAAATCTCAACGGGTTACAACGGCGTCCTTTTCAGGCGGCTGTGATATGAGGAAGGCGTCGTTTTCTGATCAAGCGATGGGGAGCAGGTTTTCTTTCAGATGTTTGGGGAGGTTGTCTAGCGCGGATGCGCTTTTTTCGGTTTTTCGCGCCTCAAGCGGCGTATTCGCTTCGCTCACCCTCCGGGCCACACTACGTGCGTTACTTCGCTACGCTGCGTTCCTACAGTACGCATGGGGCATGGGGGCGAAGGCAGGCAGGGCCGGACGGCCCTGCCCTGTCAGGGGTCAGCCTTTGTTTTTCCAATCCAGACTATACAGATCGTGGCGGCGATCGCGCAGGTTGGTCACCGAGCCTTCCCGGTGCAGCAGTTTCAGTTTTTCCAGGTCCACATCTGCAAACATCAACATCTCGGTATTGGGCACCGATTCGCTGATGATGGCATCGTGGGGGAAGTAGAAGTCGCTGGGGGAAAACACCGAGGACTGGGCGTACTGGATGTCCACGGCGTCCACCCGTGGCAGGTTGCCCACGGAACCGGCGATGGCCACGTAGCATTCGTTTTCGATGGCGCGGGCCTGGGCGCAGTGGCGTACGCGCAGGTAGCCGTTTTTGGTGTCGGTCCAGAACGGGACGAAGAGGATGTCCATTTTTTCGTCGGCCAGGATACGACCCAGCTCGGGGAATTCCACGTCGTAGCAGATCAGGATGCCCACCCGGCCCGCATCGGTATCGAATACCTGCAACTTGTCGCCGCCCTGGATAACCCAGTCGCGCCGTTCGTGGGGGGTGATGTGGATCTTGTACTGGGATTCCACGGAGCCGTCGCGGCGCATCAGGTAGGCCACGTTGTAGACTTTTTCGTCTTCGATGACGGGCATGGAGCCGCCAACGATGTTGATGTTGTAGCTCACCGCCATGTCAGCCAGGGCATCACGCACTTCATCGGTAAAGCTGGCCAGGAAGCGCACCGCTTCCACGGAGTTCAGTTCCGGGCGCAGGCCCATGAGCGGTGCGCTGAAGAATTCCGGCAGCACGGCGAAGTCGGCGCGATAATCGGACAACGCATCAATGAAGAATTCCACCTGGTTGAGCAGGTCCTGCACATCGCGGGCGGCGCGCATACGGCGCTGTACCACCCCTACGCGCACCACGGTGCGGCGCGGCCATTCGGCGTCGTCGTCTTCCGGTTCGTAGAGGATGTTGTCCCATTCCAGCAGGGTGGCGTAGCCGTGGGAGTCTTCGTCTTCCGGCAGGTAGGCCTTCATCAGACGTTTCACGTCGAAGCCGTTGGAGAGCTGGAACGACAGGATGGGGTCGTAGATGGCGCGAGCTTCCACCTGCTCGATATATTCGGTGACCGGCATCTGGTCCGCATAGTTGGTGTAGCCGGGTAGCCGGCCACCGGCCAGGATGGCACGCAGGTTTTCCTCGCGGCACAGCTCCTTGCGGGCCTCATAAAGACGACGGCCCAGGCGATAGCCCCGGTATTCCTTGTCCACGAACACATCCAGGCCGTAGAGCGCATCGCCCTTCCTGTTGTGGGAGCGCACCTTGTCGTCGGTGATCAGGTCTTCATAGCGATGCGGGTTGGAGAAGCGGTCGTACTTGACCTTGATGGTCAGTGCGGTGGCCACCAGCTCGCCGTTGTCCTCGATCACCAGTTGCCCTTCCGGGAAGATACGGATCAGGGTCTTGATGGTCTCTTCCGGCCAGGCCCCACCGATGTCGTGGTACACCTGGTCCATGAGCAGCGCCAGCGCGGGGTAATCCTCTTCGGTGAGAGTGCGCAGACGCAGGCGAGTGGTTTCTTCTGCCATAACAGAACAGCTCCTTCAGTCACCGACAGCGGGCTTACCGATGCCGGAAAAATTATGCATTGAGTGGCGGAAAGGGAATCAGCCAGCTCATGTCCCGATTCTGCAACGCATGCATGCCGCTGGGATAGAGCGCCACGCCATCCGGGCGAATAAATATCACGCCACCGCCATTCAGGCCCACATAGCCGGATTGATGCTCACGGACAAACCCGCAGTCATCCTGCCAGTCCGGTTGCAGGGAGGCTGGAATGGTTTCATAGCCGATGACACCATTGGCCAGAGGGTCGTCGATGGCCACGCGGTCCCGGTACAGGCCCACGGCATCCTCGCCCACCAGCAGAACCATACCCTGGTGAAAGTGCAGCAGTGTGACATTGCCGCGCCGGGGCAAGTTGAGATTTTCCTGTTGGTCAATAATGGTATCCATGAAACAAATAATCCTGACTGATCGGACGGATAAATGGCTGAAAACATTGTAATACTTACCGGCGCGGGAATCTCGGCGGAATCCGGTATCAAGACCTTCCGCGCCGCCGACGGGCTGTGGGAAAACCATCGGGTGGAAGATGTGGCCACCCCGGAAGCGTTTCTGCGCGATGCCGCCCTGGTGCAGAATTTCTACAACAAGCGCCGTGAACAGCTGCTCAGCGCGGCGATCAAGCCCAATGCGGCCCACCAGGCCCTGGCAAAGCTGGAACAGGCCTTTCCCGCCGGCCAGGTACTGCTGGTCACCCAGAACATCGACAACCTGCACGAACGGGCCGGCAGTCGCAACCTGATCCATATGCACGGCGAGTTGCTCAAGGGCCGCTGCCAGTCCTCCGGCGGCCTGGTGGAGGTCACCGGCGAGCTGACGCCGACCCTGCCCTGCCCGCTCTGCGGCGCCAAGGGGTGCCTGCGCCCCCATGTGGTGTGGTTCGGGGAAATGCCCCTGGAAATGGAGCGCATCTACCAGGCCCTGGCCCGTTGCGACCGCTTTATCAGCATCGGCACCAGCGGCAATGTGTACCCGGCAGCGGGTTTTGTGGAAGAAGCCAACCGCCACGGGGCGCATACGGTGGAGCTGAACCTGGAGCCCTCCCAGCGGCTGACCGCCTTTGCCGAGCACAAGCATGGGCTGGCCACGGAGCTGGTGCCGGCGTATGTGGAGACGTTGATCGCCGGGTTGTGAGTCTGAATAAGCCGTTGGAGCCTTGCTCGCAAGGCGAACCTCTCGGGAAGTGCCCCAAACCCTTCGCCTTGCGAGCAAGGCTCCAACGGATTCGGAGGGGTGGCTGGCGGCGAAAGCGCCCGGCGCCATATTTCTATACCCCGCTGTTTCCGCTAGACTGCTGAACCTCTACAAAAGGAGTGTCAGCCAGAGCCGCCCGCCATAATACGGGGCCCGGGGCCTCCAGCAACGACAGGTAGTAAAGACCATCATGACCGATAAACAGGTAGACGATCTCAATATCGCCTCGCAGGAACTGCTGATCACCCCCAATGCGCTGAAGGAAGAGCTGCCGCTTTCCGACAATGCCCGCCAGACCGTGATCGAAGGCCGCGAGACGATTCGCAATATTCTCGACCGCAAGGACCACCGTCTGTTCGTGGTGATTGGCCCCTGCTCTATCCATGACACCAAGGCGGCCATGGAGTACGCACAGAAGCTGAAGGCCCTGGCCGAGGAAGTGAAGGACACCATCTACCTGGTGCTGCGCGTCTATTTTGAAAAGCCCCGTACCACCGTGGGCTGGAAGGGGCTGATCAACGACCCCTACATGAACGATTCCTTCAAGGTGCAGGACGGCCTGCACATTGCCCGCAAGCTGCTGCTGGATGTGGCCGAGCTGGGCCTGCCCTCTGCTACCGAGGCGCTGGACCCGACCACCCCGCAGTATCTGCAGGACCTGATTGCCTGGAACGCCATCGGCGCCCGCACCACCGAAAGCCAGACCCACCGGGAAATGTCCTCCGGTCTGTCCAGCCCGGTGGGCTTCAAGAACGGCACCGACGGCAGCCTGGATGTGGCGGTGAACGCCATGCTCAGCGTCAAGCACCCGCACCGTTTCCTGGGTATCGACCCGGAGGGCCGTGTGGCGCTGACCACCACCAAGGGCAACCAGTACGGCCACGTGGTACTGCGTGGCGGCGGCGGCAAGCCCAACTACGATTCCGTGTCTGTGGCCCTGGCCGAGCAGGCCCTGGAGAAAGCCGGTGTGTCCACCAACATCATGGTGGATTGCTCCCACTCCAACTCCAACAAGGACCCGAGCCTGCAGCCGCTGGTCATGGAGAACATTGCCAACCAGATTCTGGAAGGTAACCAGTCCATTGTTGGCTTGATGGTGGAATCGCATCTGAAGTTCGGTAACCAGAAGATTCCGGAAAAGCTGGAAGATCTGGAATACGGCGTGTCCATCACCGATGGCTGTATCGCCTGGGACACCACCGAGAAAGCCATTCGCGAGATGGCCGACAAGCTCCGCGACGTCTTGCCGAAGCGCAACAGCTGATCGCTGGCTGATACGGAAAAGCCGCCTTTATGGCGGCTTTTTTGTGTCCGGGTTTTGATCCATTGTAGGAGCGCCTCTCGAGGCGCGAATGACGTTAGAAGCGAGTAACGAGGTTCGCGTTTCGAAAAGCGTTTCGCTCCTCGTGACTCGTACCTCGAAACTTTACTCTTTCGCGCCTCGAGAGGCGCTCCTACAAGGAACGGACCATAAAAAAGCCCGGCGCGAAGGCCGGGCTTTTTCTGTTGCGTTACTGAGTGAGACTTAGAACAAGCCACCCAGCAGGTCTTCGAACAGATCCGTCAGGGCGTTGCCGGATTCCAGGGACAGGCCATCGCCGGTTTCCTGGTTCACCAGACAGGCCAGACCCAGGGTCAGCGACAGATTACCTTCATCGTTGAAGGCACTCAGCAGCGGACAACCGGGCAGCAGACCGATTTGTTCAGAGTTGAGCAGCTCGACTCGGTCCAGGGACTCGATAAAGCAGTCGGCCGGATCCACGGTACCGGTTCCGGACGTGTCCGGGCATACCTGGTCGGTGAGCGGGTTCGGCTCGGTCAGCGGGCCCAACAGCTCTTCCAGGGCAGCCAGGCCAGCGCCGGCTTCGCTCAGGCAGTCGGTGGGCGTGGTGGGACCCACACCACCGGCAGCGGTTTCCGGACAGAACTGCTCCAGCAACGGCGCCAGCGGGTTATCCCCACCGCCACCACCGGGCAGACCGCCACCGGCCGCTTCCATGAAGCAGGCCGCCGGGTCAATCGGTGCATTGGCAGAGGTTTCCGGGCACAGGGCTTCGGTCAGCGGGTTGGAACCCAGCAGCAGCTCTTCCACGTTGCCGAAGTTGTTACCGGCTTCGGTCAGACAGTCGATCGGCGTGGTCGGACCCAGATCCGCATCAGCGGTATTGGGGCAGAACTGCTCCAGTGCCGGCGCCAGCGGGTTGCCATCGGCACCCGGCAGGCCACCGCCGCCCGGGGCAAAGCCACCGGCAGCTTCTTCAAAGCAGGCAGCCGGATCAATCGGGCTGTTCGCGGCCGCTTCCGGGCACAG
>NZ_BDAS01000024.1:0-4209 GCF_001602235.1 Alcanivorax sp. NBRC 102024
TGCATGACTTCCAGTCTTTCTCCATCGTCGGCGAAAAAATGATCAAGGTGTATAACCTGACACCGGAAGAGAGAATGATCTCCTACTTGCCGCTTTCCCATGTGGCTGAACGGGTGGCTGTTGAAATCGCCCAGCTTTACGTGGGCGGCAAGATTTTCTTTGCGGAATCTCTGGAAACGTTCGGTGAAGACATCAAGCGCGCCCAGCCCACGGTGTTCTTCGCGGTGCCACGTATCTGGTCCAAGTTCTACCAAAAGGCTTCCGAAGCGGTGCCTCCCAAAAAGCTCAACAAGCTGCTCAAGATTCCTTTCCTGAACAAAGTGATCAAAAAGAAAGTGCTGGGAGCCATGGGGCTGGATCAATGCCGTATTGCGCTGTCCGGCGCGGCCGCACTGTCCCCGGATATCATTACCTGGTTCAAGAAGCTGGATCTGGAAATTCTTGAAGTTTACGGCATGACCGAGAACCTGGCCTGGTCACATACCACTGAAGAGGGTGACCAGAAGATCGGTTGGGTGGGGACTCCCAATGATGGCGTGGAATGCCGGATTGGTGAGGGCGGTGAGATTATGGTGCGTAGCCTCGGTAATATGAAAGGCTACTACAAGCAGCCAGAGAAGACCGCGGAAGATCTTACCGAAGATGGCTGGTTGCATACCGGTGATGTGGGCGAAATTGACGAGAAGGGACGTTTGCGTATTACCGGTCGAGTGAAGGAAATCTTCAAGACGGAAAAAGGGAAATATGTGGCGCCGGCTCCGATCGAAAACCGTCTCTCCACGCAGCCGGGTCTGGAGTTGTCCTGTGTCATCGGTCAGGGCATGGGGCAGCCCATTGCGTTGCTGAATATTACCCCGGAAGAGCAGGAAAAGTTGTCCAAACCCAGTGAAAAAGAGCATTTCACCAAGGAGCTTGAAGCGCTGCTGGCCCGCGTTAATAACGAGCTCGACCCCCATGAGCGCATGACGACTCTGGTCGTGTGTAAGGATGCATGGACGGTAGAGAACAACCTGATTACACCGACCCTGAAGTTGAAGCGTAACGAAATTGAAAAACGTTATGCGGATGACATTCCCAAGTGGGCGAAGACTAAAGGGGTGGTTTGGGAAGCTTGAGCACCTTCAAAGAGGCGGATCAGCAATTGGTCCGCCTTCTTGCTGATGGCCGGTTCCGCTCCGGCTCCGAATTGGGGGAGGCGCTGGGGATTTCACGGGCTGCTATCTGGAAGCGTGTTCAGCGCCTTGAGGAATTCGGTTTGCCGCTGGAATCCGTCAAGGGCAAAGGTTATCGGCTGGCTCAACCGGTCGACCTGATTGATCCGTTGTCACTGGAAGTGTTGCTGGGGGAGCGGGCCCAGCTGCACTATCAGTGGGCAACCGAATCCACCAATGCCGATGCGCTGGCCATCAAGGGGCCAGTACGTCGTCCCCAGGTGTTTCTCTCCGAGTGCCAGACTGCCGGCCGTGGCCGAAGAGGCAGGCAGTGGCAGTCTCCCTTTGCAGCCAATCTTTACGTATCCATTCGTTTTCCGGTGAGTGGTGGTTTTGCCGCTTTGGGCGGGTTGAGTCTGGCGGTGGGTGTGGTGGTGGCTCAGGCATTGCAGGAGCTGGATCCGTCATTGCCGGTAGGTCTGAAGTGGCCCAATGATTTGCAGATCAATGGTGCCAAGGTCGGCGGTGTCCTGATAGAGCTGGCCGGTGAGATGGATGGCCAGGTGGATGTGGTGATCGGGGTCGGTGTCAATGGCTGCATGACGGGGCACCAGGCCAGGGATATTGACCAGACCTGGACCGACCTTGCCAGTGAGCTGGCCGATATGCCGCCCAGGACGGTGTTGGCAGGCTGCGTGCTGACGCATTTACTGGATATGCTGCCGCGTTTTTCGCAACAAGGGTTTGCGGCTTTCCGGGGAGACTTTGACCGCTATGATGCGGTGAAGGGTGAGTTGGTTCAGGTCCAATCCGCTGAGCAGGTGTTTACCGGTAAGGCGGCAGGCGTTCTGGGGGATGGGGCTTTGCGCGTGGAAACACCGAATGGCGTGCGTGAAGTCTATGGCGGTGAAGTGAGTTTGAGAGTCCGATGAAACTGTTTGTGGATGTGGGTAACACCGCCATGAAATGGCGCTTTCGCCACGGTGAGAAGGTGGAGCAGGGGGGCTGTCGACACGGGCGAGACTGGCCCGCTGTCGTGGACGCTTTACTGCAAGGCAGTGATCAGGTTGATGCAATCTGGATTGCGTCAGTGGCGGGCCCCTCAGCGGATACCGAGATCGCGGGGCTGTTGGCAGATCGGACGGGTGTGACGCCGTGTTTTTATTATTCCTGTGGCCAGGATTTCGGTGTGCAAAACTGCTATCCGGAGCCTCGCAAGCTGGGAGTGGATCGCTGGGTGGCAATGATTGAGGGTCATCAGCGCTTTGGTGCCAGTATCATTATCGATTGTGGCAGTGCTCTCACCATTGATGCGGTGAATGAAAAGGGGGAGTTTCTCGGCGGTTATATTGTGCCTGGCTTGGGAATGTTGCGTACTGCCCTGTTGCGGGATACCTCCGATGTGCATATCGAGCCGGCTACGGCCCGACCGGCTCTGGGCCGATCCACCGGGGAGTGCGTGCACAATGGTTTGTTGCGCATGTCTGTGGCCTTCGTCACGGAGGTGGTGGTTGAACTACGCCAAGTGCTTGAAGATACTTGTAAAGTGCTGGTAACTGGCGGTGATGCCCCGAAATTGACAGGTGCTTTCCAGTTCGAGTTTCTGCATATGCCCGACCTTGTCCTAGATGGCCTTGAGCGCGTGGCAGACCGACAACAATAATGGTGGGGGAACACCGGTGCGGTGGATATTTTACAGCTTGCTGGTCGTCAATCTGGTTTATCTGGGGGTGCAGCTTACCAAGAACCTGGCTCCCCGTGAGGCAGTGTCGTTGCGTGTGCCGACGCAGTCTGTGGGAGGAGAGCGGTTGGTGTTGCTTTCCGAGCGCTCCCAGCCGACCCGGGACAGCGCGCGCAGACCGGAGGCGGGCTCTCTGTGTGCGGTAGTCGGCCCCTGGGAGTCCCGTGACGCGGCCCAGGCTGGCGCGGTCCAGCTGAGGGCGGCAGGGCTGTCGGGTCAGGTGCGGGCTCTGAATATTCAGAAGGATCGGCTCAACTGGGTGTATCTGCCTCCCTATGCCGACAGGGAGAGGGCGCTGCGTGTGCTTCATGAGTTGCAGGATCATGGCGTGGACAGCTTTGTCGTCAAGGAGGGCGAGGATGCCAATGCCATTTCATTGGGGTACTTCTCCAGTGCGGAGTCGGCGGAAGGGTTGCGCGTAAAGATGCGCAATGCCGGTTATCCGGCCTTTGTGCGAGAAACGTCCCGGGCGGTGACGGAATACTGGGTTTACCTGATGGATCAGGAGCCGGAAGAGAAACCTGAGCTGAATATCTTTCTTGAGGCAAATCAGTCCCTTAAGCTGGATTGGGTGGCCTGCCCCTGAATGGCTGAGCAATTATTAGGCGTTTGATCCTCAAGTGGATTGCGCCACCTGATTCCTTTCTATAGAATTCGCAACCCTTGTGAGCTGGCGTAGCTCAGTTGGTAGAGCAGCTGATTTGTAATCAGCCGGTCGGGGGTTCGACTCCTCTCGCCAGCTCCAGCTTTAAACGTGCCTAACTACTTGAAAATTGGTTGACAAGTGGTTGGGCCGTAAAGAGAATGTAGGCCCTTTTCTGGAGGGGTTCCCGAGTGGCCAAAGGGATCAGACTGTAAATCTGACGCGAAAGCTTCGGAGGTTCGAATCCTCCCCCCTCCACCAGATAAAAAGCAGATCATTCTTTGGATGGTTTGTATGGCCGGAAGGCTGGCAGGCATCGGAAGGTTTGCGGGTATAGTTCAACGGTAGAACCTCAGCCTTCCAAGCTGATGATGCGGGTTCGATTCCCGCTACCCGCTCCAGCTCCGGTAGAGTTTGGTCACCACCAGGTGACATGAAGGTTATGCTCTTGTAGCTCAGTAGGTAGAGCACACCCTTGGTAAGGGTGAGGTCACCGGTTCAAATCCGGTCAAGAGCTCCAATTTCCGGGCCCAGGTATATCCTGGGTCCGGCTTCATGTGTCTTGATGGTGCCAAGGTGGTCTGTGTTTATCAATGCAGTCCTTAAATGTGTCTTTATCGGGTGTATGCGCGCCATATGGCGAGGAAGCACAGCCAAGTTAAGAGGTGAAGAGT
>NZ_BDAS01000025.1:0-3799 GCF_001602235.1 Alcanivorax sp. NBRC 102024
CCGGTGATGATGCCATGTGCGGCCTCTCTGGAAGGTCCCCTCTCCCTTGAGGGGAGAGGGACAGGGAGAGGGTGAGAGGCTCCAAACGCAGATCAATGATCCAGCGTTGCTCCCCAGTCTTCACATCCAGAAGCGCCGCAGCAAAAAACACCGGCAGGTCCAGGAGACCACCATGTTCAACAAACTAATCGACTGGGCGGTAAACAGCCGCCTCATTGTATTGCTGTTACTGGTCATCACCATCGGCGTGATCGGCTGGCAACTCCCCAACCTGAAACTGGATGCCTTCCCGGACGTTACCAATGTGCAGGTACAGGTGAACACCGAAGCGGAAGGCCTGGCCGCGGAAGAAGTGGAGCAGCTGATCACCTACCCCATCGAGGCGGTGATGTACGCGTTGCCCCAGGTGGACGAGGTGCGCTCCATTTCCAAGACCGGCCTGTCCATCGTCACCGTGGTGTTCGAGGAAGGCACCGATATCTACTTCGCCCGCCAGCTGGTGTTCGAAAGGCTGCAGGCGGCGCGGGAAGATATTCCCGAAGGCGTGGGCACCCCGGAAATGGGCCCCAACACCTCCGGGCTTGGTCAGGTCTATCAATACCTGCTCACCGCCCAACCCGGCTCCGGGGTGGATGCCATGCAACTGCGCAGTCTTAACGACTGGGTGGTGAAGCTGTTGCTGATGCCGGTGGGCGGCGTCACCGATGTGCTCAGCTACGGCGGTGACGTGCGCCAGTATCAGGTGAACGTGAATCCCACCCGCCTGCTGGCCTACGACCTGACCCTGCAACAGGTCATGGACGCCATCGCCGCCAACAACCGCAACGCCGGCGGCTGGTATCTGGATCGCGGGGCCGAACAACTGGTCATCCGCGGCATGGGCTGGGTGGGCAGCGGCGAGCAGGGGCTCGGCGACATTGCTGCCATTCCCCTCAAGGAAGTGGACGGCACCCAGGTGCGCGTCAGTGACGTGGCAAAGGTGAAATTCGGCGGCGAGATCCGTCAGGGCGCGCTCACCATGACCCGCCGCGCTGCCAACGGCGAACCGGAAGCGTTGGGCGAAGTGGTGGCGGGCATCGTGCTCAAGCGCATGGGGGCCAACACCAAGGCCACCATCGATGGCATCAAGGATCGCGAAGCGCGCATCCGCCAGGCCCTGCCCGACGGGGTGGAATTCCAGGTGTTCTACGACCAGGCCGATCTGGTGGAAAAAGCCGTGGGCACTGTGGTCACCGCCTTGCTGCTGGCCTTTGTGTTTATCGTCATCGTGCTGGCGCTGTTCCTCATGAATCTCCGCGCCACCGCCCTGGTGCTGTTGTCCATTCCTCTGTCCATTGGCCTGGCGCTACTGGTCATGGCCAGCCTGGACATGTCCGCCAACCTCATGTCCCTGGGCGGCCTGGCCGTGGCCATCGGCATGCTGGTGGATGGCTCCGTGGTGATGGTGGAAAACATCTTCAAGCACCTGAGCCGGGTAGAGGGCAGCCACGACCAACCGGGCGGCATCGCCCTGCGCGTGAAGGACGCCGCCCAGGAAGTGGCCCGCCCGGTGTTCTTCGCCGCCAGCATTATTCTGGTGGTGTTCATGCCCCTGTTCGCCTTCGAAGGGGTGGAAGCGAAAATGTTCGTGCCCATGGCTATCAGCATCATGCTCGCCATGGCCGCCGCCGTGCTGGTGGCGTTGATCGTGGTGCCGGCCCTGGCGGGCTTCCTGTTCCGCCACGGCGTGGAAGACAAACCCAACCGGCTGATGCAGTGGCTGGAAGCCCGCTACCGCGCCGTGCTGGCCAGGGCCATGCAGGCGCGCAAAATGGTCATCGGCGGCGCGGTAGGGCTGTTCGCCCTGGCGCTGGCCACCACGCCTTTTATCGGCACCGAGTTCGTGCCGGTACTGGAAGAAGGCACCCTGGCCCTGCGCGTGACCCTGGCGCCGTCCTCCAGCCTCGATACCGCGTTAGCCGTGGGCGAAAAACTGGAACAGGAAATCATGACCTTCCCGGAAGTCACCTATGCACTCAGCCGGGTAGGGCGCGCGGAAATCGGCGGCGATCCGGAGCCGGTGAGCAACGTGGAAATCTACATCGGCCTCAAGCCGGTGAGTGAATGGGAAAGCGCCAGCAGTCGTCTCGAGTTGCAGGAAAAAATTCAGCAAAAGCTCGACGTGCATCCGGGCCTGTTGCTCAACTTTTCCCAGCCCATCGCCATGCGCGTGGACGAACTGCTCTCCGGCGTCAAAGCCCAGCTGGCCATCAAGCTGTTCGGCCCGGACCTGGCCGTGCTTCAGGAAAAAGGCGAAGCCATCACCCAGGTCGTGAAAGCCGTGGACGGTGCCACCGACGTGCAACTGGAACAGATAGCCGGGGAAGCCCAACTGGTGGTCACCCCGGATCGTAACGCCCTCAGCCGCTATGGCCTTAGCGTCAATCAGGTCATGGATCTGGTCAGCAATGGCCTCGGTGGCGGCAGCGCCGGGCAGGTGATCAACGGCAACGAACGCTACGACATCTATGTGCGCCTGGAACAAAGCGCCCGCAACAACGCTGAGGCCATCCGCAACCTGCGCCTGAAAGCCGCCGACGGTGCCTGGGTGCGCCTCATGGAGGTGGCGGATGTATCCCTGGTGTCCGGCCCGCCGCAGATCAGCCGCGACGACGTGCAACGCCGCGTAGTCATCCAGGCCAACGTGGCCGGTCGCGATATGGGCTCCGTGGTAGCCGACATTCAAAGCGCCATCGATACTGACGTGGACCTGCCCGCCGGCTACAGCGTGGATATCGGCGGCCAGTACGAAAACCAGCAGCGTGCCCAGCAACGCCTGGCCATGGTGGTGCCCGTGGCTGTGGGCCTGATCGCCCTGTTGCTCTACTTCGCCTTCGGCTCCGTGGCCCAGGCCGCCCTGATCCTGGTCAACGTGCCCCTGGCCCTCATCGGCGGCATCCTCGCCCTGGCAATCAGCGGCCAGTACCTGTCCGTGCCCAGTTCGGTGGGCTTTATTACTTTGTTTGGGGTAGCGGTGTTGAATGGGGTGGTGATGGTGGAAGCCATCAATCATCGCCTGCGCGATGGCGAAGCGCTGGAGACGGCGATCTTCGAAGGTGCCGTCTCGCGGCTACGCCCGGTATTGATGACGGCGCTTACCTCCATGTTGGGGCTGATTCCCATGTTGTTGGCGACGGGCGTGGGCAGTGAAGTGCAGCGGCCATTGGCGGTGGTCATTGTCGGCGGCCTGGTGTCGGCCACGGCGTTGACGTTGTTGGTGTTGCCGAGTCTTTATGGGGTGTTTTCGAAGGAGAAGGTGGGGGAATTACAGCGATAAGCCGTTATCCCCGGCCTTGCGGGCCGGGGATAAGGTCCCGTTTTTCACCCGCGCGCACGTTGAATTTGTAGGATATGGCTTACAGAAATTTGTAAGTAGCTGAGATAAGGTTGTTTTTCCGAAAAGCGGATGCAAGAAAAGTCTGTTGAGAGTGATTTCTGCTTGTAGGGCAAGTCACTGATTGGTAGTCAATTTTTTGGGGTTCTTGGGCCAGGCTAGATCGGAGATATACAGCAAAGTGATATATCGCATCTGCAATTGGATAAACTGTTAGCCATCAGGAGTCTAGATTTGAACCTTAGCGGCACTGCAATCATCGAATGTCAAAAATGCTCCAACGAGCTCGCTATTGATGGTTCGGACATTTGTATGGATGCGGTTAGCTCCGAGGAACGAGGAATGGGGCCTGAGGTTGGTTATGAGGGAGAGCTCGAATGCGAGTGTCCAAAATGTGGTAATAACGTGTTGATTCGCCATAGTGCT
>NZ_BDAS01000026.1:0-3097 GCF_001602235.1 Alcanivorax sp. NBRC 102024
CGCGGGCATCGCTAAATTAGGTTGCCTTACCGGTGTACTACACTGCTCACCGGCAAAGCCAAATGGGAACGAGAAGTTTGCTAGTCAATGCTGCAAGCGTCCAATCTCTGACACCGTCTCTTTGCGGTCCTGGCTCTTGGAGCCGAAGACTGCTTTGGTGTTATATAGTCAAGCCTCACGGGCAATTAGTACTGGTTAGCTTCACGCCTTACAACGCTTCCACACCCAGCCTATCAACGTTGTGGTCTTCAACGGCCCTTCAGGGGAATCAAGTTCCCAGGGAGATCTCATCTTGAGGGAGGCTTCCCGCTTAGATGCTTTCAGCGGTTATCCCGTCCGAACGTAGCTACCCGGCAATGCCACTGGCGTGACAACCGGAACACCAGAGGTTCGTCCACTCCGGTCCTCTCGTACTAGGAGCAGCTCCTCTCAAATCTCCAACGCCCACGGCAGATAGGGACCGAACTGTCTCACGACGTTCTAAACCCAGCTCGCGTACCTCTTTAAATGGCGAACAGCCATACCCTTGGGACCGGCTTCAGCCCCAGGATGAGATGAGCCGACATCGAGGTGCCAAACACCGCCGTCGATATGAACTCTTGGGCGGTATCAGCCTGTTATCCCCGGAGTACCTTTTATCCGTTGAGCGATGGCCCTTCCATACAGAACCACCGGATCACTAAGACCTGCTTTCGCACCTGCTCGACTTGTAGGTCTCGCAGTCAAGCACCCTTCTACCTTTACGCTCGTTGCACGATGTCCGACCGTGCTGAGGGTACCTTTGTGCTCCTCCGTTACTCTTTGGGAGGAGACCGCCCCAGTCAAACTACCCACCACACAATGTCCCCGATCCAGATAATGGACCTAGGTTAGAACCTCAAACATGCCAGGCTGGTATTTCAAGGACGACTCCACGATGACTAGCGTCACCGCTTCAAAGTCTCCCAGCTATCCTACACAAGCAGGTTCAAAGTCCACTGTGAAGCTATAGTAAAGGTTCACGGGGTCTTTCCGTCTAGCCGCGGGTACACAGCATCTTCACTGCGATTTCGATTTCACTGAGTCTCGGGTGGAGACAGCGCCCCCATCATTACGCCATTCGTGCAGGTCGGAACTTACCCGACAAGGAATTTCGCTACCTTAGGACCGTTATAGTTACGGCCGCCGTTTACCGGGGCTTCGATCAAGAGCTTCGCCGAAGCTAACCCCATCAATTAACCTTCCGGCACCGGGCAGGCGTCACACCCTATACGTCCGCTTACGCGTTTGCAGAGTGCTGTGTTTTTAATAAACAGTTGCAGGGGCCTTTTCACTGCGACCGCCAATAGCTCAGAGAGCAAGTCTCGTCACCGTCAGCGGCGTACCTTCTCCCGAAGTTACGGTACAATTTTGCCTAGTTCCTTCACCCGAGTTCTCTCAAGCGCCTTAGAATACTCATCCCAACCACCTGTGTCGGTTTGGGGTACGGTTCCTTATAACCTGAAGCTTAGAAGATTTTCCTGGAAGCATGGCATCAACCACTTCCCGGTCACAAAGGACCAGTGGTCTCGACTCTCAGCCTTAAGGTGCCGGATTTGCCTAACACCTCAGCCTACAGCCTTTCCCCGGGACAACCAACGCCCGGTAGGCATAGCCTTCTCCGTCTCTCCATCGCAGTTATAAGAAGTACGGGAATATTAACCCGTTTCCCATCAGCTACGCATTTCTGCCTCGCCTTAGGGGCCGACTCACCCTGCGCCGATTAGCGTTGCGCAGGAAACCTTGGTCTTTCGGCGTGGGGGTTTTTCACCCCCATTATCGTTACTCACGTCAGCATTCGCACTTGTGATACCTCCAGCATGCTTCTCAACACACCTTCACAGGCTTACACAACGCTCCCCTACCCAGCAGAACAAGTCTGCTGCCGCAGCTTCGGTATCCAGTTTGAGCCCCGTTACATCTTCCGCGCAGGCCGACTCGACTAGTGAGCTATTACGCTTTCTTTAAAGGATGGCTGCTTCTAAGCCAACCTCCTAGCTGTCTGAGCCTTCCCACATCGTTTCCCACTTAACTGGAATTTGGGGACCTTAGCTGGCGGTCTGGGTTGTTTCCCTCTTCACGACGGACGTTAGCACCCGCCGTGTGTCTCCCGGATAGTACTCACTGGTATTCGGAGTTTGCATCGGTTTGGTAAGTCGGGATGACCCCCTAGCCGAAACAGTGCTCTACCCCCAGTGGTATTCGTCCGAGGCGCTACCTAAATAGCTTTCGGGGAGAACCAGCTATCTCCGAGCTTGATTAGCCTTTCACTCCGATCCACAGGTCATCCGCTAACTTTTCAACGGTAGTCGGTTCGGTCCTCCAATGCGTGTTACCGCATCTTCAACCTGCCCATGGATAGATCGCCCGGTTTCGGGTCTAATCCCAGCAACTAAACGCCCTATTAAGACTCGGTTTCCCTACGGCTCCCCTAAACGGTTAACCTCGCTACTGAAATTAAGTCGCTGACCCATTATACAAAAGGTACGCCGTCACCCCACAAAGAGGGCTCCGACTGCTTGTACGTACACGGTTTCAGGTTCTATTTCACTCCCCTCTCCGGGGTTCTTTTCGCCTTTCCCTCACGGTACTGGTTCACTATCGGTCAGCCAGGAGTATTTAGCCTTGGAGGATGGTCCCCCCATGTTCAATCAGAGTTTCACGTGCTCCGACCTACTCGATTTCACCTGATCAGATTTTCGGATACGGGGCTATCACCCACTATGGCCGGCCTTCCCAGACCGTTCTCCTAATCTTTCACAGACTTAAGGGCTAATCCGCGTTCGCTCGCCGCTACTGACGGAATCTCAATTGATTTCTGTTCCTACGGGTACTTAGATGTTTCAGTTCCCCGCGTTCGCCTCGCATACCTATGTATTCAGTATGCGATACCTGCCTTATGACAGGTGGGTTTCCCCATTCGGAAATCTCCGGATCAAAGGTTGTTTGCTACCTCCCCGAAGCTTATCGCAAGCTACAACGTCCTTCATCGCCTCTGGCTGCCAAGGCATCCACCGTGTACGCTTAATCACTTGACTATATAACCCAAAACAGTCTCTTCACTGCCCGCCTTTCGACT
>NZ_BDAS01000028.1:0-1193 GCF_001602235.1 Alcanivorax sp. NBRC 102024
CGTGGCAAAGGAAAAGTTTGAACGTAATAAACCGCACGTAAACGTAGGCACCATCGGTCACGTTGACCATGGTAAAACCACTCTGACCGCCGCGCTGACCCGCGTGTGTGCAGAAGTTTGGGGCGGTAGCGCCATCGCTTTCGACGGTATTGATAATGCCCCGGAAGAGCGTGAGCGTGGTATCACCATTGCAACCTCTCACGTGGAATACGATTCCCCGACTCGTCACTACGCCCACGTAGACTGCCCCGGTCACGCTGATTATGTGAAGAACATGATCACCGGTGCGGCGCAGATGGACGGTGCGATCCTGGTATGTTCCGCTGCTGACGGCCCGATGCCGCAGACCCGCGAGCACATCCTGCTGTCCCGTCAGGTAGGCGTTCCCTACATCGTTGTGTTCCTGAACAAAGCGGACATGGTTGACGATGAAGAGCTGCTTGAGCTGGTAGAAATGGAAGTTCGCGAACTGCTGAACGACTATGACTTCCCGGGTGACGATACTCCGATCATCAAGGGTTCTGCCCTGAAAGCACTGGAAGGTGACACCAGCGACATCGGCATGCCTGCCGTACAGAAGCTGGTTGAGTGCCTGGATGAGTACATCCCGGAGCCGGAGCGTGCCGTTGATCAGCCGTTCCTGATGCCGATCGAAGACGTATTCTCCATCTCTGGTCGCGGTACTGTAGTAACCGGCCGTGTAGAGCGTGGCATCATCAAGGTGGGCGAGGAAATCGAGATCGTGGGTATCCACGACACCACCAAGACCACCTGTACCGGTGTGGAAATGTTCCGCAAGCTGCTGGACGAAGGTCGTGCAGGCGAGAACGTTGGTGTTCTGCTGCGTGGTACCAAGCGTGATGAGGTTGAGCGTGGCCAGGTACTGGCCAAGCCGGGCTCCATCAAGCCGCACACCAAGTTCATTGCTGAGGTGTACGTGCTGAGCAAGGACGAAGGTGGTCGTCACACCCCGTTCTTCAACGGCTACCGTCCGCAGTTCTACTTCCGTACCACCGACGTGACGGGTGCATGTACCCTGCCGGAAGGTACCGAGATGGTTATGCCGGGCGACAACGTGCAGATGGACGTTGAGCTGATCGCGCCGATCGCCATGGAAGACGGCCTGCGCTTCGCTATCCGCGAAGGTGGTCGTACCGTTGGCGCCGGTGTGGTAGCCAAAATCACCGAGTAAT
>NZ_BDAS01000029.1:0-1186 GCF_001602235.1 Alcanivorax sp. NBRC 102024
GGGTAATCACCCCATTTTTAGCATCGCCCAAAAGTAGAGCTTACGCAGCCATCAGTGGCGGCTTGCCGCCATTGGCTTTGTGGGGTCGACGGTGATTGTAAAACCATAACCACTTGGTCGCATAATCCTGAACTTCCTCCAGGCTGTCGAACAGGTGTTTGCTAAGCCAGCTGTAACGGATTGTCCGGTTTGCACGCTCGATATAGGCATTCTGCTGCGGCTTTCCGGGCTGAATATACTCTATGCGAATCTCCCGCTTCTGAGCCCAACCGACGAAATCGTGGCTGATGAACTCGGGCCCGTTATCGCAGCGAATGGCTGTCGGTTTGCCTCGCCACTCGAGAAGCTGGTCCAGCACCCGAACCACCCGCATCGTTGGCAGCGAGAAGCCTGCCTCAATGGCCAATCCTTCACGCCGGTAATCGTCAATCACATTGAATAAACGGAAGTTCCTGCCATCGCTGAGCTGATCGTGCATGAAGTCCATCGACCATATCTGGTCCGGCTTGATCGGCTCCTTCAGGGGCTCAGGCGTTTGCCGATTCAAGCGGCGCCTGGGCTTGATTCTCAGGTTCAGCGCAAGTTCGCAGTAAATGCGGTATACCCGCTTGTGATTCCAGCCCTTGTTCTCGACGTTGCGAAGATAGTGAAAGCACTGGCCGAAACCCCAGTCACTCTCTTCCTCGGTCAGCTTGACCAGCCAATCGGCGATCTCGACGTTCTCATCACAGAGAGCAGGCTGATACCGGTAGCAGGTCTCGCTGATCCTGAACGCCGTACAGGCTAGGCGGACTGAGACGCCATTGGCTGCGACTGCTTGTTGAGCCATCTCCTTGCGCCGGGATGGCTTTACCACTTTTTTGTGAGTGCCTCCTGGACAATCTCGGCCTTGAGGCGCTCCTCGGCATACATTTTCTTGAGCCTGCGGTTCTCGTCCTCAAGCTCCTTCAGGCGAGCCATCAAGGACGCGTCCATACCGCCGTACTTGGCGCGCCACTTGTAGAAGCTGGCGCTGCTCATGCCATGCTCCCGGCACAGCTCGGGAACAGGGACGCCATTCTCCGCTTGCTTGAGGATCGCCAGGATCTGGCTGTCCGAAAATCGTGACTTCTTCATGCAGAATCTCCTTCGTGCTAGGTTACGAGAAAATTCTACTTTTGAGCAGGGCTAAATTTCGGGGTGATTA
>NZ_BDAS01000030.1:0-766 GCF_001602235.1 Alcanivorax sp. NBRC 102024
TGGATAGCTAAACCAGTTTGCCTGACGACCATAGAGTGTTGGAACCACCTGATCCCATGCCGAACTCAGAAGTGAAACGACATATCGCCGATGGTAGTGTGGGGTCTCCCCATGTGAGAGTAGGTCATCGTCAGGCTCTTAAATACAGAAAAAGCCCCCTAGCGCAGTATGCTAGGGGGCTTTTTTTGTATTTAGGATACGGTGAACTCCTCTCCCTACCTTGCGACGAAGTCGCCATGTGACAAGCGATGCCCCGCAGGGGCCAGCTTGGTGCGCCGAAGGCGTCCCGAAGGGATGACGAGCATGCTCGTCACACACTGTAGGTCATCACGCCCCGCAAAGCCTCAAACTCCAACCTAGAACCCAGAAGCGGAAAACTACCCCTCGCCATGCAAGCATGGCTCCAACGGGTTTATTGTCTCTTTGAAGCCCTGGCCTCTGGTCAAAATCCGGTTGGCGCAGCCCGGCCCAAATGTCAGATCTAGACTCCCATCCCGGTACTGGGGATTTCATCATCCCGATAATGGGGATCCACCCAGCATCGGGGAAGCGTCTCGCCTGACGGAAACACCAGATCGGCCTTGTTGAATGGCTCCGCTTCCTGGGCTTCTTCGCCGTGATGATAGCGCCCGCTAATCTGCGTGCGTAAAGGGTTGACCAGTTCCGTGGGTTCGACTACCTGCACCAGGTGGCCGCTGCTCCGCTCTTTGAGAAACATGCTCTCTGCTCCCTTTGGATTAGAAGGCTTTCAGGGTGCGGCCGGGAG